>JAPLNL010000062.1 GCA_026692905.1 Planctomycetota bacterium
TGGATTCACACAAAATAAAAATCCACTCTATCGCTTTCTTTCCAGCACGACGCGCAAGCTAGTGAAACAACATGTCTAGCACGACGCGCAAGCTAGTGAAACAACAAATCTAGCACGACGCGCAAGCTAGTGAAACAACATGTCTAGCACGACGCGCAAGCTAGTGAAACAACATGTCTAGCACGACGCGCAAGCTAGTGAATCCTCGCTTTCCAGCACGACGCGCAAGCTAGTGAATCCGCTATCCAATTCACTAGCTTGCGCGTCGTGCTACATTCGTTTTTTTGCTGCCGCTCGCCCCATTGCGTTCGGCGCATGAAGCCAAGATTTGTTTCACAGTCAGCCGTAGGTGTACTCCGTTCCTCGTCCAGTACGCCTACGGCTGACTGTGAAAACGATATACCTTTATGCCGAGGTCTCGCCTGAGTACTCTGCGCAATCTTGCAACTCTTCGACAAGCCCCGCTATGGCTTGCCCCGCCCATGCCATCGTCGAAACGGATGCGGCAGGAACATACGAGCTCAGTACCGAACCGAAGGTGTCTTTTGCCGTCGCGACTTCCTGTGGTTTGGCTTTGGCCAAGAACCCATCGATCGAAATCGCCGACGCACCGAGTTGTAGGCAACGGTACATCGAAACTCCATCCAACAAATTGGCAGAAACCAGAAGTTTTGTTTTGGTGCCAGAATCATGTACCGCTTTGGCCGATTGCTCTAACGTCAAATCGAGCGATGCCAACTGAAGACTACTCCCCGCAGCCATTCCAAATTGAACGTCAACCAAGAGCGTCAGAAAATCAAAACCGCTATCGATCAGGAATCGCAGGTCTTCGTAAACCGCGCCCGGCGCGACCGCAGCCCCGATTGGAAGCTTTCTTTCACTGAGGACACGCAGTACCTCAACGCGTTTGGCAACCTGCTCGAAGTCGGTGATCTCGACGGGCAGGCCTGGCGTCCAACGCGATCTTCTGGAATTGGCTAACACTTGAAATGGGCGACCGACCAACTGCAATTCAATCGCCGCCGCACCCTGAAACGACTCGACATCGATTGGCTGGTCCTGTTGTAGGGTCGCGATACGCTTCAGCCTTTCTAGCGACCCTGGCTGCGGTTCCTTTGGATTGCGATCCACTGGCGGCAATGCGTCGCCAAGCCATGCAATCCCAAAGCGATCGAGTTCTGACAAAAGTTGCCTTTTGGCCAATTTCGACAGATTCGCGTCGGAGGTCAAGCGGGTGAACAATGGGGCGTCTAGCAACAGGTCATCGCTGTTATTGGAAGTCGGAATATTGCAGGCGACCCCCGACTCGCTTCGCATCAAGGGGTCGATTCTGGCTAGCAAAGGTTCACATCGCAAAGAGCCTAACTTCGATTTTTCGGACATGTTATTCTCCAGCGCGGGTTGTTCGAAAGACTCGGAACTCTTTGCCTGCAGCTTCGATGTTCGATTTGAGCATCATCATCCCTATTTTGAGCCGATCGGGCTCCCTTAATCGTTGCTCTTCGATGTCAGGGCTGATTGAACCGGCCTCACCTCGCAGGTAGATTGTTCCGCCTCGCATCCCGTGCCCTATATGAAGGCCTGCAGAACCCGTTACAACCAACGTTCCACTCTGCATACCAAATCCGGCATAGTTGGCAACCGATCCGCGAACAACGACATCAGAGCCCTGCATTCCCACCGCAGTTCGATCGCCCGAATTTCCATAGATTGCGATGAGGCCACCGGCGCCCAAGGCGCCCACTGCATTTCCGGCGTTGCCATTGACGACCAAAACGCCCGACGCAATCGAATGACCAAAAAAATCACCAACGTTCCCGTCTATATGGCATTGGCCATCCCCAAAAGAACAAAGGCCAAAATCACCAATCGAACCGTGAACCGTGATCTCGCTTACACCTCGAATACCCGCCCCAATGAAATCATGGCTTTTCGCGCCGACGATCTTGATCGAGACTGGCGGCAACGTGGCATCTTCGGAATCAACCTGAGCGATCTTCTCCAGATGCAATCGAATAGCGGTAAGCATCTCAGTAGGAGATACCAAATCCAAGTTAAAATCCAGGGTCGATGCCGATAGGTTTTCCATGGAACGAGCGACTAGCGGTGGAACAGACGGAGGGGAGGAAGTCTTCGCCACCTAGTTTAGTCGAGTTGACTGGATTGCACGAATCCATTTTGCATTCCGAGCCAAACCAAAAGGCTTTTTTGCAAATGCATTCGGTTCGCGGCTTGTGGAAAAACGATGCTGCTTTCCGAATCGATCACGTCGTCTGTGATTTCCAACCCCCGACGTGCCGGCAGACAATGCAGGACTTTGGCATGCCCGGGGGCCATTTTCATCATGGCCGAGTTGATTTGATAAGGCGAGAAATCAGTCGTTCGGGCTTTGGCTTCGGCCTCCTGTCCCATGCTGGTCCAAACGTCGGTGTAGACGAAGTCCGCTTCGCGCACCATCGCCGCAATATCGGTCCCCTGTTCGAAGTCGAGTTGACCGAAATGGGATCGAATGCGATCGACTAGCGGTTTTTCCACATGGTACTTCGCAGGCCCGACAATCCGAAATTTCATCCCACAAATCGCAGCGCTCTTCATAAGTGAACGAGCGACGTTGTTGCCATCACCTACAAATGTGAGCTGTTTTCCACGAAGACTCCCACCCGAGAACTCCCGCATCGTCATCATGTCCGCCATCGCCTGACAGGGGTGCGATTGATCGGTCAGGCCGTTGATGACAGGCAGGACATTGTGCGAGGCAAGTTCGTCGACGGTCGACTGCGAGATGGCGCGGCAAACCACGAAATCACAGTACCCAGCCAGCACGCGTACGAAATCCGAGATAGTCTCTCGCTCTCGCCAGCCTACGTCGTTGGTCAAATAAATCGCAGCTCCACCCAATTGGATCATGCCTGCTTCGAAACTGACTCGCGTTCGCAAACTAGCTTTTTCAAACAGAAGAGCAAGATTGCGATTCTTGAGGATGTCCGGACGATAACCTTGACCAAGTTTTCGTTTTATAGAATCGGCAAGGTCGAGGATGTCGTGATATTCGTCGACGTTTAAGTCGAACAGCGAACAAAGATGCTTCATATTTTGTTGGACTGTCGGTTTTGAATAATCTCAGTACCGATCCCTGCTGTCGTATAAATTTCAAGAAGAAGTGAGTGACGTACTTGGCCGTCGATGATGTGCACTTTGCCGACGCCGCGATCCAACGTCGACAAGCATGCTTCTACTTTCGGAATCATGCCGCCCGCAATGACGCCATCTTCGATCAGCTGCCGAGCTTCTTTTGCCGTAAGAGAATGAATCACGCTGTTTGGATCGGACTTGTCGCGCCGTACGCCATTGACGTCGCTGATGAAGATCAGTTTTTCGGCGCCCAAGGCTTCGGCTACTGCCATGGCAGCGGTATCGCCATTGACGTTGTACTTTTGGCCCAGCGAATCGATGCACATCGAGGGGATGATGGGGATTTGTTCGGTATAGGACAAGGCCTCGATGGTTTGACGATCCACACTTGTGACTTGGCCCACGAAGCCCAGATCAAGCGGTTCCGAGCCTGGTTCGTCCAGCAAAAGTTTCTCGCCGAATAAAACATTGGTGGTGCGGAAGTTGAGGTTCATCGCGCGACCACCCAGTCGTTCGATTTCGTTGGTAAGCTGCTCGTTCAATTCATAGGCCAACGTATTCTCAACAATCTCGAGAGTTCGCGAGTCCGTCACACGACGCCCTTTAACCCAAACAGGCTCGATCGCTGCTGCTTCCATGGCTTTGTTAATGGATGGGCCACCGCCGTGCACAACCACAGGTCGCATCCCGACCGTCTCCATGAAAATGATGTCGAGTAGCGTGTGACGCATCGCGTCTGGGTTGGCCATCAACGATCCGCCTAGTTTGATGACGGTCGTCTTGCCACGAAACTTTCTGATCCATCCCATCGCCTCGATGAGCGTATCCGCTTTCGCAATTGCGTCCTTGGTCGAATTCAATTCATTACCTGTCGTTTCCTGCCAGATTCATCGTTATCGAATTGGCCAATAAATAAACGCCGACGCGATTCGAGATCGAGCCGGCGATGCGGTTTTTGAGTTTACAAGGTGGGCGCTACAAAAATTGTTAGCAAGGAAACGCAGCATTATACAATCAAACAGACCGCCGTGTCAATATTTTGTGGCTTTCCTGCGCCTGGACAGGATTGGGTGGTCTGTACTCTACGACTAGGAATGCAACGACATGGTCTCTTTTTTATCGAAACGGGGAAAGAATATCGGTCGCATAGAGGATTCCGCCGAAAGTCTTGACGACTTTCTCAACGCAAAACCTGAATTTCTCGTTGCTGGATGCTTTCCAAGATTTGATACCTAATGGCGGTTCCAATAAACAACTGCGTTATGGGTTGCGCGGCCGACGGCGATAATGTCCTTGCGGCCATCGCCATCGAGATCGGCCACGACCATATCCTCGACCGCAACTTGGCCCGGCTCCACAAGCGTGCGGTCCCATTTTTCGCCCGCGAAGTCATAAACACGAATGCCGCATCGATGTGGAGCCGCATCGTCGCGAACTCCAACCACGATCTCATCATCGGAATCGAAATCGAGGTCGGCACAAGCAACCGCGTGTCCCCACTTGAGCTCTTTGTCGATCACATTGCGGAGCATGAATCGAAGTCCACGCGTTCGATCGTGCGAATACACTACGACTTGATCGCCGTGCCAAGGTTCGATTGTTGCAATAAAATTACTTCCTCCCGTCAAATGACCGAGCCGAATCTCGCTTGAGCCTCGTGCAGGAGCGGTGCCTTGATGCCCCATCCCTTGTGGGTAATTGAATTTCCGTAAGTCTTTGGTGAACATGATTCGGACGGCACCTTCGTAGCTGGCGGTCAGGATGTCTGTGTTCCCCTCATCGTTCATGTCGACGATTTCGAAATTATGAGCGACATGCTTTGACTCATCCAGCACCTTCATAGGCCAAGGCTCCGTGTTCGGTTTCGACGGAATTTCAAACTGCAGCAACCGAACAGCAGCTTGATCGAAAGCCGGTGCTGTCGTGTTGCGTCCTTTGAGAGGCAACACAATCAATTCCATTCGACCATCCTGATTCAAGTCTCCCCAGTTCATGCGGTGCGTCGTGGGTTCCTCCGCGATCTTGGTGTAAGCCCAAGGCTGTCGCGGATCCTTAGGCGACTTGAGCCAACCGATTTCACCGCCGGACGCAGTGTTGTTAGGCTGCCAATCATGCCCTATTGCCAGATCCACGACTCCATCTTGGTCGACATCATAAGGAGCCATGCAAACGTTATCGTTCTTGGCTTCTGGCGTGGCGTGGATTACGTGAACCTGCCATGTTGGACTCTCTAGCCATAGATAACGTTTGCTATCCGCAATGAGAATATCGAGTTTGCCGTCGCCACTCAGGTCTAGCGTTCGAACCGCGTAGCCCACTTGCAACTCGACAGGTAAAACTTGGGGTGTCCACTGCGACTGGGCAATGTTGGTGGACAATCCAAAAGCAAAAAGGACTCCAAGCAATAAAACAAAACACTTCACTTTGACACTCACTCTGATGATCTCCTTTGCGAAAACGCTGGTGTACCAGCCTCAGCCGGTGGTGCGATAGCCCGTTGGTGTACCAACTTCAGCGGGCTGTGCAATAGCCCTGGTTTCCAAGAGTGCTCGACATTCGTCGAGAACCGCGGCTAACGCCGCCTATCATTACCCTCGTCTTTTCCCCTCGCCCCTTGCCCCTTGCCCTGTGCCCCGTGTAGCCCTCTAGGGGAGGGAGACCGGTCTAGACACCCTCCCGCTGGGAGGGTCGAGCGTAGCGAGGGGAGGGTGAAGTGCCAACAACGAATGCAAAAGTCAGTTCACCCTCCCCAGGCCGAAGGCCCGACCCTCCCCGAGAGCGGGTGACTTTAAATCCCTATAAAACAAATCACGGCGAACGCCATGCGGACTTCTTGTCTTCCGCTCGCTGCTCATCGCTAGGGTGGATATCTATCCGTTCCCACTAAGCTTTGACATCGATGCCGCGGGTTGGTGTCGCGGCTGCTTGTTCGATCAGTTGCACGACCGCCTGGCCCTGTTGTTTGTCGGCATTCAATTGCTTCGCCAGGATCGCTGTCGCGATATCAGACTTGGCCGTTTCCGATTTCGTGTAGATGTCGATGGTTTGTTGAACAATGGGGGATACCGACATGTTTTTATCTTTCGAGTTGAATTGAAATTAGGTAGAGCGGCGGGTTCCGCTTTACCTGGCACGCCGCTCATGCTAGTGAATTTGCGATCCATTTCACTAGCTTGCGCGTCGTGCTACGGTACTAAGCACTTTGGCATGAGCGATCCATTTCACTAGCTTGCGCGTCGTGCTACGGTACTCTTTCTTGCTGCCGCTCCACTAATGGGCCAATGCCCGGCTCTCGAATTCGGTCGCGACAAGCTTCGACGAGCGTGAGTTGGGCTCATGTTCGCATGTGACTACCAGATCCATCGAAACCGTCCAACGTCCATTGGAATCGCCCTGTACAACCCAGTGCGGGATCATGCAAACCGACTGATGCACCAGCTCGAATCCGCCTTCGCTTTGGCTCACGGTAGCAATTGGGAAGCACCACAAACCGGTGGGGCGGTTCGATGTCCATTGAACATTGGCTCCCAACCATTGGTCGATCATTCCCAGATAGTCAGTCGATTCAATGTTCAAAACAGTGCCAAGATGGCCCATGCGCTCGCATCGCTCGTCGTAGAAGAAACGATCATCTGCACCCGATGGGAGGCCAGCGAAATTGAACTCAACACCAAAGTCGAACGGACGACCTGGCGGTAGACCTTCGATCAAATAAGTGATCTCGAGTGCATGGCTGCCCGCAAAAAGCGTAATCCCCTTGGTGATCGTCAACGGCACGCCCCACGCATTCCCCTCGCGACGCAATTGAACCTGAATCTTTCCAGAGCCCCGGCGAAGTTTGGCATCGTAGGGCAATGCAGCAAAATCGCCGCGTTCAACGGCCGAGTCACGTTGGATGTCTTCCGCGGACATACCGTGATCA
The DNA here is from genome assembly GCA_026692905.1 of Planctomycetota bacterium. Taxonomy (GTDB): domain Bacteria; phylum Planctomycetota; class Planctomycetia; order Pirellulales; family Pirellulaceae; genus JBKCUI01. The sequence continues at coordinate 7,055 of JAPLNL010000062.1, forward strand.
TAGAAGTGATCTACGAGCGACTTGCGAGGGAATTTATCGTACTGAAGGAGGTCTTCGAGTCCTTGCTGCTTGAAGACAACTCGATCATGAATACTGGCCGTTTCGCTCGAACCGTGGCTGTTGCCTTGCTTCACTTTGGCGTGATACTGTTCCGGCCGACGCTGCATCGTGGCCATCAGATTGTGCTCTATGCCGCGAATGTCTAACTCATAGAGCATTCCACCTTGAGCAGGCGCAAAATAGCCGATCAGCTGATCGTTTGACAACCGAATTTCGGGGAACAAGTCCTTATTGTAATCCTCGGTGGTGACGTCGACCCATTCGCCGTGTCGGCCGTTCGAACGCTCGATCAAATTGTCGGCGGCGATAAGTTCGTTGTAAGTTGCATTTCGAAGATGTGGTAAATAGATGCCCCCAAATGCACCGTGCCAGTACGGGCAGTTGCACTGACCGCGATACAAGTGATCTTCTGCTTGTGGAAGCAAAGATTTGTCGCCATTGCTCCGACGGGCAAACTCAAGTCGCCGACTGACTTCGAGCATTCGGCAGTACATCTCGTTGGCTTCGGAATACTTGATTCGGAAGTTCCGCCAAAACCCGCCCCGAAGAAACGGCTTGATCTGCGGCCAGCGCGAGTCACACTCTAATTCGTGTACCAGCGAGTCGTAGGAACCTTGACGCTCTACGGGCAAAGCCCACTCCGTCATTTCTCGGTACGAGCAGTCTGGGAGGTACACGGAACCTGCAGGTGGCGTCTCTGTGATCGTTTCCGATGGTGTTGAAGTACAGAGCCAGTCGCGATTGGCTGTGAGTTGCTCAAAGAAGTCTCGTAACCAACCTCGTTCGTAAACATGCTGTTTGGTGTTCGGCCAAGTGCCGAATTTTTCGCCATCGTCACCAAAGAGAAGAACGGAACCTGGCGCTCGGTTCGCCACGCTGCGGCAGTACTCAATGGTATCGGCAGCAGGTGCGAAAGGTAATAAATAACGCAGCCGCTCGCTGCCCGGGAAGACACGCAAAACATGCCCATCATCTTCGGTCAGAAAGTAGTTCGTCAACAATGCATCATCCCAACCAGCGGCGCGAAAATGAAAGTCATCCAGGATCGTATACTGCATGCCGGCAGGAACCAGATCACGAGTCAATTGACTCTCCCAAACTCGCTCAGGCATCCACATTCCGGACACCGCTGTGTCGAAGCGATTTTGAAGCCATCGAGTGTACTTGGAGATCTGACCGATCCGATCCCTGCTGGGAATCATCGTCAAAATCGGCTCGTAAAAGGGGCCGCCAACAATCTCGATCCGACCAGCAGCAACCAACGCCTTCACCCGAGCGACATATTCAGGATGTCGATCCGCCAGCCACATCATCAGCGGCCCCGACGTATGCAACGCAATCTTCAAGTGTTCATAGGGCTCGAAAACACTCAAAAACGGCAGGTAACTGTCTTGATAGGCTTGTTCAATGACGCCATCAAAATTGCCGACTGGCTGATGGTTGTGCAACACGAGGCAAAGTCGAACAGTGTTCTTCATAAAACGAAACCCAAAAACCACGGGGCAGGTACTGAATTAATAAATCAAATACAGACGCACCTCCAGCATTGGGGGCACAAAACCTGTATCGGCAAAATCGGCAATCGTGTTTCAAACCAATCAGCAACAATTGTCTCGCCGTCAAGGACTGCCTAAATAGCACTGTCGGCACTCTTTCTTGACCTAGATTCTAACTAGGAATCCTCTGAATTCCGCACCTTGTCGAATTGCTGCCAGCTTGTCCGGCATGCTTTTGCCAGAAGGCGGCGCCTACCCAACAACCTATGGGAGAGCAAGACTCCTGGCGAAGCAATGGCTCGGCAGGAGCCTCGCCCTGCCGAATAACGAACTCGAACCGCCGATTAATGAGCTCGACCTGCCGAATAATGAACTCGAACTCCCGAACAATGAGGGGCGTTTTTGCAGGACTAGTGTGTCTCTTGGTGGGTTGCGCAGAAGATACTCGCCCAAGTCAATTCGTTGCAAATGTGCCAGAGCCAGCCGGGCACGTTGTGGTTGGTGGTCATTTGGTTGGAGCCCATACTGCCGCTTCTTTCGCAGAGGAATCAAAAAGCACCTCATCCGTGAATTCGATCGTTCCGCCAAAAGACCCGAAGCCAACGTCAAGAACCAATTACGCCCCCTCTGATAGTCGCCCTCCGATCCTGGCCGTGCAAATGTCAGATACCACTGCGTTTGGAGTCCCGATTGGAAATTTCTCGAATCAATTGCTGCTGATGAGAAATGATGGTGCCATCCAACGCATCCCAAAACTGGAAATCGTCCAACAGACCGTTCTCAAAGATCGTTTCAAAAGTATCGAGCGGAATGAGCTAGCACAGCACTTGCGAGCCGAATTCGGTCGGAACTATGCGGTGAAGAGCGAGTCGCCTTATTTAATCGTTGCAAAGTCCGAGCACATCAACGCTTGGGCGCAGCGATTCCGAAGCCTCCAACATTCTTTCAAATTGTATTGCACCACGCACGGTCTGCTTACTCGCGAAATCGAGTTCCCCCTCATTGCCGTCGTCTTTGGATCTCGCCATGAGTTTCTAAAATACACTCATACCATCGGCGTGAAACTCCCTGAGTTTAGTGTGGGCTATTATTTCTCGGACAGCAATCGCATTTTGCTCTACGAGTCCGACGAATCTCCCACCCAGGAAACGCAAATGACCATTTGTCACGAAGCGACGCATCAGCTTGCCTTCAACATGGGGTTGCACCAAAGACGTGCCTCCAGCCCATTATGGCTCATTGAAGGATTGGCAACAATGTTCGAATCGCCCATGCTTTCCGGACTACAATCGCGCGAGGGAAAGTCGTTGTGGCCAGCATCGAGAAAGCACACTTGGCAATTGCTCGCAAAACGCCCCGAATCGATCCAACGCATTGTGACGGGGGTTATTCAAAATGATAAGGCATTCGATTCCGACTTCGAAAATGCATACACGGTAGCTTGGGCGATGACGACCTATTTATCACAACGACGGTCTCAACAGTTTGGACCCTACTTGCAAAAGGTCGGCAATCTCCCTCCATTCGAAGACTATGCTTCAACCGTTCGAGTAAGTGACTTCCAAAACGCTTTCGGAACAGACCTTAAGTTGCTGACGAACAAGATCATCAAGCATCTCGAAACACTTCAATAAACTTAGGCTTGCTCTTCTAACCTTCCGTCCCCAACGAAATCGCTTCCTCTTCTGAAAGAACGGTCTCTTCCATGTCCCCTTCGTACTCGACTCCATCCGCCGACTCGGAACCAAAAGTATGGCTCGCGTGCTGTGGCTCGCTGAGAATGGAGCCAACTCGTCCATGTTTCATGTCCAAACGAGGAGTTCGCGAGCCAAAAGTGACATAATCATCATTGTAGGGAGAACCGCAGAGGCTACATCCTGCTGCCGAAAGCGTTGCCATCAGAAGCAATCCCAAGACTGGAAGAGTCAATCGGTTCATTAGAAAATCACACCTTGAGGAAACGTTTCTTACGCCACCAAAACCATCGGTAGTTAGCTTCGATTGCTAGCATTTTAGTAGGGGAACGGACCCGACATCGTACAACACTAATCAGAGTTATCGGCAAAGTAGAGCTATGCAGTTTAAGTTGAGATTGCGGATTGCAAAAGATTTTCCTTTGAGGCTGAGGGGACGAATTGTTCAGTTTCTAATGCCCGATAGCCGAAGATGACCAACAAGGTACGAGGTCAATCCATGGAAAGAGATTCGAAGTGAACATGCTTGGTCAGGGAATGCACAAAAAACGGCTGCCATCCCATGACAAGGCTGCGTGGGTCTGCTTAATCGCAACACTCGCGTTCAGCCTGTGGGGTGCCAACTCGCTGCCGATACAGCAACTTGAATATCAGGTAACGACCAACCTCGCGATTTCTCAGCATCGAATGCCGATGCTTCAGGCTTTAGCAAGCAAAGCTAATCCAACGGAATCGGCCCAAGGCGATTTGTTTTCTAAGCTGGAATTGGAACCGGAGGAAAAAAGTAGACCGCGTAGTGGCAGCTCTGATTTGCGATCTGTCCGTGTCAAGTTGCGTTGCCCCAGACATTGTGATCTTCGTGAAATCGAAAAGGCTTTGAACGAGTTGACCATCCCGTCCCTGGAGTCAACCGAGTGCGTCGTGTTTAACAAACAGTTGCAGTTGGAACGTTGGCTATTGGAGTCAGGTACCCACTCGATCAAAAGGATCGAGCTGGATCTCGAAAGGGAAAAGAACGCGATCGAAACGGACCAAAATACGGAAAACGTGGTCCAAGACGAAAACCCAAGAGCTTCGTCGCCTTTTCAATTGACCGCGTTCAGCGCACCAGACCCGAGTCAACCCGTCCAACTCCAATTGCTCGATAGTTTGCGTCAGTTGAATCAAACGCGATCCCAAAACATCGAATCCATGTTGCTGACTCTCGATCGACTCAAAGTCAAGGCGAGAGGTTTCGTGTCGATGACGGGTTCACCTAGGATGGTTCCGATGGTTCGACCATTAACGGGATTTCGTTTTTTCGTTTTGTGCACATTGGTTTTGGCGGTTTGGCTACTCTTGATGGGATGGCTTTTGTCTCTACGCCTTAACACAACGTCGATTCGGAAAACCTGGGGCAATCGCGGAGCATCCAAATCGAGAAAGTCATTGGCTGCAACAGCTAGCGATTCAATTGAGATGGAAAAATCACTTCACTGGATGCAACGCGAGGGCATTCAGTATTTAGGTTCGATTCAAGTCATTACCAACGAGACCGTGTCGGACCAAGCGGGAGAATCGGTTCTCTCCGACGCGGCAGAAGTTGAATTTGACCAGTCGTCTCAGTTGCAATGTTCGGGCTACGTCTATTCCATCCAGTTGCTGAAAAGCATGAGCGAGGGATCGATTGTGTTGTGGATCGGATTATTCGCCGCTCGAATCCTGTTTGATCCCGTTTGGCGAGAGCTGGTGATGGTAGCTCCTTTGGCAGCGTTGTCGCGAATGATTTCGGGAGTCTAAGGGCGGTAAGAACATGAACCGGAACGATTCCAAGCCTCCTCGCAAGACCCTGCCCATCGATTCGGAGGTTCGTCGGCTTCGCAGGCCTCATCGGGGTATCAGTCGAAATGTCGTCATCGGGGGGCTCGCGGGTCTTTTGCTAGCTTCATTCTCGGTGCTGGGTTTGTACATCTACATGATTGGATCGGAGCCTACCCCAACCGAAAAATTGGAAACCGCGATGCGGATTCTGCGTAAAGGCGGGGGGGACGTGTCGTTTCGCATCGCCAAATCCCTTGATCCGAAAGTGTTGAACAGAAAAGCGGATCGATCCAAGCGTGAATTTCTGATTGGAGTGAACGAACGCAAAGCAGCCGAAGATATCGTCCAACGCAGAATCGCGAGCCAAAAAAACGAAGCGGCTGTCAAGCACTTAGAAAAGAGTCGCGATTTGTCGTTCCCCGACGGGCATGAGGGGCAGGGTAACTACTACCTGGGTATGGCTTTGTTCGACCTGTTTCGCTGGGACGAAGCAGAGGCACCCCTTGAGATTGCGGCTGAACGCTGGCCTCAAGGCCGAGCCGACGCGATCGAGCGACTCGTCGACATCGACATCTCTCTCGAAAATCAAGATCCCGAATCGGCGTTAGCGAGGATTGAACATTGGAGAAGCCTTCCGAGAAGTACGGCCAACGAATTTGAACGAACCGTGGTCAAGGAGATGCAGGCGCTGTACTCATTGGGAGAATTCGAGAAATGTGCCAATCTACATGCGCAAACCACTGCCGACTCCCCTCTTCGTACCATTGCTGACTTGGTTCACGGACGCTGTTTGCAGCGTTTTGCGGAAAGGGCTCAAGAGCCGGAGAGAACGGATTTTCTTAAAAAAGCCATGGATGATTTTAGACGCGTTCTCGCCTCGCCAAAAACGTCTGTGTCGACGCGTCGACAAAGCAATCTTGAATTAGGCCGCGTGATTCGCGATCTTGGGGAACTATCTCAGGCCGTGAGCACGTTCAGTGCATTACGACTTTCGTCACCCTTTGAGCCAGAAAGCCTGGTCAGTGGGCTTGAGGAAATCGATTGCTCAATCGAGCTCAAACGAATCGCGGATGCAGCGGATACTCTCGAACACATGACCAAGAACTTTGGCGAAGCCAAATGGTACCTCAACGATTGGATGGCTTTGTCGGATATACGTAAGAGAGTCGTTGCATCGGGGGAAAGGATGATCGACTCGGAAGACTATCAGGATGCAGCGAGGTTTGCAGACAACTTACTTCCTATTTGTGACGAACTCGACCGATTGCGCATTCGAAGCCGCCTGTACGAACAATGGGCCAAACACGAATTGGATGCGGGACGCGATAGCCCTGTTGTTCGATCTCATTTCGGCACCGCAGCAGAAGCCTACGAAGCCTTGGCGTCGAAGCAGTTGCGAATGCCTCAATACAATGACCTGCTCTGGCGCGGCATCGAAAACTACCGCATGGCGGGGGCCTATAACAAAAGCAACCAGCTATTGGAAAACCATTTTCTTCGGTACGAACCTAGAGAGAACCAACCCAAAGGTCTCTTGATCATGGCGAGAAACTACAACGCACTGGAAAAGCCGGAACTAGCGACTCTATCGCTCAATCGAATCTTGGAAAGCAACACGAGTACCCCCTTGGTTTACGACGCGAGACTCGAAGCGGCAAAATTAGCAGCGGCGCGCGAGGATTACTATGGGGCAGAGAATCTCCTGAGCGAGAATCTCTCCGGCGACCTCACGCCGGAAAGCCACATCTGGAAAGAATCACTGTTCCTTTTGAGCGATATTCTTTATCGACGCGGATTGGCACTCCACGACCAAGCCTCCGAAGCCATGATCCGCGATCCAAGCAAATCGTACGATACGATCTCGTTGCTTGAAAAGAGCTACAAAGAACTCATTCAAGCAATCAATCGAACCGACGAGGGACTAACACGATTTGAAAATGATCCTCGACGTCTGCAAATGCTTTATACCATGGCAAATGCCTACAGAAGGGCCGCCAGTTTTCCTGACATTCTACTGCGAGAAAATCGCATCGCCAACCAAGACACCTTGGCCGCTTGGAAGTCGCAACGCAAGGAGCTGTTCGATCAGTCAAGACAAACGTACGCCAAAATCGTCCGCGAGATCACTGCGATTACCGACCCAACCAAGAAGAACACGAACACCGAAGACTTTCTTCGCAACAGTTTCTTCGGTGTTGCTGATTTGCTTTTCGAAGCCGGAGACTACGAAGAAGCCATTGCGGCATACCAGGAAACAGCTAGGCATTTCCTGAGCGAGCCAGAATCGCTAGAAGCGATGCTCGCAATCGCGAACGCGCAAAAGAAACTTGGCAAGATTTCTGAAAGCCGACGCACGCTCACGATGACAAAGGATATCCTGTCTCGCATCCCTCCCGAAAAAAACGCCCGATTCAAAGCGGTTACAAGCCACGACCGAGCCGGTTGGGAACAGTTCCTCGATTGGCGTATCAAAGATATGGAAAAACCCTAGCTCAATTTTAAAGTGCCTAGGCGAATGTTAACCCCCCAAACCGTTACGCATCGGGTTAGAATGAAGCCAACAAGCCCGTAAACCTAGGGCGGATTGTAAATCTTGCGCGCTCGCGCTCCCGGTTATCGAAATCAAGCCCGTCGCCTAATCGTCTCCACAGGAAAGAATCGCCCGAGATTCTCACCAAGAAAATGATGCCCCGAAAACAGTTGCGGTTTTCCATTCTGTTAGGTTTCGGCATTGCCCTAGTTTCGTTCGCCATTTTCTATATCCAATTCATGCTTGCTAGACCCATTGGCAGCGGGCCAGCTGGCCCCAAGGTTGCTCGCGAGCGATTTGACAAGCTATGGGTGGATAAGCCAGTCCGAGTCATCGGTATTGGAGATAGCATCACGGCCGGGTTAGGGGCCCGCTCCAAGGATCACACCTTCTACAACCGCCTTCTTCAAAATCCGGACGATGAATACGCGGACATGAAAGGTATATGCCTGATGATCCGTATTACTGGTTCTATGAAAACATTGAGGATCCCAACGACCGTGGTTACGATGCCATTCGACGAGTGTTTCTCAATGCGATTTCAGCGCACTCGGTGTTGAGTCGCCAAACGGATCGTCGCTAACTGGGGCAACGCAGTGATGCCTTTCAAACGACGAAAACGATAGGCTGCGTTTCAATAGTCGCGTCGGGGAGGTGCGAATTTTGGCACTCACTTTTACCGACAGCGACTTTTGATAATTATCGTTTTGTCCGGCTCGGGCTTGTCCCGACCGGACACCGCTTTGGTGTTCTAATGGGCCGCGTGATGAAAATGACACCTCCGGATTCGTCGCATCGCCAAGGGCGATGCGACGAATCCGGAAGCATGCGGTCGGGCGACATAAATCTAGAACACCAAAGCTGCGGACGGTGGGGCAAGCCCCAGCCGTCCTGAAATGCTTACCAGCGTTGTAACGGTTGATGCCTTCTTTTGTTGAAGGTCGGTGGTAACTCTTGAAGTTATTGGACTTGGCCGACGGATTTTATCGACTCTCCGTGGCTCCATTCGCGTGCAGGAGTTGGCGAAGGAAATCCGTTGTTGATTTTTCGAAGAAAGTTTCCAACAGATTCTAGATTGCCTTGCTTCATATAAACTAACGCCAACGAGCAAGTTGCCGCTGTTAGCCTAGCAACCTTTAATTCACGACGCGGCCAGCTACGGTAACTTCTGCGGACATGTCTTCGCCTAATGACGTTTGGATCTTCACGATCTGCTTGAGCGAGCCGGTGTCGCTTTCGTCGACCAACTCACCTTTAAAAGTAAAAGTGACGACCTGAATCGATTTCGCTCCTTCAGGAATTTTGAACTCAAAACGCCCATCTGGGCAATCGACTCCTGTGATGAAGAAAGGCTTTTTGGAGCGAACGATCAACCGGTTTTGAGCCAACTTTCCAGTCCCTATGTCCCCAAGAGAAACAAACGTTGGCGTGATAGAAACAGGTGGAATGACCCGTGCGTTGACCGGCAAAGTGAACTGATCATTTTTCGAATCATTGGTGACGACAATCAATTCATCCATCAGGTCGCCTACAGAAGCGGTGTCCTTGAGTGTAATGTGCAGGACATAGGTTGCTCGTGAACCGCTCCTCTGGATCGGGTCCAATCGAACTTCGATTTGATCGCTATTGCCGCGAATGTCCGCAATTTTCCAGTCTGGCCGGCCCGCATACGATATCTTCAAGTCGACGGTCTTTTCCTCTCCCAGCTCGACATCTCCAAACCGAACTTCACCTGGCTCAACAACGACGTCGGAACGAATGGTACCGCCGACAGTGAGTTTGACTTCCGCATAATAGGGGCGGTCAATGACAACCGTGATTTCTGCATTCTTCGTGCCAATAAAAGAGCGAGTGTTGAATTGAGCGATGACCTCCGCTTTCTCCCAAGTCTTCAGCGTACTCTTGGTTAGAACGGGATGGGTGCAACCGCAGCTGCTGCGGACCGAAGCAATGTGCACGTCCTCTTCAAAGCAATTCTCGATCACAAAGGCATGTTCTGTTTTGGAGTTTCGGCTGACTGTGCCGAAGTGATGATTCGTTTCACTGAAAAGCTTTTGGCCCCATTGATCAGCAGCCACGACGGAACGCGAGAATGGGACAATGCAAAATATTCCTGTGATGACCAACAAAGCAGCTTGGAACCAGTGACAACCGACGTGCTGTGAAACGCGATAATTCATCCGAACGCTCTCTCGTAGGCGGGTAATATCGACAATACGATCAACGGGGCTGATCCCCTGTTGAAAGTCTTTATTGATCGGCATCCCTTGCGCGTTAAATTCGTTTTGTTTGTCAAAATCCGATTCTTGTGGCTTCCCATTTAACCAGGGGTGCCAGGCTTTCCCACTTTGCGATCCGTTAAGATGGAGCACGACGCCCAAGCTAGTGAACTCAGCGTCCGTTTCACTAGCTCGCGCGTCGTGCTAAGCTGGTGTTCATGCTGCCGCTCGCTTCAGAGCAATCGTTTTTCTATCCGCTGGACCGCTCGCTAAATCCATGAAGTCAAGAACGCTTACCCCGGTACCGACCGTTCGGATTCGCTCATTAAATCAATCGCCCATCGATCCATCAGCCAAGTTTGTTCTCTATTGGATGACTGCATTTCGACGGACCCGCTTCAATTTTTCGCTTCAACGGGCCGTTGAGCTGTCGAATCATTTAAACAGGCCGCTTGTGGTGCTGGAGGCGATTCGTTGTAACGGGAAGTGGATGTGCGATCGTTTTCATCGGTTTTTGCTGGACGGCATGCATGATAATGCCGCTACCATCCAAAAGACCAGGGCGACCTATTGCGGCTATGTAGAAACGCGTGCAAACGAAGCCCAAGGTTTGGTCGAAACGTTTGCTTCACATGCATGCGTTGTAGTCTCCGACGACTTTCCGTGCTTTTTTCACCCAGCGCTTTTTCAGAGGATTGCAAGCACTTGGAAGTGTGCAATGGAACTGGTCGATAGCAACACAGTCGTGCCGATGAGAAGTGCTGACAGGACTTTTACGGTCGCGCATTCGTATCGCAGATATATGCAAAAGGAGGTCTACAAAGGTTTGCCTGACTTCCCAATGGAAAACCCTCTCGCGGAACTCCAATGTCCAAAGTTGGATGCGTTGCCAGTTGCCCTCACGACGCAGTGGCGAGTTTGGGAAAACCAATTGGCTTCGAAGGAACTGAAGTCGGTTTCGTTGGACTCGATTGCCATCGATCATTCGGTTCCGATTTGCGATGAGAGGGGCGGGCCAGTCGAGGCAGGCAACGTTCTCACGCGGTTTGTCGATCAGCGACTGAGCGACTATGCCGAGGCGAGAAACGAACCGGAAAAGCAGGGCTCCAGTTGGCTTTCCCCTTACTTGCATTTCGGGCACATCAGCCCCCATGAAGTCTTTCAACGAACCGCGATAGCTGCGAATTGGGCGCAGGAGAAACTGGATAAGCCCAACGGGAAAATGACCGGCTTCTGGAACATGGGCGGTGATGCGGAAGCCTTTATGGACCAGTTGATGACATGGCGAGAAATCGGCTTCAACATGTGTTGGCGAGAACGCAACTACGATCGGTTTGAGTCGCTCCCCGCGTGGGCCCAAAAGACGCTCGATGATCATGCCTCGGATGTTCGGCCGATCGTTTACGAATTAGCGCAATTGGAAGCAGCCAAGACACACGATCCACTTTGGAATGCAGCGCAGATCCAGTTGGTACGCGAAGGACGGATTCATAACTACCTGAGGATGCTCTGGGGGAAAAAGATCTTGCAATGGACCGAATCTCCGCGAGAAGCCTTGCAGGTCATGATCCAACTCAACAACAAATATGCGTTGGATGGTCGCGATCCAAATTCGTATAGCGGAATCTTCTGGGTGCTCGGGCGATACGATCGGGCATGGGGACCGGAGCGTCCCATTTTTGGAAAGATCCGCTACATGACCAGCGAGTCTACGCAAAGCAAGTACCGCGTGAAGCAGTACATCAAGATGCATACCGCAGATCATTGAAAAAGTACTAGGTCAAATTCGATTCAAATATAGGGGTTCCGGTGGTGGCGTTTCGCTTACCACCGGCTACTTTCTACGATCCATTCAGGATCGATTGCGCATTCCTGAAATATTTAAGCTGTGGCCGAACTATGGATGAGTAAAAGTCCCAAGAAGTTCAGCCAGACGACAAAAAAGCGGAAGGGGTGAAAGGCTTTGCTTTTATGCCAATTCGACGCTCCGGCGTGTCAAACCGGAGCGAACTAGGCTGCGACTCAATCGCGAATGCAATAGCAGTTTTTAGCCTGGGGTAAGTTCGCAACGCGAACGCAACCCCAGTCAAAATGCTTTAATATCGCTTGAGATTCTCCACTGCCTGCCGCTCTTTATCGGCGATCAACATGGCAATCTCGAAACAGTCAGATTCAAGCGGAGGACAAGGGATTCGAACCCTCAACCGGTTTCCCGGCGCCTGATTTCGAATCAGGTTCCTAACCATTCGGCTATCCTCCTCAACACTGGCGTAATCTACACCAAATACCCCGTTTTGGGCAAGTCTTGTTGAAAATGCACCTTCAAAACCTGCTAAATTCAGGTTTTCGGTTGACGGCAAACACCCTTTGCCGGTACCCTTTCCGGTCCCAAAGTCGCTTTCGACCGGATTTTGTGGCCGCAGCGGTCACGCTTGCCGACTAGCAACCCGGGATTCCGCGTTCCTCAACAAGCAGAAGGACTTCAAGCCCCGGCACCATTCGCCGCCTTGTTTCCTGTGCATGATCGATGGCCAGTCGATTGTTAGCATTGCTTTGGACGCCTATTAAATGAAGGAGAACTCATGGCCAACGAGATCGTACAGAAACTCATCGAAGCCGGTGCACACTTCGGACACCGTGTCAGCCGATGGAACCCCAGGATGGAACCTTACAACAATGGGCGAAAAAATCTAATCCACATCATCGACATTCGCGAAACCCTCCGCGGTATGTTGCGAGCCAAAAAGTACTTGAACCAAGTAGCTAACGGTGGCTCACTCGTCTTGTTCGTAGGAACCAAACGACAAGCTTCCGAAGTTATCCAACGCGAAGCTTCCCGATGCGGAATGCCCTTCGTCAGCGAACGCTGGTTGGGTGGGGCTTTGACCAACTTCCGTACTGTTCGCGATCGAATGGTCAGGCTGGAAGAACTCGAAGCCATCATGAACAGCGAGAAGATCAACGAATACTCCAAGAAGATGCAATCTTCTTTGAATCGTGAGTATCGCAAGATTTACCGAAATTTGAATGGCCTTCGATCCTTGAACCGATTGCCGGAGTGCTTGGTCATCGTCGATCCAAAGAAAGAAAAGAACGCGGTTCGCGAAGCCAAGTCGTTGGGGATCACCACTGTTGCGTTGATCGATACCGATTGCGATCCAACTCAAATCGATTTGCCGATCCCAGGCAACGATGACGGTATTCGCTCGATCGATTTGATCATGAAGCAGTTGGCTGACGCCGTTCTCGCTGGAAAAGCAGAGAACCCAGAATTGCTCAAGACCATGGGCAATGTTCCTGACCCAACCAGCGAAATGGTTGCCAAAGCAGAAGACATGACTGGTGCGTAAGCATAGGTCTATCAAGTGATTCTCGACGAACGGTTTCGGGAATCACCGCACGGAATGCCGTGCATCCATCAAACGTATTCCCAGTTGACAATAGTTTTAGGAGAGTTTTAGAAATGGCAGAAATCTCTGCTGCAGCAGTCAAGGCACTGCGCGAACGAACTGGTTTGCCCCTCATGGATTGCAAAGCCGCGCTGGTCGAAGGCGGTGGCGATGAAGAAAAGGCGATCGCGATTTTGCGTGAGAAAGGGATCAAGCTTGGCGAAAAGCGAGCTGACCGCGAAACAGCCTTCGGTCGATTTGGCTTGTTCTCTGGCAGCGACAAGAGCGCCGGAGCGATGGTCGAACTCAAGTGCGAAAGCGCACCAGTTGCCGGACACGCCGAATTCATCCAGTTGGCAAATGACTTCGCAGAAGCCCTTGCTAAGAGCGATGCAAAGTCACACGACGAGTTGCTCAAGCAACCTTCGCCATCCAAGCCTGGTGTGACCGTTGGCGAGCAACGCGACGAACTGTTCAATCGTATTCGTGAACGATTTGATCTTGGTCGTATGGTCCGAATCGACGGAGCAAGCGGCGGATATAGCCACAATGCAACCACCGTTGCCGGCGTACTGCTTTCGCTCAAAGGCTCAAATGACACAGCAGCCAAGGACATTGCGATGCACATCGCTGCGATGCGACCAGCTGCCTTGTCCGCAAGCGAACTCGATCCAGCCATCGTTGATGCCGAACGTATCGCTCTTCGCGATATCGCGATTAAAGAAGGCAAGCCAGAAGCAATCGTCGACAAAATGGTCGAAGGCCGCTTGAAGCAATTCTTCGCCGAACGCGTATTGCTCGAGCAACCCTTTGTTAAGGACGACAAGCAAAGTGTTGGTCAATACGCAAAGACCAACGGCTTGGAAATCAACAAGTTCGTTCACTACATCCTTGGTGAAACCTCCGCCTAGTCAGAGTCATTTCGCTACCGTATTCAGAATCCGCGAAGGAATTGTCTTTCAGACAAATAACCTTCGCGGATTTTTTTTGCGTCCCTTTCGTTTCTTAGCACGACGCGCAAGCTAGTGAATCTACGGTCCAATTCACTAGCTTGCGCGTCGTGCTAGTGTTTCTAATGTCCAATTCACTAGCTTGCGCAGGTACAGCGGCCCCATTGCGTACGTGCTAGGATAGACTATTTACCCCCGCCTGCAGCCTGAGAATGGAGCATAGAGATGAAACGCGGAAATAGCAGACGAAGATTCCTCGGTCGAGTTTGCGTCGGCTCTCTTTTGGCGACGGCCAAGTTCTCCCTGGCACAAGAGGGTCGCAAAGCTCCATTCACCAAGACCCCCGCCGAGCATGAGCGGCCATTGGCATCGCTTCGATCCCCATTGCTCTTTCACGACGGCAGCCAAGCAAAATCAGCTGAGGATTGGAAACGCAGACGCAGCGAAATATTAGCCGATTGGACTCGCATCATGGGGCAATGGCCAGCTTTGATCGAATCCCCTGCGGTCGAAGTTCTGGAAACTCGCGATCGCGAAAACATGGAACAGCGACGGGTCCGTGTCCAAATTGCGCCTGATCGTTTTTGCGATGGATATGTATTGGTTCCCAAGGGGCCGGGACCCTTTCCCGCCGTGTTTGTCCCCTACTATGACGCGGAAACCAGTATTGGAATAAGCAAAAATCCGCTTCGCGATTTCGCTTGGCAATTGGCCCGGCGTGGTTTTGTTGCGCTCGCCATCGGTTCGCCTGGTGGCGATGCGAGAAAACCTGTCTTGAGCGAGGGGGCCCAATGCCAACCTCTTTCTTATCTTGGCTACATTTCTGCCAATGCATGGAATGCACTGGCCAGCATGCCCCAAGTTGACTCGAAAAGAATTGGAATTGTTGGCCATTCGTACGGTGGGAAGTGGGCCATGTTTGGGTCGTGCCTCTGGGAAAAGTACGCGTGTGCCGCGTGGTCCGATCCCGGAATTGTGTTCGACGAGAAGCGAGAGAGCATCAACTACCAAGAACCATGGTACCTGGGTTTCGATCCCAACGCGACCCGAAAACCGGGCTTGGTTCGCGAGGAAAGCCCACGAACGGGTGCCTACAAAACGCTGATATCAGCCGGACATAACCTTCACGAATTGCACTGCCTCATGGCTCCGCGTCCATTCCTCGTTTCTGGCGGTGAGGAGGATCCGCCATCGCGGTGGGCCGTGTTGAGTCATGCCAAGAGCGTCAATGCATTTTTAGGCGAAGAAGATCGCGTGGCCATGACCAATCGAGCGTCTCACACTCCCACCGAAGAATCCAATGAACAGATTTATCGGTTCTTTGAATACTGGCTCGGGTAGTGCCGGGTCCCCAAGTATCTAGCACGACGCGCAAGCTAGTGAAAAGACAAATCTAGCACGACGCGCAAGCTAGTGAAACAACATGACTAGCACGACGCGCAAGCTAGTGAAACAACATGACTAGCACGACGCGCAAGCTAGTGAAACTACTATCCAATTCACTAGCTTGCGCGTTTTGAAGTTGCACACTTTTTGCAGTGTTCTATGCAGCCATCCGGTATTCCCTTGGTGAAGTATTATGTAGCCATTGTTTGAGTTTTGCGATGCCTCCGGAA
>JAPLNL010000063.1 GCA_026692905.1 Planctomycetota bacterium
GGCAGTACCACACCTTCAAATCAGCTGCCTTTCTTTTGCGATCTTTGTGCTCTCTTGCGGCCAACACAATACTGCAATGGAAATGGATTCTAGCCAGTCGCGCTCTGTCGATGCCATCGACAAACTTACATCAAACACGTTTCCAACTTTCCTAGGATCGCCGCAAAAGAGCGCAGAGAACGCAAAAGGTAGAATACGGAGGCAGTACCACACCCTGAAATCAGCTGCCTTTCTTTTGCGATCTTTGTGCTCTCTTGCGGCTAACACAATACTGCAATGGAAGTTGTGTTTCGAAGGTTTTCAGCCAGAATGTTGAATCATAGCATTTAGGAGATTCTCCTTGCCGAACCTGTCGATACTTTGAATCGCAACTGCGATCGGGTGGCTAAGACTGGACTCCAACAAATTGACAACCACGAGCAAAACAAAATGAAAAGCACAAGCGATCACGACGAACGATTCGCGAAAATGACGTTCTCCTCAGTTTACCCTCTCTATCTTGCGAAGGTCGAAAAGAAAGGGCGAACGAAGGAAGAACTGCAACAAGTGATAATATGGCTGACTGGATTCAATGAAGCCATGCTGCTGAAACATATTGACGACAAACTGACTTTCGAGCAGTTCTTCAAGAAAGCCAAATTGAATGCAAATGCAAGCCTGATCACCGGGGTGATTTGCGGCTGCCGCGTAGAAGAAATCGAAAATCCATTAACGCAAAAAGTTCGGTATCTGGACAAGCTCGTGGATGAGTTAGCCAAAGGACGAAAAATGGAAAAGATCTTACGAGTCGAGTCGTGATGCCATCGTGGAGTCATGGGCCTACAATCGCTACCGCCTGAACAATCGCGCAAGACCGCGTCTTTCGGCGAAATCTATTCCTGTCAGATAAAGTTGGAACTGGCTGAATCAGAATCCGGAACCTATATCTTGAAAGTATTTCGGCTGGCTACCGATTGCTGACTCACACTTTCTCAATGGTTCTACGGCTGAGGATAAACGTCCATGCTGATTTTATGCGCTATCATTGGCACCCTGCTTTGCCTAACCTGTTTCTTCTTTATACTCTTGCATCCAATGATATGTATCGTTGAATGTGCGATTTCCAAAAATCTCTCGGGTGGCCAGAAAGCTTTATGGATCTTTCTTTCGTTTTTCATCGGCATTGTCGGCTCCCTACCTTACGCCTTGTTTGCAAGCGGCTCAACTAGGATTCGATCCTTGACGTGGAATGGTATAAAGTTCGGAGTACTCAATCTTCTTCTTGCGATCGGCGTTTTTGTAGCTACTCCCGAAATCCGCGAAACGCTAAACCTTTTCATTGCCCAGGCTTCTATGCAATCTATGGACTTTGGCTCGGAGGAGATGGCAGATTCCTTAGGCGAGATATCAGCCACCCTCAGCGAACAAACAAATGGATCGACCCATGCGGAGCAACCTCGATTCGTTAGTATTCATGAGCCAGTACCGACAGCAAAAAAGGAAGTCGTCTTCAGCAACTTTGCAGAAATGGCTCGTAAGCTAAAGAATAATCTCGAAAAAACATCGTACTTAGTAGACCTTTTTGCAGAGACGGCTGAGACAGGTGGGATTCCTGATCGTGCTAGGTTGCCCGAAGAAATCGCGAATTTAACGGTAAGACAAAATAGCATAAAACGCATGCCAAAAAAGCCGTTCGAATCGCAAACGACTACGGACAATTCAATTGCCTCCAAGCGTCAGGAGAAGCCACTCGCAATCCCTGATTCAATCGAAGCCAAAACGACAGACGTCGCACCAGCACCACAGCCTGAACGTCGCCATACACCAATCTCCGTGATGACCAAACCTGAAAAGCCTTCGAAAAAGAAACCCGTCAATCGATACCAAACGAAAGGTTACGATGTAGAGGAGATCACTTTGCCAAACAACAGGATGCCACAACCGCTAACGGGGAGCAATCGCTACAAGGATTCATAAAAACGATCAGGCCGGGAGGGCGATTGGGCAGCTTCAGCTGCCTAAAGCCGGTACACCAACGGTTTGTTACAATGGGTCCATGATCCGAATTCTTACTTGCCTCGCAATGTTTGCGTTTTCAGCAATGCACTTGGTGCACGCGGCTGATGATGCGCCTAACTATGATGGGCAAATTGCTCCTTTACTCAAGGCTCATTGTGTCAAATGTCATGGGCCGGCGAAAAAAGAAGGGATGCTCAATCTAAGCACCTCGATCGGTATCGCCCACGGCGGCGAGGATGGTGCCGTAGTCGTTCCGCATGATCTCGAAGCCAGTCGAATGTGGCAGCAGGTTCAAAGCGATGAGATGCCGCCCGAAAGCCCACTCCCGGATGAGCAAAAGAAATTGCTTCAACGTTGGATTCTCTCAGGCGCACCTGGCTTATCCCCTGCCCCGACAAATAACGAAACGGATGGACATTGGGCCTTCCGACCTTTGAACGACATTGCCGTCCCAAAAGCCCACCACTCTGACGGACTCATCAATGAAATCGACAGCTTCATTCAAGCGGCTCTGGAATCGCGAAACCTTTCCGCGAACTCCGAAGCGAACAAGCAAACGCTCATCCGTCGCCTCAGTCTTGATGTGACCGGACTGCCTCCGACATCCAGTGAGATCGAGAACTTTCTATCGGACACCAGCAGTGCAGCCTATTCAGGAATCGTGGATCACTTTTTGGCCTCGCCACAATTCGGAGTTCGTTTTGGGAAAGGCTGGCTCGACGCCGTTGGCTACGCTGACTCGAACGGCTACTTCAATGCGGACAGCGATCGCCCCCTTGCTTACCGATATCGAGATTATGTTGTTCGCAGTATCAATCAAGATAAACCATTCGATCGCTTTATCATCGAACAAATTGCCGGTGACGAAGTAGCGCGTTTCGTACCCGGTCAGGCCATTACCCCTGAAACAATCGAGCTCCTGGAGGCGACGCATTTTCTTCGCAACGGTCAAGATGGTTCGGGGGAAAGCGATGGGAATCCTGACGAGGTGAGAGCCGACCGTTACTACGCCCTCGAGTCGGTGATGCAGAACACATCGTCCGCTCTGCTCGGTCTTACCGTCCAGTGCGCCAAGTGCCACGATCATAAATTTGAACCGATTACACAAAACGATTACTATCGTTGGCAAGCCATCTTTTACCCGACGTTTCACATTGAAAAGTGGGTTAAGCCCAATGACCGTTTCGTCTATGCACCCCTACGTGAGGAACAAGAGCATTGGGAACGGCACAAGCAAATCGAACAGGCGATCGTTGCGGAGATGCGATCGGAGCTAGCAGATTGGGTCAAAACCCATCGAGTCGGTGGTGAAGTTTTGTTTGAAGATCGCTTCGATTTGGATTCGGCACGTGTCGCGGATCAATGGAGTGCGACGGCCCCAGAGGACGATTCTCCTGGTGGCAGTGTTGTGGTCAAACTCGATTCCGAATCACTACCTGCGGCTAAGCTTAACGATGGCAAGTTATTGGTGATCGAGGGCGGAACTCAAGGGGACAGTTGGCTGTCCACGAAAACCAAGTTCGATTGGACGCCCGACAAATTGGGCGAGGCCATCCAGGTAACCTTCGACCTAGTAGATAACAAACTGCCGGACGGCCAAGCGGCACAACGCATTGGATACTTTATTGCGTTGCACGATTTCGACGACAATAGCCCGATCTCAGGCGGGAACCTTTTGATCGATGGTAACCCAACGGCGGGCACTTCGGTCCATCTCGACTATCCGGGCCCAGATAGCCGCTCGCTCGGTACTCTTGGAACGACGGGCTACACTCCTGGTCAAAACTATGGCGTTCGTGTGACTAACATCGACAACGAAAAATATCGAATAGAACAGTTGGTGAATTCGTTTCCTGACGAGAAACCGATCGAGGTCAAAAAAGAAGACCTGCCAGACGGTGGCTTCGGATTCGAATATTGCTGCGGGCGTAGCTTTATCGTGGACAATGTTCTCATCGAGCGAATCGAAAGCTCACCGAAAGAAGATTCGACTGCTGAATTCAAGAAACGACAAAAGGAATTAGCGAACGCCTTAAAGCGGCAAAAGGAACAAGCGGAAAAACGTCCCGGAAAAATTGCTTGGGGCGGAGACATGGCTCCGGAGCTTCCCGTGGTGCATTTGCTGGCGCGAGGTAACTATTCCGACCGGGCTGAAATCGTAGAACCAGGAACTTTTTCTGCACTAAAAGACCCATCCCATCCCTTTGACTTAACCGAACGGCATTCGAGCCTGCAATCATCGGGACGCAGGCTTGCTTGGGCGAAGTGGGTTACACGTCGAGACTCGAAAGCCGCTGCATTGTTGGCCCGCGTGCAAGTCAACCGGCTTTGGCAACATTACTTTGGCAGAGGAATCGTAACCACTCCAGACAATTTCGGCATCAGTGGTGCCCCGCCGTCTCACCCTGAGTTGCTAGATTGGCTTGCATCCGAATTGATCCGCAACGATTGGAGCATGAAAGCCATCCATCGGAAGATTCTCCTTTCTGCAACTTACCGGCGTTCGGGGCAACTGCACGACGAGACCTATAAGATCGATCCAAACAATCGGCTTCTATGGCGATTCACTCCGCGAAGATTGGACGCGGAAGCGATTCGAGACCAGATGCTCGCTGTCAGCGGAGAACTCCGTTTTACGCTGGATGGTCCCTACGTTCCAACAAAACGTCTTGAAAGCGGCGAAGTTGTCGCGGCGGAAGATTCGGTAGCTTCTCATCGTCGTTCGTTGTATCTCAATCAAAAGCGGACGCAGGTCGTCAGTTTTTTGAATATCTTCGATGCTCCCTCAATCGTGTTCAATTCGGTGCGTCGAAACACATCCACCATGTCGTTGCAGTCTTTGGCGTTGTTGAATTCCGATTTCGCCGTGAAGCGATCCAAGGCAGCCGCATCCCGTCTGCAAGCCGAAACGCTGGATGTGCACAATCGCCTGAAGCTTGCGTTTCAGTTGTTTTACTGTCGCGAGCCGAGCGACAACGAGTTGACCGAATCGGCTCGCTTTCTTGACGAACAGACAAAACACTATTCCGAATCCCCCGAAGCGCTTGACCACGCATGGCAGGAGCTACTTCAGGCGATGATGGCAAGCAGTGAGTTTCTCTATGTTCAATGACAGCGTTCAATGACAGCGTTCAATGACAGTGGAGACAAACCAGAATGAACATTCAAGACAAAAATCACTCGCGGCTGTTGAGGCGTGCGTTCTTGAGTCAGTACGCGGGTAGCCTTGGTGGACTGGCCCTTGCCCATCTACTTCAACAGGGAGATCGAGCGGCTCAAGCTCAGGAGATCAGCCAAAAGGTGATCCGTGGAAAAGCAAAGTCGGTCATTTGTCTCTTCCAGCATGGCGGTCCAAGTCAAATGGATCTATTCGATCCTAAACCGGAGCTAACAAAGTGGAACGGGAAGCCTTATCCGGGCGGAAATCTGGAAGTTCATTTTGATAAGCAAATGGGGAATGTGCTCGGCAGCCCATTTGGTTTTCAAAAGCATGGACAATGTGGGATGGAATTGTGTGAGTTATTGCCATATACAGCTAAGATTGTTGACGACATCACCATGGTGCGGTCCATGACCACCGAATCGGTCGACCATGAATCCGCTCTGCGGTTGATCCACACCGGACGATTTTTAGCTGGCATGCCGGTGATGGGGTCGTGGGTTGTGTATGCTCTCGGCACCGAAAATGCAAACTTGCCCGCCTATGTTGTACTTGGTGATCCTGGAGGACTGCCGGTCGATGGTGAACGCAATTGGTCATCAGGTTGGCTGCCGGCAGTGCATCAAGGGACGATGTTCCGCTCGGGCAAGTCACCTGTCCTGCATCTAGAAACGCCGCAAGGAGTCATCGAGCCAGCGCGACGCAATCAGCTTAAATTCGTCGAGGAATTGAATCGCCGTTTTTTGAACCAACATCCGGAAAGTACCGAACTAGCAGCCCGCATCGAGAACTTCGAAACGGCTGCCAAGATGCAGACGACGGTGCCCGAAATTTTGGACTTGTCGACAGAGACCGAATCAACACGAGAGCTCTATGGGCTGAATCGTCCTGAGACCAAAGAGTACGGAACACGTTGTCTTCTGGCACGCCGATTGGTCGAGCAAGGAGTTCGATTTGTCCAAATCTTTCTCAACGGCCAACCTTGGGATACGCATAGCAAGAATGCCGAAAGCCTCAAAGGCTTGTGCGCCAAAACCGACCAACCGAGCGCGGCCTTGGTCCAGGATCTAAAACAACGCGGGCTGCTGGATTCCACCATCGTATTGTGGACAGGAGAGTTCGGACGCTTGCCGGTCTCGCAAGGTACCGACGGCCGCGACCACAATCGTCATGCGTTTTCGCTATGGATAGCTGGCGGTGGATTTCGCCAAGGCTACACGCATGGAGCAACCGACGAATTCGGATACAAGTCGGTTGAGAACATTGTGACGGTGCACGATCTTCAGGCAACGCTGCTCGAATCGCTCGGGATCGATCATCGTCAGCTTACGTATCCACACGATGGCCGCGACGCAAGTTTGACGGACGCGGAAGTTACCAAAGCAAGGGTCATTCGTGAGTTGTTGCTCTAGGCGTTTCCGCCATGGGATTTACCAATGCGATTTTCTCCCCCTCGCCCCGTTTCGGGGAGAGGGGAGCAAGATCAAAGAGAGGCTCAAACTGCGACGGCGCGATCACTGGGTTGTTCAAAATTACGATCGCGTTCAAAGTCGCACCCGGCAGGTGCGACCCACGGAGCTTTAGCGTGCGTACGATCCTTTTCAAGTGACCGACGGTACATTATTTCTGATAAACCATCTTTCCGCCAACATACGTCGATAGCACCTCGGCACTTCGAAGATCGTCGATCGGGCAGCTCAAGATATCTCGGTCCAGAATGATAAAGTCGGCAAGCTTATCAGCCTCGAGGGAACCTTTTTGTTTTTCCTCAAAGGTCAAGTATGCGTTGTTGATGGTGTACAAGCGAATCGCTTCTTCACGGCTAATCCTTTGCTCCGCATGGAAAACTTGGTCCGTCCGCCTTGGTGTTCGCTGGACAGCGATCCACATCCCTAAGAATGGATTGTATGGGTTGACGGCACGAAACGAGCCGACTTTTTGCATATGATCTGATCCTCCCCCCACGATAACCCCTTGATCGATCAGAGTACGATAAGGCTGAAAGTACAGAGTGCGATCTTCGCCAAATTGATTAAGTAGCGTTTGGCCATCTAGCCATAACCAGGCGGGTTGTAAGTCTGCGACCAACCCCAGTTTCTTCATCGACGCGATTGCCTCGGCGCTCAGGAAATTGCAATGCGTGATGCAAGGTCGTTTGCCCTCGAGCGATATCTCCTGGTTCACACGGGCGTAAGCATCGATCAATGCGTGGATCGCGCCGTCACCGACGGAGTGAGCCGTCATTTGGAGTTCGTTCGCGATTACGGCCTTTGAGATACGATACAGTTTGTCTTCTTGGACATACAAAAGCCCACGATAGTCAGGGTCGGTGATCGAGTAGATTTCGCTTTTGCCCCAGGGCTTTCGCATGTAGGCGCTCCCTGTCAGCATTCCTCCATCCAAGAATATCTTGACACCGCGCAGCCATAGCATCGAATTGTATTCGCGCAGCGGATGTTTCCCTATCGTAGGTATCTTCTCCTCGAGCGTCTCGATTTTTTCTTGTGCGTTAATGCCGTAATAAAGATAAACACGGCAGCTCAATTCGTTTTTGGCAAGCAACGCCTGATAGAGTTCGATCCCAAGATCGCTGGCATTGCGATCACTGACGCTGGTCAAACCAACGCGATTGTAGTCATGCAACATTCGTTTCAAAGCGATGGCTTTTTCGTCGTTCGTCGGCGATTTCCCAGAGGGCTTTGATTGGATCAATCGCGAACAACTGCGGAGAATACCATTGAGTCTGCCCGTCTTGGGATCTCGCTCCAAGTGCCCAGGCTCGCCATCTGAGATTTGAAAATCCTCTCCGATACCCGAACGTTCGAGAGCCAAGGAGTTCAGCGCCGCATCGGGGCCGGTGCGGAATGCGACCGGATGCTTCGGGGCAACTTGGTCCAATTCCATCCGAGTGGGAAACCTTGGCTCTTTCAAGCGAGTCACAAAGACTTGACTGACCGAGATCCATTCGCCCTCAGGGACCACTTGGGTGCGAGTGCGTAGATAACTTAGGACATCACCGATCGATTCCATTTCAGGGACAACATGATCAAACTCATAAATGGCAGCATCTGGTGCATGCACATGCGAGTCGATCAAGCCCGGAAGTACCATCTTTCCCGCCAAATCGATCAGCTTTGTATTGGGGCCTTTTCTCGCGAGCACCGCCTCATTGCTTCCGACAGCGATGAGGCGGTCGCCCGCAATAGCCATCGCTTGTGCAATCGAGAATTGATTATCAACGGTTACGATCCGTCCATGATGAAAAACAAGGTCGACTTCCTGGGAATTCGCTGGGCAGAATGGAATGATTACGTACGCGAGGAACGCCATACGTTGGAGACGAAGAAACATGTGTTTATCTTTCAGGTTGGTGAAAACGCTCGCCGCATGACCACTTCCATTGGTTTCCATTTTGGGATTGTCTCTATTGGATCACAAGTTCCGGGCCGGTGCACTTGTCGGCATCGATTTTTCAACGGCTAACGAAAAGGGTTTTTCCATGCCGCGCTCGCAAGACTTCGAAAATCGACTAAAACCACTGATGAAAAACATTGCTTCCAGTCGACGGTTGATTTCACTTCCCGCAGGCTCAGGAAAAAATCCGTGGCAAAGAAACGGAGCGATGGCTCTCAGCATTGTTGATGCCACGGTATACTTGTCATGATGGAATCCTACCGAAGTTTAAATGAGCACTTATCATCACCAAAGGCAGCTTATCTCCATGTCCCATTCTGCCACTCTCGTTGCCCCTATTGTAACTTTACCGTTGTCGCGAATCGATTGGACTTGGTGGATCGCTACATCGACGCCGTCACGCGTGAGCTAACTGCTCTCGGTCGCCCGAACCCGGTAAACACGATCTTCATTGGTGGCGGAACACCGACCCTGCTACCTCGCGAACCGATGTTGCGATTGTTCGAAGTGATCCGCCGATGGCTTCCACTGGCAGACGATGGAGAATGGAGTATCGAAGCGAATCCTCAAGACGTTGATCGGGAACTGTGTCTTCTTCTACGCGATCAGGGTATCAACCGCATCAGTCTGGGGGGACAAGCGTTTGATTCGGCCAAGCTAAAGATGCTCGGTCGCGATCATACGGGCGATCAACTTGCGAGCTCCATCGACATCGCGTCGCAATGGTTCGGTGAAGTCTCGGTCGACTTGATTTTCGGGGTACCCGGTGAAGAGTTGCAAGTTTGGAAATCAGACCTACAAGCAGCTACGTCGCGCGGCGTAAGCCATCTCTCCACCTATGGCCTGACCTACGAGAAAGGTGCTCAATACTGGTCGCAGCTTCAAAAAGGCCAGATCGTAGCTGTCGCGGAAGAAACAGAACTGGAGATGTATCTCTATGCCATTGAAACACTCACTCAGCATGGCATGAATCACTACGAAATTTCGAATTTCGCGAAACCGGGAAGCGAGTGCCTCCACAACCAGACTTATTGGAAGGGCGATGCCTGGCTAGGCTTTGGACCAGGAGCTGCAGCCTATGTTGGCGGCACACGTTCGGTCAATCACCGAAGCACTCTCAAGTATCTTCAGCGAATCGAGACCGGACAGTCACCCGTAGCAGAGTCGCAATCGCTGGACTGGGCAATGCGAACCCGCGAGCGATTTATCTTTGGTATGCGTCAATTAAAAGGAGTCGACTGGAGTTCGCTCGCCAGCTCAGGTGAACCCACATCCCTGGAAGCTATCGCACAGCAACTGCCCAAACACATCGCATTGGGATTCATGGAGTGGCACGAAGGCCACATTCGACTAACGCCTCAGGGGCTACCCATCAGCGACTCGCTGTGGCTGGACTATTGGTAACTCACGTCAATATTTTGTTGAAGAGACTCCTCTTACCTAGCAAATCTCAAGAAGAAAAAACAGTTCTCCTCTTCTTGATCGTCTCCACCACAACGATGCCCTTGATCGTGGTTGATTCCACTTTCAAGCGGTTTGAGCCCATGTCAAAACGAACGCCGCTGAGAGAGACAGATTGCCCCAAAATCTCACAAAGCCCTAACTATTGAGAAGTATCGCAGTGAATCGCGAATTAGCAAAACGCTAACCGGTCTAGTTCACTAGCGAAACCTTCTCAACGATCTAGGCGGACTTCAAAAAAGCATGGTGTTTCCCACTTAGGAAATTCCAATCAGGCCCGGGCCCTCAAAGTGTCCGGAATTACAAAAAGGGAGCAGGAGTTGTTGGAGTTGTTGGTGTTGTTGTGGGTGTTGTCGTCTTTGGTACGGTCGTTGTAGGTGTGGTCGTTGTAGGAGTGGTCGTTGTAGGAGTGGTCGTTGTAGGTGTGGTCGTCGTAGGTGTGGTCGTCGTAGGTGTGGTCGTCGTAGGTGTGGTCGTCGTAGGTGTGGTCGTTTTAGGTACGGTCGTTGTAGGTGTAGTCGTTGTAGGTGTGGTCGTTGTAGGTGTGGTCGTTGTAGGTGTGGTCGTTGTAGGTGTGGTCGTTGTAGGTGTGGTCGTTTTAGGTACGGTCGTTGTAGGTGTGGTCGTTGTAGGTGTGGTCGTTGTAGGTGTGGTCGTTGTAGGAGTCGTCGTTTTAGGAACGGTCGTTGTAGTTGTAGTCGTTGTAGGAGTAGTAGTCGTCGTCGGCGTCGTTGATCCAGAGCCTGAACCTCCGCCACCACCGCCAGAAGCTACGGTTGTGCCACTTGTCGCTGTACCGCCGACCGTACCAGTTCCTGCTCCTACGCCAGAGCCTGTACCGGTTCCACTACCTGATCCGATACCAGAACCACTCCCTGTCCCGATACCAGATCCCGTGCCAGATCCGATTCCGGTTCCGGTTCCAGTTCCAATTCCCGTTGATCCCGTGGCTGTGCCGGTGCCTGTGCCGGATCCACCACCTCCTCCACCCCCGACGCCTGTAGTTGTTCCCGCGGTCGTACTAGAGCCCGACCCAACAACCGATCCAGTGCCCGTGCCAACTCCAGATCCGGTGCCTGTACCGACGCCAGATCCAGTACCGGTGCCAATACCTGTTCCCGTACCGCTCCCAGTTCCAGTGCTCGAGGTGGTCCCAGTCGGCGTCGTAGCTGTCGTCGTAGGAGTAGTCGTTGTAGGTGTGGTCGTTGTCGTCGTTTTAGGTGCGGTTGTTGTCGTCGTAGTCGTTGTAGGAGCGGTCGTTGTAGGTGTAGTCGTTGTAGGTGTAGTCGTTGTAGGTGTAGTCGTTGTAGGTGTAGTCGTTGTCGTCGTTTTAGGTGCGGTTGTTGTCGTCGTAGTCGTTGTCGTTGTAGGAGCGGTCGTTGTAGGCTGGGTCGTTGTAGGCTGGGTCGTTGTAGGTGTAGTCGTTGTAGGTGTAGTCGTTGTAGGTGTAGTCGTTGTAGGTGTAGTCGTTGTAGGTGTAGTCGTTGTAGGTGTAGTCGTTGTCGTCGTTTTAGGTACGGTCGTTGTAGTCGTAGTCGTTGTAGGAGTCGTCGTTGTAGGAGTCGTCGCTGTAGGAGTCGTCGTTGTTGGAGTGGTCGTTGTAGGAGTCGTCGTTTTAGGTACGGTCGTTGTAGTCGTAGTCGTTGTAGGAGTCGTTGTTGTAGGAGTCGTCGTTGTAGGTGTCGTCGTTGCAGGAGTGGTCGTTGTAGGTACAGTCGTTGTAGGTGTGGTCGTCGGGGTCGTTGTTGGAACAGTCGTCGTTGGCACAACTACAGGGGGTGGCGGCAAACTGGCAACCGCGCTCACTTGAGATGCTGGGCCTCGTTCGGTGACCAACGTCGTATCTCCGCTGATCGTTAAGTTTTTTGAGAAGGCAGCGGAGGACCACAAATTGGTCGAAGCTGGTATGGAAACACTCACCTTGATGCTTTGGGTCGTTTCAAGGATCGGGTTGGGCTGAACCGTCACCGTCGCCCCCGAGACCCCGCCGATCTTCATAATGTTATTCGCGATCGCTTGCGCTTCTGCAACCGTTGCACCAGGGACCATCGCAGCCCGCGCTGCTTCATAGGAAGCGTTGTCCGCAATGTGCTTGATGATCTGCAACCGTGCAAACTCGATCCCTCCTAGAAAAAGGGCAAACACAATCGGCAGCATCAAAGCCATCTCCAAGGTGTGCGCACCTTGACGACGAAACTGCTCTCGAGTGACTGCCATACATTTCTTAACGAGGATCATAAACTTCTATCCTTACAGCGATGCCGATAAAGTGTGAAAACTACTGGGTCAGGAGCAAAGGGAGACCTTTTGCGATATCCTTGAAGACGTTTTGCAAGTCGGCGGAAGAAGTCGCGTGGGCGTACTTCCCCAAGCCGATTTGGGCGATTTTCGCCATCGTGGTTTTGTCCGCCTCATTGGAAAACGTGACGGTGCAAAGAATGATTTTCTTGTCCGCTGCCGTCTGGGCTGCTGCAAATACTTGGGCTTGAGTTCCGACATTGTTGATCCCATCGGTCAGTAAGATCATCACTTTGGCTGCATAAGGCCGCGAAAGGCTACTCAAAAGCGTCAGTCGACCACAATCCAATCCCGAAGTAATATTCGTTCCGCCTGAGTAGAAATTCTTGCTGTAATTACCCATCGCTTCAACGATTGGGGGCTGTTCCGTTGTCAAGAAGACATCGGTTCCAGCATCGGTATTGTACGTAGAGAGTGAAACCTGCTCTTTCATTGGCGTCTTTGCAATCTCCGCCATAAAGACATTAACCGATGCAACCGCATCAAGCCATCGCGAGTTCGGCGGGACCGCCTGACCAAAGGCCCATCCCGTCGGTGCTGACTTTGGCTTAGTTCCGTCTGCGATTTCATCCGCCGCATAGGCCATCGAGCCCGATCGATCGAGAACAATCGCAATGTCCGCTTCCAACGGATTCGATCGCGAGGTTTTTGTCGTTTCAATCGAAGAAACCCCTCCGAAAATCATCGGAAGAGGTATCGCCAACTTTCCATTTGTTGACGAACTGGTTTTGCGAAGCGTCACCTCTATCGCGTTGGGAAATTTCCCTGATGGATCGAACGAGTAACGCTTGGACAAATCAGGTCGAGATGCCTCACCAAACACAAAATCCGAATCCGCTAACTTCATCTCCAGACCGTTCACCGTGTTCAAGGTCGCCGCCTGGCGCCCAACCTTCATCGCATTCGTTTTGTCTCCAGAAATCGCAAAATCCCTCCCGGCAGCTCGGGTTACAGAATCCGCGCAAATAAACATCTCGGTTCGGCTTAACTCGATATAAGCAATGTTGACCGCGAACGCGCTCAACATCAATGTAACGGGAAGAAGTAGTGCCATCAGTGGCATTATACTACCTCGGCGTTCAATTTTATATTTTCTCATCATGAGGATAGGTTCTGAAGATGGGTTCTAAAGAAGTGGGAGATGAATTACGAATCAAAAAATCAGTGTCAAAACTCCTTCATAAAATCGACAGAACCGACAATATTCGCGTTCTTGTAAAAGATGCTTCCGAACAAACTGTTGTCGACTACAGGAGCACTTACGGTGACACGGATAAACGAGCCATAGGGCGCGGATTGAAAACTGGTCGGGTTCACCGTGATCACACAATTCTTTATCTTTCGCGATGTTAACAAGGACGAAGCCGCCGACTGAACATTGAGTACCGTCGTTTGGGGCAATACCGCAGTCCGAGACGCCTCGTAAGCAGCCAACTCCACCGACTGTCGCAAAAAAATCATTGAACACGCCTCCATCGTTCCCAGTAGGATCAAAACAAAGACAGGAAGGACAACTGCGCACTCTACGGTCGCGGTCCCGCGTCGCTTCGCTCCAGTGCCTCTCGCTCTGCATTCGTTTCGGTTCGACCCAAAATCAATCATTCGTGACAATCCAATTCATATCAATTGCAAAATTAAACATCACAAACCCACCTTATGTCGAAATCTTAAACTCAAATCGTTCAGCTTATGAAACGTAGGTCAGGTTACTCCCTTCGTCCAATAGGATTTTATAAAAACTGGAGCAACACAATCTGTACCGGAAAACATTATCCCAAACCTGCTCGCTCCTCGCGGCTAGGCTCGGTCCATTCCCAGTGCGATAGTGATCTTTAGCGCGTAGACTCGGCCAATCGGGTGGACAGACCATTGAGAGGGATTGACGGTAGTCTGCTCTTTTAGCGAGCCCAAACGTGTCGATACAACGGCAAGAATCGCAGAGGCGGATTTTGTCAGAACGGCCGGCCTCTAGTACCGCATCACAAATTGATTGTAGAAAACAACACCTCGATTGTCATTAAGCGTCACGTAGTCTGTATGACGATAGTCGACTTGGAAGCTGTACTGCAGGAATTTCGTGACATCCCAGAACATGCTTGCAAAGTAAGCGGAATTCTTGAAAATGCCGGTACCTACCGCCGGCAAGTCTTGGCGAAGTGGTCCTTCGACACCATACCCAGCATGAACTTGCAATCGGTCGTTCCAATAATGGAACATTTCGAGGAAACCACCCCGACCACGGATCACTCCATAGGTTTCTGGATTATAGGTTTGGAAAATATTACCCGCGTAATTGCCGAGGCCTTGCCCAATGTAACCTTCACCGATGAGTCCGGTATTGGCAGTGAGATTTATCTTGCCATCGACTGACAAGCCATCGACATTGATGACCGATCGGACAGGGATATTGGGATTGATATCCTCTAAATCGAACACGTTTTGCGTATTTCGAATCTGGCCCACCAACCCGGCAACTCCTAGCTCTACCGGCCTTTCGGTTCGTCCACCCACCAATTTCTCTTTTGCCCCCAACCCCAATACACCTCGTATTTCTAAATTGGGCCAACCGTTCGCCTCGGTTGTACGGCGCGTCGCATCGAGCAACACAGTTGATATCGGATCGCTAAGTGCGGCCTGCAAGGTCGCTTGAAAGTCGTCACTAGGCGTGTAAAAGCGTTCCAGGCGAATTTGGCCTCGAAAAGTACCTGCATTTCCGGCGCCACCCATCAGCGTCATCGGAATTACGCCCGGATCGCGAGGGGCGAACAAGTCGGGTTGCAGACCGATCGCGAAACGCCAATCGTCATTCCTCATTTCGCCGAATGCAACTATCGGTAAAATGCCGTAGGTGTCCGAAGTGAGGCTTGAGTTGGACATGTAGAGCTTCGTTAGCGCGCCCGTCTTCCATCCTTCTATCTGCGGTCCATCATAGAGCAGTTGAAAATTCGATTGCCGAGCATGCATCTCGAACGTCGAGGTATCGAGTCCAAATGGGGACGGCGGAAGAAGAAAGAGGGGGCTCCATGGCACGAAGGCTCGTTGTGTTCCGTTGACCGTTAGAATGGACAACGACCCGCTGGCCTTAAGTGTCCCAGCACCGAACAAAAGTTCCATCTTACCATCGGATGGAGGCGCGACCCTTGGCTCAGGCAGCGTGATGGGCTTACCGCTAGCGGAACCCATGTCCCGATCCACCCAAGTCCCGCTCGATCGACTCGAGATGGTATACGGAGCTACTTTTGCATCAGCGTTGTCAGTGTGTTCCGCGGACGCAGCGTCTCCCGTTGCGAGAGGGGACTGCGCAGAGAGGGTGAGAGGAGCAGTTCCGACGAAGACGAGAAATCCGAAACAAATCAGGGCTCGCATGTCGCCATCCTCCTTGGATCTCCTTCTTTAACCGCACGCCGCCAACCGAACTAGCGCAAAGGTTGACTTATAGAATTAGGTAAAATATCGAGTCAAGAGGAGTTCTGCTATTTCTCAAAAAGCCGATGTGATCTACCACGCACTCCGAGCCGTCAGGGAGTATGGTGTCAGGTTCGAGGTCAGGTGCGGGACATTGAGGCCGCATTTGTTTTTTATATTAACTTAGCCGATGGAGGCTAAGCCCGAATGTCGATCGATTGGAAAACCGGGGCTAGCTAGCGCCCTACGGCTAAAGCAGCTTGGTAGATTGGTCTCGGTAAGCGACAGCGGACAGCCTCATATCGTGTTCAGGGGTTGCGTCGTTTCGTCCTGGTTTCAATTCCAAAAACAACACGCAAGAAAGCAAACAATGAATAGCCCAGCCGTAGCGTTAACCTTGTTACTAGTTAACCATCTGTGTGCGTCTTCCATGGCGCAGGAACCCAAGCAGCAGGTCCAAGCCCAGGCACGGTTCGCATGGGTAACGCCCGAAGTAAAAGCTTCGCGCGTGTCGTTTCATACTTTTGATAGCGACGCTGCCAAGAGCAAAGTCAGCTACCACATCTACACGCCATCGGCATACGATCGCGAGGGGCAACGACGATTCCCAGTCGTCTATTGGCTGCATGGTTCGGGCGGCGGACTCGCGGGACTCGCAAAAGTCGTAGGTCACTTTGATGCTGCCATCGAAGCGGGCAAGACGCCGCCGTGTTTTGTGGTCTTCGTCAATGGGCTCGTCGAAGGCATGTACGTCGATTGGAAGGATGGATCGGTTCTAATGGAGACCGTGATCATCAAGGAACTCGTACCGCATATCGATGAAACCTATCGCACCATCGCAACACGCGACGCAAGATTGCTCGATGGCTACAGCATGGGTGGCTATGGTGCAGCAAGACTCGGTTTTAAGTACACCGATCTATTCCGCTCGGTGTCCATTATGGGTGGCGGTCCGTTGCAAGCCGAACTCGTCCAAGCACCTCGTGCCGGTCGGCAACGAGCAGCCGAAGTTTTGAAGCAGGTGTACGGAGGCGATCAGGAGTATTTCAAAAGCGTCAGTCCACGGCGACTTGCCGAGCAAAACGCTGCAGCGATTATCAAGAGCTCGCTGGTTCGTCAAGTTTGCGGAGACCAGGACGAGACGTTTGGCCCAAACCGCAACTTCCACGAACACCTTGAACGCTTCATGATCCCGCATACTTGGACCGTGCTACCGGGCGTGGATCATAACCCGATGAAGACGCTCGAAGCGCTGGGCGACTCCAACTGGGCTTTCTATCGCGAGGCCTTCAGGGGCCTTAAATAATCGAACATTTAGGCTTGCGATTCTTGCAAAATCTTCGCCAACGACTTCGCACGCATCTACATTTCCTCGATCCGTGCCCCTGGAAATTGGGTTACCATGGGTGCGAGGCACGCGATAGTACATCAGCCTTCTTTCGCTCAACTCTAGCCGGCTCCCTAAAGTAGAGCGGATCGCAATTCGGCTTCGACTCCCGTAGTGGGACATTTTTTCGTAGGAAAAGCAAATGAAACACAAGCAAATGATTTACCTTTCAGCGATGGCGATTTTCGTTGCGGTCGGCGTTTTCGCCTGGAATACGATGGCGAGGGCTGCCTACGAGTCAGCCGAATACAAGATCGTTACTTCAGACGGAAAATTTGAAGTCCGAGAATACCCTGACCTGATGCTCGTCGCCACCAAAACCAAACTAGATGCGCAAGGTCGAGATGGCAGTTTCATGAAATTGTTTGGCTACATCAGCGGCGCGAACCAATCCCAAAAAAAGATTTCGATGACAACGCCGGTCTTCATGGAAAACAACAAAGCGGATTCGGCAGTCCAAATGGGCTTCGTGATGCCAAAACAGCTCGCCGAAGATGGAGTACCAGCGCCAACCGGCGAAGGAGTTGACGTTTGCAAACGAGTCGGAGGACGCTTTGCCGTTCTGCGATTTTCCGGGCAGCTCAATGCCAAACTAGCCAAGGAATCAGAAGCCAAGCTTCGCACTTGGATGGAAAGCAAAGGTCTTGTTGCCGATGAGTCAACCGAATCCAGCGGCGTGGAAACCGCGGGCTACGATCCACCCTTCACTCCAGGTCCGTTGAGACGAAACGAAGTTTTAATTCGCTTGAAGTAGGTCGTAGCAAGCCCAACGGGGCGAAATGAAACGCCCCTCATGTCGTCCCTTCAGGGCAACACTTTCATTACGAATGCGGTATTGAATCAAGCATGTTAGGGCTAAAATCTGTTACACTTGATGAATTGATCTCGAACCTAACCCATTCCCACAAGTCAAACAGATGAATTCCTCGCTTTTCAAGAACCTGTCGACCCTTTGCTTCGTGCTCGGATTCGCATCCATTATTGGTTCGATAGCCATATGGTTTCTGACTGGAGGAGAAACAGCCGAATCGAAGGCACACGCGGAACGCTTTGGTATCTTCGTTGGACTTTGGGCTCCGACTTTCTTTGCGCTTTCAAGTAGATTAGAGCGATCTTCCGAGATTGCTAAGAAATAGTTTGAAGTGCCTTTGTCCGTCTTCATCGGCTTGGAGTAAAGCGACGAGTCTTGCCAACCAATTTCAATTTCCACCCGTTCGTGCTGACCAACATCTGTTAACCAATTTGCCGTAATCGCACAACAATCCGCCCAAACATGTAGCTATCCGGTAGGCGTACGACGCTTCCACAGTTAATCGGGGTTTTTATGCCATTATCTAAGCTCTTCGCTATCCTGGCCGATGAGATGTAACAACGTTCGAACGCCAGGCTCGACCTCGCCATCTTGCAGATGCTCTAAAATGTTCATGCCAACGGAATAAATGTCGGGCGCAAATTTCATGTAGTTTCGCACGGTGGCCTTAAAATGAAAGCACTCCAGAACGTTGCGTTCCCTTTGTAAGAAAAACGAAAGCAGAAATTCTTGTCCCGTCGGCTCTTTGAAAAAGAAGAGTCGAACGCCATGATCGCTCATGTCTCGCGAAATACCCATATGCGATTCGGCATTGCTGGTTTGATTTCCACGCCAGGGCGTGATCAAGACAGGCAATGCCCTCTTGTACCGATCATGAATTCTTTTGTCGTTCGCGATGTCACTTCGTTCAAGCGATAAGTCCATCAACCGCCTGAGCTTCGCCTCCGCTTCGACCATTTTTTTTCGAAATAGAATCGATTCAAACATGAGGAGGGCTCGAAAGGCGGGAATGGATGAATAAAGAGAGGCAAGCAACTGGCCAAGACGCCTTTTGTTATCGTCGGTTTCACATACGATACTGTAGGCAAGTCTTAGCCCCCGAAATGAAAAAATAATTTTTCAATCGCAGCTTGTGAGCCAAAACACCCATTTTGAGGATTGGTGCAGCCATTCAGGGGGGCCTGTCGCATCGCCCAGCAAGACCCTGATTCTGGTAGTCTTCAGGCTGTTAATCATCTGATGTCGAATCGTAAATCATCCTGTACATCCTGTTTATCCAGGTTCTTTTCTCCAGTTGTGTCACAAGCGCGTAGGTAGAAATGGACCGGCGATGGTTAGGATGGTTTATTCATGAATAGATGCTTAGGTGCCGGTCGGCTTTTCGGAATAGGTACTATCGCCGACTCGCAAAGTCCGCGTATGATCGCCGGCAGTGAGTTTGCCATCGCCGTGTGTGTCGAGCTGTTTGAATCCCTCGGTAGGTGCAACGTCTTGCGCGAAGAGATTGCCGCAGGAGAAGACAAGGAACAGTGGTACGATGGAGCGATTGAATCTTGTTTTCATGGGGTCGATTTCGGATGGGCTTGGAAAAAATCCCAGACGGCATCGTTGGCGTTGAGGCGGCTTGTGGCCTTACCAAGGATGAATGCTGGCAAGGGGCTTTTTCCGCCTTTCCAAATGTGGCCGTGGCCTTCGATGGTGGTAAAGATGACTTCCGTTCCATCGCGTCCTCCAGTGTGGACGACTGTCGTGGTGCCTTCGATGGTGTTAGCAAGTGGCTTCGCTTCCTCTTCGCAGCCAAGGGCGGTCGCTCACCTGGCACCTGTCCGCGAACATCAGCGGCAGGCAGCATGCTAACTAGCAGAGCCGCCAGACTCAGTGCTGATTTTGGCAATTTGCAGCGTGATCGTTTCACTTTTTTTGCCACTGGTCGTCCTTTTCGAGAACGCTTCGCACCGCGTCGCTATCAAGCCATTGTCGAGCCTCTTCATCCTCGCGCAAATAAGCGTCCCAAAACGCGGTCGTGACGGCAAGCATTGCGCGGTGATGATTGGGGTTCCGCCGCTCGGTCTCGCCCGGCAGAGCCCGTTCGGTAAAAGCCGAGTGTTCGGCGTTGTCGAGCACCAGTTGATACTTCGAGCCTGGTGAGAGGTCGGGGAAGACTATGAGCCGAGTCTTCGCATCGGCTCCGTTAATCGGATTGGAGTCTTTCGTGCCGGTCAGCAGCATCCAGGGGATCGTCACGCTGCCGAACGCCTGTTTCGTGTTGCCGTTCGCTGGACCGCTGGGGCTCATGATCACTGCCGCTTTAATGCGGCTGTCCGTGAATCCCTTTCCTAGTGGAGCCACCTGTCCGCTGACCGCTTGCGTCGTCACTGCTCCAAACGAATGCCCCGACATGCCGACATGGTTCAGATCAAACCGTCCCGCCAGCGCGTGTGTGGTGTCCTTGTTCCAAACTTCAAGTTGATCCAGAACCACTGGCACATCTTGTACTCGCAAGAGAAACTCCTTGAGCCCAGCCGCTTTCTTCAACGCCGCCATGCGTTGGGCGACCGGCAGGTCTTTCCATACGCTGTCATCGCTTCCCGGATGTTGCAGAAACACGGCCACATATCCCCGCGACGCCCAATGCTTGCCGAGAAAGGCGGAGCCTTCGCGATTGCCGCCTAGCCCGTGACTAAAGAGCACTACTGGCGCGGCCTTCTTGTCCACAGGCAAATAGACACGGATCGGAATCTCACGCGAACGTTTCGCGTCCTTAACTCCCAAATCCACTTGCTCCGTTTTCACATCGGTCGTGAGCAGTGGGTCGTAGTCGGCCCACAGTCTTGACGACATCACCAGGCTTAACATCAACAACGCGAATGTACGACTCATTGTATCACCTAAAAAAATCTCATGGCTTCGGCATTTCCTGGTTACGACGGCTGGAATAACCTTGATCATCGTTGATCAAGGTTTTGCGTGGCATAGGCTTCCAGTCGCGGCATCCAGTACTGTGTGTTCAATTCCGTTGGTATATGACCTGCCATTCGAGGCATGTAACCGCGCGAGTCGAAATTGTGTTCTGCGATCCAGTCTCCAGGCTGGGGAGCACGCTTGATCGTTCACGCGGTGCGGCCGTGCGCTTCAGCAGCGACGGCGCATCGACTTCATCGAGCGCTCGTGCGAAGCTGGCGATCCAAACTTCGCTCCGGAGCGTGCCCACATCTTCTCGACGGTTTGGGCGACGTCCGGTGTCTTGCAGGCGGTGTCGCCGTGGTCGACGGTCACTTCGCCGATTCGTTTCGCCGCAGCGAGCACGGCCTTCCGCATCGTGGAACTCCGGCCGCCAATCGTGATCAGCGACCGGTTCATATCATTCTTCACGTCGTTCGGCGCGGAGTGGATCGACTTCTCGATCACTTCGATGCCACCGAGAAGTTGGTCCTCCGGGAACGACTCGTCTAGGTCGGAGAGGCGGCCAAGAAGCGTCCACCCCGACGCGCGCAGCCGCTCGTTCGACGAGCTCAGCCACTCGCGCACCTTGGTACGCGCGTGCGGGCCTTCGGCCGCGAGCGTCGCGACGTAGAGGCTGCACATGCGCATCGGATTCTCGATCGCCCATAGGTCGAGTTCGTCGGGCGTCATCGCCATCGGATCAGCAATCTTCATCGCAAGGTTCCGCGCGTCGACGTTGCCGGTCGCCCACAACTCTCGCGCCAGTTCGTGATCGACGTCGATCCGCTTCATCAACTTGAAGAGTTCGCCGAAGAGGACGCCCTTCGCGCCGTGCCGCGCCCACGTCTTGCGGGTCTGCTCCGTACCAATATTCTCGAGAATGGCCATGACTTCCGAAAGCGACATGCGCGCTGCCGGGGCTTTCGCGGCGGAGGACTTCGCGGCGGAGGACTTCGACTGTGCGTTCTTTGGCGTTGCAGCCTTCGACGCGGACGTCCTCTTAGCCGCCGGCTTCGAAGCCTCCGCAGCGGGCTGTGCGGACGCCTTTTTCACGGGTTTTTTCGTGGTCTTTTTCGTAGGCATATGGTTCTCCCAAACAACAGGCTTCAAGACATACACCGTTTTACCGCAATCTGGGTAGAGTATGCAAGCCAGTCTATCAGCGAGAACTATGTCTCTCAGTCGTCCTTCATTACGGAGAAAAGGTCTCTATCTTGAGTTGGCTGCAAAGGTCCTTTACCGGTGAGCTGAGCGTTGATCCCGCACACCTTCGTTCGATGCGACCGGCAAGCAGCAATGTGTCGCTAGGAATTAAACCCACTGAAGGAGCCCCCGATGTAGATTCAACGTGCAAAGCGATGCTGCGTGACAGGTCGAATACCGTCTCAATCGGTGCCGCAATCGTGGTTGTTAGCTTAATGACTGGCATGCGTATGGAGCTTTTTCGTTTACTTGTTCTCAAGCAATTTCTTTGATTCCAAAAGCCTAGCTTCCAGCCTGCGATTGGTTTCCTGCAATGACTTGAGCCTTTCCTTGGCACGCTCGACTTCCACTTGCATTCGAACTGTGTTGTCGGTAGTCGAAAGCTACTCTAGTAGTTTTGAGCGGTAGGAATTAGGATGGAGTGGCAAACGAGGTAAGTTCTCAAAAGGTACCAGGCCCGATATGTACAGAAAACTACACGTAGAAGTTTTGGACCAGCGTCTATGCCAAGCATTTGGCGATATGGATTTGAACTTCGCTGATCAAGGCATTTATAGAACGAGCTACGATTTTCAAAAGAATGCGCCTGAAAACACCTTCAAGTCCTTTGAGGTTAATGGTGGATTCCTGCATTTCGCGAGCTCAAATGCGGGTAGTGGCGCGATCTTATCTATTGCGAGAACGGACACAAAAGGGGAATTGGTGCCGAGCTTTGGGCAACAAGGCATGGCACGTATCGTTAGCAAAAATTTTGTTTCCACTGCAATCGATGCTATCCAGCTTGCTGACGGCAGTTATGTCGTCATGAACGCTGCGCAGACTTTCCGCCCTGGACAACTTATCGGCGTGCTTGCTGATGGCAGCCTGAACACAGCATTTGGAAACAATGGTTTTCTAAGCCTAAGCTACGAAAAATTTGCATTTCTCTCCAAGATTTTCCCCGACGCGACGGGCGGCTTCTTTATCCTTCAAAGTTTCGACTTCAACTGCGAACTCACTAAATATGATTGGCACGGAAACGTAGAACAGGCTTTCGGCGCGCAAGGCACTGTCGCATTTCCACGATTGTCAAATTTGGACGCACTCGTCGCACCGACTGGTGAGATCAAGATTACAGGACTTGCTTTCAACAATACGGCCCAGTCGGTGGTGGCAATCCAGTTGCTATCAACTGGAGGTCGAGACTTACAGTACGGCCCCAATGGCACACGATCAACGGACAATGTGGCCTTCAGCTATCCAAAAATTGATCCGTTGGACGGGTCCGTCTTTATTGTCACCAACGCGGCTTCCACTTCTCCTTCTACCTATCTTGCCGTCCTAAAAAAGTTTTCTCCCAACCTACAGCCAGACCAAGCATTCGGTCAAAGTGGAGGTGCTGAAGTTGAGATTCCTCGTGTTGCTAACGAACCGGGTGGCGCAAAGATTGTTTTTGATGGCGCGGGGGGGGCCTATATCAATGCGTCGTGGACGAATACGCCTCAGTCGAATTTCCTCACTGCTTTTACGGCGAAGATAACCAGCAGTGGATTGCTCGACTCCTCCTTTGGAGACGGAGGAAAAGCACTCTTCAACCTGCCGGTCCGTGGGGTATTTCAATTCACCGATGTGGATTCGTTCGGCAATCTCTACTGGCGAGCCGTCATCCAGCCAAACTCGAATGCAAACTACATCTACGATGAATTGATCATGAAGTTGGATCGAAATGGAGCGCTCGATCGATCGTGGGGTGCGAACGGATTACTGCAGCGCGATTTGACTATTGCTTCGAAAACCATTTCCGAGGTTCAACTGCATCAACGTAGCGGTGGCAAAATGAGTCTAGTTTCCGGTTGGCCTCCTTTTGGAGCTAGCGACTACTTCCTGGGCAAGGCGACAACGCTGGACAGCGCAGGCGATGTGATTGTTGACGGTGTCTTCGGCAGTCACGACTCGCAAGTCAACATCGTTCATTCGCCAAGCAACGATGGTGGCTATTTTGTAGCCCAACTCTACTCAAGCAATGGCGGGAGCTTCGTTAGGATTTCGAAAGCTCTTGCGTCCGGTGCGTTGGATCTCACCTTTGGCACCAATGGACGAATGTTAGTCCCTACGGATCGAATGGAGGGGATTTTCATGAAAACAGCTCGCGACGGTTCGGTCATTATCGCCGCGGGCAACTACGAAGCATCAGCGAACCCTGCAACCAGCCAAGGGGTCGCGGTCGCAATCCGATTGAATGCAAACGGCGATTTGGATGCTCGGTTCGGAAACATAGGTATCTTACGACTCTACGAAAAAACGGGAACGTTGATCGACGTTCTGCATGATAATGCATTGGGTACTATTTTGGTGTTCGAGAATAGTGACCTTCGCGACCCACTTTTTGGGATCCATTTCAAAGCGCTCGATGCTTTTGGCTTGCCGAAAACTTCCTTCGGTAACCAAGGGATCGCAAATACGGTAATTCCCGGCGCAACATGGAGATGCGGCGCGATCGATGAACAAGGGAGACTCATTGCCGCTGTCACCTATGACCGCTATTCCAATGCACCGAAACATCAGCTTTACAAAATTGACACCGATGGTGCGCTTGTAAGCAATTTTGGGACCGCGGGTATCGTCAACTTGCCGATCGATTTCAATGCCAGTTTCGATAACCTCGACTTGTCGCTGCGACATGGCATTATCGCTGTGGTTGGAACAAACTCGTTGTTCGATGCAAAGGTCCGACTTGTTGCATTAGACTACTCGGGCAAGCCGATGACCGAACTCGGCCCACTTGGGGTACGTGATTACGAATTCTCCGAGTACGGTGAGTCGATCCAAGACATCCAGTTCGCGGACGACGGTAGTTTGTGGTTAGCTGTGATGGAACGGCAGAAGTACGATAAATTTTCAACGGTGGTTCGGCTCAAGAAGTCCCAAGCGAAATCGACACACAACTGGAACAGTGCGCTCGATGTAGACGACGATGGCTCTGTTAGTCCGTTGGACGTCCTCGCAATCATTAATCACCTAAATGGTTCCGGGCCAGCGAACCAAGACAAACACTTCCCTGATGTCGACGCTGACGGATTCGTTTCCCCGCTCGACGCGTTGATCGTGATTAATGCGATTAACAACCTGAGGCAAGGCGGTGAAGGCGAATCCGCTGTTGCTAAAGGACGCGAGAGTCAGTCAAACCAACGCGGTGTGGAACGGATTGCAAGAGACGAACTGTTTTCTGCTTACCAATACGACTTAGAGGGGGTCAGCTCGCACCCAGTCAATCGCAAGAAAGGACAGACACAGCGCTGATTATGACGGCGTTGCTCGAGACTTTGCTCCCGAGATGGAAGCAGCGTTATTCCAGACCGGATTTTTAATGGCTGCAAAAGAGTTAAAAGGGATGATGGTTATCGCCCTGGAATCGATCCAAGATGTTCAGTGCACCTGACGCTCGTTTTTTGAGTACTTTCAGGTAGGCTGGCCACATATCCGTGCACGCATATATGATGCCCGCGATCGTCTCGGAGTTCAAGATGTTGAAGAATCCATTCAGGCTCTCTTCCGTGCGATCTTTGCAAACGTACAGTAATCGTTTAGCACCTTGGTCGAGTTGATAGACCAGAGTCAGGTAGTTGTGGCCTCGTCGGTATCGAATCTCATCGACTCCAATGGATTCGATACCAGACAAGTCGCGATGAATGAGTCCCCATTGAAGTAACCATGAAAACAAAAAAGAAAACAAAAAAGGACAGGCACAGCAATTCCGTGACTAACAAACTCGCATCCGTCAGCTTAGCCTACTTCCGATACTATCAACGGACGCCAGATGGGCTGCACATGAGGCGCTTCGCCGAGAAGTTGCGAATAAGAAGCCATTAGCTGATGCACAGCTCGCTAAGAAAAATGGCAATTGAAAGGCGGATATATTGGCTGCCCGAATGAAATAGGCAGCATCGACGCGAAGCACTCGCCCCCGCAGACTCGACTCCGCAGACTCGATCGAAATCGAACCCCAGCGGATCAACCTACATTGGCAAGATGCCGAACTTGCAACTTCCCTGCCAACTCACGCAACTTGTCCCGGGTCGCCGCAAGAAATCGACCCAGCAACCGGCCTCCTGCAAGCTTCGACATCCGAACTCCCCAAGTCTCCGGCGTGCAACCAAGCCTCGCAAAAACATCCGCAACCTCAGCCGAAATCGCCGCTTTACCATCACGCAACATCCGACCTGTGTACTCCACCAACATCACATACTGCCCCAGCGTAAACCCACTCCGCATCCCTTCACGTACCGCACCAAGCCCTCTGCGATCCTCAACCGGAACCAGCCAAAGCTCATCTTCAAGCCCACCACTAACCCGAACCGCCGCCACACTACCAAGCTCCGCCGCCTGCAAATCCTCGGCCCGACCGTTCGAAACGACATGATCCACCCGAGCCTTAATCGAAGTGTGCTCGCTAGCTTCCGGAGTCGCCGCAATCCCAGCCGCAACCGGATTTAGATCAATATAAGCACACACTGAAACAAGCGACTCTTCATCCAGAATCGTAATCGATTTGAAACGTCCCTCAAAGAAAGCACCCGTGCACTTGTCTTGCTTATTTGCAAGACGAGCCAAAGGCTCTTTGAGGCACTTCATAAACCAACCCAGCGACGACAATCGCTCACGCGCACCCGCCACCCACTCCATGTTGCCGACACGAGCCGCCACCAGCTCCTTGGAAACCTTCATCGGCTTGCGGTCCGACCCACGAGGCGGAAACAGTCGAAACCAACGCTCAACCACTTCCGAATCCGACCAGCCATTGGCAACCTCAGGATCGATACGCAGCAGCAAGTGCAAATGGTTGTCCATCAGACTGAATCCGCCCACGGAAACAGCAAAGATCTGGTCAAGTTCCTTCAGTCGATTCTCGATCCAATCCTTACGCCCCGGAGCCGCTTCATCGCCCATGAGATGAGCCCGACGAACGCAACGAGAAATACAGTGATACCAACGACTTACGGTGGCATCAACCAGTCGAGAACGGGAGATAGTCATAGCAAGACTCCTAAAAGAACAATCAAATCAATCCGCATATCTTACCAAATTCAACCCGCCCGACAATCGCTGTGCCTGTCCTGTCCTTTCTGTCTGTCTGAATCACAATAGAATACATCAACCTCGTCGGTGTCGTCCATATCTCCAATGCGGCTCAATAGCCTTTGTTGATCTAGATCTGTGGAAGGAGGTTCGTAGGGATTTTTCGACATGTGTTTTCTAGTGCACGAACGACCGACATCACCGAGGACGAGGCGTGAACTCAACGCAAGTTCGCGCGGTCGACCGAGTCCTTCGTGTGCATGTCATTGTTCGTTAATTCCATTGTACTATTTCGCCCATGGGACCCCACTTGGTAGTGGTTCCTTCGCTTTCTTCAGGATCTCGAGAGTTTCATGCAACCAATCAAGCTCGACAGAGGGGTACTTGGTTCTTTCCTTTGATTCCGCTTCGATCACCCACTCAAGAACTTCGATCTGCAACTGCAACAGTGTCTTGTTCTCTAGTGAGTTAATCCAATTCTGAGTTTTTTCTGGATCGCGGAGGTCTAGTTTTGAAAGATAATGAGGGCGCCTTGGGCGGTTGCGAGGATCTCCTTCGCCACGAGAGTAGGTCTTGTACGGTTGAAGCTGCAAATCAATTGCACTGAAGCAGAGCTGCCCAACTGTAAAGTTGACATCAGCAGCTCCGCCATCTGCCGTAAGGGAATACCGCTTGTCATCAAGATGCGGAATGATAAATGGAAATGCTTTCGGGCCAAGTTCGCGCAGCTCACGATAAGCCAGGAAAACTTCCTCCTGGCCCGCTTTGTCGTATCCTCTTGGGTACAACGCGCTCGGACCACGAGTTTTGGGAGGTTTGTTCTTGGATGCAAGGCGAGCTACTAGGCTATCAACTGTCTCTTTGTCTACGGTTTCCTGAGCGCCACAAACGGAAGTGACTATCACGAACAACGTAATCAAGATAGCCGCGTATCTCATCGAACACCTAAATTCAACGAACTATTAATTCTCAGGCGCCCGCGCCTGTAAACGAAGTGTTATCGTACCGCATTTGGCTGGTCGAATGGGCTGTGGGACAGGTTAATTTGCGACTCATCGTCTAAAATGTAGAGGTGCTTCATTTCTAGAGAATTGTGCTTCCAAATAGCCTGTGAGGTCCAACTTTCGTAAGACGCTTGCCGCCAATCGGCTATGTCCACAGTGTGGGTGGGAAGCTTGCGGCCTAGGGAATAGGCTAGGTTGCTGGCTAGGCCGATCCTGCAGGAGTACGACGCTTTCAAAGTTGATGAGCTAGCCGTGAATCCAGCGCTCCAACCTGTGGAAATCAAAGAAGAGTGTCGGAAAGAATCGGACGCTTCATAACGCTGAGGTAGGATGTTCCAATCCCGTTCGAAAGGTTTGACGAGTGGTAGCGAACGAAGTCGAGCGAGCGCGCGGGGGAGAGCCTTAGGGTGCTTGTCGGAGCAGGTTCGACCGGAAACACGCCAACGTTGAATTGGCCAAAGCCCGGTCGTGAAAAAGCGTTTCTTGCGGTGCCGTTGTTGAAAGGGGTCAGTCTCATCCACAGATCGCGAGCCGGCTAAGTTTTCAAGCTCGGTTTTACCGATACACGGTTACGGCGAACTCGCTACGGTTTGACACGCCGGTGCGGCCGTGTTCACGCGGCTCCAAGCCAATCATTCACTTCCGAGTAGCTCGACTGCCCATTCAACCAACCAGATTGGGTACATTAAGAATGTGTTTACCGGCGGCTCGCCGGAAAACTACCAGTTCTGTCGAAAAGAAAGGAAGTCATTGCTGAATCCATACGATTGTTCACGCTCGACGCTTGCAACCACCCCAAGGCCCGACGCGACCATGCTTGTACCCCGGACATCTTTTTCGTTGGTCGTTGGGGTCACGGTAACTGGGGCCTTGCTTACTGGCGTACTAATACTGCTTCAGTGGTTCGTGCTCGACTGGGTCAGTGTTCGAGTACTTCGATATC
Source organism: Planctomycetota bacterium (assembly GCA_026692905.1). Lineage (GTDB taxonomy): Bacteria > Planctomycetota > Planctomycetia > Pirellulales > Pirellulaceae > JBKCUI01. The sequence continues at coordinate 29,083 of JAPLNL010000063.1, forward strand.
CTGAAGATTTAGGGAAATACGATTGGGCGTTTATTGGTTCACTAATCTTACCTCTCTTATTGCTTTCCGTCTTCAGTTGGATATCGCCGAGGCTTTGGACACTGAAACGCATTGTCGCAATGACGATTGTTGGATGGATTATCGCTGTCGTCTTGATTGCCACAATCGGCATTGGGTACCATTTCTGGATCGGAGGAACTTTGTAACGATGGAATCGAGCCACAAGCCCAAGTCTGACACAAAGAAATCCGGCAGAAACCCTGAATCACCGGCAAACCTGCCTAGTGTGCCGGAATCCAGAACCAACGGGCCCTACTATTCGCCTGAATACAACGCAGCGTTTAAGACGGCGCTTTTGAATCAAACAGCGCTCGCGGTTATAACCTTGCTCGTTCTGGATTTCGGCCAAACCCATCGTGCATTCTGGATTGCGTTTCTTTGCCAATGGGCGATGGTCTGGATCATACTATTCCGACGTGCAATGCACCCCTCGTGGTTTGACCTAACACTCGTACGTTACGGAATCGTTCCGCTACTGTTCATTGTTGCGATCGCAGGGCCTTGGTTCCTACATCTGCTCGGCGTGAGAACTTAAGACGCGACGAACAACACGGTCTTTTGAAATTGGGATGTTACGGCAATGAGCAAGACGATTCACGCTGTGTTCGAGAACGGTGTTTTTCGCCCGGTGGAATCTGTGGATCTACCGGAAAAGGCCGAGGTCGAATTTGAACCTAGACTGGTTGCAAAAAATGAAGGGTGGCCAGCGGGCTATTTTCAGCAGACTGCGGGCGCATTCGCGGGCGAAATCTTTGAGCGCCCAAATCAAGGCAAATTACCAGACCGGGACCAATGGTAATGCAGTACTTGCTCGATACGAACGCCTGGATCGTGAACTGCGGAGCAGTGTCATTTGATAGCCACGGATGAAATCCGTGGAACGTATAACACCAACTCGGCGAGAGTCGCGTAGCGACGGCATTCCCACATAATGCGTAAGGAACACGCCAAACAACATCAAATGGAACGAATGGACCATCTCATTTAGGCATCACCGACAGAGGATGGTGCGATAGATGGCCGCTCACGCCGAATATCCCAACGAAATCCGGCCAAGTGCATTCCATACAAACAGAAAACGGCAAGCAAAAAACCTGGGGGCTACTCTCTCGAAAGAAAGCTTGGATCAGGGACGCAACAAACATAGGTAAGTTCGCCTAACCGCCAACTCGCTCCGGTTTGTCACGCGTTTGACACGCCGGAGCGTCGATGTTTACTCGGCTTTCGTCCAAACATTCACTTCCAGTTGCTCGCCTGCCCATTCAGCCAGCCCAAGATGGGGTACATTTAGAGTGAATTTGCTGGCGCCGCGCCGGAGACTTATTAATTATTTGCTACGGGGAGATCGCCGATGCGACAACGGAGATTGAATCGAGTCGCCATCGCACTTGGCGTCACCTTTACGTTGGCTTGGGTTGCAGTTGCCCAACAGAAACCGATAGAGGTGCCGAAGCCGTCGGCTGTCTCAATACCAGCAAGACCCGAAGGCAAATACGAATTCGTCTCTTCAATGGTACAGGAAGAGCACGCTGATGGAATTCGGGAAAGAATTCCATTTGAATACATCGAATTGAAACAGTGGGGACAATTTGATCCTTTTACCCACCAACCAGGCGGCACTGAGTATCGGATTTTGCTTTGGCGGGACGGCAAGGCAGAGTACGAAGGAACTACAGGCGTAAAAATGATAGGACTACACCGAGGCAAAATCGGGATTGAAGAATATGGTAAGCTGGCACTATTGCTTGAGTTGTTTAAATTTGATTCCGAAAAATGCGATGTTGGTTTTGAGGTGATGGTTTCTCACCCGGTGGTTGCCGCAATCAACGTCGGTTTTGACAAAAAAGACCCCATGACAAGACGAAATGCAAATGGGTTCGGCGACTATCGATTTTGGTTAATACAGTCTGCGATCGAGAATGTGGCCAATACAGTCACTTGGAAACCCGACGGAAGCAAATAAATCGGGTAAGCATTCCCGTTACCGGGCACCCTCCCACACCATCGTCCAACTCGCTCCGGTTTGACACGCGTTTGACACGCCGGAGCGTCAATGTGTGCATAGCTCCCCGCCAAACAGTCAATTCCAAGTGACTCCCCTGCCCATTCAACTAGGCAGATGCGGTACATTTCGACTACCGAGGATACGGACGAAGCGAAGGTACGCCAACCGTTGAAGGCGTAATGAAGGATGCCGCGGCTGCTCGTGCAAAGCTATGCGAACTCGCAAATATCAAAGATTCGGAAATGCTTTTGATGGGTGAATCTCTTGGTGGTGCAATCGTCGTTCAATTGGCGGCCGACTCGCCTCCGCGAGGCCTGATCCTTCAAAGCACTTTCTCGTCTCTTCGCGACGTTGCTGACGTCCACTATCCGAAACTATCGTGGCTAGTTCCTGTAAAGAAACTTGATTCGGTGGCGCAGATTGCGCGTTATCGCGGCCCATTGCTCCAAAGTCACGGAAGCGTGGATCAAACGATTCCATTCCCCTCGGGCGAAAAGCTATTCCGGGCGGCGAACGAACCAAAACAATTCATTACAATTGATCATGCTGATCACAACAATTGGCTCACCGACGCGTACCTAAAACAACTTGAAGGATTCGTCACACGCGTTGCCGCTGCCAAGAAATGACCAATGAAATCGGGTATGGATGCCCGTTGCCGGGCACCCTTTCCCACAACTGCCCAACTCGCTCCGGTTTGACACGCCGGTGCGTCGAGGGTCCTAGGTTTTGGCGATTCGTGCGGCAGCCTAAGACCTTCGATCCAAGATCTGACGAAACTCAGGAAATCGCTTGAACAAGAACTTAGGGACTTCACTTGTGAACTACTTCTTCAAAACCCTCAGATTGATAACGAAGCACGCAGTAAATCTGCTTCCAAGCAGCCCGCTGGTCTTCCCAGTGGAGCATGGCTGCGATCGGTCGCAGTCGCTTTTCGTGGATCTCGGGCTTGCCCTTGGTGGCCGGCAGGTTGAGTAGGAGTTCTTGAATGTCCGGCGCGAGTTGGTTGAGAGCCATTATCTGGCTCATTCGTGGCTGCGTCACGTGTCCACACCGAGCTAACTCGATCATGTCTGACGCCTCGCCGGTTCGAATCATCTCGTTGAAGCGAATCGCCAGTGCCATCAGCTTGGAGATGCGAGGTACTTTACTCGTTGGTCTTGGGCGAGGGGGTTCAGCGTTGGGATCGATTGGACGAATCGCAATGCGTCCTCGTGAAGCGATGCTAACATTCATTTTGCGTTTGATAGTGACCATTAAACCTCCTCAGCTTGTTGTTCAAGCGACTCGATGCCGCTTGCGTGGAATGAAATTGCAAGCGTGCAGTCGCTTTGATCGAACTCGACCTTCGACACCAGCAGCGCTAACAGTTGCGATTTTTCTCGCGTAGTCAGTGCGTCCCAGATGCGATCGAAGTCAATGAATGCTTCCTGGATCTCGTCAGTCGTTAGCTGTTGCTTATCAAGATCCAACAGTTGGCGGTTTACCTTGGCCAGTTCGTGCTCTGCCTTCTCGATTCGCTCCTGTATGTCGACGATGCGATGAGTAATCAAGTTATTTGGCTTTTGATCTAGAGCCAGTTCACGAATCTCGCCATGGTCGCGGGTTAGTTGCCGCGTGAGTTGAACGCGATGCGATTCAAGCTCCAATCGACCTTGTTGAGTGGCAACCATCGCTTGGTGAATAATTTCATCTCGGAGCTTGATGTCTCGGGAGATGTCTCGCACTTGATCAACTACAGCAGCTTCGATCTCGCCCGCTGGGAGCGACGGATGCCTACACGATTGAAGGCGACTGATCTTCCTTTCATAAACTTGAGAACGAAACAATCTCCTGTTCCCATCTTGTACATGTGGACAGTACGTCCGGATTTGTTGGCCTGTTATCGATCGTCTTGCCTGCTCTTGCACGGTCCGCTTCGAGCATTGCCGACAAGCACAGGTTGCGGCATCGACGGAGTACCCCACCCGGAGCGTCAAGCAGCATCACTCGCGCATTGGGAAAAAGGGCGAGGCAAAAGCGGGGTAGTGTTTAGGTGGACTAAGTAGTCCTTTGGGGGCACTGGCTGCGGATTCACGTCGGGCAGGCGGTCTATCACCCGGACTCACTGCGATATTCCGCGGAGTTCAACCGCTCGGCGAATCTCGGCATCGCCTTCGCTCCGCATCATCTTTACCGTTGGCAAGAGGAAATTCCGAAGCTTATCCGCGACCTCGGCGCGAAGCAGATCCGAGCGACGTGTTCCGATTTACCAAAAGAAGTAGGTTGGTAGATACTAGGCACATTCCTGGTCACACCGGTAGTTTTAACGAAGCTGTCATCGAAAGGGAAAAAAATCCGTGTTTCGCTCCGTTCCGTTTCGTTCCTAGACTCTGTGTAGGCGATGAAAATTTGCAAAAAAAACGAGTTGCTACAGTTGCGAAAGCGGCTTTCTTGCGTTAGCTTGATTTCCTTGGCCTGAAACAAACGTTTTTTATTCAGCGAATAGGCTCGTAATGTACCGAATAATTAAGGAAGTGATTCAAGCTGTTTCAGTTTTCGTTTGTCTTTCACCTTTATCGTGGGGATTAGATAATCCAACCGGTAGTGGCACATCATCTGATCCGTATGTGTACTTCTATTTTGATGGGCCTAACAACGTCACCAAAACGAGATGGCAAGATATTCAAATTGAAGAACCCGTTGTAGTAGGTGACGCAGTATGTTATGAATATCTTATCGAGCAATTGGATGAGATATTGGTTCAGGATTTGGCTGGTGATTATATCCGCAGGTTTGAGGTGCATAATTTTTACAAACAAATTAGCGTTTGGGTCCCGGGTCGCCAGACTGGTGGTCATATAACTGAAGATTGGGATCAAATTAAAGGATCAATCAAATCAGGGGTTTATCGTGAAGATCTCGATTTGCGATCATCGCAATCGACGATGACTTGTAATACTTATGGAAGTTTGGGGCAAGTGAAAGGGGAGGGAAGCTGGATTAAACACATTGGGCTGGCTGCCGCACCAACATTAGTCTTCAATTTGTCTGAGGTGAAATTTAATTTTGATTTCGATTATTTCGGGGCAGACAATGGCTTTTGGGATCTAGACCTCCTTGCGATTGATCGCAACTCAAGCAGCACGGACCTTTGTGATCACTATACGGGCGATCTTTGTGGAGACTTGGGGGTCGTTCCGTGCCCCCCCGAAAAGCAGAATCATGATGCGGACCTAAGTATTGTACTTGGATGGCGCCCAACCGACTACTTGGACTTAGTCTACAACTTTTCATCTCCGCTTCCGATTTACGTGCCAGAGTGGAGTGAGGAGTACTTAAGAGAATTTATGGATGAGGATGAGTGATCGTCATATCGTTTGTCCTTCGCTAGAATACTTTTATAGGCATTGAATCGAGCAGGCATGTCAAATACTTAGCCGATTTCAATAGCAGCCACAATCATTCAGGGAGAACACACATGATGTATTTGGTTGTTGTTTCCATGATTTCAGGGCTTTGCGCGATAGTTCAGCAGGGGCCAACTTCGGAAGTGGTCTTGCCGAGTTTGAACTTATATAATCAAACGGCAAAGCTCTTGAATTCAACAGCGATGCAGCGACAGCTTCAGCTTTCCGAAGAACAAATTGCATTCGTAGAGAGAAGCTTTGAGGAGCAGAAGAAGGAGATTGCAGACGTCTTTCGAGTGAGGCGAAGCCAAAGGATTTCCCTCAAAGCGAACGACCTATTGAATCAAATTCGGTCGGAAACGAATACCAAATATCGATTGATTCTTGAAAAATCACTTTCTGGCTTCCAGATCGAACAGCTCCAGCGAATATCTGTACAAGCTAGGTTTCCTACCGCCGAAAAACCCTTTCAAGATCGCGAGGTGTTGAGTTATTGCGGTGCATCAGATAAAGAGCGGGATGATCTGAATAAGCTAATCAAGGACCTCGGTGCTGATTTGTACAAGCGACTTTCGGTTGCACGCACCAACTCCATTGAGGAGCTCGGGGAATCACTAAGATTGTTGAATCCCACACAGATGAAGGCTTTGGTGAACTTAGTTGGAAACAAATTTTTTCCGGAGATCGCACTTGAAGAAGATTCTCTGGACGAATCAATTCCCTTTCCGAGTAAAGTTCGGTCGATTTTTTTACTGAACTGTTTGGTTGATGATCGCGAACTGCAAAAATTTCTCAGATTGTCTGACTCACAAATCAATAAGTTAGTGGAGATTTACGCACATTTTGATCAGAGTCAACGTGAGTCTAAAGGCCCAACTGGACTTTTCGAGCGATCCTCAAATGAAATGCTCGCGGTTTTGAATCCTACTCAAAAGCAAGGAGTCCTTCGATCCCTAATGTCCTATGAATTTGAAAACGACTTTGTATCGGTCTTAGGGGATCCAAAGGTCGTTGCTTATCTTAAGTTGTCGGAGGCGGATGAAAGCGCGCTCAAGCTTTTAGCTGAAACAGCGGCCGAAAAACTGAAGTCGAAGCGAAGTGAAATTAATAAAGCGTTTTTTGAGCGTTTATGTGAATCGCTTTCGCCAAAGTGCGGAAAAATTATGCGATCCCTTTTCGGGGACTGCTGGTAGTTCAATGCTGCCGATGGATTGGCAATGGCGGCGCGATTTCCTCGAGGAACGAAGCGGCTGAGGTCGATTAACCGGTGGTCAAAGGCCAGTGTCTGGCCGACGTCGAGACGTTCGTCGCGAGCCACGGGAGATGACGACATTGGACACAAGCCAACCGTAGGCAGTAGAATTAGAATCATTGGCAAGGGTTTATTCGTTTACCCAACGTTTACCTAGTGCCAGAAGTGTCGCACGACAATTCAAATCGGTATAGGGACCAACTCTCGTACTGCCATTGGAAGGATTCCTTGATCAAGCTGCCCGAGCCAACCGTTGCAATGGTGGAATTCTACGAGCTTCGCACACATGAACACATCGATCGCTACGAACTCACAATGCAGGTTCCCGTACAAATCGACTCGGCAACGAGTGGTCACACTGTCGGTGAACCGAAGTTCTATTTGAACGAAATCGCTTCAGTCGCAATTTCCCCGACCGGGGAAATCAGCGTTTCATTTGCACGCAACCTAGATTTCGACGCTAAGGAATGGGAACAAGTATACGACGGGCGCGGTGACTTTGGTAAAATCGGTTTCGCCGTAAACGCTACGTCAGTCGCAAACTTTCAAAAATACGCTGATGCTTCACGACCATCCAATTGAAATCGCGACGTAACGAACGGGTAAAGCCACCATTACCTTTCCCGGTCTCCCAGGATGACTCGGGGGATAAACTACAAGCTAGCATACCGAAGGAGCAATGGGGACAAGTTTCGAAAGCATTTGCCAAGTGGATTGAAGAGTCCGATGCGAATGCAGTCATTCAAGCCCGCATTTTGATGCCAACGAGCCGGGTCCAAGAATACCTAAGCGAGGGGCCGTTCGTAGACGGTTGCTTTCAATTTCAGATCGAAGGTACGATTTCCAAAGCTATGCAAAATTCTCTATCGGGAACGGGCGTTCCATTTATTGGGTTTTGTCCCGCGTTTGAGTGCTTTGCAAAAAATGGCCCCTGTTTTCGAATTTGCTTTCAAGCCAGCGAAGAAACCGCCGAGTGCATCCTTGGCATCGGCGATGCGGCAGAGCCATGGAACGCCGAGGTCTTTCGAACGTTTGTAAATGATGTCGGTCTAAGTCCCATTTTTCCAGCGTAGCAAGGATCTCGATCCAATCCATGTTCCTCGAATATTCGTCTCCGATTGAGACAAAGCATATCCACAAGATCATGGCCGACATCCGAGATCAATTTCAAGAGTTGGATGACTATGACGTCGACCTTGATTTCTCCGATGAAGTCTCCTCGTCCTACTTGTGTGGAGCACTTGCCAATCTGCCTAAGTTGGATCACGTGGTCTTTGACAACGTGGTCGAACCGTTGCATGTCTGGATCTCTTCGGACGATGTCCACACCAGAAAAATAGGTAGCGTGTTTCGGGAGTGGACGGATCTGTGCGAGCGTCTATTGTTGATGCGTTCAGTCGAGCAGGCCTTCTTTCGAGTCGCCTTTATTGGCGGATACGACGATTTGCCGATAAGCTTTCGAACGGCAAATGATGACACGATTGGGTTTGATATAGAATTAGAAGTTGGCGAGGTAGTGGTTGAAGAGGAGGTCGTAACCCGACGCGATTGCCTAAACCAAGTACTTCGGTCGCTGCAGCCAGTTACTGAGGATCGTTCGGAGTTTTTTGTTGACACCGCAAACGAAATGCTCCTGAAGCTTAAGCAGGACCTGGATAGTACCATCGTAGAAGTAGAGGTGAATCGGTGGAAGCTCCCAATTCCACGTTCAATGGCCCTCCAAGCGAAGGAATCCATGATGGGTTACGTTCAAAGCGTTGATTCGTTTTGTTTAATTGCTTGTCGGTTGGAGATGTCTCGAGATCAGTGGTCTCAGCTCGCCTTGGAAAAAGGACTGTTTATGGGAAGATATGAATTCCGTTTTGAAGGAACTCTGTCGTCCGAGGCCAAGGAGTTTTTGAGGCATGGAAGCGATTCCTTTGAAGGATACTTACCTGCATTGAGGTACGTCGTGAATAACGCTTCGCCGCAATTTGAATTGAATGTGGGAGTTCTCTGCATGGGCGACTCCTCACGTATCGTATTGAGTGCTGGCGACGAGGACAACTCGATCACCGAAGACGAAGATGATATCGCAGAACGAATTGGCTCAATACCAGCGCTTAAGGATGTATTTGCGAAAAAGAAGGCGAAACGTAATTGGAAATAATGCTTGGTAGCTTCATTGCAGCGAATCGCAAACTCACTCCAGGAGCCCGGAAATTCGGATGATCAACACAAGAGCAAAAATCACCGTTTCGAGCTTTCCCTACAACTACATGATCATCGACGATCTGTTCGACGACGGAGTAGCTACTGCAAGGACTCCGCAGCTCAGTTGGCAACCATCATTCACCCGCTATTAACGCTGCTTGCGTCGGTTACCCGACAGCAGCTCCTGCAGAAGATCGCTTACCTTCTGGCGGAGAATCGGATCCTGCGAAGTAAACTACCTGATCGGATAAGCCTAAACAATCAAGAACGTCTTAAATTGGTCCGAGCTGGAAAAAAGCTCGGAGCCCGAATCAAGGACCTAATTTCGATCGTCAGTTATTCGACGTTTCGCAAGTGGGTTCGGAGCATCGAAGACTCCAGTCCGAAGCGGCCGAAATCCAAAACTGGAAAGCCTGGAAGACCTCGAATCGAGGAAAGCCTGAGTGATGTGATCATTCGAATCCGCACTGAAACAGGATGGGGATATACCAAGATAATCCAAGCGCTGAGAAGACTTGGCCATCAAGTATCTCGCCAGACGGTCAGGAACGTACTGGTTGCCGCCGGTCTTGGGCCACAGCCACATGATCATCCCGATACTTGGTCGGAATTTCTGAAACGCCACGCTGAAACACTGTGGCAATGCGATTTCGCAAGCAAACGAAAGTGGACCATCACTGGAATGATCGACGTCTACTTCCTCGTCTTCATCCACCTTGGCTCTCGACGCATTTGGATTTCGCCAAGTACCGACAATCCGTCCGGCGACTGGACGAGTCAGCAAGCTCGCAACTTCCAAATGCACATCGACGACAATGATTTGAAATGCAATTATCTCTGCCGGGACAATGACACCAAGTATGTGAAGGACTTTGACGCGATCTTCACAAGCTCCAATTGCAAGATAAAACGCATCACGCCCAGGTCACCCAACTTGCAAGCTCACGTGGAGCGAGTCATCCAAACGATCAAACACGAAGTGCTCAACGGATTCTGTATCGTTAGTAATCGGCACATGGACCTAATTCTTCGAACGGCAATGGATTGGCATAACAAACGTCGCGGACATTCGGCTCGTGACAACCTGCCGCCTGTTCGGGACAGCGATCCGCCGCTACTGGCTGCTTTTCCTGGTGGGGAAATCGTCTGCGATTCTGAACTTGGAGGGCATTTGAAGTCTTATCAGCACGTTGCGTAGGTGGCAACTTAAAAGTGTCATTTAAACCACTGAGACAACTCAATGACTAGGGAATGGCCTCAAGCTTAACCATTTACATATAACTGTTCCTTCACTTGGGCCGATTTGATCAGTTCCGTTTTCAACACAATCTTAGCATTGCCTTCATCCGTTCTGAATACATCCGTGAGACATTCAGCTTGGGTGGTACCACACTGCCTAGGATTATCTGACTCTCTATCTGTTTGGGAAACATCACAATGAAATGCAATCGAGTTCGGCCCGCAGCGTTTACGCTTGTAGAACTGCTCGTTGTTATCGCCATTATCGGTATCCTCGTCGGCTTGCTCTTACCTGCCGTGCAAGCTGCGAGAGAAGCAGCTAGACGAATGCAGTGTGGCAACAACATGAAGCAGATTGGTTTGGCTGCCCTCAACCACGAAAGCGCCTACAAGCGTTTGCCGCCAAGTTTGTTTGTCGACATCGGTCTGCCACCAGGCTCATCCGGTCAACCCGGATCGCCTTACCCAGCCATCGTACATTGCTGGAGCATCTATCTGCTTCCATACATAGAGCAGAATCAAGTTTACTCCGCATACGACCAAAAATTTCCGTGGTTTTCTTCACCTAGTATTGTTCCAGGAACTCCAAACAACCAAGCGGCCCTCAAGAACGTCATTCCAGGTTTTATCTGTCCATCGACACCGGGCGGATCAGAACGCAAGATCAGCGGAACCTTCTCGTTTGGTGCACCGTTCCCTTTCCAAGATTTTGCAGCGACAGACTATGCAACATGTAGCTCTATCAACCCAGGAGCCATCACTTTCTTTGGCTATGCGGCAGGAACAGCACAAAGCGATCTGTTTAGTTCTCTTGGACCCGAGGTCAAAGGGGCGGGTGCCATTCCAGTGCTTGCGCAGCAGCCAAGACGAGCAAATTCGATGGCTTTCGTCACTGACGGCACGAGCAACACTCTCTTGATGTGCGAATGTGCGGGTCGGCCAGATTTCTACATAGGAAACAAAAAGGATGCATCCAAATATTTGAAGGATGGAGGATGGGGACATCATGAAAACGATTACGGCCTCGATGGTGCCATCGCTGGCTCGACCACCTCTCCTGGAAACTGTGTCATCAACTGTCACAACGACAACGAGACATTTTCGTTTCATACAGGGGGAGCAACGCACGGATTGACGGACGGAAGCGTCCGGTTTTTGAACGCAAGCATCTCACCGCAAATTTATGCTGCATTGATCACCGCGAGCGGCGCAGGCAAGACTCCCGCAGAAGTATCTCCAAACTCGGAACAATAACTGCCAGAGTCGCTCGTCCTTTAACAAAAAGTTTTTCCCGTGAAAATTGCGATATTGACGTTGCCTCTCCTGCTGTCGTTTGCCTTCGGTTGCGCACCATCAGGACCGGCACCGGTCGCTTCCAAAGGAATTGTAAAAACAAAAAATGGACGTCCTTGTGACAATGCTCTGGTCGTCTTCCATCCCCGTGATGTCGGTCGATTGAACGACCCAAAGCCGGTTGCAAAGACCGATGGCGAAGGTCGTTTTGTTCTCAGAACACTTTCCGAAAACGATGGTGCACTTCCAGGTGAGTACGCCGTGACAGTCGTGTGGCCAGGCAAAGATGCAAAAGCGTCTAAAATTTCGATGACCGGTGAGGGGGAAGCCGTTGGTACCGATCAACTCAAGGGAAAATTTGGGGATCCGAATAAGCCGCTCCTGAATGCGACCATCCCAATTAAGGGTGCGTCAGACATTATGCTTGTGGTAGATTGAAATTTGGAGAATCTAAGTCTTAAACCGTATTCGAAACCAACAGTCCATGATTCAATTCTCAAAAAGTGAGTTTGCTTTCTCATTTCTCCTCGCGGTAACTTGGTTGACCTGCAACGCATTGGCACAGGATGCAGCCAAACTTACAACCCACGAGCTCAGACTCAACCATATCCAAGTTATTGGTACACACAACTCATACCACCTAGCACCGGAGCCAAAGCTACTTGGCCTGATCGCTGCGGCAAGCCAACCAGCCGCCTTGTCGATCGATTACAGCCATGCTCCAATCGAGATTCAACTAGCCAACTTCGGTATTCGGCAATTTGAACTGGATGTGTACGCTGATCCGCAAGGCGGGCTGTTTTCAAACCCTGTAGGCAAGTCGTTGCTCGAATCCAATGAGAGCGATCCGAGAATGCAATTCGACTTTCCGTCCGCAATGTCGAAGCCGGGTATGAAAATTATCCATTCGCCCGGCTTTGACTTTGCAACGACCGTCCCAACTTTGAAGGAAGCCTTGTTGCAGATTCGGAATTGGTCCGAATCCAACCCGCAGCATGTGCCGATTTTAGTCATGATCGAACTAAAGGAAGACGTCACTGGGCCCGCTGGTGTCAAGCCGCGAACGTTCGATTCCGACTTGCTCAACGCACTCGATTCAGAAATCCGATCGATTGTGCCAGCGGTAGGTATGCTAACCCCCGACGATGTTCGGGGAGAATTCACCACACTTTTGGCCGCTGTTTTGGAAAGGGGATGGCCGAAGCTCGATGACTGCCGAGGCAAGTTGCTTTTCGCTTTAGACAACGAAGGGGCCGTTTGTGATCGTTATCTCGAAGGTCATCCGATCTTAAACGATCGTGTGATGTTCGCTTCCGTGAGCGAATCCCATCCTGCAGCGGCCTGGATGAAGATTAATGATCCTATTCGCGAATTTGAAAAAATTCAGACGATGGTTGCAAAAGGTTTCTTGGTTCGAACAAGAGCTGACGTTGAGACTAAGCAATCACGAACCAACGATACTACCCAACGAGAGAAAGCATTCGCAAGTGGCGCACAATTTGTCAGCACGGACTATCCGCGAGCTGATCCGCGTTTCTCCGAATACTCTGTTCAATTTGAAAATGGAAGCATGGTTCGCATCAACCCAACATCGCGACCATCGCTGGTCGACCTAGCAAGAACTCAGCTGGAACCCCACAATTAGATCAACGGATTCCGAATCGTCAGCAATCGGCAAATTGACCTAATTCATCGAACTGCAATGGATTGGTACAACAAACGTCGTGGCCATTCGGCGAGAGATAATCTGCCGCCAGTTCGAGACAGCGATCCGCCGCTAATGGCTGCATTTCCTGCAGGAGAGATCGTCTGCGATTCTGAGCTTGGTGGGCATTTGAAGTCTTACCGGCGTGTGGCGTAGGTGACTGTTGTTCGGCTCGGAAAAAGCCGGGAAAATCGCTGTCGAAACATGTGGAGGAGCTTTTGCATTGCGCGGTAGGTAGCTCGCAAAACTTGGCGTTCCAAAACATTGCATGCTTGCAGCTACGGCGAGCATCAGCAGGACTGATTGTCTAGTTCTCGTCTTGTACACTACTTAATGACTGCCGTCACTGGAAAATGATCGGATGGAGTGCGGCCATCTCGTTCGGTGCGATCGATGGCTGCGGCATGCACACTAAAGCCTCGTGAACATCCGATCCAATCAATGCGTGGACCGGAAATGGCCGTCGATTTGAAACCTGAGAAAGTCCCTTGGTCTCCATTGTATTTCGGATTCGCAAGCGAAAAAGTGTCTACCACTGGCGATGCCTGTTCACCTTCGTCAGCAAACAAAGAACGATAGACGTCGCTATCTGCCCCTGCGTTGAAATCACCCGTTACGACTAAGTCGCAATCGGCGCCGAGCTCAAGTATCTTCTTTCGAATAAGCTTGGCGGACTCCCTCCTTGCCTGTTGACCCTGATGGTCAAAGTGCGTATTCAGAAACAGAATCGGCTTGGCTTGATCGTTCACACGATCTCTTAACTTAACCCATGTTGCAATGCGAGGAAGTGCGGCATCCCAGCCCTTGCTTCCCACCGTATCTGGACTTTCGCTCAACCAGAAATGACCACCTGCTACTTTTTCGAATCGCGCGGTACGGTAGAAAAGTGCGGCCATTTCACCCGCCTCTTTCCCGTCATCGCGTCCCGCCCCAAAGCTCTCATAGCCAAGTAGCTTCGAAGCGATAAAGTCTCGCTGGTCCAAAAGTGTCTCTTGGGTTCCAAGTAAATCCGGGCCAAATGCACTGATGGTCTCGATTAGGAAGTCCTTCCGCTTGCTCCAATGATTTTCACCATCTTTGGCAGTCCCATATCGAATGTTGAAGCTCATGACACGAGTGGTGTTCCCGTTATTCAATTCTGTATCCAAATTCGGTTGTTTACCAATGCAAGTCCCTCCAAAGACAGTTAAGAAAAGCAGGATTGAAATAGCGAAAGCCATCGGCACACCTTGGGTTTGGAAATGGGAGTGAAGTTGTAGAAAGGCTCAGTCTAGCGATCTATCTGTAGTATGCACAAATTTGAAGTACTTGCCTCTGCTAATTTGCGATGAAGATTTTTGGGCATTCAATGTCCAAAGTGGACTTCAAAAAAGAAGTTTTGGTTAGCACTTGAATCCGATCCTTTGAAAAGAATGCTGCTGATAGTAAATTGGTCCCACGCGATCGTCAGAGAGAACAGACTCATCGAAAGGTCTTTGCACTATGGTTTCAGCAAAAAAAATCGCAGCCGGATTCACGTTAGTCGAATTGCTGGTCGTCATCGCGATCATAGGCATTCTTGTCGGCCTTTTGTTGCCGGCGGTACAAGCTGCTCGGGGGGCCGCTGCGCGAATGAGGTGTCAAAACCACCTCAAGCAATGGGCACTCGCCGCACACAATCACGAATCAGCCCTCAAGGCATTTGACGCTCGTAGTATTCAAAGCGGATTGCGACCACCATTCCGATTGGATGGTCTTTCGTTTGTCCGAAGTCCTGAGTGTTACCCGTGATGGGTGGTTCAAGAAAGTCTCCTACATCTGGCTGAGCAGCAAGCAGTGCTTCCACACGCTGACGGAGTTCGCCGTCGGAGCCGCAATGCGAGTCCAAGTATTCCGACCGCTCGGCTTGGTCCAAACTGACAGCCCCCAGAAAGATCTGTTCGATTTTCGATACATCAATCATGACTTGCTCCGTGTTGCATGGTTTCTTCCACCAATGCGAGGATACGATGCGAAACCCATCAGTCAGGATCGATATTTTCTGAGTTTTTCCTCGGTTCAGCCAAAGCTGCATACAGTCGGACGCGAGCGAAGGCCCAATATCGCTCGGCGGTTGCGACCGAGATGCCTAACGCGGCAGCCGCCTCAGGAATGGTCAGTCCGGCGAAGTAACGAAGTTTTACGAGTTCCGCCCGGACGGGTGACTCCGCAGCGAGCTGTTCGAGGGCTTCATTGAGGTCCAGCAGATCGATATCGTGATCGCTTGCACTCAATTGGTCGATGTTGGCATCGACTCTTCGCAGGCCTCCGCCGCGTCGTGGACCCTGTTTGCGCCGTGCGTTCTCGATCAGGATTCGCCGCATCGCTTCGGCGGCACTTGCAAAGAAATGCCCTCGACCATCCCACTTCAGTTCTCGATGGTTACCGATCAGTCGCAAGTAGGCTTCGTGAACCAGTCCGGTAGGTTCAAGCGTTTGTCCTGGCTTCTCACCCGCTAGCCGAGCAGCCGCAAGCCGTCGCAACTCCGCATAGACGAGAGGAAGAAGGTCGGCGGAGCCTTGCGGATCGCCGGAGTCGATGGCATTGAGGATGTGGGTGATGTCGGTCATGGCGAAAAATAACTACGGCTGCGATTTTGGGGCATCAGATGCTGAAGAGTCTCCTGAAAAGGTTGATTGTGATTCTTCAGTGAGCGGGACTGGACCGGGCGTTCGCCAGGTGTCATCATCTTCTCGTAAGAAGCGACGGCGGCCCGTGCGGCTTTGCCATTCTTGAAAGTAGGGTATCCTAGGGTCTTTCCCGAGATCCACTTCGGTCGCCCGAATACGGTACCACAAGTTCGGCTCGGTCGCGGCCCAGCCAGGAAACGGAAAGTCCGCATATGGCTGCTTCATCGCGGCTAGCTCTTGCTGCTTCGTCGCCCATGTTGGCAGATCCCACGGCTGGAACACATCGGCCTCATCTAATTCTCCACCCACGATAACTTTGGCCCACAGTTCGAGCATATCGGCAGGGAAGTTCAGCCTTTTCGGGTCTGGGGGGATATGAAATTGCAATTCGTTGTACCTACAGTATTCAATTCCTTCGAGTACTTTTGATCTTGATTCTTGAAGTGATATCTGGCCGGTGCCAGGAAAAATGAGGTCGCCATTTTCTCTAGGCAGCTCTTTTTCCGTGACTGTGTCAAGATCCTCGAAAAAGCGGCCGTCTAAGGAGATCTTGGCCAGCTCGGAAGCGTACTTTCGACCCGGTGACGGCTTGATGCGCTGGACCGGATTGGTAGTGAATAGTTGCCGTGCTCGTCGCATAAGTGTGCCGCCTAATTCACCATTCAGCTCATAGTCAGGCGACATCCCAGATTGGCTTAGCACAGGATCTGGTAGCTTTTGCCACGACCCAGGCTTGCCGATCCGGACTGTACTTTCGATTTTGCCATCGAATGAAAACCCAAGAACCTCATCGGTAATGAATTTGAGAGTCGTCAAACCGACCGTAAGTTTCAATGCCTCATTGAGAGCAGTATCATCGATTTGTATCCAGTCAGAAGTTCTCCAAAGAATAGCGTTAATTGGCGGCCCGTCTTGATCGATACCACCGATCGCCCAATCTGATTGATCGTTCACTATTAACCACTTGCCCGATTGGCTGACGGAGAAGTTGATTTCTTGATATTCAGTCGGTGGCTTAGCCGGGTGCTTAAGGCGATGTACTTCGCGGCCATCCGTGGTGGAAACAATAACGAGTTCCCAGTCAACCTTCTGGGGTGGAAGCTCGCCCCGGACGTCAGCTGACTTCGCGGTGTACTCCGTGAAGATCAACCAACGACCGTCGGGTGAGTGCTGGGGAGGGGCAATCGTTCGGCCGGGCCGGTCAAGTCGACGGATCAATTGGCCGGTGCGAGTACTGTAAAGATCCATCGGTCCAGCGGGTTGTAGATAGTTATCAATGTACCTGCGTTGAAACAATACTCCTTCGCTATTGCTGAAAATATCCTTTGGAGTAGCGGGTTGTAGATAGTTAACCGGTCCAGCGGGTTGTAAACCGTTATTAAGGTTCCTCCGAAAGATGCTGTCCGCACCCGGCACGGGAGCTTGCGACCAAACGACAACGATGCCATCGGACATGAATATCGGATTCGCGTAGTCGGCTATCTTCCGAGCTTCCTTGAGTGACAGCCCGGCAGGGTAAACGAATCGTTCGAGCCGCAGCGGGGTCTTGGCTCGCAGGGTGCCATCCGTGTTCCAAAATCGAATGACACTGTCCGTGTCTTGCGTCCAGGCAGTCTGCCCATCCGGGCTGAACCCCCATTTCGTTAGCCGCTCGGTGGCTTCCCGGAGCACCGCAATACTTTTCAAACTTGAGAAGGCCACGAGCTGCAAGCCTTGCGATTCTGATCCGATGATTGCATGATTTGCGTTCTGAACACTCGTGTAGGTGGGTTTTCTAGAATGTTCTAACTCGTCAAGTGCCGGTACCAGCGGCACAAACCGCTGCCCGGCGAAGATCACTGCAGCAGCCTGGAACTCGCGGAGCTTTTGGAGTTCCGGTACGTCTTCGAGGCTGGGCCTGTACGTTGTGGTGCCAGTGTCGTCGGCAACTCCTGGAGCAATTAGCGGTAGTGGGCCCACAAAGTCTTTAAGTGGTCGAGCAAGTCGCAATAAACCCACCCGAGCGTCCGATTTGATTTCGAGTAGGTCGGCATCGAGGCGCGCGCTATTGCCGCGAATCTCTGCCTCCATCGCTAGATTCAGGTAAGCTCCATTCGCTTTGAAAAAGGCATCCCCATTCTCCTCCGCTTTTTTTCTTTGCTCTTCCGCTTCAAATCGCTTGGCTTCGGCCAGCGCTTCGGCTCGTCGAGCCTGAATGGCTGAGAGGCCGCTTACCACAGCAGCTCCCACGATGAGTACCGTGAACGCGGTGGCGACCAGTACCGCCGCACGATTCCGTCGGTAGGCTTTCTTGAGCCGATAGCCGAGCGATGGGGGCACGGCTTGGACTTGTTCGCCTGCTAGATAGCGTTGGATGTCGGCTGCGAAGCCGTTTGCACTCTCGTAACGCCGCGAGCGGTCCTTTTCCAAGGCCTTCATCACGATCCAATCGAGTTCGCCTCGCATCATCTCGGAGAGTTTCATTGGCTCGCCGCCTCGCGTGACAGCAATACTGGCTTTCGTCCGCGAAGTGCTCAGCCGTTGACTTGGTCGCGGTGGTTCCTCGTCCCGAACGATCCGTAATACCTCATCCAGAGCCGCTTTCTTTAGCCGTTCAGATTCGATCGGTGGGCTACCGGCAAGCAACTCATAGAGCACGACTCCCAGTGCGTACACGTCGGCACGCGTATCGATGTCGATCGCATTAAAGGTCGCTTGCTCAGGAGCCATGTAAGTTGGAGTACCAACGAGCGCTCCAAAGCCGGTATAGATTGTCTTTTCAGTGAGTTGCTGCCCAACAGCTTTCGCGACACCAAAGTCGATCACCTTGGGCACGAGCCTGTCGTCGTGGAGTTCCACGAGCACATTCGAAGGCTTGATGTCGCGGTGGATGATCCCTTTCATATGCGCGTGCTGAATCGCTTGACAGACCGGAACGAACAATTCCAATCGTTCGGTCGGTGTCAGCTTGCGAGCATCGGCGAACTCGGTGATCGGAGTCCCTTTGACCAGCTCCATGACGAAATAGGGTCGGCCGTCGCCAGTGGTCCCAGCGTCAAGGACCTTAGCGATGTTTGGATGGTCCATCACGGCTAGCGCCTGTCGCTCCGCCTCGAACCGAGCCAAAACGCTGCGGCTATCCATACCGGGCTTAATCAGCTTCAGAGCCACGCGCCGTTTGATCGGTTCGGCCTGATCGGCGACCCAGACTTCTCCCATGCCCCCTTCACCGATCTTCTCCAGCAGCTTGTAACGGTTGCCGATCAGCACGCCCTCGTTCGTTGGTGGCTGTCCATGCGGCGAGTAGACCTGTGTGGACTGCGGTTGAGGCTCGAGAAATTTGCCGACGTTGGCATGAGCATTCAGCAGTTCCTCGACCTTGCGGCGAAGATCGGGCTCGTTCGCGCAAGCCGCATCCAAATAGGCCGCACGCTGGATTGGATCGAGAATCTGGACGGCTTTGAGGTACAGCTCTTCGATGAATGTGACTTCGTGCATGTTCTTGGTCTCGACATAGGATGGGTTTACCCCTCAAGGCGAGAGATGTCATCCAATCCCCTCATAAAACTTTCGCAATATTTACTTAGGCAGATGCTTCCGTTGGTTCAATGACGTTCGGCAGTCGCACATGAGGTGCCGAGTGCAGATGCTATTTCAGGCACAGGCAGGCCTGCACAGAATCGCTACTTGACCACTTTCGCACGAATGGGTGATTCCGCCACTAGCTGTTTGAGGTCATCGTCAAGATTGAGCAATGCAGGATGTTACGACACGGCGGCTGCTCTGTGAATGTTATCAGGTCAGCATCGTCTTCATTCGTTCAAATGGGGATTTTGCCGTGCCGTGGTTACAACTCCATTTCTGGCATGCCAGAAAAAGATCAGAGAATATCCGAATTTCTTCGGTTCACATTTGTTGCGTAGTGACTCTTCAGTCATCTTGATGCCTGAACCTTTGTCGCGAAGCAGTCGGCACGTCGTGCTGGGTTATGGAATCGCGAACCAAAAGCCGCGCTACGGCACGCAGGTTATCGTTGCCGCGATGCAACAATAGCATCTTCGCAGTCGAACTCTGATTTTCCGAACATGGGTTATGAAGTTAGAGGCAATTCCATAACCCCAGGGTCAAGAGACTTTGAGACTCGGGAGAGTTTTGGGCGGAGGTAGAGAAAACAGCCCTAGCCGATGTCGCGCCGGCGGTCGGAGAGTGGCCGCGATGGGGAGAGTTCGAGAGGTGAGAAACTCGCGAAACACTGTGAAAACATGGGCCAGAAACGCGAACAGGCCGACGTTTTGAAACGTCGGCCTGTTGGTATAACACGAGGGTCAAACTGAGTTTGAAACCCTAATTTCAGTTGCGGGAGCCAGACTCCAATCAAGCGCAAAACATGGTGCTTTTTTCGCTAAAGAGAGACCAACCCCGGGCAGCTGTTTCGAACAGAGAGACTGACAATCGG
Organism: Planctomycetota bacterium; assembly: GCA_026692905.1. Classification (GTDB taxonomy): domain Bacteria; phylum Planctomycetota; class Planctomycetia; order Pirellulales; family Pirellulaceae; genus JBKCUI01. Next base: position 49,302 of record JAPLNL010000063.1, read on the forward strand.
ACCAACTTTGGCCGTTGATCGAAGCAAAACGACAATGCCGCTGACCAAACCAGAAAGCGAGAGTTGTTACATGCGCGCCATACTGCATGTTGCATGCGGGACCGTTTGAGTTCGCACTCGCTAAACTCATCCACCTTCTTCAAAATTTCAAAATGTAGTTTCAACGATGAATCTCGCAAATGCCGGGAAAACCGTTGCTTAGCTTGACAATCTTCAGAACCCTCCGCATTTTGAAAACCGGACTCGCTCGACGGCATTCATTTCACTGAAAACCTGGTAACGCCCAAATAACGTTGGGGGACTTTGGGAGCGAAAATTTGTTACAGGTCCTGTCGGCCAATTGCTTGCATTTCGGAATCTGCACAGTTATACAAGTACGCCATTTAAGAACTCAATTGCGATGACCAAGTAGATCTTCACGATTTCTAGAGATTTCAAAGTACTCCTATGAATAAGAATCGCCGGCAGTTTTTTCAAGTTACAGCAACTGGCGCGGCGGCCGTCGCCGCCACCACTATCCAAGAGAAAGTCGCTGTTGCGGGCGATCCATTCCAGCCCGCCGAACCTGGGTTGGCTGCAAAATTCTTCAACAAGGGGCAGCAGCATATCCTTCCTCTATGGGCCTTCACACGAAGCAAGGAAGGTTCACCAACTTGGTTTGTATCAGCTACGCCAAGACCCGTGCAAACTGCTACATGGGGCGAACTCAGTGGTGCAGAGACACACAATCCATCTGTGAAGCCGTACCATTTGATCGGTGATGATATTCCCGTGGGAAAGGTAATGCATGGAACCGCAGTTGAATGGAACGGAAAGATTGTGGGAGGGAATATGAAGTATGACACCGCATCCAAGATGTGGACAGCAGCGTCATCTGCTTGGGAGGCAATGCGTGAACGAGTAAAGCCAGATGAAGCAGCCAGTGATTATGGAATCACAGACCTGGGTAATTGGGGGAAGTTCGGTGAAAACAATGGCGTGGATTGCAAGAAAAGTCTTGTTCGATGCTACAAGATTGAGATGTTCGAAAAGTTGTTCAACATCCTCCCCGGTTCTAGGCCGACGCTTGCCTACACCTACCAAGGAATGCTTCCCGGACCTACATTTCGATTCCGGCATGGGATGCCCGCTGTCGTACGATTTGAAAACAAACTCCAGACAGAGACTTCAATCCATCATCACGGAGGACATAACCCAACGCATAGCGACGGGTTCCCCAGTTACTATGTCTTGCAAGGCGAGGCTCGAGACTATCTCTACCCAAATATTTTGCCACTTCGCGTTAAAGATGAAACAACGGGCGCGACAGAGATCGACTTTGGTGAAGGGCAATCGACAACTTGGTATCACGACCACGGGCTTGATGCAACCGCCTTCAACGTGTCGCACGGGCTGTCTGGTTTTGCACTGTGGTTTGACGAATTCGAACTGAAATTGATTCGCAATGGGATTTTGCCAGGGTTCGGAGTTGTCGTAGACGAAAAGAAGAATGTAGTCAAACAGAGCATTTCGGGTTTCGATCCGGAAATCGACGGAGAGAGCCAAAAACTTGATTCGCTCTGGAAATTTTGGAAAGCTCAGAACCCAGATTCCTACTGGTCCAAGCGACACGACCTTGCGATCAACAAAAAGCCTGATCGCGATGAGCCTCGGAACGATGATGTCAAGAAAGACATAGATCCTACAGTCAAGGATGACATCGCTAGATTCTATAGAGAAGCAGTAACACCTTACTTTAACCCCTACGATCTTCCGATCGTTCTTCAAGATCGAATCTTCAACACAGATACCGGCCAGATTGTCTACGATAGCAATGGACACAACGGGTATATCGGCGGAACCCAGTTGATCAGCGGAACGCCGTGGCCTGTCTATGAGGTGAAGAGTCGAAAGTACCGACTTCGAATTCTCGACGGCTCCAATTCGCGAATCTATAGACTTCGCTTTTTAGATTCGCAGACTTTTGGCCTTCAACTAAATGCAGACGGAAACCTTGAGCCTGCAACGATTCCAGAAGCTGCGCTCGAAAGCAAAGCGATGGATTTCTACCGAATCGGAAAAGACAGTTGGCTCTTTCCAACACCTCAAGTCAAAAATGATCTCTTGCTGAATATGGCAAATCGTGCCGACTTAGTTGTCGATTTCAAAGCATGGTTTGAGTCCGCTAAGGCAGCAGGCCGGCTTAATGCGGAAGGCCATGCCGAATACTACTTGGTCAACACGATGCCGCAGTTCGACGGACGAGGTCCAAAGACGAAGCTAGCCGAAGATGCCGGCGACCCAACTGTATTCCCTCTTCCTTTTGTGCTCAATCCTGCGAACCCTGTCGTTCGAAACATGGTAAACGCTGGAGTGATTCCCGCAGCCTTTCTTGGAGCTGGCCCTCTCGGTCAACTGAGCGAGTTGAATCAACCCATCGGCTTGGTCAAATTCATTATCACGCCTGACATGGGCGAAGGTGCTGATGCAACGATTGACGAAACAACAATCTTACGTCCACGACATCCGATCGACGACGACGACGTCATGGTTGTTCGTGAGTTTGTTTTTGAACGCGGCAAGGGAGCTTGGATGATCAATAGTCGTTTTTACGACCCGACGATCAGCAACGCGAGCACCGTAGTTGGGATTAAGGGCCAGAACTTCAAAGTGCCCTCTGGCGACGCGACGGCCTCCCCGAAAATGAAGCCATCGCTCACTTATGCTGAAGAATGGATTCTCAAGAATGGTGGGGGTGGTTGGTGGCACCCAATTCATATTCACCTCGAAGGACACCAGCTGATCAGCTACGAGAAAGACTTCGAGGCTGATGGCCTGGTGGGAGCCGATGGAATTCTTGGCGCGCGGGCCCAAGCACAGATGGCTGGCTTGCCAGCCTGGCCAGAACTGGTTGGTAAGTTTGGCTTCAATCCGCTTCTGGCGACAAGCATCACAAGTAAAGATGTTATTCGCGATCTTCGCGATACGCTCTCGGGAATCGTGCGGATTTCCACTTTGGTCGCAAAGAGAGCTGAATTTCAAACAGCAGCAGCGGGCCCGCTCGGAGCTTCGTTGTCGGCATCACAACGAACCGAGTTACTGTCGTGGACAAACTCGTTGAATTTCACTACAGCCGCAGCTTGGTTTGATTCGCTTTCGCCGCAAAGCCAGCGCGTTATCGGAGCATGGTCCTTGGAAATGTTCTACTCCGATGAGATTTCTGCAACTCCAGCGTTGAAAATCTTGTTGAATCGACCGGGATCAGGGGCAGCGTTGTTTCCTATCATCGCGAAGAAGCTAACGAAGGAGATCACAAATTTGCCAGCGCAGGCTAAACGCATATTTGATGCATTAGAAGTCCTTCGTCTTGAGTGGGCTGGCGAGATTGTTGCCAACCACGACACTCAAGCGTTGGGACCAAATACTGCAGTTCGTATACGAATGCGATTTCGAACTTGGACTGGGCCACTGGTGTTTCATTGCCACAACGTTGAGCATGAGGATATGCGAATGATGGTCAATTTCGAAGCAACGATGAGCGACCGGGTCGACAAAGACAATCTACATGACCCAAACATCGCTCCAACGCAACGCACTCACGGACAAGATGTAACGGATCTAGAAACGAATCCTTACGCAGTTGGTGAAATGCCATGGGAAGCCATCGATGGATTCCCTCAATATCGCTGGGAAGAAAAGCCAGTCCCAGGCACGAACGTTGACGAGGCTCGCGACTCGCTGATTAAGCCCCGTAAAGCAATCAAATAACTCCATCTACTTCGACGAGACTGTCATGCCGTTTTTAACTTCACTACTCGAAGCCTTCGCTGGCGATGAATCGCCAATACGTCCTCGAAGGTCAGATCTTTTTGCCGATGTTTCTGTAACGAATCAATTCGGAAAGGAGTTTCGATTCAAATCGGATCTGATCAAGGATCGGGCTGTTGTCATCAACACGATGTTCACAATCTGCCGAGGGAGTTGCCCAGGCACAAGTGCGACACTCCAGCGCCTTCGAAAGCCTTTGAGCAAATTGTTTGGAAAAAGAGTCACCATCCTTTCGATAACGATCGATCCCGAAAACGATACCGTTGCCCTGATGAGAGACTATGCGGACATCTATGATGCCGCGAAACCTGCGTCAAAGGATCAGTGCGATTGGTACTTTATCACCAGCACTCCAGCGAACATAGAGACCTTGCGTCGAAGCCTTGGCTTCTACGATCTCGATCCCAAGATCGATTCTGATATCTCTCGGCACGCTTCGCTTCTGTTTTTTGGAAACGATACAACGGATCGATGGGCAACGTCGCCAGTACAGATTCGGGATGGGCTCATTTTCGAGCCTTTACGTCGCATACTTGGGACAACGGTCCAAGAGCGTTTTGGATTACAACCGCAGAAGACCCAACAGAACGCTTAGCCATGAAAACCCGA
>JAPLNL010000064.1 GCA_026692905.1 Planctomycetota bacterium
ACGCGCCCGTCGTACGCGATGCGCCCCTCATAGCGAGCCCGACAGTCCCCATTTGCAACGGTTCTTCCAACAGTGATTCCGCCTCCTTGCAACAACCTGACTCAGCACCGCAAACCATTGCAGCCCACTCTCCAAGGCCTGTCACCTTGAATAAGCCTGCATCGCCTAGAAAAGAAAAACACGAAAGCGCGAAACCCGAAGTGCAAATAGACGAAAGCGAAATCGACTCGCATGAAGACAGTCATCCCGAGCAAGAAATCGAAGTCGACACTCGCATCAAATTCGCGGATTTGAAACTTCCGGCAGAGATCTGCAGTGCACTGCTCACCTCAGGCTACGAATACCCAACCGCCATCCAGGCCGCTACGATCCCTGCCATGCTCGAAGGGCGAGATGTTCTCGGTCAAGCTCAAACAGGGACCGGTAAAACTGCCGCTTTTGCCTTGCCTCTCTTGAGCCGTATCAATGTAAATAGCCCCACCACTCAAGTCTTGGTACTGACCCCAACTCGCGAATTGGCCATCCAAGTATCCGAGTCGTTTCAACGTTATGCGCAACACATGCGAGGGTTGCGAGTCGCTCCGATTTATGGTGGCCAAGCCTACTCAACACAAATTCATGCTCTTCAACGCGGCGTGCATGTCGTGGTTGGAACGCCCGGTCGTGTGATGGATCACATGCGTGAGAATCGTTTGCGTGTCGACACTTTGCAGTGCTTGGTATTGGACGAAGCAGATGAAATGCTTCGCATGGGCTTCGTTGACGATGTGAAGTGGATTGTAGAGCAAACACCAGAACATCGACAAATCGCTCTGTTTTCGGCAACGATGCCGCCAGTCATTCGCGACATCGCCGATCAGCACTTGAAGAACCCACATGTGATCTCGATCGATTCGCAACAGCGAACGGCGGAAACCATTCGCCAACGCTTTGTCCTCGTCGAACACAGCCACAAGTTTGAGGCTCTGCTCCGAATCCTAGAGGCAGCCGACCACGAAGGAATGATTATCTTCGTGAAGACCAAGCTGGCGACCGTTGAATTAGCCGATAACTTGATCGCAATGGGGCACGCGGCAGTGGCACTCAATGGCGACATTGCTCAAGCTCAACGAGAGCGTACCGTCGAACAACTCAAACAAGGGTCGTTTAATATTCTCGTTGCTACCGACGTGGCAGCTCGAGGGTTGGATGTGCAGCGAGTGACTCACGTTATCAATTATGATTTGCCTGTCGATGCGGAAGCCTACGTGCACCGAATTGGACGCACAGGCCGAGCCGGTCGAAGCGGCGAAGCGATCGTGTTCATCGCTCCGCGACAACGTGGATTCCTCCGCGAAATCGATCGGGCTGCGGGCCAAATGATCGAACCGATGGCGGTCCCGACTGCCAAAGAGATCAACGAAATGCGAATCAATCGCTTCAAAAATCAGCTCGTCAAAGCGTGCGAAGCGAATTCGGTTCCAAATGCTCAGTTTTCGATGTTCGAAAAGCTGATCGAACAGTGCATGACCGAGCATGACATCCCAGCGACCCGTGTTGCAACGGCATTGGCCATGATTATTCAAGGTGACAAACCATTCTTGGCCGAGGACTCCAACAAGGGAACGCGTCGACGGGATGTATTCGCAGACGACAATGGACGAGGTGACTTCCGACCACGCGATAGTCGCGGTCCACGTGAAGGTTCCGATCGCGAGTCAGGACGAGATCGTAACCGATCGCCGAGACCGAGCGTTGCTGGCAACGTTCAGTCGAATGAAATGGAGCGTTTTCGCGTGGAAGTGGGCCGAGCCCATGGCGTGCGGCCAGGAAACTTGGTTGGCGCCATTGCTAACGAAGCAGGTTTGGAATCTGCCAACATCGGCCAGATCGCAATCTTCGACGAGTATAGCACCGTCGATTTGCCAGCAGGCATGCCAAGGGAAGTCTTTAAAGTGCTAGGGCGAGCGTGGGTTGTTGGACGACAACTGCGTATTTCGAAATTGAGCGAAAACGCAACAGCCCGCACAACGGATCGCAAACGCAAGTCGAAGCAGCTCAACTAAGCTTGCGACGTGTGATTAGGCGAGCAGCGGGCCAATACTTAGCACGACGCGCAAGCTAGTGAATTTGCTATCCAATTCACTAGCTTGCGCGTCGTGCTAGCTCGTTTTCATGCTGCCGCTCGCCTCAAAGGTCCAAGAGAGGCGAGGATAGCGAGTGATTACTTTTTTTCAAAATCGCAAAACACAACGATCGATGGATTGCCAACCGGTACGTAATTTCCAGTGAATTTTAGGCTTCCCGCGTTGCGATTGACTTCGAAGACTGCAACGTTGTCCGCTCTTTGATTGCAGCAGTATAAAAATCGGCCATTTGGACTGAAGCTAAAACTGCGTGGGTAATTTCCTCGCGTCCATTCTTCGCCGACGAACGTGAGTTCCCCTTTCGCGCCAACCGAGAAGATGCCGATGCTGTCGTGCAATCGGTTGCCTGCATAGACAAATTTCCCGTCGTCTGAAACCAATATCTCCGAGCAGAAATTGCTGCCTGCGAATCCAGGCGGCAAGCTCGATATGGTTTGTCTGGAAACAAGTCCACCGGTGGTCGAATCGTAGTCAAAGAGTACAATCGTAGACCCTTCTTCCTGAATGCTGTAAAGCCAGCGGCCATTGGGGTGGAAATGAAAATGCCGCGGGCCATCTCCCGGCGGAAGCGATACCGACGGCGGTTGATTGGCCACTAGCTTGCCTGTCTTTTCATCAAACTTCCAAACAAAAATTTGGTCTAAACCTAAATCCGCGTGGAACACAAACTTGCCCGCGGCGTCCGTTTGGATCATGTGAGCATGAGTACGATCGTGACCGCTAAAAGCGAAACTGCCAGGCGGCGCATTCTTAGCGGTTGTTGGACCGATCGATCCCGAGTCCACTTTGATGTCAGTCGCTTCTCCCAGTCGACCATCTGCTAGGATCGGGATCACGGCTACCGTGCCACCGAAGTAGTTGGCTACAAAAAGATATCGTTGTGACGGGTGAAGGCTTACGTAAGTTGGCCCGGCACCACCTGCGGATACGGTGTTCAGCAAAGTTAGTTTGCCATCGACTCGGTTGATGGCAAAGGAGCTAATGGTACCTTCTTTCTTTTCACCAACTCGGTCTGTCTCATTGGCCGAGTACATACGGGTTCCAGCTGCGTTAACGGCGAGGCAACTCGGACTGGTCCCCATCTCATAAACACCCGTTGGCGTCATGGCACCTGTATCGCGATTCACGCTGAACATATGGATGCCCCGACCGTTTCCAGGGGGCAAGTCTACTTGTGTTGGCAACATGTCCTTGAGTGGCGAACTGAATGTGCCGACGTAGGCCATGAGAGCTGGCTTGGGCTCGTCGCTTTGCGCGAACGTAGCAAGCGCGACAGTTGCAGCAGCCGCGTGAAGCGCTGAAGTCAGAAATGCTCGCCGACAAGAACGACGGCGGCCCGAAAATGGTCCAGCTATTGAGAGAGACTTGATTGGGTTGTTCGGGGGGATTTTCATTTCTTGATTGTTTCGTTTTCGCAAAGAAGTTTGTCGGATGAAGCGTTGCGGCAATCAGCGGCGCATGGCAATAGCATACACGCTCGAAGAGTGATTGTCCCGTCTGACGACATCGCAGCCGCACGGCGTTAGCCGCGGTTTGTTTTACAGGGATTTAAAGTCACCCTCCCTCGGGGAGGGTCGGGCCTTCGGCCCGGGGAGGGTGAACTGACTTTTGCAATCGTTGTTGGCACTTCGCCCTCCCCTCGCTACGCTCGCCCCGCTCTGATTCCTCATTCGATTTCGTAACGCCTCATCTTTTGGCGTAACGTTGATCGGTGCATGCCCAGTTGGGCCGCAACGAGAGCGCGATTGTGGTTCGACGCGTCGAGTATCGTTTGCAATAGTGCAGGTTCAACCATCGACAGGAAGTCATCGTACATCGTTCCAAAGTGTTCCTCCGATTGCGTTCCTTGAATTCTCCGCCCCGTCTGGCTCAATCGATCCAGGTAGCTGAGCGTCCAGCGTCGTATTTCGCCAGATAGTTCCTTTTCCAATGCAGGTGAGATGATAGGGAGTGGCTGTTCGGTATCGATAAAATTCTCGACGTCAATGCATGTACTGTGGCTACAGACGACAGCCCTGCCGATCACGCTCCTCATCTCTCGCACGTCTCCCGTCCAAGATCGGGCTTTTAGCCACTCCAACGCAGCTTTCGAAAACGAAAGAGTCCCTGCAGAAGAGTACGACTGCAGGATGGCATTGGCTATTGGAGGGATATCCTCTGTCCTCTCAGCCAAAGAAGCGAACTCGATCGTAAAGACATTTAGTCTCTGACGCAGTTCTTCAAGAAACTCTCCATCCGCAACCATCGTCTGCAAATTGCGGCTCGTTGAAGTGATGATGCGAGCCGAGCATTCTCGCGAGGTTGCATCTCCCAACCGATTGTACTTTTTGTGTTCCAACACTCGCAGCAGTTGGGCCTGTAGCGATAGCGACAAATCGGATACTTCGTCAATGTAAAGTGTTCCATTGCCCGCCAGCTCAAACGCTCCAGATCGCAGGTGTACGCTGCGATCGCTGCCGTGCTGACTCTGAACACTCCCCAGCATCTCCGTCGACAGTGCGATGGGCGAAATTGCAGTCGGCATAAATGCCAAAAAGGGAGACTCTTGCAGTGGACTGTTGCGATGGATCGCTGCGGCAACGGATTCTTTATCAAGACCAATGGGGCCTGAAATCAGCACCGAAAGGTCGCTGTGCGACGCGATCGCAATTTTCTTATAGACTTGTTGCATGGCTGGCGATGAGCCAAGGAGTGAATCGTTTTCTCGCTTCCCTTGAGTGTCTCCCCTTGTTTTCACCACCGAACTGGCTGCAATCGCTTTCGCAACAGCCTTCAATCCCTCGGACAAATCAAAGGGCTTGGTCAAGTATTCGAAAACGTCCAATTCGATGGCTTGCATGGCGCTCGAAAGGTCACCGAACGCGGTCATCATGATGACAGGGACTTTCGGGCGTTCCTTTTTCAGTAACGCCGCTGCGGTAAGTCCATCCATGCCAGGCATTCGCATGTCGAGCATGATGGCATCCAGCTGCGGTGTGTCCCCAAGTTCCGAGACAGCATCCTCTGCGTTGGAAAACGCGTTTGCTTTATAACCCGCTTGTTCCAACGCTCGCTTAAGAGCCCAACATATAGCATGCTCGTCGTCGATGATCCAAACGTATTTTTGCATAGGGTGCTTTCGCGAAACAACTGATCGCCAGCGTCCAATGGCATAAACTTTGCAATGGGTGCAGGCAAATTACTGAGCCGCGAGCGCTAGCCGCGTTACGGTTTCCCCGGCAAACAAGGTTGTCGCGGCTAGCGCCCACGGGTGAATTGGAGCAAAGTGAGTGCTATTTGGCTAGCGCACGCGGCCTAGTCATTTGCCTGAGTAAATGGCCATTGTGAATACCGTCCAGCCATCTTGCCGTTTCCAGGTTACATCGCCAGCATGTCGCTGGGCAATGCGTTTGCACATCGCCAGCCCAAGCCCGACGCCTTCTCGCTTGGTGGTTGCGAACGGCTCAAACATAGTCTCCGCAATTTCGGCTGTTGGTCCAGGGCCGTTATCCTTTACTTGCCATTCGATTTTGGCTCGACCGTCGTTCAGGATGCGGGATGACAATGCAATCGCGCCTCCAGGCCCGGCCGCTTCCAGTGCATTCAGTCCCAGATTGATGAGAGCGCCTACGATAGAACTGCCGTCCTCCACAGACTGTTGCAGAACCGAAGGGCCGCATAATTCGTTTTGCAAACCACAGCATGCGTGCATCTGGAAATGGACACGCTGATGGACTGCAATGGGTTGCAAAAGCTCGCGTAGGGAGTCTTGAATCTGCCCAAACGTCATCGGTCCCGCCATTTTATCTGGCTCATCCACTCGTAACGTGAGTAGTTTTTGGATCGACTCCTCTGCCAGTTTCATCTGCTTGAGCGAGATCGACAACGCATCCCGCGTCTCTGGATCGGGATTGCATGTTTGTATTGCAAGTCTTGCACCGGTTAAGTGGTTTCGCAATTCATGTGCGAGGCCGCTTGCCATCAAGTTAATGAGCCTGGAACGCTCGTTTTGGGCAATCTGCGAAGAAGACTTTTGCAATTGCTCGCTCATTCCATTGACGGATTCGTAGAGCGAATGAATTGCGTCAGAAGGACCTATGGGAGCAATGGATTCGAAGGAGCCGTTTGCGATTTTCTCGACATGCTTGCCCAAGCGTTCAATCCGTTTCCCAATTTTGGAAGCAACAAAAGCAGCAACGAGCGCGATCAAAATCGATGAGAACAATCCCGTTGCTAGAGGCAAAACAAATGCCTGAACCGAACCTGGCGCCGAAAGTGACATAGGCTCAAGGAGGATCAAGTACCGCTGCTTTTCATCGGCGTCCTCCCGCTTGGGGAGCACAAATGCAGTTGCGTTGGATCGGTTGCTATCTTCGAGATCGACGTTGACAAAAAACGTTTTGCCATTGGAATCAGCGGCTTGATCCACTAGAGGTTCCATCCAGCGCAAGTCTTCTGATTGTGGAAACAAGCTAGATTTGGAATCCAGCCGAAGTCCCTTTTTCACGTCCCGGGAAACGATGCCGAGTTTGAGCGAAGAGAGCTCTTGGATTTGGGTTAAAACGCTTGCCGTGAGAGGATAACGTGCAGTGACGCAGAGCTTTCCTGTTGTCGAAAAATGCTGAAGGGTGGCATTGCGAGCGTCGCGATCAGCAAACCATTTCGAGCAAACAATTACACCTAACGCCGCAAAAAACACCGCTAGCAGCATAGGTAATAGGAATTGGAACCGGAGGGAGCTCATGAGGTATTTTTAAGTAGCCTGCTAACGCCCAAGCTAGTGAATCTACTATCCAATTCAATAGCTTGCACGTCGTGCTAGGGTAATTTTCAATCTTTCGCTCGCCTAATGAATACGCATTTCTTGGGGCATCAATGCCCAAACGGCTGGCTTACCTGTGGTATTTTGCCATGCCGATCGCAATAGGGCTTTCGTTGTATCCATTCGGAAACCTCGTTGTGACAAGATACCGAACAACTTTTGCTCCATGGATTGCAGCATTCCAACCTCACCCATTGCGATGTCGCTCCCGCTCGAATCATCTAAGGCGCGAAACAGATCAAACCCCGAAGCGGGCTCTGGACGATGAATCACCTTGTACTTCTCGGAGTTGGCCTTCTTGGCAACTACCGCGATGCAATCATCGACGCCACCAATCTCATCGATCAAGCCATTCAGCTTTGCCTGTTCTCCAGACCATACGCGGCCACCGGCTAACGTCTGTAGTTTCTCGACTGGAATGTTTCGGGACTTGCTGGCTAGCTTCAAGAAACGACCGTAAATGTCATCGATGAAACGTTGCATATTGCTGATCTCGTTGTCGGACCAAGCTCGGTTGATCGCGTTGGATGCGGCCGAGTCGTCGAGCGTCACCGACTCGACATGCACCCCAACACGGCGAAGCAACGACCCCATGCTAATCTTCAATGAAAAGACACCAATGGAGCCGGTAATCGTCCCACGCTCTGCGTAGATGGGTTGCCCAATGCAGCTAACCCAGTATCCCCCTGAAGCAGCCATTTCCCCCATAGAAACGACAACCGGCTTCTTTCGGGCAAGCTCATCCAAGGCTTGTCGGATGGCTTCGCTGGCAGTAGCGCTTCCGCCAGGAGAATTGACTCGCACGACGACCCCTTTGATTCGATCGTCGTGAATGAGTTCTTCGATGGATTTGACGGTCGGGCCAGCGACGATAGAACCCGGCGATGCTTCTTTGCCGTCAACGATTGCCCCGCTCAAATGCAGAATGGCGATGGAGTCGTCCTTGACCTTGGCGTTTTCTTTGGGGCCGGCCATCGCCTTGCTCATCACCTCGAAGATCGACATCTCTCGCTTGGGTTTTGCTTTCGGCTTAGTCCACTCGATTTCTTTTCCGATCGAATCCTGGATCGTACTCTTCATTGAGCCGTACGGTGCAAGTTTGGTGACAAGTCCTGCGGCTAAGGCCTCCGTCGGCAAAAGCATCCGCTTCTTCTGAAGTTCGCGAACCGCTGCGTTCGTCAATCCGCGGCCTTTGGCGATGCGCGAAACTTGGGCTGCATTGATCGATTCCAACATTTCCAAATAATGCTGCTTAAGGTGGTCACTCATCGTTGGATTGGTATATGGCTCAACAGCCCCTTTGAAGTCGCCGGCTCGAACAACCGATGCTTTGACGCCAACGAGATCCATAGCGTCGCGATAAAACATGGTTTCCATAGCGGACGAAGGCATATCAATGCCTCCGAAATCAGCCATGATGATTTCGTCGCAACAAACGGCGATTGCTAATTGGATGTTGCCTGCATCCTCCAACCAAGCGATCGTCTTCTTTGCCTTGGTCTTCAGGGTAACCAAACGACGAGTGAGTTCATCGAGCTGCGCCGAATTGAAACCGATAGAAGTGTCCGAGAGGTCGAATAGTACGTGAGTGACATTTTCGTCGTCCGCCATTTCTTGGATGTATTCACACAGTCGAAAAAACGATTTGCTTTTAGCAGGGTTCTGGCCCATGATCAAACTGGCGGGGTCGAGGCTGGGTGGCTGCATCAAATCGTCGTAGGAGCCGCTGAGAGCAAGTTGCCGCAATTGTTTCTTCGGAGGAAGCTTTTCCCTGGAAGCTTTGGCTTTTTCTTCTCTTTTGTCGGAGCTTATCTTTTCGGTCGCTTCCGATGGATCGTTCGACTTTGCTTCGGCAGGTTTCTCGTCCGACTTAACTGGATCGGCAGACGGTTTTGCCTGCTCGGCTGCCGGAGTTGCCTCTTGGCGGCCAAACGCGGAGCTTAGAAAACAAGCGGCACTGAGAAGGGCAAGGGACGCCGAACTGAAAAGGGCTTTTCGCAAGAACAAACTGAACATAGCTACTCCAATTGCTCAATGGCTGCAGGTATTTTGACGGGTGACTACATTATAGCCCGAGATTCAAGAGGTTTGCGAAGCGATTCCCAGAAGCATTTTTTTGGGTTTCGAGTAAAATCGCACTTTTCTAGGCGAGCAGCCCACGGAAAACTATCTTAGCACGACGCGCAAGCTAGTGAATTTACTATTCAATTCACTAGCTTGCGCGTCGTGCTAGGTATAGTCGCGTCGTGCTAGGTATAGTCGCGTCGTGCTAGGTATAGTCGCGTCGTGCTTGGTATAGTCGTGTCGTGCTAGGTATAGTCGTGCTAGGTATATCGGAACCCGCAGCTCGCCTTAGAAGTTTGTTTTCCAAAAAAGGGCAGGGGCTGGAGTGATAGTAACAATTGACGGGCCGGCTGGAGCAGGAAAAAGCTCGGTGGCGAAACGATTGGCAAAGGAGATAGGTTTTCATTTCCTCGATACAGGGGCGATGTACCGATGCGTCACATTTGCTTGCCTAAGGAAACAATTGCCCTTAACGCAATTCGAGGAAGTCGCCAACGTCGCAACGTCTGTCCAGATCGAATTCCGAGGCACGCTCGTATTGATGGATGGCGAAGATGTTTCTCAAGAGATACGACGCCCTACCATTACAAAATCAATACGACCTATCGCGGACAATCCTTCTGTACGTGAAGCCATGGTGGCTTTGCAACGCCGATGGACCCAAGGGCGAGACGTTGTCACCGAAGGGCGCGATCAAGGGACGGTGGCTTTTCCCAATGCGGAATGCAAAATTTTCTTGACCGCTACGCCAGAGGAGCGAGCGCGAAGGCGAGTTGGACAGTTGATCGAACTGGGAATGGATGCAGACTACCAAGAGATCTTGGAACAGCAAAACCAACGCGATAGCCATGACACCAATCGTCCATCGGGCGCCTTGAAAGTTGCCACAGATGCCATCACCGTTTGGACAGACGGATTGTCAGAGGACCAAGTACTACAAAGTCTGGTCGAAATCGTTCAACGCAAACAAGAAGAAATGTCTACCCGAACAACGGTAGACACTCGATGAGCAAGTCCACAACCAAAAAGTCGTCGTTTACTTTTCAATCTATCAGTAGGCAGCTTTTCTATCGCTGGGTTCGATTGACATCGCGAATGATTGCAGCCGTCACTTTCGGGCTTCGTACCGAAGGGCAACATTTTTTGGATGTCGAAGGGGGCGGCATGCTGCTCTCAACACATCAATCGATGCTGGATCCAGTGCTCGTTGGTCTAATTGCCAATCGCAGGCTCAACTACTTGGCCCGCAAAACACTTTTCAAGAACTCGTTTTTCGGGTTCATGATTGCAATGCTCGACGCCATCGAAATCGATCGCGAGAGAGGCGGTTTGGCTGGCTTGCGCGAGATGCTGAAACGCTTGCAACAAGGTGAGTTGGTTTTGATGTTTCCAGAGGGGACAAGGACTTCGGATGGTGAGATTGCTCCGCTCAAACCAGGGTTCATTCCGGTCGCGCGTCGCTCGCAAGTACCTATGATGCCAATCGCAATCGTCGGAGCCTATGATTGTTTACCGAAGGGGACGAAGTTGCCAACCAGGCAGCCAATCGCAGTCGTGTTTGGGGAGTCCATTCCAGCAAGCGTATACATGCCAATGTCCGATGCCGAGATTCTAGAAATGCTGGGCGGCAAGTTAAAACAGTTGCACGACCGCGGAAAAGAATTAGTCCAAGGGAAATGAAGAGCAACGGGCTGGGTTGGGTCACTCCTCGCGCCAGGAAAATTCTGGCCAAAGATATAAGCAGGGAACTTCGCCTCGCTAACGCGTCGGGTTACCAACATCAAACGCAATTCCTAACTCCTAACTCCTAACTCCCTGCACCCGATATCCCCTAGCAATCAACAGCTCCGGCACACGTTGCGTGTGATCGCCCTGAAGTTCGATATTGCCCTCCTCGATGGAACCGCCCGCACCGCATTTGTTTTTCAGTACGGTCAACGTCTCTTGGATTTGTTGGTCTGAGCAATGAAAATTGCTTACCACCGTGATCAGCTTGCCACGTTTTCGTCGATCAAGCCGAACTTTGAGAGACTGCTTGGCAGTGGGTGTGTCCAAGGGTGGGCATTGGCAAGAACGAATCTCTTCGCCACAGCGATCGCACAAGACTGGTCGTTCCAAAGCCGTCCCGTCAAACAAACCCATCGTTCTTTCTTCCTGTTGAAAATTGTGAGCTAAGCATATCGGAGTGAGTTCATCGAGTGAAATGAAGGATTAGCCATTGGGCGCTAGCCCAGGTTTTCCAATGGCTCGACATTCGTCGGTTTATGTTGTCTCCTTGTCGCTCCTCCAATCTCGCCAAGTTCTTGTGCTCGATTTCGGCTTGTTTTTTGATCAACTCAGATAGGTCTTTTAGAGTCTTGGCTCCTGACGAGCTTGATGCGTAAATGGCTCGGCAGGAGCCTCGCCCTCCCGGCGGGAATCGCCCAAGCCAGTGTATTCGCGAAACGTTGTCTCGCCCCCTTCGAACCCATCGTTTAGGTAGAGCAAGTAAGTCAGTTTGGTAACGTAGCCAGCCTCGTTCGTTGCAGAACCATCCTTGTGTCGCTTGAACATGCGGTCGTTGTTACGAATGTTGGTCATCATCTTCGGGCCAGAATGTGTTCGTACAGATGCGGCATCAAAACCAATGGCCTCGGCCCGTTCAATAAGTGCGTCACACTCTGCAGCAAAGAAGACGTCTGACACTGTGAAAATGTCTGGATCGATGAATTGAGTAACTAACTTCATAATCTATTCGGCTATTTGCCTGTCCCGTACATCAAATTAATGCACGGTGGGCAGAGCCAAAAGCGTTTGGACCGCTTGTTTGATCGCCTGTTTGTTTGCGTCCGAAAGTTCCCCAAGCAACGGCTGCATCGGACCGGTTTCGGCAATGCCTGCGGAGGCTACCGCTTCATGCAACACGCGAATAGGTTGAATCGAGTTCCGCAAGTCCTCTAGGGGCCCGAAGCTAGCTCGAATGGCTTCCGCTTGGACAAAATCTTTCGCATGAATCGCGCGCAACATGGCCATCGATCGCGAGGGAGCCACACACACACAGCCACTCGTAAATCCACCCACACCGAAGTCCCGCAAGTGAATGATGGCTGGTTGTTCGCCTATGCCACTCACTATGATGTTCGCTGGAACGACATTGAGTATCTCGGTCAAATAAGGGTCGATACTGGGATTGTCTCGAACGACCGCATACTTGATCCAACTCACAAGCCCATCGCGAACCAAAGACTCGACCAGCGACGGTGCCAACCAACGATCATGCTTTAAATACAGCACGATCGGCTTGCCATAACTCTCAGCAAAATGCCTGATGCCGGTCGCGATTCCAGTCTCGTCAGCAATTTCCTTCTGCGGCAAAATCATTACCGTTGGGAAATCAAAATCCTTGAGTACTTCCGCTTGGTCCATCATGATTCCATACGTAGGACCGACCGATGGAACAATCCAAGTTTCCGGAGCTGCGGCCTGTGCAAGGATCGAAAGTGCATCGGCATACTCCGATAGCCGCATGTGATAAAAGACCGCGTTTCCGCCGTACAGCAAAGTCGAAACGCCCCCCTCCTCGATCTTGCGAATGATCTTTGTGTTTTCAACGCTGGAGATTTTGCGATTCGAATCGCGCGCCAACGGAGGAACCGCAATCACGCTAGCGGAGAGTAAATCAGGAGTTATCGCAGATGTCCACATCAGAAAATATCCGGTTCTCGGTTCGAAGAATTACCATGGAGGAAGTCAAAGTCACAGCCCTCATGGGCTTGAGTGACATGACTCGCAAAAATACGATGATATCCGCGAGTCCAAGTCGCGGAAGGTGGTTTCCAATTTTCCCGCCGCTCGGCTAAAGTCGCGTCATCGACCAAAAGCATCAGACTTCGATTGGCCACATCCAATTCGATCTTATCTCCGTTTTGAACCAATGCCAACGGTCCTCCGACGTGAGACTCCGGCGAAATATGAAGAACGCAGGTCCCATAGCTCGTCCCGCTCATCCTAGCGTCAGAAATCCTAACCATGTCCCGGATTCCTCGTTTCAATAGCTTGTCGGGAATTGGGAGCATGCCCCATTCAGGAAAGCCCGGTGCCCCAATCGGACCTGCGCTCCGAAGCACCAAGACGGTATCCTCCGTTACGTCCAAATCAGGCCTGTTGATATCCTTCTTGAGCTCAGCATAGCTATCGAACACAAGAGCTGTGCCAACGTGTTTTTGAAGCCGAGGCTCCGCTGCAACCGTCTTGATAACACATCCGTTGGGGGCCAAGTTGCCTCGTAAAACGCAGGTACCGCCCGTCGGCCACAATGGGTTATCGCGGGTTCGAATGACCGAATCATCGATCACCTCGGCGGCCTGTATTTGCTCACCTAATGTCATGCCGTTGACCGTTTTCGCGTCGAGGCGCAGCAAGTCTCGCATTCTTGAGAGCAAGCCCGGCAATCCACCCGCGTCGTAAAAGTCTTCCATCAAGTACTTTCCGCTCGGGCGAACATCCGCCAGAACAGGCACCCGTTTGGACATGGCATCGTAGTCGTCCAGCGTCAATCGAATGTCGGCGCGACCAGCCATGGCAATCATGTGCACGATCGCATTGGTCGAACCGCTGATCGACAATTGTGTTGCCAACGCATTTTCAAAACTAGCTCGTGTCAACACGCTACGCGGCGTGACATTGCCCCAGGCCAATTCGACCGCTCGCCTACCTGTCGCCACCGCCAGCCTGCTATGCTCCGCAACCACCGCAGGCACGCTGGCCGCATTCGGCAACGTTAGCCCCAGTGCCTCAGCGATACAGGCCATGGTGGAGGCTGTCCCCATGGTCATGCAAGTACCAGCCGATCTAGCGATGCAATTCTCAACACCCTTCCAATCGCATTCGGAAAGATTTCCCGCACACCGCTCCGCCCAATACTTCCAAGCGTCGGTACCGCTGCCTAAAGTTTGGTCTTTCCATCTCGCTTTGAGCATTGGACCTGCTGGAAAAAAGATCGCCGGAATATCCGCCGAGATGGCTCCCATGATCAGTGCAGGAACCGTCTTGTCGCAACCTCCCATCAGCACAACGGAATCGACGGGATGACATCGAATCACCTCCTCCGTTTCCATCGCCAAAAGATTGCGATACAACATGGTCGTCGGCTTCATGAGCATTTCACCAAGGCTCATGACGGGGACTTCGACCGGAAAACCGCCCGCTTGCAATACTCCCCGTTTGATCTCCTCTACGCGTTGCTTGAAGTGCGAATGGCAAGTATTGAGATCGCTCCATGTATTGAGCAGCGCTACGATGGGCTTGCCTTGATAATCGGCATCGTCAATTCCCATCCCTTTCAGCCGCGACCGATGGCCAAAGCTTCGAAGGTCATCTGGGGCAAACCATCGACTCGATCGCAGTTTGCTAGGGTCCGTGCCATCCTGCTCAAGGCGCCCATCCTCAATGGAACCGTGCTCGTTACCGCTCTGCTCGTTACTCACTTCACTCATCGGACCGCCAATATGATTTTCTTCGAGTTCGAATACTACGCTAGACGTTGAATCGCCAAGTGCTTGCGCCAAAGATGATTATCCACGTTTGGATAATCGGTCCGAAAGTGAACGCCTCGCGACTCAGTTCTTGCCAAAGCGGTCGTGGCCATCTGTAAGCCAACCGTCAGGATGTTTTGCAATTCCCAACCATCCACTCCGGGCATGTCCTGAGCGAGAACGTAGCTGCAATACTGCTGAATCGCATGCACCGCTTCGCTCAATCGATCCTCGCGACGCTGTACGCCAACATTTCGCCACATCAACGCTCGAACCGCATTGCGAATATCCGTCAAGTCAATCGGCTGGCTAGGTGCACCTTTGGCTGGACTAGAGACAGGCAAGACTCGCAATTCACTCTCTTTGTTATCCAACGCAGCCTGAGACGCATTTCGACCCGTGATCGCACCATAAACGAGTCCTTCAAGCAAGCTGTTCGATGCCAACCTATTGGCGCCATGAAGGCCTGTACTGGTCACTTCTCCAGCAGCCCATAGCCCGGGCAGCGTCGTCCTGCCATTCCCGTCCACCTCACAACCGCCAATCATGTAGTGAGCACCCGGACGAACAGGAATTGAGTCCATCGCGATGTCCAACCCAAAACCAGCGCACACTTTGGCAATCCCAGGGAATCTTGCACGCACATGGGCCGCATCCAAATGCTTCATCGTCAAATAGACGCATGGAGATTGCGTCTTATCCATCTGATTCACAATGGCTTTGCTCACCACATCGCGCGGCGCAAGCTCCAAACGCGAGTCGTAGTCTCCCATGAAGCGATACCCAGTCGAATCGATCAAATGAGCCCCGTCGCCGCGAACCGCTTCGGTGATCAATGTTCGCGAGCTACCTGCAATGTACAAGACCGTCGGATGGAACTGCATGAACTCCATGTCTCGCATGACCGCCCCTGCACGGAATGCAATCGCATGGCCATCCCCGGTCGCGACCTTTGGGTTCGTTGATTCGCGAAACACTTGTCCGCACCCCCCGGTGCACAGGATGGCTTCTTTGGCCCAAATCAAATAAGGCTTTCCACCTCGATACGAAGCGACAGCGCCTCGGCACCGCCCCTCATGCGTCAGCAAGTCGATCGTAAAAGTCTCTTCGCAAATCTCCGTATGGGGCCGCGCTCGCGTATGCGCAATCATCGCCCGCATGATCTCCTTGCCAGTCGCGTCTCCCAACGCATGGATGATGCGTTGATGCGAGTGCCCACCCTCGCGCCCCAACGTCAGTTGCCCATCATGTTGATCAAAACGTGTTCCCCACTTGATCAATTCCGCAACACGATCAGGGGCTTCGCGCACGACAAGATCAACCACCTGCGGATCGCACAAATCGCCTCCAGCCACCAACGTATCCTGCACATGGTTGTCAAATCGATCCTCGGGATCCCAAACGCTTGCGATACCACCTTGAGCGTAACTACTATTCGACTCCTCAAGCTTGTCCTTGGTCAGGATCATCGTTCGCAGTGACGGATCCACTTCGTGTGCAGCACGCAGGCCCGCCAAACCGCCACCGATGATGAGCACATCGGTAAAAAAGTGCCCGCAACGCTTCGGCTCAATCGGGACCAAATAGCGGGGCATCAATTGAGACCAATCTTGCGCCAAAATATGGTTTGGAATGGGTGAGTTGGCAAGAGCGAGAGTCGACATTTCGAAAACGATCGTGAGGGCAATGCAAAAGAACATTTTAGTGCATCGACAAGACCGAGTTTCGATGTCTAAATTCACAGAGTTCGTGGGGGCTAATGCTCCCCACATGCTGCAATGAACTTAACAACAAAAAACGCCAAATTTCGTCTTTGGGATACACTAGGTGATTGTTAGGTGATGAATGATAGCAAATTCTACAGTTTTGCAGTGCGTTGGCCCCGTTTCTAAGATCGCTCGACATTCTTCGAGAATCGCAGCTGACTTAAATGGGCCTGAACTGCGGAGCAGTGGTATTTGATAGCCACGGATGCAATCCGTGGTAGGCGATAACCAAATGAAACGAGAGTCGCAAAGCGACGGCATTGCAACAACGTGCATAAGCTTCGATTTTGTGGCAACTGTGAAGTATCTCGCCCACTGAACATTCGAAAAACGATAGAATCCAATCTAGCCTGCGTTTGGAATTTCTTCTTTTTGGACTGAGGTCGCTCCATGCTGAAACAACGTTACGCAATAACCTGCTGGTTGGTTCTTTGCTATGCGGATGCGAGGCTGTCACGATCGAAGAACCCGTCGGTGAGCCGAGGACGTTGATGGAAATGAAAGCGATCGAAGGAAACTGGATTGGCCGAGAGGGCGATCCCATGAAACTGGTGGTCGTATCCGAAGAGGACATTCGAATGGGGACTATGTCTTGGGATTCCGAAAGGAAGAGGTTCGTCGCAAGAACGGATCAATTCCAATTGCGACATGTTGGGAAGATGGACTTTTCCTTTTATCAATTTCCAAACCAAACGAATCCTAGGTTTCTTCTTGCGAGAATTCAAATGCGAACAGACGGCTCGCTAATGTGCCAAGGGCCAGAAGTAAAGCTGGTTATAGAAGCAATTCGAACGGGAAAGCTCACTGGCGTTCTGGAAAAGAACGAAAAAATGAACGATATTCATCCTCATCTTAAATGTAGTGGCGATGAGTTAGCAAAGTGGATCGAAGAAACAGGCGAAGATGTTGTCTTTCCAAAAGTAGAGGACGAGTCAGAGCTGATCTTTACCAAAGCCGAGAAGCCGGAGCGGAAAGCCCCCGACAAGAAATAGTTGGCCGGCGTTGTTGCATTGCAGTTTTTAAGAGTGGCAACATTTTTGGAGCAGCAACAATTGAGGACAATTGTGCGACACTATGCCAGACCGCGTTCGACCAGTTGCCGCTCCTGGCATTCTTCTTCGAGAATCTCGCGATGCAGTCGCTGAAATTGTTCGGCCATGTCGGCAATCTCGTCCCGCTGCGGATCGTAATTTTGGACATGGTGGATCGTTAGATCGAGCTGGTCAATCAAGCGGCATTGCCAACACTCAATCTCGCGGAGATCGGAGTATAAACCCGGTCGCTGACATGCGACGTTTTCAAGATAGCCTTCGCCGGCCACTCGCGTAAAGTGCTGATCGAGTACCCATCGAAAACTGACCAAGTGTTCCATCAGCTTGCTCCATGTCACGCGCTGATGTGGATGTTCGAGCCACGATCGAAAGTCTTGCTCCAATTCTGCAAGCCCCTCTTCGATACCGGATTGACTGTGATTCAGGCACATCTTCATGCCGTTTAGTTCCGAAATGTTTCGATTCATCGCCGAGAACCTCAAACTGATTACGGGATACTGACTTTGAAAAACCAGAGTTCGTTCTAAGATGAGTGTGGAATCAAAGAGGATACCACCGTCCATGTTGTACCCATCAATATGGCAAACCTTTCCGGCTGCCGTCAAGCATTTTCAAAAAATAGTTTTCCATGCAAATCCCCCTGCGAATCAATCGACGAACCGCTATTCGGCAGCTCACAACCTGCACCCTCGGCTTGAGCGTCGCACCGCTCTCTGGCAGGGGGCAGGTGTTTGCAGCCAGCTCCCAGGTGGAGCAAGGTTACGAAGCTGAGTTCCCCTCGATGGGTTCCAAAATCAACTTGCGTTGGTTCGCCAACAGGGAGCCCATCCAAGACCAAATCGTTGCTCAAGCTCAGCAAATCGCAGACAAGTGGGTTTCCGTGCTAAGCGACTATGATCCCAGTAGCCAAGCGATGACGGCATGTTCCAACGCAGACAATGGCAATTGGGTTCCTGTGTCCAACGAGTTGTGGAGCATTATCCAGATGTGCGATCAATGGCATCATTTGAGCAATGGCGCATTTGACGCCGCATTAGGGGCATTAACACGGCTTCGACGTCAGCGAAAACCAGCGCTAGCGAGCCAGTGGGAGGAGGCTCGCCAAAAAAGTGGTTGGAAGTTGCTAGAGCTCGACACCACCAAACAAGCGATTCGATTCACAACGCCGGGTGTCCGATTTGACTTTGGGGCGATCGGAAAAGGATTCGTTGTCGATCGCATCGCCGAAAAATTGGAGGAGATTGGGATCGAACGCTTTGTGGCAAACGCGTCAGGCAACATGCGGATCGGCAAAGCTCCCAAAGATAGTCAAGGCTGGCCGATCGCTATCGATGTGCCACCGACCGACGCCAAGGACGCAGGTGCCGAGTTGCTTCGCACTCGTATCAGCCAGTGCGGAATCGCAACGTCCGGAGATCGCTGGCAGCGTTTCCCGAATGCCCCGGGCGAAGCCAAGGGGAACTACTCAAGCCACATCGTTGATCCGACGACGAACACTGGCATTTCTGGCCGACAAAGCGTAACGATCATCGCCGAAAACGCTGCAGATGCCGACGCGGCTGCAACGGCGACTTGCGTTCGAGCCAACCGAGACTTAGCTGGTTGGCTCGACGTGCTTTCGCTTGAGAAACCCAAACTGGAGGCTCACGTTTTATTGCGAGACGAGACCGCATCTTTGGTTCGCTACATCTCGATTGGCAGATAGCGTGGCTTCGATTAGAACTGGTGGGTGCAAAGAAGAACTACTTGGATAATGGTTCTGCAGACCCATCCGACAAAAGTCCATTTTCGGTTACCACGATTGGTAGCTGGATTCGCCAGAATTCAGAACGTTCTGAGTTCTGGCGACTCCAGCTACGGTAGTTTTCCGCTTGCCGCTCGCCTAAAGTGAGTGCCACTCGGACATCGCCTCAGGCTCACTGTTGTTGGTTGTGTCTGCGCAATGCAACGATGAGACCATCTATCTACACTTTCCTTTTCATTCCAGCTCCCAATGTCAAACGCCCAATTGCCACCGCTAAAGAAGAAAATGTCATCAACCCTGTTTTGGTTCTTGATCTTCGGCGGCCTCTTCATGACGTTCATGATTCTGTGTTGTGGCGGAGCTGGATTGCTTGCATATCGCGCAAACGTAAGTGCCCAAAACCTTGCTTCGGCCCAAGTGAAATGGAAGCTGCCAAAAGAGGAACCGCTGCCTGACGACCTTCGCAAAGATCTAGAACTTGCTGGAGCAGTGACGCCCTCACCTGATCGCCCGATCAAGTTGTTCCAAGATTGGGCAACTAAACACGAAGGCACGCTTGAGATCGACTTTCCGAGATTCGTTAAGGCCATGGAACACACGGGCATTTCTGGCGAGATCAATTGGGCGAGTAGCTGGCTCATCTCGCAAACTTTGGCGAACTCAGAATTCACCCTGCCGTACGTCAATGCCAATTCACACATCTTGTCGGCAGACTGGATTATCGAGGGTCAAGAAGCAAGGCTCCTGGTCGCAACTCCCTTAAGCACCCTCGAAGCAGGGACGGTAAACGCAATCTGGGTCGTGCGGCAAGGAGACGATTGGCGAGTCTATGATTGGAAGGACATATTGGAACCGCTTACCAACGCCGAATACATGGCCGTTTATTACGGCGAGAACCCTCGACACGAAGGGAAAATGGCCGAGCTCATGGAGGATATCAATGAGATCTTTGAGAGTGGCAAAACCGACGAAACCAAGGCGAATGCCATTTGGCAAGCGACCACCCGTGCCACCGTCGACCCTGTGTACCGGGAGTATGCCAATTTTCAAGCTTGTCAATACATCCTCGCTCTCAATCAAATGGACAAACTTGAACAAGTGCTTCGTGAGTTGCCAGAGCGTTCTAACCTAGGCCGAAAATTCCTGCGACTGCGTATTGCGATGCATAAGATCACCGAGGGGACAATATCCAGCGAAGACTTTTTCTTGCGAGCGAAACAATTTGAAAGCGGAACGGGTTGGTACCCTGGTCTCGGTAGAACCTTGATTCAGCATGCAATAACGGAGGCAGATTCTGAGTTCGCTAAATCGTTGCTGATCAAAGACCTGGTCTTGAACGATTCTAGTTACTATGGAACCTATCAGCATTTCCAATCAGCAAAGGATGCGACGCTCATTTGGGAACACCTTCGTCAATTCCCAAATGCAGCTTCGAAACTCGCGAACTTAGCCAATCGAGGACTGAATAATCGCGTGCTGGAATCCCTGTCCGAATTAGCGGCTAAAGACGAACGGACTCTTGACGCATCGACCTATCTGACCGCAATACGAGCTATTCGCGCCGAGCAATGGGATAATGCGCTCCCTGACCTCGAGAATCTTTACCGCAAGGAATTACTCGACAAGGCGGTCCAACAGACTCTCAAAAGCTTCTATGCACAAGCGTTGCTGCGAAGTGGCCGCTTAAAAGAGTGTATGGCATCCGCCGACGATGAGGAAGAAGTCCTAGCGATTGCACGTGACTACTTACTAGACCAGTACGAACCTTACGACGATTGGGTCTCCGAGTCGATTGCCCTCGTGCTCCAAGCCGCTACCGAGAACACCGAGTTTAACACTCAGTCCAAAACAGTCCTCCTCAAAGCGATCGGCGAGTCAACGCGAGGAAATTGGACCGCATGTCTTGAGCCATTGCTGAAGTGTCATCAAGAGCTAACAACCGCTGACGAGGACGATCGCGACACCCACGAGAAAGTCCTTTCGCTGCTTGCCGAAAGTTTGGAAAAAACTCAAAGTTGGGTCAAGCACCGAGACGAAATCGACTCAGCAGAATTTATCCTATTGGCTTTTGGCAAAAAACATCCCATCGTTACTTTTGATGAAGAACAGGACCGCGGTCGAATAGACCGATGGGAGGAAATGTTGGCTTGGTACCGAAGGGAAACTTCCACCGAAGATAACCTTTGGAATTCCTATTTCGAATCGAAACTCGCTTTTGAAACCGGCAATTGGGAAGAAGCCGACCAACGGATGGTCAACGCGATCGAGTTTGCGAAAGATGAAAACCAAATAGAGGCAGTTTATGGCGATGCTGGCGCAAGTCAATTTATCCCGTTTGAGTACTTTGGCGAACTAGGTGGTCTGCGCATTGAAATGGCCTTTCGAAGCAATCGAGGCTACGAATGGCTGAGCAAATTGAAGACAATCTTCAAATCGCAAACCAATGAGGCTGACGACGATGGAAATGGACCTGAAGAGTCTTTAAAATTTTTTCACCACACGATCTCTTCAGTTTCCGCGCAAACAATGTCGCCAGACGAGCGAGATCGTCTCATCGCAGCCATGAGCAAGTCGGAGTTGTTCGAACAGGATGCACTCGATTGGATGCGTATGGAGGTGGCAAAAGATCGCGGGGATACGGAAAAGATGTGGGAAATTTCCTCTCGGTACGCCAAATCCGGTAAGGACGACATGTACCGCAGGACTACCTGGGGAACGGATTGCATCCTTGCCGCAATTGTATCCAAGGACGAGAGCGAGTCCCGAATCACTGAAGCGGCAGCGACTCTAGGAAAAGAATGGAAAGCCGAAATTGATATGGCTCGATACATGACAACTCGTGACGAATCGAAACGTCCGTCGCGCGAGCCCAGATACCAGTTTTGGAATAGTCCCTTGGTCCGCAATTGGATTGTCGAGAGAAAGCTCTTTCAAAAATCGGAAAGCGATGAATCAAGCGCTGTCAGTGCGAGTTTCTCCCCTCCTGTTCCCTTAGAAGGAAAGCTATTGCTGAATCGAACGGCCGCGGATTTTGATGAAATACAATTGGCAGTTGGGCTCGGCACGATTTTTCGAGAAAGCGAACCGCTAATCCGCATCCAAGCCGAAAGCGCCAACGGCGGAGTAGCGCATTGGCGAGTCTTGAGAGACGATTGTATCATCCTGATTAGTATCTTCGATCGTCCCATCACCCCAAGCTCAGCCTCCGAGGAATCGTTTGATTCGGTCAGCGTTCGCTTTACCAACTTCCAATCGGCCTTGGCGATTGCAGTGATCCCGCATTCGGATATGCACGAAGGCCCTGGCCTACTGACGCGTATCGTTCAAGGACTAAGCGGTTCGATCGAAACAAGCTTCGGCTATTGCGATGAGCAGTCTAGTAGTCTTTTGATCGGTGAAGGATGGCGAGAAAAGTTAGCGTCAAGCAATTGGATTGCGCTAGATGCAACGAGACCGGGACGGTGCAACGTGGAAGTCTTGCCATCCTCGCCTCATCGCTTTATGCCAGCTCATGATTCCATTGAAGTCGGTACTGAAATGAAAATGGAGTTGAACTGGGGACACTTCACGGAATCGTTACCCGTGTCTGTAATAGCGTCTGAATCCCCAGGCTCGTATGGGACCTACGTCGTCAAATTCCTAGACAATTCCGTCATCGACCCGCGATTGGAACGTGGATGGATAACGAAGGCATATAGGAACTCGTTGCGTTGATCTTATTCGTGCGTTTGATCACTGAGTTGGTGTACCGCCTTTAGGCGGCCGATCGCCAGCAACAGATCATTCTCTCAGGTGGCGTCGCTCGATCGAATCAAATCTTCGAGCGCCTCGAGTTGCTTGTCGATACGGCAGTTCAGTGACTCTTGGCGGTAGGACTCGTCGATTATGGTTGCAAGCTCGAAATCGATGACGCAGAAACAACCGTCGGATGCTCGATACGTAACGTTTCGAATTGCTGGGTCATCGTGCCGCACTCCAAAGGCTTCAAGCGATGAAAAAATCTCTTCAAACTTCCTAGGACTTAAGTGCTGAACGACTGCTCCACAGTTCGTAATGACGATTTCCAATTGCTCTTCGTCAGCATGAATCAGCCGAGGCACATACGGACAGGATTTTGACTCTAGAAAACGAAGCACACGAACTGTCAGTGGGCGCTTTAAAAGGGGCCACTCATGAGCGCTTCAAAAGGGGCCATTTGTTGATTTTTTGAGTGCTACCTAAGACTTGGCCCCTTTTGATGCCTTGTCTCCTGTCTTTATATCGGCATCGGACCCGGTGGGCG
>JAPLNL010000065.1 GCA_026692905.1 Planctomycetota bacterium
CCACCGCTGTAAACATCTTTGCAAAGTCAATTCCATTGAACACCTTAGGGAGGGCGAGGCTCCTGCCGAGCCAACGGTCCAAAGGTTCGGCAGGAGCCTCACCCTCCCGAGCAATGAATGACTTAGGTAAACTCGTTGGAAACATGTTTACAGCGGTGGGGTGAGGCTCCTGCCGCACCATGGCGTCGCAAGCTCGGCAGGAGCCTCGCCCTCCCTTATTTTCTCGCGGCAAGAAAACACCATGCGAATCCATCCACTCGAATTTGTCGATCTACCAACCCCATATGGGCCGATGCGCACGCATTTGTTCCGGCCATTAGGAAATGGCAAATACCCTGCGGTCGCGTTGTTTTCCGAGATCTACCAAATGACCGGCCCGATTGCCAGAACGGCTGCGTTCCTGGCCGGCCAGGGCTATCTCGTGGCAGTACCTGAGGTCTATCATGAATTTGCAACTCCAGGCGACGTCTTCGCCTACGACAAGTCGGGAACAGACCGAGGTAACAACTTGAAGATTACCAAAGAATTGGCAAGCTACGATGCCGATGCCACCACTTTGATCGACTACCTGCAGCGACACTCCGATTCGAATGGAAAAGTAGCCACGCTCGGAATTTGCTTAGGTGGCCATCTCGCCCTCCGCGCAGCCATGAATCCCAATGTTCAAGCCGGCGTCTGCTTTTACGCAACCGATATTCACAAACGAAGCTTAGGCAAAGGGCTTAACGATAACACGCTGGATCGGCTACCCGAAATCAGCGCCGAGATGATGATGGTGTGGGGGAGACAAGATCCGCATATTCCACTCGAAGGCCGCCGCATCATTTACGAGGCGATGACTCAAGCCAATCTCAACTTCACCTGGCATGAGTTCAATGGCGAGCACGCGTTTCTACGCGATGAAGGTCATCGCTATGATCCCGCCTTGACTCAATTGATCTTCCCAATGGTTCTTGAGTTGTTCCACCGAAGACTTTGGAATTAGGCGAGCGGCAGGGGTCACGCCATTTAGCACGACGCGCAAGCTAGTGTAGGCGAGCGGCAGGGGTCACGCCATTTAGCACGACGCGCAAGCTAGTGAATTGGATAACAAATACACTAGCTTGCGCGTCGTGCTGATGTCGTTTTCATGCTGCACCTCACGCCGCAGACTTCGCATCCAACCACAGCGTCCAGGGTTCATTCGCGCTCGCAGACGATTCCTGCTGAGGTAATAAACGAAGAGGGCTTGAAGATTTGCTCTGCGAAGCCAACTCGTTGATCTCCTTGACCAACTCGGGATTCTCATGGAGATGTTTTTCAAGCTCCGACCGCAACGGTTCCGGGCCATTCAAAACGGGCTTGTCCGTTCCATTGGCTGAAATCGAGACGGCGTCAGCAGGACTCGCCTCCGGACTCAAACCGTATCGCAATCGCGCTTGCTTTACCGCGTCGGATAGGCGGCTACGTAGCGACTCGACTCGATCCGCCCAGCTTTTCGAATCATTACTTGATTTTGGATTCTGGCTTGATGAGATCGGTGCCGAGGGGCCACTGTCCGATGACACCGGGCTTTTGGGCGACGGACTGGTCTGGAGCAGCTCGCCAAAGAAATGGCTGGCCGAGGTCGCTGCCAAATTGACCGTTTGTTTTGCCGCTTGCCCGGCTGGAATCGCTCCTGCGACTACCCACGATAAAGGCAGAGTCATCCGTTACCTCAAACGCTTTTTTAGATTCCAACATCTACGTAACCATGGGATACGGGGAGGAAAAATTACACTCTTGGCAAGTGACTCGGCAATATGCCAACTGTGCGATGAGTTTTTCTCCTAGGAAATCTGTACCTTGTGCGGTTTGGCTAGCATTCGCACAGACAAAGTTCGATTATTGCTGCTTTTGAATGGACCGACCTTGAGGGTTGTTCCGATAAGGACCTTTGTGCCTAGGGGGAAGAGGTACATGTGCGACGGAGCTACTGCGGTGCCTAGCAGTAGTTCCTCGCGCATGTTTTTGTTATTTTTTGCAAGCCATTCCCCTGCTCAACATGAACCTAAAACCAACTCAATCATCAGCCGTTGATCCCCAACCTGGGGTCACCAAACCCGAACAGGTTGAGTTTCGCTTTTCGTTTGCAACACTTCTTCGACTTGTGGTGGTCTTGGCTCTTGGTTTCGTTTCCGGGTGCAATTTCATTCCTGACATCAGACGCAAACCCCAACACCACAATCCATTCCCTCAGATCAGCAAAGTCGCCGTCCTTCCGTTTCGCAACCAAAGCCAAGAACCAACCTTGAGCGGCGCTCGTGTCTCGATGGCTTATTACAACGAGCTTCAAGCAATTCGTGGCTTCGAAGTGATTCCATGTGGAGTGGTGGAAAACCAACTGAGTTACTTTGAAACACAAGTACTTCGCCACCCCATCTCTTCCGCAGTCGACTTTCAGCAGTTTGCCAAATACCTGGGAGTTGACGCTGTTCTTCAAGGTGCAATCACGGATTACGATGCCTATTACCCACCTCGCATGGCATTGAAGGTCAACTGGTATGCAGCCAATCCAGGCTTTCACCCTATACCTGTTGGATATGGGTTGCCTTGGGGAACCAAAAAGGAAAAGAACATTCCAGAATGGGTCCGTCTCGAATCGGAACGTTCGCTCGCTTCGGAACAGATGAAGACGCAGACACCAGACACGCAGACACCAGATTTGGATGAGGAACGGGATGCCCCAATCGAGACAACTCCTAGAGCGCACGCGATTAAAAAGAGCACGCCCAGCGAAAGCAACCTCAACGAAATGAACCCAGGTGAATTACCCCCTGGCAAAATGAACCGCGCGGACGAGGATTCCACCATCTCATCGCAGCAATCGCAAAGCAAAAAAAACCGGATCGCAACCACGAAGAAAGAGTTACCCCGTTCCAAACAGAATAAGCCAGATGATGGTGCAACTGTCAAATTAGCTAGCGCTCAGGAGCCAGCAAGGATGCCCGAATCCATTGTGGCTATCCAGAACGACGATGCCAATTCAACGTTTGAGGAAATGGAATCAATCGAAACAGAATTGGCCGCGAGCGATGGAGCTGATTTGCCTGCAAACTGGCCCGATCCGCAAGGTTTCATCCCAAGGAAACCGAGCGCGTCCCCGCCCGAATTGAAAGTCCAGTATGAGCCAATTATTTCACATATGCGCACGTATAACGGAAATGACGAAGATTTCACGCATGCGCTTGGTGAGTACTATTACTATCGTGACGACGCTCGTTTTGGGGGCTGGCAATCGTATCTCCAACGCAGCGAAGACTTTATACGATTTTGCTGTTACCAGCATATCGTCGAAACCCTAGAATCGCGAGGAGGATCCTTGGAAAGTCGCCTGATCCTTCGATGGCCTATCAACCGATACGAACGCTAACTGCCCAGGCACGGGTAGCCGTACGTTTGATCCAGGCACGGAGGTTGGTGGGATGAATGGCGAAATCAATGTCGTCGCGCTCGTTCGCGGCGAAGAACAGTACATCTTCATGTTTGACGAAGCCAATCGGACCGAGACATTGCGATTGTTAGGACGATATGCCGCCGATCCGGATTTGTCGTTTTCTTGGTACGACGCAGCTGTCCTCAGTCAAAAAGTGCGCGAGATGCTGCCAGCCAAATCGATTCAGCCTGCAGCGTCGAACTCCCTATCGCAACAAGAATCGCCTTCTCAAGTAGGCACAAGCGCAAAAATCACCAAAGCAGCTCCGCGATTCAAACTCTCGTAAGATTTTGGGCGAAAGTTTCCGGAAGGACCGTAGCGAAAGTCGTCAAGACTTTCGGTAATTCGCTGGAGCCCGAAACTCTTGACAAGTTTCGCTACTCCTTACGAACTGCCAACAAAAGTACTCTTACTTCTTGATCGAGACGCTCGATAATCGCAGCTCGATTATCTTTTCGGTGCTCTTGGTCGCAGAGCTTTTCGTTAACAACTCCTGACGCACAATCTTCCCTGGAATCTTGTCGCTGCGCCAAAGCTTGACCGTCATTGGACCCGACTCATTGTTCTCTTCCCACTCGAAAACTTTAGTTTCGAATTCATCGTCTCCGATCTTAACACTTTCCGTTCCCGTTTCCTTTGCCTTGGCTGAGGGCAAGTAAAACCGAGATTCCTCCATCCCCTTGGGCAAGCGGTACGTGGCAGGGTATCGAACGATGTCAACGTCGTTCTCCACTGCGGGTTCATTAGGACGCTCGACAGTCACTTGGCTTCCAACGCGGACTTCATTTTCGTCCTTCTTATCGAGCCACATCTTTGTGGTTACGACCACCGTGCCATTGGCGTTCTCGACCAATCGTTTTCGGACAATGGAAGCTTTTTCCTCAAACTGACTCCAGTTCACGTACTCAGGATGAGCGACGCTTGGCTGCGATTCGTCTGCCGTTTGAACAGTGGGCAAAACGATCTTGGAGTTGGACGCATTGCTTGAGCCGCAACCAACGATTGCAGCTAATCCCAAAATCATCCAAACGGGTCTTCTTTTCATCTCGATTTTCTTTCTGCGTAGTGTGGCTCAGTTCTCCGAACCGAACCGTAATTCTTTTGATACATCAAGGCTCAGTTAGGTTGTGTTTCATCGTAGCGATACCTGTTCCGTCCACACTTCAAAGCGTTGGGTTTTTGAGGCTACGGCACACGGAGTGCGCCTGCTACATTGAGCGGCTTCGGCGAGATTATGGTTCGAAGAAGCAAGTTACGCTCGCGCCCGTTTTATCATGTACTAACGTCTCTTTGCGCCTTGACTTTCTTCATCCGCAACCTTCGCGTCGTCCTTTTTGATTTGCTCAATCTGCTCAGGCGTAAGCTTATCCGTTGGCAAAACGATCTCGTTACTACCGCCACATCCCAAGAAAACCATCCCCATCGACGCAAGAACCAATAGTCGTACCGTTCGCATAACCAATCTCCATGCTCAAAAACGAAAAAAACAAATTCAAAAACTTCAATTGTTTGTTGAGGCAACCTGTGCATCGAGAGAGCGACCACAGTTACACGACTCTGCATCTTCTTTTGCGATCGCAATCTTTTGCTCTTCGGTGAGAGGCGTTGTCGGTAACTGAATACTTGGCGAACTCGATTCGCAACCGCTCAACAAACACACACCGATAAAAACCA
>JAPLNL010000066.1 GCA_026692905.1 Planctomycetota bacterium
AAACCGGGGCTAGCGCCCAATGGCTAATGGACGGGAAGCACTGCGCTACTTACCGCTGAGTGCATTGGAATACACCTGCAGGATCTGAAAGAAAATCATGAAGATAGCCGTGATGATCATGGCGGCGATGAATAGCCATACCGCAAAGCCAGCCATGATTGCGAACTGCTTCAAGGCGAGTTGCGCCTTCTCGCGGTAGACCACCGCCATGCGTTCCAGCGATTCGCTGTCCGAGCCACTCATCTCGCCCACCTCGACGCTTTGAATGAACTCCTCCGGAAGCAGCTTGGGGGCATCCAGTGCTTCGGCAAATGATTTCCCTTTGACGATCGCCGCTGTCGTCTTTTCTAGTCCAGAAATATAATAGTAGTTTCCCGTACTGAGCAAAGCATCGCGGACGCTTCGCTTCGCATCTACCCCAGCCCCCAGCATCATCGATAATGTCATCGACAACCTGGACAATGCGGTCATGGTGAGAGCAGTTCCAATGACAGGTACGTTGCGAACGAGCGGTACTAGCGTTTTGTGGCAACCAAACCAATTCTTCCAAATGCCGAACGCCACGACCGCTAGAGTCCCGCAGAAAACCGCAGATATGCTCATGAAAATCATCATTCCGGACACCCCACGCAATCCAATTCCAGTCAGATCTAGCGGCTTGTCTTGAGGCGAACCTGCTTTAAAAAATCCGTTGATGAGAATGACACCGCATGCGATTGCGAAGGCTAAACACAACTGAATAACCGGGAATGTAATTTGCGAGATAAAAGCGCTTCGTGTCTGCTTGAGATCCTGATAGTAGTCGGCCATCTCGCGAAACGTTCGGTCCATGCCTCCTGCATGCTCGCCCGCGTCGATCATCTTCACCAGCAACGACGGGAAGTAATAACCTTGTAAGCCCATCGACTCCGAAAGTGTATTCCCGTTGCGCAAGGCATCGATCATGTTCGCAGCCACTTCGCGATGGCGGGCCGTACCGGTCTTGGTCTCGAGGCCGAGGATTCGCAGCAAATCCACTCCCGATCTCAACCCCATCGACATTCGTCGACAAAAAGCCTCAAGGGCTTTGAGCGAGATCCCGCCGAAAACCCGCTCCATGCTTCGAACATTAGTAGACTTGTCGGGCTGACTCGATGCTTTGGCTGGTATCGATGTGGAAGTCATGATTGGGCCGATGTTATGCAAGATTGGTTGTGTCTAAAGTTCTCCCCAGGATACAACCATTGTGGCTCGCTTGCCCAGAGTTGGCCAGCAGCAAAAGAGAAAGTCGACCACCCTTGTCGACTAGAGCGCCGCACGCTTCCTTCGCGCAGCGAAGGGCGACATTGTCGCTCGTCGCTCCGCGACGATTGCGTACAGACGACGGAGAAACGACTCGCGTTCAGTAATGCGGCGGCTTGTCGTCTGCGAGCGACCTCGGCGAACTGTCGCCACTCAAACCGGAACGAATGTCCGATTTGGCTTGCTCAAGTTGGCGGCAAAGAACATCGATGGTCTTTTGCTGTAATACCAAAGCGGAGTTCAGCTCTTCTACCGTCTTTTGCAAATGGGTAATGACAAATTCCAGTTCCTGCACACGTCGTTCGAGACGTTCAGGGCTAGGTGTGCCAGCTTGGGTTGCCATCGGTTACTTTTTCATAATAAAGCTTTGAACGGACCAGCCATCTTTTTCCGTACGCACAACCCCGCCGCTCGCAGTGAAGTAATGTTGAATCTTGGCGAATGGTGGCAGATTGGCACCATTGAGCTTTTGGATTTCAGGTTGCCCTCCGTTTTTTGGCTTGAGAATTTTATCCATGATCGTGGCCATCATGCTTCGCGACTGCGGCAGAAGCCCCTGTCGGAACAGTTCGTATTGCATTTCGAACGCGCGATCGGATCGGGTGATTTGAACCATGCTTTTGCCCTCTCCTCCATCCACATCTCCAAGCATCTCAACGACCTTGGCAACATCGGATTCTTTCTCAAACAAACTCTTCATGGCTGGATTCTTACCACGCTGAATCGCCTCTTTGATCGTTTCGACATCCGAAGCGAAAATGAAGTATTCACCAAAAATCGTAATGGCCCATTTGTCGAGCAATGGCTCTTCTTCAGCGGGTTTCTTTTTGGTGTCTTTACCGCCACCAAAGTCGAGCTCAATTTCGGTTTCAGGCTTGTTCTCAAAACTCCAAATTCGAGTTCCTTCAAAGTCGATCGGTTTCGAATCGGGCTCTCCTTTTCCATATCGGTCTAGGACTTTCGGTAATTTCATCGTTGGATCGTTTAGTCTGAGCACGACCATCGATTGCTTGCTGTCCGGCGAAATCGGCTTGACAATTTCGGTTATCACGTAGAGTTCCGTGGACAAATACGGCAGAACTTCTTTGAAAATATCGATCTGCGGGCCTTGAGGATCGTCTCGGATACCCTCAATCATCCCCTCAAATGTCCCTGGTCCAACCAAAGCGTCTACGATGGTCTGGAACTTGGGGAATGCATCCTTGATGTTCCAAGACAAAGATAAAACAGAAGCGGTCTCTTTGTTGATCCACTCTGGCGTTTCCAATTTTTGCAAGTTCGGGAAGTCCAGAATTTGAACCGCTTTAGCGGGCGGTTGTTTTGCAATCAAATAGCCATGATGGAAGAAGTCGAACGTGTCCGTCGAAATTTGAACATTCCCTGCCAGGCATTCCAAATCACCAAAACCTTCGCGATCTAAAATCAACAAGATGTCTGCTTGGTTTTTGATCGGCTTGCCTGAGATGGACCGAAGCAGTTTCGCAAAGCCGATTGGCCGAACAAAGTATTCCATCTCGGGATGGTCCCCTTCGTTTGGTATTTTGGCTTGGACCCGAGTGTAAAGTTCTGAATCGGCCAGAGAGTCCTTTTTTGCACCTGACTGTGCTGCCAACAATTCATTCATGGTCAACAAATCATCGGTTGCGAGCAACTGATCCTTGGAAAGTCCGTAAAACGCCTCGTGGGATCGAGTGTCACCTGCAACTTTTGGCAGAGTGTATTGGAATACTTTGACTCCTGAAACGGTGATCGTATTTGCTACTGCATTCTTGGCCTTGAGTTCGGTATCGACTCGCTTCAAAAAACTCTCCGCTGGAACCGAACGATTTACCACATCAATAATCATCGCGATGGAGAACGGTTTGCTCGCTTCGGCCGTTCGCAAAATCCATCCCAGGCTCGTTTGGCCACCAGATAGCTCTTGAATGTCTTCGATTTCTAGATTGAGCTGCCAACCAGCTTCGCTGAACCTATCTTGAATTTCTTTTTGTTGGGTCGTCCAAAAATCCTTGAGTTGAGGATCCTCTGCCAGCTTTCCGAGTTGAGTCTCCTTCCATGCAGCAAGAAACGCCTCCGAATGGGGAAGCGAGAAAAGTGCTTGCGTATCAGCAGGAAACAATTTGGCTGCTGGCAATGGCTTGTCCTGTCCCAACGCAGGAACCACGGAAAGGACGACTGCTGCGAACGCCGCTGCAATTCGGCACGACAATCCTGCGCGCGAAACGAACGAAAGAGAGAATATACTCATGCTTAATCTTGGTCGGCTGTTGGAGGAGTAGATTGTGTGGTTGCAAGGAAGGGGCACCGATGGATTTCCTAGTTGCAAATTGATCGAGAAATTGAATAGTCAGCTTTTGCCAAACCGTGTATCGTATCGGAAATCGACAAGTCAGGGGAACCCTGTTTTCCTGGGGGCAACGTTCCAAAGAACACCAAATTCCATAGAAAACGCAGTCGCAAATGGCTAAAGACGAAGAAGTTCTGGTAATTCCAGCACAATTGCTAGACCAACTTGGGCCTTTTTCGGGGTTTCAGCCCAATGTCGACCGTTACCTTTCGACCATTTTGGACCGTGGAAATCAGTCGTTTCGCCCAAGAAGTCTTGTTGAAACGGATCCCTCGTTCAAACAGCTGATTCCGTACATCATTCTCGAATGCAGCGATGCTTCGGGGACCCGTGTTTTTCAATACACTCGGGGTAAAGGTCAGGGCGAAAAACGACTTCACGCGCTCCGATCGATTGGGATCGGCGGCCATATCTCGGTCGAGGACGCGACCGGCGAAGATTGGTATCGGACCGGCATGCAGCGCGAACTAGACGAAGAAGTCTCCATCGAATGCAACGGCCAGCAACGGATCGTGGGCCTAATCTACGACGATTCGACCGAGGTTGGACGCGTCCATCTTGGCATCGTTCACATCATGCAACTCTCGTCGTGCAAAGTCCAAACCCGCGAGGATCACCTTGAGGAAAGCGGCTTCCAAAGCGTCGAAACGATCAAGTCTGAGCTTGATCGACTGGAGAACTGGTCGCAACTTTGTATCAAGCATCTGTACATGTGATGGGTTTTTCAGCAGGGAATTGACTCGGTTAGGCGAGGCTCCGCCTCGCGGTTTATTTTAGCCCTCTAGGGGAGAGTCACCGGTCTAAACACCCTCCCGCTGGGAGGGTCGAGCGTAGCGAGGGGAGGGTGAAGTTCCAACAACGATTGCAAAAGTCAGTTCACCCTCCCCGGGGCCGGCCTGGCCGACATCCCCGAGGGAGGGTGACGTTAAATCCCTGTAAAACAAACCGGGGCTAGCGCCCGTCGGCTGATGTCGGGATAAATTGAATGATCGCTTGCAACTCGCGACCGGCTCTTTCTGCGTCGAGATACTTAACTTCGATGCGATGGTTGGCCGGTCCAGAAGCAGCCGTGTCCACCTTGAGCGTCGCCATCTTCCAACGTCGATCAAAAGGCGATTGATTCAAGGCCGCGCTCTGAAGCTTATCAAAGAAAGCGATGGATGTTTTGCGTTCCCAAGTGCCGCTACGATAAACCAATCCCCAATCCGTGCGCGCGTATCTGCGGCTCTTGGCTTTCTTGCCAACATACATCCAGCCCAATGAAAGAAAAGCGATTCCAAACACTAGTCCTGCAACAATACTCCAATAGGAAATGGCTAAAGAAAGAACGACTACTATCAAAAGGATCGAGCGAAACATCCTTGCCTTGGTGCCAGCCGCTTGCGGTTGCCATTCAATCCGTTCATCCATTCCCGCCAGCTTCGGATCTAGGATGGCTAAAATACGTGGAACCTTTGAAAGGTCTACGATCGGCACAAACCACTTGCGACCTATAGAGGTAGCATCATCGGAATTCTTTTCTCCGCCACCCGCTGTCTCGATGCGAATGGTGGCTAACCCAAACTGCCGAATGAGCCATTTTTGTTGAACGCTAATCAATTGAATTCGCCCCAATGGTATCGTTGCGGAAACTTTCGTAAAAAGACCGCAGCGAACATGCACCGAATCGCCAACTCGCTCAAGTCGGTAGCCATAAAACTTGAGTACATACCAAATTGCCGAAAACGTCCTCAAGATTGCGAATACAACCGTGATCCCAATCAACATCAACAAGATGGTACCTGCCGAACCTGATTGTGTTCCAAGGTACTCCACCACTCCTCGAACCCATCGGAAAGCTTGTGAAATAATATTGCCTTGAGTCCCCTCACGCATCGATTCCCTAATTGACTCCCGCAGCGACTCTTTGGCCCAGCTTTGTGATGCAAACCATTTGTCAGCAAACCGTTGTTGCCACAAAAACCCGAATACAACCCCAGCGACCACTTCGCCGCGATTGCTCAGAAAACCTGCCAAGATGACAAGCCTAGTCGGCAATTTCAGAATGAGTTCGGATGGTTGTGGCGAGGTGTCAGTGACGATTACATCTTGAGCACTCTCCGGTTGAGTTTCCTCGCGTTCCGAGTTGCGAAAAGAGAGGAGCTCGTCTCGCAGTTGCGAATACTCTTTGATGGCGATAACTCGCATTACCGCTTCAGCCTCTTTCCCTGAGGCGGTCTCGACTCGTACTTCTCCAACCCTCAGTATGCGATGGAAGAGGTTTTGAGACAGATCGATGTTTTGAATCTTGCTAAGTGGAACCGTGCGATGCACACGATTGATCAAACCGGAATCGACAACCAGTTCCCCATCCGCAATTCGGAAACGAAACGTCGCATAGCGAACAATGGCAATCGCGGCACTGATACCGAACACAACCGCTCCTACCGCAATTCCGATCCATCCACCTCGGCTGGTTGAAACGACCGCTGCAATGGTCGGGATCACATTCGCTCTCAGGATCGAAGCGAACTCGAATAGCAACGACAACGGGTGCAAACGCCGTGAAGCGTTTCGATCTTGATTCGAATCGATCATGCAACGACTTCATCTTTCGTCGCAGAAGGTAATTGGATCGCATCGCGTTTCGACAATTGCTCTCGAAGCGATTCGGCCAAAGGCATGTCGAGCCCTTCTAATGTGATGGACGGTTCATGTGTACCACCGGTGTTCAGCACGAGACTGGCCAAACCGTAAGCACGTTGTATCGGTCCTTGATGCACATCGGTATGTTGGATTCGATCTTTAGGGATAAAGATGCGATGACGCCACCATATGCCGCGACGAATCTCAAACCCATGCGAATGCAAACGCCACGAGGTCGCTTGGAAACCACGGCGTGGGAAGAAGTACGCCGCCCAAAGGAACATTGCGATAACGATGCCGATCGGAACGAGAACCAGCCACTGCCAAGTATCAAAGCTTTGACGAATGAATACTCCCAGCACGAGCCAACCCAACCCCAGGACAGCGCCAATGATCGAGATCAAAACATGCCAACTTCGCCGTTCCATCCTCAACCAATTTGCGGCCAGTGGCTGAAAACCGAAGTCGGCCTCGGTCGGTTGGGCTGGCGAAACTACATTGGGAACTGCGGTTTCATCGTCAACTTTGACGGATACCACCGGTGGCGATTCAGAGGAAATAACTAAGGGTGAATCGCTGGCAGGTAACGCATTGGTGTTTTCTGGAGTGGCGTCAGGTCCGGACATCGCGATAGAGAACTTTCTTTCAGTCATTAGAAGAATGGAATACTCTTCGTCCGACTCCGCTGATTATTGGTAACGGTGTTCTTTAGGATAGCCGAAAAGAACGAAAGAATTTCATGGCGTCGGGCTGGGCATACCAGACCCGCCGTGGGGACTTAGTGAGTCATTTGTAGCGAAACTCGTCAAGAGTTTCGGAGTTAGGAGGCAATTAGCACGACGCGCAAGTTTTGAAGTTGCACACTTTTTGCAGTGTTCTATGCAGCCATCCGGTATTCCCTTGGTGAAGTATTATGTAGCCATTGTTTGAGTTTTGCGATGCCTCCGGAAGTTTTTAATCGATTTGAGATGTATTTGAGCTCGTTCG
>JAPLNL010000067.1 GCA_026692905.1 Planctomycetota bacterium
AACGAGTTTACCTAAGTCATTCATTGCTCGGGAGGGTGAGGCTCCTGCCGAACCTTTGCACCGTTGGCTCGGCAGGAGCCTCGCCCTCCCTAAGGTTTTCAATGGAATTGACTTTGCAAAGATGTTTACAGCGGTGGCCTTGCCCTCCCGAAGGTTTTGACTGGTCTTGGCATTTCAAAGATGTTTGGAGCCGTTGGATTAACCGGCCCATTTTGCGTAGCTTTCGCAGTTCATCTAGCTTTGTTGGAGGATGGTTATTATCCATTACAAAGTGCATTTTTCGACGTTTCCGAACCGACTGTAGCTTTCTTTCATGCATCGATCCTTCAACTATCCCTTTCAAACTGCCATCAATCAGTTCCGAGAGAAAGTGCATCGATTTCTATTTGCAATGGTTGGAATTCTCGTTTTTTCGCAGATGGGTTGGGCTCAGCAAAATCTATTCAATGTTCCCGAGTCGAGTCCATTCAAAGGAACAATTGTTTCTGGCCTCTATTACGGCAACACGAATTTTTTGGGCGCTGGCAACGAAGTTGGCTGGATGACTGGGATCGAGTATCCAATAATCTGCGAGGAGTTCAGTTTCGTTGCGGACTTCATTTCGGGCACAAACAGCAACAGCGTGGCTGTCATTGGTGCACAATGGACGTTCTCAGAAAAGAAAGGATGGCAGGTTTCTCTCGGCGCCCAACTCCCTAGCCCGGGAAGCGGCAATGACTACGGAGCTGTCTTTGAATTGACCAAGTTCCCGCCTTCTTTTGGAAAAGTGTTGGCACCCAAGTTGTAAGCACGTACGCAAGAGGTTTTGAGGCTATTGGTAGTTTGCTGTTTCGCTTTTTTGAACCTCAGTCGTTGGGTAGCCAGTCCTTCGGGCTTTGAGCGGTATCACCACGCCTAAAAATCCAATTGGCAGCGCAGGCCATAGGCATCGGTTTGAGATCGGATCATGTTGTTCGACAGGATATTGCCATTACTTGTCGGTCGTGCATCTGCCCAGGAATGGATGTAATTGAATACGCACTTGCAGTTCGGATTGACATACCAATTCAGGCCACCGGTCATGTTCTGCATCATCCCACCTTGGACTTGCTGGTCGGTCAGATCCAGATAGGACCAGCGACCAGCAACTTCCCAAGCCCCCCATCCGCTACAACTTTTCGATACGCTATGAAATGGAATCACGCGATCGATTGCACCAGCTTTGCGATCATAAGGGCGGTGTTCGCCAGTGAGGAACAAGCCGACTTGGGAATAAGCTCCGTTCAGAAATCCGTTTCCCGTCCCAGACGTATCCACAAAGCAACCCATGGCTTCGGTTTGCCATGAAAGTGGTCCGCGAACCCACATGGACTCCAAACCAAACGTCTGAGTCAAACTGGAGCCAATGGTTCCGGTATCGACGAAGAAAGGCGTTCCGTTGGCAGCCGAGGGGACTGGTTGGCCGCTTGTACCGTTGGGCGTACCCGTTGGCACGACAAACTCACCTACGAAAATTTCAGGAACGCTTCGGAATCGCACCCGTTCATTCGGTGGTGCATTGAGAAAGTATCCTGCACCGAGGTGCAAATAGTCCTCGCCCTTGGGACCTTCGTGCCAGAGCAAATGAGTCAAGCGACCAGCGGCACCGTTTCCACCATCGGTGCTGAGCGAGCCGCCGAATTGGTCTTGTCCCGTCCGAAAGTAGGATGCAGCCCAAGTCCAATTCAAATCCTCCGAATTATTGTAGAATCCGATCCCAATATGTCGGAAGGGTGTAAACGCTTGAAACAAAGAGGACCGCTCCATAAAGGTCGTGTACCGAATACTGCTTGCGACTTCCAAGCCGAAGGGTTGTTTCCATTGGCCGACACGGACAGTTCCTAGCGGGCCAACCTCTTTAAAATCAGCCCAGAGGTCGGTAAAAGTTGGGCGTCCGAAAAATCCAAAGTCCATTTGCATGAAGTAGTCCATGCGATCGGAAACAGAGCCCTTGGCTCCGAGTCTTGCTCGGCGGAAGTCGGCTCCACTTTCGATCCTGCCATACGTATCGCGACTGGATTGGAGTTGGCTAAAACTGACCGCGTCCGCTTGAAAGAAGCCGCTAATAGCAACGTTTGGATACTTGGGCTTTTCTGCGGCAGTCTTCTTAGCATCCGTGAGCTTTTTGAGTCCGGACTCGTTCGTTGCCTCTTTGGCTTCGAGGGCCTTGAGACGCGACGTAAGCTCTTCAATCGTGGCTGGCGGGTTATCCGAAGGAGATGCGGCGAAAACGTATTGAGGTTGTGCCTCTTCGGGCACATTTGCCACCCCAGAACCGAAAGGCGTTGCGTAGCTTGCCTCTTGTGCAACAACGGTTCGGTAAAAGACTAGCGCCAGCAGAGAAACAAAGACAAGTTTACGCCAACTCATGATTCACTATTCCGATCAACCCGACAATTCTGTGACAAAAGCGTTCCTGTCAGAATCGGCACGTTTCCGATCGTAAGTAGAGTGCATTTTTAGCAGGCATTCGTAGAATTTAGAGGAAATAGGGGATTGGTTTCGTTGCAAGAGCAACAACGTCGAAATGTTACAAAACCGAAAGATACGAACCGCCGTGATTCAGCGAGTTCGAAAAGTTCGTCGGTTGCTTATCTGGAGTGGGAGAGCTCGATGCGGAACAAGGATTGTCTGATTGCGAGGCTCCAAACAGGCGGCAATTCGTTACAATGGTTGACCTCCGATCGCTTCCGCCTTTCAACCCATTTGAAATGATATGTCCTCCCTCTCCCGCCGCGAATTTGGTTCGCAATCGCTGTCACGCGTGAGTCCCATTCTCGCTGGCACACTCCTCCCATCGCTCTTGACGTCAACAGCATGGGGGAATACACGAAGTCGAATCCGCGTTGGCCAGATCGGTACGAAACATGGCCATGCCAGCGGCAAGCTTGAAGCCTTGACGAAACTGAACGAACACTTTGAAGTGGTGGGGATTGTTGAAGAAGACGAGGTACAAAGAGGACGAGTTCAAAAGACAGCAGCATTCCAATCTTGTACTTGGCTGACCGTTGATCAATTGCTTAGCCAACCAGGCCTTCAACTCGTTCTTGTCGAGACAGAGATCGATCAGTTGCTCAACATGGCGGAAAAATGCTTGCGAGCAGGCATGCACGTTCACTTGGACAAGCCCGCGGGAGCCTCGATGGAGCAATTTCAAAGGGTGGCGAACGTTGCTACCGAATCGAAGCGGCTCATTCAATTGGGATACATGTTTCGCAGTAACCCGGCCTTTCAATTTCTATTCAATGCGGTCAAGCAAGGTTGGCTAGGTGAGGTTTTTGAGATTCATGGCGTGATTAGCAAGAAGCTCGCCAGTAGCGATCGAGCTGATCCGACGCGGTACCGGGGCGGTTCCATGTTCGAGCTTGGATGCCATTTGATTGATGCGATGGTTTCGATCTTAGGCAAGCCCCAGTCCGTCACTCCATTCAATACCAAGACGATGCTGGAGGTCGACACACTCAACGACAATTGCTTGGCCGTTTTCCGATACCCGAAAGCAACTGCTTCGATTCGTAGCAGCATGGTCGAAATCGATGGCGGTCGCCGACGCCAGATGGTGGTTTGCGGTACGAAAGGTACCATTGAGATTGTGCCACTTGAACCGCCGCAATTGACGCTGACGCTCGACCAAGCCATCGGCGGCTTTCGCAAAGGAACTCAAAACGTCGAATTGCCCAAGATGACGGGCCGATACGACGGAGATTTATTGAGTTTGGCCTCTGCCATTCGCGGCGAGTCGGAGTATCTGTACTCTTTGCAACATGATTTGATTGTCCAAGAATGCGTTCTCAAAGCAAGTGAAATGTTTTGAAGAATCTTCGGCCGTTTTCGTCTAGAATAGGAGCGCTCGCCAAAAGTCGACTCGTTGCTCTCCCACCTACAGACTTCCGCTAATGTTTGATCGAAATCTACGGTTTGTTCTACCAACACTATTTTGCCTAGCGTTGTTTCTACAAAAAGTTGCTCCAATGCAGGCACAAGATGCCGACGTTGCTGTTGATTTCGCAAGCCAAATCCGCCCGATTCTCGCCAACCATTGTTGGACCTGTCATGGCCCTGATGAAAAGAGCCGCGCTGCCGATCTGCGACTCGATATCCGAGAGAATGCTCTCGCAGCCTCGGCGATCGTCCCAAATGATCTAAGCAACAGCAAGCTGGTCGAGCGAATTCTGTCGAGCGAGCCTGAGTCGCAAATGCCTCCGCCGACTTCGAAAAGACCACTGTCGGACAAGCAAAAAAATCTACTGCAGGCATGGATCCGCCAAGGGGCAGTGTACTCGAAGCATTGGGCGTTTACCCCTCCAGTCAAGGCTTCGGTTCCGAAGTTGCAAGCTGTTGCATTGGGTAACAATGCAATTG
This sequence comes from Planctomycetota bacterium, assembly GCA_026692905.1. Taxonomy (GTDB): domain Bacteria; phylum Planctomycetota; class Planctomycetia; order Pirellulales; family Pirellulaceae; genus JBKCUI01. Next base: position 4,381 of record JAPLNL010000067.1, read on the forward strand.
ATCCGTTCGTTGAAAAACGACTGGATCAAGAGCACTTCAAGCCGTCACCTAGGGCCGATCGTTCCACGTTGCTCCGCCGTGTTTCACTCGATTTGACAGGACTTCCGCCCACGATAAGTGAGCTGCAACAATTCCTAAATGATCCGGCAAGCGATGCCTATGAGCACGCTGTGGATCGACTGCTTGCTTCGAAAGCGTTTGCGGAAAAAATGGCCATGGAGTGGCTTGATCTAGCGAGATACGCGGACACCAACGGCTACAACAACGACGAGGACCGCACCATGTGGCCATGGCGAGACTGGGTCATCCATGCGTTCGATCGCAACATGCCTTTTAATCAGTTTGTCATCGAACAACTTGCAGGTGATTTGATCCCCGACCACAAACAAGATCAGTTGGTCGCAACAGGTTTCCTTCGCAACCAAGGTCACAACACCGAAGGGGGCATCATCCAGGAAGAGTACCGAGTCGAATACGTAGCAGATCGTGTCCACACGGTTTCAACGGTATTTCTTGGGCTTTCCATGCAGTGTGCCCGGTGCCACGACCACAAGTTCGATCCAATTTCTCAGGCCGAATACTACCAATTTTATTCCTTCTTCAATTCACTCGACGAAAAGCAAGCACCGCACGGCAAAGTCATCGGTGTCGAACCGTACATTCGCGTGCCAACCGCAGAACAATCGTCGAAGACGGCTGCGTTGGCGACCGAAATCGAGTCCGTCGAATCTCAATGGAAGCAACTTGAGGCTCAAGTAGACAAGAACGTCGAGAAATGGGTCGCTGAAACAAGCCAGAACGACCTCAAGTCTCGCTTCGACCAAAGCGCATTGTTCCATTTCCCCCTGGACAAATCAGAGGACCAATCAGAAGGCGGTTCCTTGTTCGACTCGATCTCCCACTCCAAAGTCGGGACCACAACCGGTACGATTCTATGGCAAACCGGAAAAAAGCAAGACGCCATCGAACTCGATGGAACATCGCGAATCGAGCTTGGAAACGTTGCGAACTTCGCTAGTGATAAACCGTTTTCAGTCAGCGTGTGGATCAAGCCGGCATCGGCAGACGGAATGGCTATTCTCTCCAAAATGGATGAATCACAGAGTTACCGAGGCTATGACGTTCTCCTGTCAAGCGGGAAAGTAGAAATGCATTTGGTCCACAAGTGGCCTGAGAATGCGATCAAAGTTTCCTCCAACACACCCTTATCCCTCAACGAGTGGCATCATATCGTCGCGACCTACGATGGTTCCAAGACTGCGGCAGGCATCAAGCTCTATATCGATTCAAAACCCGCCCCCTATTCTATCTCGCAAGACTCGCTTCGCGATTCGATCGAAACACAACAACCGTTTCGAATCGGGTTGCGTGAAAAGTCGCTACCGTACAAGGGAGCAATCGATGAGCTCCAGCTTTTTGGCAATGTGCTGGACGAGAATAGTGTTAAGCAACTTGCGACCTTCGAAACGGTGAGCGGTTTCGCTGACTGGGTCAGGGTACCTTACGAACAGCGGACCGAAGAACAACGCAAACAAATTCACAAGTTCTATTTGGACCGAATCGATCCTGAATATTCAGCATTGCAAATCAAATTAGCAAATGTCAAGAAGGACAAACTTGCTATCGAGGAGAGTTCAGCATCCGTAATGGTGATGCGGGAAATGAGTCCGCCAAGAGAGACGTTTGTGCTCAAGCGAGGGCAATACGACCAACCAGCCGAGCGTGTCTATTCGACGGTCCCCGCTTCACTACTGCAAACGGGTTCGCAGGCACCCAAGGACCGTATGGAGTTGGCTAATTGGCTAGTGAGCGATAAGAATCCGCTGACGGCTCGCGTAACGGTGAATCGCTGGTGGCAAAATTTCTTCGGAACGGGCATTGTGAAAACCGCGGAGGACTTTGGCCTTACGGGCGATGCCCCCTCGCACCCCGAATTGCTTGACTTCCTGGCCCGAAATTTCATTGAAAGCGGGTGGGATGTCAAAGCGACTCTCAAAATGATTGTCATGTCGTCTACTTACCAGCAGGAGTCTCGCATCCAGCCCACGATGCTGGATCGCGATCCGGAAAACAGACTTTTGGCCCGCGGCCCTCGAAATCGACTGCCCGCAGAAACCATCCGCGACAATGCACTTGCGATCAGCGGACTGTTGAAAAACCGACTTGGCGGCCCTAGCGTAAAACCTTACCAACCCGCCGGGCTTTGGGAAGATGTCACTGTCAACCGTCAAGGTAAATACGTGGCTGACGTTGGTGAAGGGCTCTACCGCCGCAGCTTGTACACATTCTGGAAACGCACTTGCCCTCCCCCGTCCATGATGAGTTTCGACGCGCCGATGCGAGAAGTTTGCATTGCAAGACGAGCCCGAACGAATACTCCGCTCCAGTCGCTGGTTTTGCTCAACGATCCAACCTACGTCGAATGCGCTCGAAGCTTGGCAGAGCATATGATTCAGGAAGGAGTGGCGGTCAACGATCGGATCGACGCTGGTTTCCTTCGAGGTGTTTCTCGGAAAGCTACCCGCGAAGAGCACGCGATTCTAGGTCAAGTTCTAGAGTCCGCCAAGCAACGGTTCGCAGCCAATCCCCCAAGTGCGCAATCGCTCAACACCACCGGCGCAGCCGCGCCGAATCCCGCGATCGACCCTGTCGAACTTGCTTCCTGGACGATCCTAGCAAGCACCGTGTTGAATCTCGACGAGACCATTTCGAAACGCTAAATCCAAAATGCAATCCAATCTTCATCCCGCCTCGAGTTCGTTTCGTCGCCAGTTTCTTCGTAACTCGATTACAGGTTCAGCGGCTCTTGCGACGCTCCTTGGCTCTGATTTACGAGGCAAAGCGTTATCAGCGGCTACCCCAGATAGGCAACCAGTGCCGCACTTCGCAGCTAAGGCAAAGCGAGTAATCTATCTTTTTCAATCCGGTGGACCATCCCAGCTGGAAATGATGGACTACAAACCCAAGCTCAAGGAGCTTCATGGGTCCGAGTTACCGGACAGTATTCGACAGGGGCAACGGCTAACGGGAATGACATCGGGGCAAAAGAATTTCCCGGTGGTGGCACCCAAATTTGAGTTTAAGCAACACGGGGCGAATGGCGTTTGGTTGAGCGAGCTTCTACCGCACACCAGTAAGATCGTTGACGATATTTGCATTGTTCGATCGATGCACACCGAAGCCATCAATCATGACCCGGCTATCACGTTCATGCAAACCGGCTCGCAGCAACCTGGTCGACCCTCCATGGGCTCTTGGCTGAGCTACGGCCTTGGAAGCGAAGCGGAGGACTTGCCAGCGTTCGTTGTGATGATCTCGCACGGAACAGGCAAAGATGCCAATCAAGGCCTACTCGATCGACTTTGGGGCAGCGGCTTCCTACCCTCTAGCCACCAGGGTGTAAAGTTTCGAAGCGGCTCCGATCCGGTGCTTTATCTCAACGACCCAAGTGGTATCGATCGCAATCTGCGAAGAACGATGCTTGACGGACTTGCAAAGCTAAACGAATTGCAACAAAAACAAGATGGCGATCCCGAGATTGCCACACGAATGGAACAGTATGAAATGGCCTTTCGCATGCAAGCATCCGTGCCGAACTTAACCAACTTGAGTGACGAGCCCGAGTCGACGTTTGATATGTATGGTCCGCAAGCCAAAACACCAGGGACCTTTGCCGCCAACTGCCTGATGGCAAGACGCATGGTGGAGCGAGGTGTTCGCTTTATCCAGTTGTACCATCGCGGATGGGACAATCACGGTAACTTGCCATCGAACATTCCTAAGCAATGCAGCGATATCGATCAGCCCCAAGCCGCCTTGGTGTCGGATCTCAAGCAGCGGGGCTTGCTGGATGACACGTTAGTGATCTGGGGCGGCGAATTTGGACGAACTGTCTACAGCCAAGGTTCATTGCAAGACGACTACGGTCGCGATCATCATGGTCGTTGCTTTACGATGTGGATGGCAGGCGGAGGAATCAGACCGGGGGCCGTCGTAGGGGAAACGGACGACTATGGATACAACATCGTTTCGGATCCGGTGCATGTCCATGACTTGCACGCAACGTTGTTACAATGCCTCGGCTTCGATCACGAACGACTGACGTTTCGCTATCAAGGACGCGACTTCAGGTTAACCGACGTTCACGGCAAAGTGATCGCGAAGCTATTGGGAAGTTAGCGGACCACCGAAAAACCCCCATTTCGGGCTGCAAACAAAGGGTTTCCAAAGATAACTTCGAGCAATTAAGTGCAAAATGCGAAAATTAGACGACAGAGCATTCTAATTTGAGTAACCGTTGACGGTCGAATTTCACGTCCACGTTTATGAAAGTTAAAAATGAGTCCAAATCCAGAACCTGAGCTCGATCGCAAAGTTCTTCATGTCGACGATGATCCAGACATTTTGGCGCTGATGAAGAAAACGCTTTCCATTAGGGGCTATACTCCCCACTCTATTTCCGATCCCGCTCTTGTTATTCCTTGGCTTGCCAAAAGTACGACTCGAATTGTTTTGCTCGATATCGAGATGCCTGGAAAGGACGGACTGGCTCTTCTGCGCGAGATCAAAAAATTCGACGGGGGCATTCAAGTCATCATGTTAACCGGGCTCGTTTCGATGAGTACCATCATTCGAGCCACACGACTGGGAGCCGAAGATTGCTTCTTCAAACCGATCGAAAATTTGGACGATGTCTTGGATTCCGTCGATCGTGCCCATGAAAAGATGCTTCGTTGGTGGCGAGTCTTGAAAGAATGGCGAGCTCGCAAAAGCATGGGAATTACGGAAGATCAACCCGCGATCTTTGGTTCGTGAAGGAATGATGAAGTTCCAAGACGAGCAGGAAGCAGAACGCAACCCTAGCACGACGCGCAAGCTAGTGAATTAGCTACAGCCCTAGCACGCGCGCAAGCTAGTGAATTAGCTACAGCCATAGCACAACGCGCAAGCTAGTGAATTAGCTACAGCCCTAGCACGACGCGCAAACTAGTGAATTAGCTACAACCCTAGCACGACGCGCAAGCTAGTGAATTAGCTACAACCATAGCACGACGCGCAAGCTAGTGAATTAGCTACAAAGAAACACTAGCGCATTTTGGAAATTGATATAGGCTTGAAATGAGCATTTGGTTGTTCTTGTCTCCTTGACGCTCTAGAATCCCGGTCGCGTGTACGCAATCGTCGTGGAGCGACGAGCAACAATGTCGCCCTTCGCTCTGCGAAGGTAGCGTGCGGCAAGACCGAGTCCTGCGTTCCCGGCAAATTCAAACCTGATTCTCTGATACTCCCGAAGTGCGATTGGTGAACTTTTCGATTGCGGTTACGCTCTATCTTCCACGGAGCGATTTTCCCAATTGAAAGTGTACGAATGCGTGTGGATCCGGGTTCTCTAAGACCAAACTTTGAAAACCGGGCCATCACTTTTAATAGGCAGCAGTGGGGTTTACTACTGTTGCTGGCAGCAATCAATTTCACACACATTCTTGATTTCGTCATCGTGATGCCTTTGGGCGATCCACTGCGACAACAGCTCAAGATCAATCCGCAGCAGTTTGGAATGATTGTGTCTGCCTATGGAATCGCCGCCATGGTCACAGGCATATTGAGTTCTACTCTGGTTGATCTCTATGATCGAAAAACGATTTTGGTGGGCGCCTTTGGTGGCTTTACGGTGGCCACTTTCTATTGCGGAATCGCCCCAAGCTTCTCTCAACTTTTGATAGCGAGGTGTCTGACTGGTCTGTTTGGCGGAATGGCCTCGTCCTGTGTCATGGCCGTGATCGGCGACGTCTTTCCTGATGGGCAGCGAGGTCGAGCGATCGGAGTGGTCACTTCGTCCTTTGCCGTTGCGTCAACGATTGGGTTGCCGATCGGATTGTGGCTTGCACTTTATTTTGGGAATTGGAATGCCCCGTTCATCGCAATCGGATTTCTGGCGGTCGGCGTGTGGGGGCTCGTTGTGCTATTCATGCCGTCGATGACTGGTCATAGGACCGGTGTTCGAGTCAATCCGATTCGCCAGTTTTTGACGGTCGTTCAGAAGTCCAATCATCTTTGGGCATTTGCCTTCATGCTCGCGACGGTTTTCGGGACGTTTCTCATCGTCCCTTACATTGCTCCCTACATGCAAGCCAATTGCGGGCGGTCCGCCAGCGATCTGCCGATCGTTTATGCCGTCGCTGGTATTTGCACGTTAATATCTCTCAATCTGGTCGGCTGGGCGACAGATCGCGTTGGTGCAAAGCCGGTTTTTTTCATATGTGCAGGTGGCGCGGTCTTAATGACCCTGGTTATCACCAATTTGCCGCAAGTGTCTCTACTGGTCGCAGTCGTATCGACGAGCCTATTTATGGTTCTCGCAAGTGGCAGGATGATTCCGGCGCAAGCCATGATGTTGCGTGCTGCGGAACCAGCGCTTCGCGGAGCGTTCATGAATCTCAATACATCCGTCTCGCATTTTGCGACAGCAGTTGGTCCGTTGATTACTGGAGCAATCGTTGGCGAGGAGTTCACCGGAGGACCGCTTACCGGATTTCCTATCGCAGGCCTCATTGCTGCTGCGTGCGGCTGTTCCGCTTTGGTATTAATGTTCGGTCTTCGACCCGCGATTGCCCCCAACTCTGCCATCGGGTCGCATGCCTGAGCCTAGTGGTTGTTTTCATTGGCCGAAAAAAACGAAAGAGGAGTGTAGAACGATTGTCCTCAATCGTTCTAGGCAAACAAAATTTGCTTGTCAAAGCAGTTTATAACTTACGGGAGAGCGCTGCCGCGTGTAAGCATGTTTCCAACAAGTTTACCGAAGCAATTCATTGCTCGGGAGGGTGAGGCTCCTGCCGAACCTTTGCACCGTTGGCTCGGCAGGAGCCTCGCCCTCCCTTCAATCGTCTTGTTCGTTTTCTGCCTATTGGTCGTAACTGGGTTTCGCTGGATGGTAAAGGCCGGGGCCCCAGGCTATTTGAAAAGCATGTTGACGGTTCCTGTAACCAATCTCGGCCAGTCGGGCATGGATCGGATTTAGGACTCGATAACGCATGAGGGAAATTGGGAGGGCTGACCATCCACGAATCATCTGGCAACTGCACCACTTTGGACTCATCACCTGGACTCACCTCCCGACGACTTGTCCAACAAAAACGATGGATCGCTGCAGCCACCATCCTCGACGGGATCGAGAATCTCTATTGGCGACCAAGTCTTGCCATTATCCACGCTCCGCCGAAATACAATATCTATGGTCCGTTGGAGCTTTAGGTCGGCAGCAGACTTTCGACGGGCATCACATGCCGCAATGAGATCGCCGTTCTTTGCCGTGATGATGGCAGGGATGCGATACGTGTGAACGCCATCCTTGCCAGATACAAATAGCGACTGACGATCGGACAACTCCATTGGATCGCTTTGAATGACTGCAAAGCAATGAGTTTGCAGGAGCCATGTTAGGAATACGATACTTGCGATTTGGATTGGTATGGGCATTGGTTGTTTTTTCTTGTCATTTGGAGCTTGAGAAATCTTTGCTCCCAACGAAGGACGCCGTGAGCGCCTGATATTCTAACTCCCCTTCTCCTCCTCCGGAGGAGAAGGGGTTGGGGGATGAGGAGGTGCGGCCCGAGTGAAATTTCGGCAACATGTTTCGCTTCTAAGCAAAGCCATCGCAGCAGCTTTAACTGCGGAGCAGTGGCATTTGAAAGCCACGGATGGAATCCGTGGTCTGCGTTGTACGCATTGCCTGAGAGTCGCAAAGCGACGGCATTCTCACGGAAGCTACTTGGCCAGATGGTCAACATTTCCTTTGGGCGGGAAAATGATTCACACCCCATGCCGCTCCTTCAGAGCTCTGGATCAATCGGTGCGTACGACCTGGGGTTTTGTTCGCGATGCGAACTTTACCCCAGGCTAAAAAATTCCATCGCATTCGCGATTCAATCGCAGAAGGTCAGGAAAACCAGAAAGACTTGCGACCAAAGCGCGATCACCTTCGAACGGGCCGGAGAATAATGGCAGGACCTTAACGATCGACTGACCTACTCGTCCGTCACGCAGCCTTCGCTGGCGCTCTTAACATTTTTAATGTACTTGAAGAGTGTTCCACGGGTTGCTTTGAGCGGTGGCGCTTGCCATTTGGCTCGGCGGGCGGCCATATCCGCATCCGACACTGCAACGTCCAATCGATTGGTATCCGCGTCCAAGGTGACGATATCATTGTCCATCACAAGAGCCAGTGGGCCACCTTCTTGCGCTTCGGGAGTTACGTGCCCAACGATGAATCCGTGTGAGCCTCCCGAGAATCGCCCGTCCGTCAACAGAGCGACATCAGAACCGAGACCAGCTCCCATGATCGCGGAGGTCGGTGTCAGCATTTCCGGCATCCCGGGTCCACCTTTAGGGCCTTCGTATCGGATGATGATGACGTCCCCTTTTTGGATTTGCCCTTTTTCCAAAGCTGCGAGCATCAGTTCTTCGCTATCAAAGCAACGAGCAGGACCGGAGAATCGCATTCCCTCTTTGCCAGTGATCTTGGCAACAGATCCTTCCGGAGCCAAATTCCCAAACAAAATCTGAATGTGACCGGTGGCTTTGATCGGATTGCTCAATGGCTGAACGACCGTTTGTCCTGGCTTCAAACCGGGGAGGTTAGCGACATTTTCTGCAAGCGTCTTGCCGGTAACAGTCATGCAATCACCTGTCATGAAACCTTCTTCGAGCAAATACTTCATGACCGCTGGCGTTCCGCCGACCGAATGCAAGTCTTCTTGAACGAATTTGCCGGAAGGCTTTAGATCGGCAAGGAACGGAACTCGATCGCTAACTTTTTGGAAGTCGTCCAATCGCAAATCGATTCCGACACTACGAGCCATAGCAATCAAATGCAAGACGGCATTGGTACTGCCTCCTAGGGCGACCACAATGACCATCGCATTTTCGAAGGCGGCTCGGGTCATGATATCCCGAGGCTTGAGATCGATTTCCATCAAGTGTCGAATGGCTTTCGCAGCCCGCTTGCACTCGTCGATCTTGGCTGGATCTTCGGCGGGGATGGATGCTGAGTAAGGCAGCGACATACCTAGCGCTTCGATCGCTGAGGCCATGGTGTTGGCGGTGTACATGCCACCGCAAGCGCCAGCACCAGGGCAGGATTTGCGAACGATGTTGGCCCGTGTCTCTTCATCGATTTGGCCCGAGATGTATTGGCCGTAACATTGAAATGCCGAAACAATGTCCAGGGAGTGCCCGTTCCACTTGCCAGCCCGAATCGTACCGCCGTAGACCATGAGCGACGGGCGATTCAAACGCCCCATCGCCATCAAGCACCCTGGCATATTTTTGTCGCAACCAGGAAGCGCAATCAAAGCATCGTACCACTGTGCTCCCATAATCGTTTCCATCGAGTCGGCGATGAGGTCTCGCGACTGGAGCGAATAGGACATACCATCGGTCCCCATACTGATTCCGTCGCTGACACCAATGGTGTTGAATCGCATGCCGACCAGATTCTCGGCAACCACCGCTTTTTTGACCTCTAAGGCCAATTCGAGCAGGTGCATATTGCAGGTATTGCCTTCGTACCAAACACTGCCGATGCCAACTTGCCCTTTGTTCATGTCCTCTGGAGTCATGCCCGTGCCGTAGAGCATGGCTTGCGATGCCCCTTGGCTTTTGGGTTGGGTAATACGGGAGGAGTACTTATTGAGTTGGGTCATGGATTTGATTTCAAAGGGGTTTCAAAAAATTACCCTCCCAACGGGAGGGTCGGCCAGAGGCCGGGTAGGATGAATTGGATAGTAGAGTTGTCTCTTGCACTTCACCCTCCCCTCGCTATGCTCGACCCTCCCGGGGGGAGGGTGATAAAAGCGGTGCTAACACATGTTACTTGCGGTGCTAACACATGTTACTTGCGTGCTAACACATGTTACTTGCGTGCTGACTCATGTTACTTGCGTGCTCGTGGGTGCTTCATCGAGACCCATGCGCCATTTTGCGAGCTACTCGCAACGCACTGCTCGATAAAATGCATCCCTTCGACTCCATCGTGAACGTTTGGGTACACCGTATTGACTCGTTCGATAGTCTTTCCTTCGGAGACATCAACCATAGCATCGAATGCGGCAACATAGATATTAGCAAACGCTTCGAAAAACGCTTCTGGATGTCCGCTGGGCAATCGGCACGCGGCTTTGCCACTGGCGTTCATGAAGCTAGCGTTGGGATCGCGGGTGTAGAGTTTGTGTGGCTGGCCGTTCTGACGAACGATCATGACGTTTGGCTCTTCTTGTCGCCAGGATAAAGCCCCCTTGGTGCCATCAATTTCGATGGACAAGTCGTTTTCGCGTCCGTGGCTGATTTGGCTAGCGGTAACTGTTCCGAGACCACCGTTTTGAAAACGCACGATCGCGGTGCCGTAATCGTCTAGTTTTCGGCCAGGTTCGAAGATCTTGAGATGGCAGCTGATCTCAGCAGGCAATAAGCCGGTCATGAATCGCCCTAGATTGTAAGCGTGAGTCGCGATATCGCCGAAGCAGCCGGCCACGCCGCTCTGCTTAGGATCCGTTCGCCAAGCGGCTTGCTTTTGATCTTGGTCTTCGAGTCGTGTTCGCAACCAGCCTTGAATGTAGCTCGAGCGGACCGCTTGAATTTCGCCGAGTTCGCCGCTTTGGATCATTTCGCGAGCTTGGCGAACTAAGGGATACCCTGTGTAGTTGTGAGTCAACGCGAAGACAGTCTTCGATTTGTCGACCAACTTTGCGAGCTCTTCGGCTTGAGCCAAATCAAACGTCATCGGCTTATCGCAGACTACGTGGAAACCTGCTTCTAAGGCGGCCTTGGCAACTTCGAAGTGCGTATGGTTCGGGGTCGTTACCGAGACGAAATCAATGCGTTCGCCAACAGGCTTCTTGGCTTCTGCCTCAAACATCGTTTGATACGATGGGTAAGCGCGATCTTGAGAGACATCGTAGTCAGGAGCCGAGGCTTTCGAGCGTTCTGCGCTGCTGCTGAAGGCTCCCGCGACCAACGTTGCACGGTTGTCCAAGCAGGCAGCGATCGAATGCACGCGACCAATGAACGAGCCCTGTCCTCCACCGACAATCCCCATTTTGAGTTTGCGATTCATTGGTCCGTTGGTCATGCTGATTCTCCAAAATGAGGTGGAATGGTGGAAAGGAGTTTGAAGGTGAATCTTCAGGACTATGTTTTACCAAACTTGCCCGGGTTTTCTAGTTGGGATGCTGGCCTCCAACGATAGTAAGCATTCGCCGTGTTCCAACAAAATTTTTGGGGATGATTGACACGAACACAAAACACGCAAACAATGCCGTTATTGAAGGATCAAGTCCAAGCGGCAGGACGCCGCATTTTCTTCTTGTCAGAGTTCGTCCTGCCAAAGTTGATCCTCGCCCAGGATGGTCCTTTCAGTGAGCGAGACGTCCGTTGCGCATCAACTCTCTTCAGACTGCCTTAGTTTACAGCGTTATTGCATTCTTCGGCCTAACGCATGTTGCGTTGTCGCAGCCCAACACCAAGCTTGCACTCGATCCGAAACGCGCGTTTTCTTACTTAAAGAAGATTTGTGACATCGGTCCACGAGTTACCGGCACCGCAGGAATGGAAGAGCAACAGAACTTGCTCGAACAGCACTTCAAAAAGCTTGGTGCGAAAGTAACTTGGCAGGAATTCAATATTCGCCATCCAGAAATGGGGGGGAACGTCGTCGTCAAGAACTTGATCGTCACTTGGAACCCTGACGAAACCGAACGAGTTCTTTTATCAACGCACTACGATACGCGGCCATACCCAGATAAGGACTTGAGAAATCCGAAAGGGATTTTCATCGGTGCCAACGACGGGGCGAGCGGAACTGCGTTATTCATGGAGATGGGGCATGTTCTGCAGAAAATGCCCATGAAAGTTGGCGTTGACTTGGTGTTTTTTGATGCGGAAGAGATCGTATTCGATGCGCAACGCGATCCGCTGTTTGTCGGCTCTACCCATTTCGCTCAGGCGTATGTCAACGATCCAACGACTCCGCGTTATCGAAGCGGAATACTGATCGACATGATCGCCGACTCGGACCTGCAATTGTTTTATGAACAGAACTCGCTCAAGTATGCGAAACCCTTGGTCGAGGAAGTTTGGGGGATCGCAAAGGAATTGAAGATCAGTGCCTTTAAACCAAGTGTAGGATACGAAATCACCGATGATCACCTTCCTCTTAACTCAATCGCGAAAATTCCTGTGATCGATTTGATCGATTTCGACTATACTCGCGGGGCAAAAGGAAAGAGCTTTTGGCATACGACAGGAGACACTCCCGAGCAATGTTCAGGAACTTCCATGACCAAAATTGGAAGCGTCCTCATCGAGTGGATCAAACGGCAGAAGTGAGTTGTTTATCATGCAGACTGAGCCTAAGGGCGAGCGAAGCTCCAAACATCATTGCAATGCCGAGCCCCTTTACCACCTATGGGAGAGCGAGGCTCCTGCCGAGCTTTCAACGCCACGGTTCGGCAGGAGCCTCACCCTCCCATTAAGTGAATCCGCATCGTTTGAGCGTGGGAAATGAGCTCCGTCTCTAATCAGAAAGCACTGGCGATCGAAATTTGTGATTTCGAAAAGACCTATGGCAAGACCTCTGTCCTAAATCGTTTGAATCTACAGGTTCAACAATCGGAACTACTGGTCATTCTCGGCGAAAGCGGCAGCGGCAAATCCACGTTGCTGAGGTTGATCGCTGGCCTTGAAAAACCGCAGTCGGGCAAAATGCGAATCAATGGCGTCGATCAATTTCGCGTCAAACCGCACAAACGCGATGTAGCCATCGTGTTTCAACATGGAAACGGTTATGGCCATCTGACCGTTCGGCAAAATCTGGACTTGGCCGCTAAATATTCGTCGCAATCCGATCAACTCGATCGCTGGGTCGAATGGCTAAAGATTGGACCGACGCTCGGTCAAAAGCTCTCTCAATTGTCAGGTGGACAGGCTCAGCGAGTTGCGATCGCTCGGGCCATGCTGTCAGGCAAGTCGATCGTTCTCATGGACGAACCTCTTGCTCATTTGAATCAGTTGTTGCGAGAGGAGATTCGGGAGTTGGTCTCGAGCGTGCAACGAGAGACCAAGCGGACGATCGTCTATGTGACGCACGATTCGGATGAGGCTTTTTACTTGGCGACACGAGTGGCCGTGTTAAACGCAGGGCAAATCCAGCAGCTTAGCGACCCTCAATCCGTTTTTTGCAAACCAAGCTCCAAAGCAGTTGCCAAGCTGCTCGGACAACCGACCTTGGATGTGATCGATCTGCCGACAAAATGGTTCGATGGAGCACCGGGCTCGGAATCGGAGGTTTGCGAATGCGGTGTTCGGTCGCACGACTGGAGGATCGAACGCATTCACGTTGCATCCTTCGGTCAGGTTGAGACCAGAAAAATAGGGACATCATTAGAGGCCGGCAAAGTTCTTCTCAATGGCGTAATTGTCGGCTGTCACTGGTTGGGAAATCGTTGGTTGATAGAGATCGATTGCCCACAGCGAGTTCGCATCACTTGTCCAACGCCTGCACCTGAAAGTCTAGAGAGATCGCTGGTTGCTGTTTTGAATGCAGTGCGGTCTGGGGCTGGATCGGAGTGTTTAGGTTATTTGGATGCCACGATTGAGCGATCGTGTGTGCGAATGTTTGGCGGCGCTCAAAGCCACTCTCGGCAAGAGTGAACCACGGTGGGCTCGCGACGAACTTTTGTAGCGAAACTCGTCAAGAGTTTCGGTCGTTGTAGCAACCGAAAGTCTTGACGACGTTCGCTACCCTTGGACCGGCGAGAGATGCAAAGACGGGTTTTTCGGTGGTTAGCAAAACAACCTTCATGGCAAAATCATTGTCGGTTCGGTACACTGCGGACTCTTCGCGGTTGGGCGGAGCCGCTATTTCACAATCCACTTTGAATTTTCCCAGTTGGAGCAAGCGTCGATGATCGTTGGAATCCCGAAAGAGGTCAAGCAAGATGAATATCGAGTTGCGATTTTGCCGGTGGGTGTCGAAGAATTGGTCTCTCGCGGACATAAAGTGCTCGTCCAAGTCAACGCGGGAATTGGTTCGGGTTTGGCAGACCACGATTATCTTCAAGCCGGCGCCGAGCTTTGCGCATCTGGCGAAGACATTTTCAAAAGAGCGGATTTGATCGTTAAAGTCAAAGAGCCGATGCCTTCGGAATGGCCGCTGATTCGCCCTGGCCAGGCTCTTTTTACCTACTTTCACTTTGCTGCAGATCAAAAATTGACAGAGGCCATGCTCAACTCTGGTTCGAGTTGCTTGGCGTACGAAACCCTTCGGGACAGCCAAGGGCGTTTGCCACTCCTGACACCGATGAGCGAAGTCGCTGGTCGCATGAGTGTTCAGGAGGGAGCCAAGTATCTTGAAAAACCTCAAATGGGACGTGGGATTTTGTTGGGTGGGGTCCCTGGTGTTGCTCCTGCGCACATCACCATTCTTGGCGGAGGGGTCGTGGGAGCCAACGCAGCTCGAATCGCAGCCGGCTTCCAAGCGGACGTCGCGATTTTGGATGTCAACTTGGACCGCCTTCGCTATCTCGACGATGTCATGCCGCCGAACGTGAACGCACTCTTTAGCGATAGACATACCATTCGCGAGCAGCTTCGACGCGCCGACTTGGTGATTGGATCCGTCTTGATTCCAGGTGCACGAGCACCGTACCTAGTCAAGGCGGAGGACCTCAAACTCATGAAGCCGGGCAGCGTGATCATCGACGTCGCGATCGATCAAGGCGGATGCGTTGAAACGAGCCGACCCACCACGCACCGTGAACCGACTTATGTTGTCGACGACGTTGTCCACTATTGCGTAACGAACATGCCAGGGGCTGTAGGCAGAACCAGTACTTTTGCGCTGTGCAACGTCACGCTGCCATGGATCGTCCAACTCGCCGAAGACGGCGTGGACAAGTGCATCGTGAATTCCAAGGCCTTGAGAGACTCGCTCAACATCCACAAGGGAACGGTAACCAACCAAGCCGTCGCCCGCACATTTGGTTTAGAGTTCGTTGCGTAGCGAGTATCGATATCAATTCGAATAGCAAGCGAGGAGCCCCGCTGTTCGAATTGGCCGAAAGAAACGAAAAGAGTCGAAAAAGAAATGCACGAAATAGTTGCTTAAAGTATCGGCCAAAACAAATTAGGCTGTGACGATTACTTACAGGCAACCAAGCGAATGCGATTCGGCATTCCATTTTTTACTTTCTTCCGCTCTTTTCGGCTAAAAAACGGAGTTGAAAGGGACAAAAAACAACAATTAGAAAAGAGTCAGACGATGCAAGGTCCTCTCACCCAAGCACAGATCGATCAGTTTTCACAAGATGGCTATCTCGTCATTCGGCGTTTGTTGGACGAGCAAGAGACAGCACTCACTCTCAAAGCGGCTCGGCAAGACGAAGCGATCCGCGTCAATGCCATGTCGGTTATCGACACGAAAGGGCGCGTGACCAACCTTTCCCTTTGGAATCATCCCGGCGATGATATCTACGGAGCGATTTGCCGAAGCCGTCGCGTCGTCGATTCCATGGAGCAGCTTCTGGGCGACGAAGTCTATCACTACCATTCCAAGCTTAGCGCTAAAGAACCCAAGGTTGGCGGGGCATGGGAATGGCATCAAGATTACGGCTATTGGTATCAAAACGGCTGTCTCTTTCCTGATCTCGCGAGCGTCTTCATCGCGCTCGATCCCGCGACGCGAGAAAACGGTTGTTTGCAACTGCTGCGTGGCTCACACCGCATGGGGCGTGTGGAACACGGTCGCTTCGGTTCGCAAACGGGAGCCGATCCGGAACGCGTCGAGGCAGCAATGCAACGAATGGAACGAGTCTATTGCGAAATGGCGCCTGGCGATGCAGTCTTTTTTCATGGCAACACACTGCATAGCTCGGACGCAAATCTGAGCGACAAACCGCGTTGGGGATTGATTTGCTGCTACAACACTCGCAACAACAATCCGTACAAGGACTCTCACCATCCAAGTTACACGCCGCTGATCAAGCTGGACAATACCGCGATCAAAGCCATGGGGGCTCAAGGTAGCGAAACCAACAAATCGTTCCTGGAAGCCAAACGTGATCGAACTCAAGGCGCAACTCAGGAATAAGTGCATCGCCATGTGTCAGCAATGCTTTTTCCGTTGCTGAAAACAGGTTTTTGTGTAGCGAAAGTCGTCAAGACTTTCGGCTGCATCGCCTAAACAACCGAAACTCTTGACGAGTTTCGCTACAAAATGCTTCACACAGCGTTACCTAAAAGGGGCGAGGGTAGCAGGTCAAAAAGATGTAGGTAACGACACCGCTATTTGGTTCATTCACCACAAAAACTTGCTTATTCCCCAACAGAGATAGCCAGAAGAAACCACCGTGCCCTACCAAGTTGACTATCTACCGAAGATGCCTCGCGATAAATCGATCGGCATTGGCTGTATCGGTTCGGGCTTTATCATGGCTGACTGCCATCTGGTCGCTTACCGCAACGCAGGCTTCCATCCTGTTGCCATTGCAGCTCGCAATATCGAGCGAACACGTGAAGTTGCGGCAAGGCATGGCATCGAGAACGCTTATGCCGACTATCGTGAAATGCTGGACAACTCAAACGTCGAGATCGTGGATATCGCAGTGCCACCCGACATTCAATTGGAGGTCATCCGTGAAATCGCTAGTCGTCCCAATCGTATCCGAGGCATTCTTGCGCAGAAGCCGCTCGGAGTAAACTACGCACAAGCGTTGGAGATTGTCGAACTTTGCGAACGGGCCGGCCTCAAACTCGCTGTCAATCAAAACATGCGGTACGATCAGTCCGTGCGAGGACTCAAGAGTTTGCTCAACCAGAATGCGTTCGGCAAGCCGGTCTTGGCAACCATCGATATGCGCGCCATTCCACATTGGATGCCTTGGCAAGAGCGTCAAGGTTGGGTGACCATGCGTATCATGAGCATTCACCATCTCGATACGTTCCGCTATTGGTTTGGCGATCCCGTACGGGTTTTCGCAAGTATCAGAACGGACCCACGAACCGAGCAACGCTTTGAACATCGAGATGGAATTTGCCTCTATATCTTAGAATATGAGGATGGTTTTCGAGCCGCAGCTTGGGATGACGTTTGGGCTGGACCGGCACTGGAAGGTGCCGCCGCGGACTCCTACATTCGATGGCGTGTCGAGGGGACTGAGGGAATGGCAAAGGGAACCATCGGCTGGCCAGAGTATCCCAAGCCGACTCCCAGTACACTTGATTACACCACCATAAAGCAAGGACCAATTTGGCAGCAGCCAAGATGGTCCGAAGTTTGGTTCCCTGACGCTTTTGTCGGCACGATGGCTCAATTGCTTTGTGCTCTGGAAGACGGAACAGAGCCAGAAATAAGTGGCCGAGACAATTTAAAAACGATGGCACTCGTCGACGCCGCTTATCGATCCGCCCAAGAGCATCGGGCCGTTTCCATGGACGAAATTTCAAAAGATTCCGCGCTGGTGTCCCGCCTTTAAGCGGCTTCAAATGGTTTCTTTTGCCCTGAATCCCTAACCCTATGGGAGAGCGAGGCTCCTGCCGAGCTGGCGACGATATGGCTCGGCGGGGGCCTCGCCCCACCGCTGTATACATCTTTGCAAAGGCAATTCCATTGAAAACCTTAGGGAGAGCGAGGCTCCTGCCGAGCCAACGGTGCAAAGGTTCGGCAGGAGCCTCACCCTCCCGAGCAATGAATGACTTAGGTAAACTCGTTGGAAACATGTTTACAGCGGTGGCCTCGCCCTCCCGAGCAACAAATTGGAAAGTAAAAGCCCCCTTCTACTCGTTTACAGCGGCCACGGACCTAATCCGCATTTGACAAGGGGCAATTCCGATGCAAAGATCAGAAGTCCTGCGACTCCCCACCGAAAACCTCCTGCCCTAATTCATCGGAATTCTAATCGATGTTCACAATCGAAGGCCGATCTCGAAATCGCTTTTGCGATGGTATTGCTCGTCGTGATTTTTTGAAGATTGGTTCGCTTGGTATCGGCGGACTGTCGATGTCGCAATTGTTGCGAGCCGAGGCCGCCAACAAGACGGGCAGCTCCAATAAATCGGTGATCATGGTCTATCTGCCTGGCGGCCCGCCGCATCAGGACATGGTGGATCTCAAAATGGATGCGCCTCGCGAGATCCGAGGTGAGTTCCAGCCGATCGCCACCAATGTACCTGGTATCCAGATTTGCGAACATCTTCCTCGGCTTGCCAAGTTAGCGGACAAATTGGCGATCATTCGATCGATCGTCGGTGCAAAAGATCGGCATGAATCGTTTCAGTGCATGACCGGGCGACTCAACGAACGCAATCCGCCTGGCGGATGGCCTGAGATGGGTTCCGTCATTTCAAAGCTGCAAGGGACACAAGACCCGACATTGGCTTCGTATGTCAACTTGTCACCCAAGATGCGGCATACACCCTACAACTACGGTCGTGCCAGTTTTCTAGGCCATGCACACACACCCTTTAATCCATCAGGTGCGATCAAGGATGATATGGTGCTGGGCAGCATTACGCCTCAACGTCTCGCCGATCGCAAGTCGTTGTTGACGAGTATCGATCGGTTTCGACGTGGGCTCGATGCGAATGGAGCCATGGAAGGGTTTGATTCATTCCAAGAGCGTGCGTTCGAAATTCTGACTTCGAGTCGGATGCTGGATGCGTTGGACGTTTCCAAAGAAGAACCGAAATTGCGTGAACGCTATGGCAAGGGAACAGACAAAGAACAGGGTGACGCGGCCCCAAGGTTGAACGAGCAGTTCTTGCTTGCACGCCGACTCGTACAAGCGGGCGTTCGAGTGGTCACGTTGAGTTACTCCTTCTGGGACTGGCACGGGAAGAACTTCAAGATTGCCAAAGAGAATTTGCCAGACTTCGATCAAGCGCTCGGGACTCTCATCGAAGACCTGGATGAGCAGGGTATGCTCGACGATACCACGGTGGTCGCGTGGGGCGAGTTTGGACGGACTCCGAAAATCAATAAAGACGGCGGACGCGATCACTGGCCGAACGTCTCTTGTGCTTTGCTGGCCGGAGGCGGGATGAAAACGGGTCAGGTCATCGGTGCAACGGATAGGATGGGTGGCGAAGCAATCCTTCGGCCCGTAACTTTCCAAGAGGTCATTTCGACTCTCTACCATAACCTTGGTATCAACGCATCAACGACCACGGTCATGGATTTGACAGGCCGTCCGCATTACCTCGTCGATGATGGTTATCAGCCCATCCGTGAACTCATATGATTTTCCAACGTGCCGTAGCACTCGTCGTCGTTTGTTTCGTAGCCTCAACGTTCGCCAGAGCGGACAAAGCCCCGGATGAACTGACTATCGCCACTTGGAATCTCGAATGGTTCTTCGATGACTTCAAGGAAAACAATCGAAGCAATGTTGCCAAGGAACAGTCCTCACCCAGTTCCGAGGAGTGGCAATGGAAACTGTACACCGTGGCCGCAGCAATCGCCAAGTTTCAGCCGACGATTCTAGCCGTTCAAGAGATCGAAGATCGTTCGGTCATGAACGCATTGACCAAAGCGCTCAAAGACAAGCATAGCTTGAACTACCGCGTAGCATTCATCGAGGGCTATGATTCCGCGACAGAACAGGATGTGGCAATCATTTACCGATCCGGCTTGGTGGAGTTTTCGCGGCGAGAGCAGACGCAAGAGATGTTTGCTTCGAAGGAGTATTACAACCTCTCCAAGCATATGTTTGCTAAGTTCGAATGGCAAGCCAATGGGAAGACTGAGTCACTCACCGCGCTCGTCCTGCATTTGCGAGCCACAGCGGATGCAGCCGAACTGCGTCGACAGCAGTCCAAACTGGCGCACGCCTGGATGAGCGCTGGTATCGAAGCGGGAGAGAATCGTGTTATTCTTGGCGACCTCAATGTCGAGGAAATGGCAGGTAGCGTTAAGCCAGACGGGGATGGAATATTCGAACTGATGGGCCGGCGAACAGAGAAGACATCGGACGATCTTTTCGACTTGTTGGAATTTGCCCCCGAGGGCAAACGTCAAACGCACCTCATTCTCGAAAAGCAATTCGATCGTATCTTGGTTTCAAAATCGATGCTACCGTTGACGCCTGGGCCTGGGATCAAGTTCAAATCGATTGAGGTCCTTAGTCAGTACAACATTCGTGGCACGGGCGCCGACATGGACCATTGGGACACCCGCTACACCAAAGATCGAGCGGAGCGGGACATTAGCGATCATCATCCTGTCATGGCTACGTTCGAGTTCCGAAAGTAGCGATGACGAAAAACGAGAATCGCAACGCAGACAAAACGCGAGCTTCGTGGCAATTGCCAGCGGGTGTTTCGCGTGGGACGTGGGACTACGTTACCGAATCGTCTATCGCCACCGATTACGATCGATTTCATGCGGGCCATCCGTTGCTGGAAATGGATCGAAAATGGATTGTCGAACACTTGGGCGAGTCTCCATTGCGAGCTGACGGTACCCCACGCATAGCGATCGACTTTGGGTGTGGAACGGGTCGCAATTTGGTTCCTTTGGCGGAGCGAGGTTGGCGAGTCGTAGGAGTCGATTTGAGCCTCGATATGCTTCGCGAGTTCACAAGCAAAGCTCGAGCGGTGCCACAATCGGAAGCGGTAGCAATTCGAGGGAATATGGCGCACATGGAATGCTTGGCAGATGGTTTTGCCGATGCGGTGTTGTGCATGTATAGTTCGCTCGGCATGGTACAAGGACGCGAGAATCGCAGATCCTTTATGCGGCATGCCAATCGAATTCTTAATGAAAATGGGAAGTTCTTCGTTCATGTTCACAACCGCGGTTCTTGGCTACGGGATCCAGGCGGAGTGAGTCGTACGTTTTGGGATTGGTTGAGATCCAAGCGTGATTCGAGTTGGGAGCTAGGCGATAGTGTTTACGCTTATCGCGGTCTTCCGTCTATGTTTTTGCATATCTACTCGGAACGCGAACTGCGAAGCGATTTGAAGAGTAGCGGCTTGAGGCTAGAGCAATTGGTTCGGCTCAATAGACAATCGAGTGGTGTATTGAAGAGTGGATGGTTTCCACATTTGAGAAGCGGGGGATTCCTCGCGGTTTGTCGACCGAGTAAATTAGGCTGAGCGTCAAAGAAACAAGATGTTTTTCCTCCCCTCGCCCCGTTTCGGGGAGAGGGGTCGGGGAGAGGGGTCGGGGGTGAGGGGTAGAATCGCCAGTCACAAGAACTTTGTCCAGCGATTGGTTCTAGTCTCCAATCCACGGTAATTTAAAATTCATTCATAACATCAGTTCAAAACCCCTCACCCCAGCCCCTCTCCCTTAAAAAGGGGCGAGGGGAGCAAACTCATAGGAAGTGGGCAGTGCGTTCCAAGGCAGAGCCCTGGAACGAGAGTAACTTTTCATGGCAAAGAAACCAGCAAAACTCTTGAATAGCTACAAGAGAACGCGTGAAGACCATACTTCGGAAACGGCGTCGGATTACGCGGAAGCGGTCGAGTTAATCTCGCAACAAAAAGGGGAATGCCGTCTTCGCGATCTGGCTGAGTTGTTTCAAATCAGCAATGCTTCCGCCCATCGTGCCATTGGACGACTCAAACGAATCGGCTTGATGGAGTCGGAGCCTTACGGGCCAATTCGATTGACGAAAAAAGGGCGTGTCCTTGCCAATCGAAGCCAGGGGATGCACCAATTGGTTGTCGATTTTCTGGTTGCGATCGGTGTGCCTCGGGCCAGTGCCGAGATCGATGCAGAAGGTCTCGAACATCACATTGGCGAAGACACCGAGCGAGCCTTCCGAGCGTTTTTATCCGTGGGTCACTCTTGCCGAGAGTGATCTTTGCTGCAATTAGGCAATCGGCAGCATGAAAACTTGAGCACGACGCGCAAGCTAGTGAATTAACAGCGAATTCGCATGAAAACTTGAGCACGACGCGCAAGCTAGTGAATTAACAGCGACTTCGCATGAAAACTTTAGCACGACGCGCAAGCTAGTGAATTAACAGCGAATTCGTTTGCTTGCAAGTTTTGAAGTTGCGCAAATTAGGCCGGTAAGGCCGACACATCCGTGGCCGATAGGCCACGGTGCGAAGACCAATTGAGAGACAAGCCCCGAAGGGCAACGCTGTAGAGCATTTCAGGACGGCTGGGGCTTGCCCCTCCGTCCGCAGCTTTGGTGTCCTAAATTCACGCAGCCCGAGGTGTCTTTTTCATCATGCGGCCCATTAGAACACCAAAGCGGTGTCCGGTCGGGACAAGCCCAAGCCGGACATAACGACAAATATCAAAGGTCAATGTCGGCAAAAGTGACTCGCCATCGCGAAACGACTACTTCACCTTCCGAACGTTTTTAATGAGCACCATAGACCGGTCTGTGCCGCCGAACGTGTCTCGTTGGAACGTTGGCAGCGTGCGAGCTAGAAAACCTGCGATATCCGAAGCTTTTTCGTCCGCCATGTCTCGGACGATCTGCAACATCGAATTCTGATCGAGCGTTGAGTAACTGACGGACCGAGCCCCTTTCTTCTTCTGCTGAGGCAACTGCGTACCGTTGGCGTTTTCCAAAATATTCGAGGTAAAAGCAAGAAGAATCTCACCGGGCTGCAAGCAGAAACGATTGCTGTTGAACAAGGTATCTGGTTGTGCGGCAACTCGCGAGCCTAACGACCCGATCGGACGGAAGCCGCGATGCGAAATCACAAAGGATTGGATATCACCAGCACAGCAAATCGAACCATAGCCGGTCACGGGATTGATTTGGACCAAGCCCATGGAGGCAGTCCAGTCCGCGTCCTGCATTCCCCATAGTGTGTCGTTGACGGTTCGCATGATCGACACGGGGTTATTGTTGCTCTGCCACATCGTCCGAACGATCGATTGGATGCTCGTCGCAACCAGTGCTCCCTCAGGGCCAGGCTGATTCGCATTTCCTAGGGAGATCGTCATCATTTCTTGATGATTGACGTCCCAGTGATGGAATCCGCCGCCAATGCTTCCGTTTTGGAACGTCCAGCCGTTGACGTCGAAGTCTTCGTGCAAAATCTGATTGTCCGGCAGCATGCTGGCTTGGATCAAGCTGGCGGTGTCGATCTGCTTTTGCATGACCCTCGACTGATGGACTTCGTGCCCTAGGATCGACTGCTCGATCTCGCTCATCACGCGGCCTGCGGCCAAGTTGGCGACTTCGACTTCCGTAGCGCTGTACGAACGTGGTTTGTCGGACCAAAACCACATCGTTCCATGGGGCATCGTGGTCGACCCAACGGGTACTACCAGCGCAGATGCGAAATCCTCTGGACTTGGCCAATTGGGCATCATCTCGATATCGGTCAGCAGGACCGCATTTCCCAACAGAGCTTCCAAGTCGGCCAGCGAGCCAGGCAAATCTCTTGCCGGATCCGATAGTCGGGATTTCGGTAGTCCGATGCAGGCTCGCATCTTCAACGATGAGGTGTCGTCATCGAGCATGTACAGAGCTCCGGCGACCGCTCCAACCGAACGTGCGACACTCTCCAAAATCGACTCCAAGCGATCCGCTGTTTCCCGGCCGCGATCGCTATGGCTAGTCACTCCCATCCCCGTTGCAAGTTCAGCTTCTTGCCTCCGAACGGTTTCTTCGGCGATGTCCAATCGAGCGACAAGACGTTCGATGGAGGCTAGCAATTGCTGTGCTTTGTCCATTGGAACAGAAGGCGACTCCGTCGAGTCATCGATGTCGATCGCATTAACCGGTACAATCGTTTCAAGCAGACGCCAACGTTTGCTCATGGCATGCTGATTGGGGAAATGGTGTCCAGGAATTCCTTTTCGCAAATCCGATTGCATTGGGCGCTCACTTAACGCCCAATTGGTTGCTTTGGAAAACGCCCGAAGAACCTCGTGAACCTCATCACTGGGAAGTCCCGCTTGGGAACCAGCGTGATTGAGGTCGGTCGACGGAGCATTGGAAGTGGAATCTTCGAGATGGAGACGAAGATGCGATGGATACCGGCGTTTCACGTTGGCAAGCTTCTAGGGATATGGGATTGACGGATTGGAGATGTCGCTCCAAGCAAGTTGTATTGTGGAGTTGGTTTCGCGTTGGAGTCGACGAGACCGAATTGCTTGGACACAGCACGGTATCGAACTCTACTACCATTTCAGATGATGTTAAACCTTAACGGTCGGCAAAACCTTGAGTTGGGGATAGTCGTGCACGGCACATTCGGACTATGTGATTTTGCAAAGAATACGAATTCATGCCGCGCCGACTTTCGCTCGGATGAAAGTGAAAAAAAACCTATGCGCGCCGTTAAAGTCAGAACAGTAGTCGCCCACGGAAAGCATTATATCTCGGTGATTCGACAGCATTCTCCCGCCGATACTCTGGTCGTGGCGTGAGTTTGGGTGAATAGCCTAAGAACACGACACAGCCCACTTGTTTAGACCCAACCCTGTTGCACTGGATGCAACCTAAACGAAGAAAAGGAGTCTCCAATGCTGGTACTCTCGCGAC
Organism: Planctomycetota bacterium; assembly: GCA_026692905.1. Lineage (GTDB taxonomy): Bacteria > Planctomycetota > Planctomycetia > Pirellulales > Pirellulaceae > JBKCUI01. The sequence continues at coordinate 28,893 of JAPLNL010000067.1, forward strand.
ATCGAGACGAAAGCATCATGATCGGTGATGACATCGTTATCACGATTGTGGACATTCGTGGGGATAAAGTGCGGCTTGGTATCGAAGCCCCAAACGATATTCCTGTGCATCGACAAGAAGTCTATGAGGCGATCAAACGTGAAAATCGCAAAGCGAACCACATCCAACCGGCTGAACTCAACAGTCTGAAGGAAGATCGTCCCTAACTGGACAAACGCACAGGCTGCTATCCATCCGGATACAGCCCAAGCGATTGACCTATCGTTCCCAATACTGAGGTTAAACTCAGGTCTGATACGCGACAAGCCTCGAATTGGCTCAGGTGCCTGCGACATGCAATCACTTCCAATTCGAGGCTTGTCACTTTTTATTACCAGCATGACATACAACCGGCGCAACGGCACCCGGCATGTCAATCCTGCGAAGCACTTCGTAGCGAAACTCGTCAAGAGTTTCGATCGTTTTGGCGATTCAGCCGAAAGTCTTGACGACTTTCGCTATGCAAAAGCCAGTTTTTAGCATCGCAAGATGTTTCACCTCGTTGCGGGCAGGTGTACCCCAGGGTCACTTTTTCCGCCACCACTGGTCAGGGTCTAGTCCCAACTTCTTAACGGCCTCGTCGATTTGTTTTGCAAATCGTATCGCATCGACATAGTAACCCGCCGTTGGCTTGAATCCGACAACAACTTTGTTTTGCCAAAATCCGTTGAGCCGATTCATCAGTTCCTCGCGCGTCCATTTCGCCATGATGGATGCTGCTGCAGATGGGAAAATCGAATCGCCGTCGACCTTGAACTGGATTTGCATCGCATGCTCTGCCCATTTCGCTTGGTAGCGGCTACAGCCCCGACTCTCTATCTCAATATCAAACCATTCTTCATCGAAACTATAAGTCAGGATAGCCTGGTAGCGATTTCGACCGCCATGCTTATCGCAGTACACTTCAACATCTTCACCCTTTTCACCTAGTTCCAGGATCACTTGCTTGACAAGCCCCAGCGATGCTTCGCTGAGCAATGTCGATTTATTCCCGGTTCGATCTACGTGCCGATTGAATTCAATCTCATCGATGACTCGCATTCGAACGCCCGCCAATTGGATTCCGAGCGATTTGGTTTTTTGGCTTGCGGCTTGAAAGTAATCGGCTTGATCGGGAATAATATGATCGAGAACATTGGAATGCTCAGATGGTTGCTTGGCATACCATGGAATCGAAGACAGGCGATTCCAATCTTCCTCGGCAAACGCTGCAATCTGCGTATCCCATTCCGTTGGCACATTCCCATCGATCGCAAAACTCAGAAACCTCGCTCCTAAAATCAATCCTTCGACGGCATAGGTATCCCGATGGATCTTTTTCGAGTCACCGATCGGAACATGACTTGAATTTTGTTTGAACGGTTTTGCCAAAAACTCAGGCTCGAGCAAACTGGTCATTTGAGAAGTGTTCAGGTCGGACGGAACTCGCCAAGCTGTTGCGCAGATTGTAAGCGGTCCCATGCTCGGTCCGTAGCCGGCTTCATCCACTCCGATCACCAGCTTTTCTTTCAACATCAGAAACTCTTCCGCGTTTCGGTTGGTTTCTTCTCGTTCCCTTTTTCGTTCTTAGGTTTGTCCCCTTGGAAGAACTTGAACGGCAGGTTAAAGAGATCGAGTTCCATTTTTGGCAGAGCGGTTTCCGATTTCTCTGCTGCTGCAATCTCGGCGTTCGGAGGAAGGGGTTCGATATCGATTGTACCGACGACAATCAAGCGTTCTGGCAACTGAGTCAAACGCAATTCGGCACCGCGAAACCATTGCAGCCACGGTGCTTTGTACTCAATGGGAGGCAAAGTCATTGTCGCGTCAAAGCCTAAAGCGGTTGGTTTTCCGTTCATCATTGCAAACTGCTTTGGCCAAGCCGTACTCGTCCAAACTTCCGTTCCGCTGGCTTGAGCGGGTTCGAGCGAATACGTACCTCCTAGCGAACACTGCAACTTGGCATCCAATAGTCTTTCCGCCGATGCGAGCGCCTGCTGCGGCGCAACCTTGAGCTGCTGTTGAAGCGAATCGAGCAACATTAAATTACCTCGCGTGGTTTGCGCCGCTCGTCGAAACCAAAAAGTATTGAACCAAGCAGACAGCTTGCTCTTTTCCAAATCGCCGATCTTCGCACGCCCTTGTGCGAAGTCCTCTGCCGGGACTGGCTTGAAGTAGAGCGCGCAATTTTCCAAGATCGAACGGTCAAACGACAGAACGCTAAAACCCCCCATTTGCCATCGCCAAGCACCTATAAATAATTTTGAAAATCCAAAGGCATCCGGAGGACCGCCTCCGAGTCCTAGAGGCAGTCGATCGAGGTAACCCGGACGGGGCCAAGCACCTAAATAGGCAGGCAACGATTGCAACATCCGAAGCGTCGCAAGCAATCCTTTCGTTTCGCCCGGAACTGGCGGCACCATATCCTTTAAACCGGCAAACATGACGTGATCGGGAGAAAACGATCTACTTGTACTTTGACCAGCCAAGTGAGCCTGGAAATTGATCACATCGTCAGGGGGGAGTTGGATATGAGTTCGAACAGGAGGTGCCAACATACTTGAGAGCCAACCATATTTTTCTTGCCCAAGCGGCGCAATGTAAGCTTCGAGAGCCAGACGCTCCAATCGCTCTCCTGGTTCCCCTGAAAAACGCCGCACGCCAACCATGAGTGGATCGGTCTGCTGCCATTGAGTGGCGTAAAAGTTTGCTTGGTCTCGATACGACTGGGCCTCCTCGACCGAACAATCGTTGATCTCGATATCGGCGATCGGCAAAAAGCTGCCGCGTTTACCTCGCAAAGAATCATGCCACGAGCCAGAAAAGGATAACGTCTGAGAGCCATCAACGCGGGTTTGAAAACCGGGAGGCAAATAGCCATCTGTGCTCAGCCGCTCAATAGTTGGAATCCCATCTTGGATGCCGGTCTCGGCAGCACAAGTCAAACTGGCGAGTTCGGCGATTTCGATGGCAGCGATGGCCTTGAGTCTGCGCCGCAGCTCGATTTGATACTGAGGAGAAACGAGATTGCGAAAGAACTCGGATGATAGGTACACGAAGATGTCATACTTGTTCTCGACAGGCATCATCAACCGTGCAAAACGAAATGCGCTGGAATCCCCCAACGACACGCCACCGCCGGTGACTTCTAAAAATCGTTCAACAAGCCGACGGCTTGTCGTCAAGAAGATGTACGATCCTCGCTCAACCATAAACGAGCGGACTTGATTGTCTGGAGTACTTAGCAGTGAAACCTTTTCGCCACCGACGGAGATTTCCTCCAGTTTGCATCCTATCTCCGCCATCTTTTTGGCGGCTGCAACTCGCTCAGAGGTTAGAGAACTTTTTAGCAAGGCGATGTTTTTGGCTTCGAAGACGACACCGAGCGAAGGGCCTTCTTGCAAATACAAATCTTGGCCAATGATTGCCATATCACCGATGATGGAATCGCCGAACAGTTTGGCGACTGCCGAAGTTTTTGTGTTCAGCAATCGTTCCATTCTTTTGTTGGTCTCGTAGTTGAACCCTCTCAGGACGGCCATTTGAGCGAGGTCACCGCCGCGTGTTTCGCTCAAGGATTGAAACCACAGGTAATTGGAGAAACTTGCGAATCGCAGGTAGTAGCACTCGGGCGGTACGACTTTCGCAATCGGCTCGATGGTCAAATTTTCAGGTGTGTAAGGTACCTGTGCCTCAACCCATCGAGGCGGTTCAGGCCTTGGCACTAATTTAAGATTTTGAGGAGGAGTCTTGCGCAGCGACTCTTGAAAGAGTTCAGCACGGAGTTCAGCAACGCCGGCGACCAAGGCGATGGTCGGCAACGGATCTGTTTGCTTTCGCTTGGAAGTGGTTTTCTTGACCAACTCGGGCAATTCGAATCCATAGCGATACGCTAGCATGTGGGTCAGATAACTTTCGACGATGGAAGGGTAGTCGCTACGTTCCACTTGCCGCTTGGCTTGCTCAACATATCCGCCCCACCACGATCGCATCAATGCTTGGAATTGAGCTGATGAATGCAATGCTTGCGTGGCACCTTTGGGTGCAAGGTTGGGGGAAGGTTCAGGGAGCACGATCGGCTTGACATCAATGGTCGTTTCGAGATCGCCAGACAGTCGGACTTGAAAGGGCTCATTGCCTCGAAAGAGGAATTGGACACGGACTAGTTCAAGTGGATCGATTTGTTCTTTGGCGTTTTGGATGGCGCTACGGATGCGACCGATCAAGGCACCGTTACCGAGTCGCGGCCGGTCACTTGGTTGGGCGGTATGCACCGCCGGTGGCTCGCTGGTCAGAAAGTCGATCGCTGGAAACATCACACGATCACTCGGATCGCTAACGAGAATTCTGAGTGTCGTCGCGGGTGTCAGTTGACCAGCGGGAATCGTTAGCCTCGCAACTCCATAGGGTTCCGACGCGATCGCTTCTACATTGCCAGACGCGGACTGAGCCAAAAGTGCCCCTGGTTTCAAGGCAATCACGCAGAACAGTTGCAAAACAGTCAGGCAAAGAAACAGCGAGTTCAGCACATGCAGAATACTTTGGCGTAGGTTATCAATCATTAAGCCACTCGATCGAGGTTGTGGGTCTGCAATTAGCGAGCTTCGTGCTAGCTAAATCGGGAATCGCCCTTCACGCAGTATGATTGTCGCGATCTTCTGGGCTTGGGCAAGGAGATTTCCCAAGTCCATGGAAACTCGGCAAGTAAGCGACACGATATAGAAGCGATTGAGGACAATCGCTTTACACTGGATTTCGCAACAGACATAAGCGATTGAGGACAATCGCTTTACTCTGGTTTCCGCACTAGCACTAAATACTGGGCGCCTAGCGGTAGCCATGACAGGCAGGGTTCCCATGGTCTCAGGGCGCGAAGCAGGCTGGGGAAGTAAAAGCAAGTATCTACTTTTGCGACTTCAAAGCCTGCTCCTTTGAGCAAACGCTTGGACTCGGGGATCGATAAAGTGATCGCGTCTCGGTCAAATGGAATGCGACTCATGACCAGACGCGTCCCTGGATTCCAGGGGTTGTTTTCCCAAAAGGCAAACCAGCCTCCGGGCTTGATCGATCTGTAGATGCTCTCGACAATCGAGGATCGCGACTCGACTGGGATATGATGAAAGACCCCGTTGCAGAATGCGAGATCGAACTCTTCGGATGGGTTTGGGTTGTCGGATGACACGAACAATGTCTTATTGGCTGGATAACGAGCACGTGCTTGAACAAGTGACTGCTCCGAAGTGTCAATTCCGGTCACGTGCTCGGCTTGCAGTTCACTCAGTAAAAACGCCACGCTATTACCCGTACCACAGCCAAAGTCCAATACGGATTTGAGAACCGGAGGATACCCAAGTAGGTTCTCCAGTCGCTGCCGAACCCATCTGACTCTTCCGATGGCAAAGTACTCTGACGATTCGCCCGAGACGTCCAACCCTTTCTGAAGGGCCGATTCATAGCTATTTGCGAAGTCATCAAATTCCGACGGCGGCATCCTTTTAGTTGCCTCTCGATTGCCATCGTATCTTGAATTGATCGTAGTCTTCGCGGGTGTCGATTCCACGCGGTGATCTCGAAACAATGCCTACGACGATGCGGCAGCCCGATTGCAGAAACCGCAGTTGCTCCAGCTTTTCGATTTGCTCCAACTCGCTCGGTTGCAATTCCTGGAGACGCAGTAAAAAATCGCGTCGATACGCATAGATGCCGAGATGCTGCAGGAACACTGGCGGTTCCTTGATTAGCAATGCGTCATCCCAGGAGCGAGGGTGCGGGATAACCGAACGGCTAAAATAAAGGGCGGCACCATCTAAAGCTCGAACGACTTTCACACAAGCAGGATCCTCCAGATCGTATCGATTTCGGATTGGCGTGGCCAAGGTTGCAACTTGTGCGGTTGAGTCCGACTCCAACAAGCCCATCACCGCATCGATCGAGGAACCGGCGATTTCCGGTTCGTCTCCCTGGACATTGATAAACAGGTCGACATCCGGTCGGCCTCTCGCCACCTCGGCAACTCGATCGGTTCCGCTTTGGGCATTCACGTCGGTCAATTGCGCGCGACCGCCAAAGCCTGTGACCGTATCAAACAATCGCGGGTGATCTACGGCGATGGTGATACCTTTGGGACGCATGGCCGTTTGGCAAGCTTGATAGGTATGCTCGAGAACTGTTTTGCCAGTTTCGTTCAGCAGTAGTTTTTCAGGCAAACGCGTCGACGCGAGTCGAGCGGGGAGTACGATTTCACCGATCATTCTTTGTTCGCATGGATGACGTGTTCGATTTGGATGGCTTTGCGACCTTTGAAGGAGCCGGCAGAAGCATGGAATTTGGTACGGTTAGCGATCTCCACCTCAAGGGGATGCGAAACATCCTTTTCCGTCGAAATGATATCGCCAACTTCCAGGTCAAAGAGGTCGGCTGATTTGATCGTCGAACGCGCAAGCGTAACAATCACATCGGCCATCGAACCATCTAAGCGAGAAAGCAGTTTTCCTGTCGTTTCGGAGTTCGCTCGGATGGAAGCGTAGCCGACCCAACTATTGCTGGTCAGTTTGCTGCCAACGCGTTCGATCGTATTGAAAGGGATGCAAAGATTTGCCATACCGCGAATCGTTCCTAAGGATAGTTCGAAGCTCACCATGATGACAACTTCATTGGGCGGTACGATTTGAACCAATTGCGGGTTGCTTTCGACTCGTTCGACTTCGATTTTAAGTTCAGCAACGTTGGCCCACGCCACTTCGAGTTCCCGCAGGAATACGCTGCTGATTCGGGCGGCCAATCGCAATTCGATTTCCGACAGTGGTCTTTTCAACGACGAGTCGGCACCGATATTGCCACCGAGCATACGGTCGATGATCGGGTAAAGCAGCGATGGGCTGATGTCGAGCACCCAGTTTCCCTCAAGCGGCATCGGTTTGAGAAGATTGAAGCAAGTTGGGATTTCGAGACTGTATACGAACTCGCTGTAGGTCAACTGGTCGACGCTGATCAATCGCACCTCGACAATACTGCGGAGGACAGCCGATAGGGACGCACCGACGTTTCGCGAAAACCCGTCATGGAGCGATTGCAGAGCCCGCATCTGTTCCTTGCCAACACGTTCTGGCCGCTTGAAGTCGTAAGCCAAAATACGGACCTTGCTGGCTGGTTTTTTGGCATCGGCCTTTTGCACGGGTGCCGCCACCGCTTGCGCGGCTGGGGCTCCGTTGTCGAGGGAGCGCAAAAGACTTTCTACGTCGTTTCTGCTTAGTACATCGTCTGACATTCGAAAGTCCTTTTTCTAGTTGCGAATATGTCCGTCGCCGTAAATGACATATTTGTACGTGGTCAGCTCGCGAAGACCGCATGGACCGCGCGCGTGAAACTTGTCCGTGCTAATTCCTATTTCTGCCCCCAGCCCCAATTGGCCACCGTCGTTGAAACGCGTCGAAGCGTTGACGACGACCGCAGCGGAATCTACCAGCGTTACGAATCGGCGGGCTGCAGCCAAATCCCTTGTCATGATCGCATCGGTATGGCGTGAACCATACTTATTGATGTGTTCGATAGCTGCGTCGAGCGATTGAACGACGCAAATGCTCAGGATGGGACCGAGATACTCGCGAGACCAGTCCGATTCGGTTGCAGCCATCGCCGTCGGGATCAAGCGTTGCACTTCTTTGTCACCTCGCATCTCAATAGAGTGGGAGGCCAGATTCTTGGCAAGCAACGGCAAAAATCGATCTGCTACATCTGCATGGACCACAAGAGATTCAAGAGCATTGCATACCCCCATTCGCTGGCATTTGGCATTTTCGATAACGCGGATCGACATTTCGAGGTCAGCTTGACTATCCACGTAGATATGGCAGTTTCCGTCATAGTGCTTAAGCACCGGCATAGTCGCTTCGGCAACGACACGTCGAATCAGGCTTTCGCCCCCTCGCGGAATGACCAAATCGATCCATTGCGAAAGCCTGAGAAACTGCCCGACAGCTTCCCGATCTGTTGTGTTGACCAGCTGGACGGCGTCGACAGGAACACCGCAGTCGACGGCGGCGGACTGCATGATTTCAACGATGGCTTGCGAGCTATGGCTCGCTTCCTTGCCACCCCTCAAGATAATCGCATTTCCACTTTTGACAGCGATCCCAGCTGCATCAGCGGTGACATTGGGCCGTGACTCGTAGATAAAAAAAACGACGCCAAGCGGGACTCGGATCTTGGATATCTGAAGTCCGTTTGGGCGAGTGCTCCCATCGATGACTTCTCCAATTGGGTCGGGCAGCGAGGCAATCTCGCGTAAGCCGTTGGCAATTTGCAGAATTCGGTCTGGAGTCAGCTTGAGCCGATCGATCTCGGCGTCTGTTAACCCGTATTGAGGTGCATTGACCAAGTCAACGGCGTTGGCTGCCGCGATTTGCGTTGAGGCATGTTCGATTTGTCTGGCTGATTCAATCAACCAGCGATTCTTTATTTCTCCGGATAGCCCAGCCAGCAACTGGGAAGCGGCTCGGGCGCGTCTGGAGACACCATCGCAATAGCTTGCCAATTCGGTTTCGATCGCTGCGGCCATGGAGTGATATGGGGGGGAACGTGAACTGAACATGCAGGCTAGGGTGAGCTCGGCCAACTTTAGCTTGCAAAAGCGATTCGTCTTGGAGACCGCTCTTGACCCGGAGTATCGAAGAATGGGCAGCTTAGGTCAATGTGAAAACTCCGCGCATTCGATGCTTCCACGAGGATTTGAGAACGCAAATTGTCAGAATGTGAGATTGCTGGTACGATTAAAGCCCGTCGTGTTACCACCTGAACTCTTGCTCGCATACCCGCGAAAACCGATGACAAAGCATATTTTTGTAACTGGCGGTGTTGTTAGTTCCATTGGAAAAGGCCTAACCAGTGCTTCCATTGGAATGCTCCTCGAAGCTCGTGGGCTTCGCGTTCGTATGCAGAAGCTCGATCCCTATATCAACGTCGATCCGGGGACAATGAGCCCCTATCAACACGGTGAAGTCTACGTTTTGGACGATGGTAGCGAAACCGATTTGGATTTGGGTCACTACGAACGATTCACCAGTGGCCCGTTGACTCGGGACTCGAATTATACGACCGGCCAGATTTATTTGCGGGTCATCGAAAAGGAGCGACGCGGCCAGTTTCTAGGCAAAACCGTCCAAGTCATCCCGCATATTACCAACGAAATCAAAGAGTCCATTCTTCGATTGGCGGATAGCAACACCGACATCGTCATCACTGAGATCGGTGGAACAGTCGGTGACATCGAGAGCTTGCCATTCCTTGAGGCGATTCGTCAGTTTCCACAAGATGTCGGTCGTGACAATTGCCTATTCATTCACTTGACGCTCGTGCCCTACCTCAAGGCGGCTGCCGAGATCAAGACGAAGCCGACTCAGCACTCCGTTGGTCTCTTGCGACAGATTGGCATACAACCTGACATGTTGATTTGCCGCTGTGAGCAAAGTATTTCTCGCGAAGAACGCGAAAAGATCGCACTCTTTTGCAATGTCTCGTTGGAAGCGGTCATCGAGGAGTTGGACAAGGATTTTTCGATTTACGAGGTGCCTCTTTCATTGCGAGACCACAAGCTCGATGAGTTTGTCATGAAGCGGTTTCATTTGACCGGCCAACCGCTTCGATTGGACGCGTGGGACAATATGATGTTCGCCCTTCGCAATCCCAAGCACGAGATCAGCATTGCTGTGGTCGGCAAATACGCGGAACATCGCGACGCGTACAAGTCCATCTACGAATCGCTCGATCACGCTGGGATCCAACATCGGGCTCAAATACGAATCGTCCCTATTCAGAGCAGCGAGATTGAAGAAGAAGGCCCTGAGCGTTTATTGGCCGGATATGACGGAATCCTTATCCCAGGCGGATTCGGCGAACGCGGAGTCGAAGGCAAGGTGCAGTCGATTCGCTATGCGCGCGAGAGAGATATTCCATTCTTTGGAATCTGCCTTGGTATGCAATGCGCAGCGATGGAGTTTGGTCGCAACGTACTAGGGCTTGAACGAGCGAACTCGACGGAATTCGACAAGGATACGCCCAACCCAGTGATTTGTTTGCTAGACGAACAACGAAATGTCACGAATCTCGGCGGGACGATGCGCCTTGGCAGTCAGCCCTGTTTGCTGGCCAAAGATTCGGTTGCACAGTTGGCTTATCAAGTGGACCAAGTTGGAGAGCGTCATCGCCATCGCTACGAATTCAACAACATGTACCGAAGTCGGTTCGAAGCGCATGGTATGCGATTCTCCGGTCAAAGCCCGGACGGAAGTTTGGTTGAGATCCTGGAGCTTCCATCGCATCCATTCTTTCTTGCAGTTCAATTCCATCCCGAGTTCAAAAGCAAGCCGACCAAGTCGCATCCGCTCTTCGCCGCGTTTATTGGAGCGGCGGTTCAAAGGCGAACGGGGCGTAAGCAACGGACCATAGTTGCTGGCGCTATTGAACCAACTGATCACAGCTCAATCGTTCAGTGATTAGCAGTTGTCGGAACCAGAGCCGCGAATTTGGACTAACTGCCTAAACGCACGTTAGGCCTCGAAGGACGTGTGGTTTTACGGCGTGTGGTTTTACGGCGTGCAAATCCTGCGTGCGATTGATTTTGATGGATCTGGATTCCTAAGCACTTCGGCATGAGTCTTCAAGTGAAACAAACCTTTAGCCGTTGGGCGCTAGCCAAATGGCACTCTCTTTGAGATTCTAGTCATTTTTCGCAGGGACCCCAGGCCCTTTGGCACGATATTTGCGCCGCTGTTTTGGTTTTCTTTTTACTGCCAAGAGAGAACCAGCATG
>JAPLNL010000068.1 GCA_026692905.1 Planctomycetota bacterium
TGAAGTTCGCAAAGCAATCGGAAAATTGACATACTCATCCATTCTTGCATTGAGTACCTCGCTTATTTTCTGAATTGTTGTTCGGGTCTTTTGCGAGTTTGCTTCCTGCGACGCGCCGCGGTACGCAACAATAAACATACCGGACATGAATCCGATAATGGATATCACGACCAATAGCTCAATGAGCGTAAACGCTTGGCTTCTTAGGTTGTTCATGTTTCGCATCGGAATTCCTCTATGCATGTTCAAGCACTTCAATCAATTCAATCAAATCGATAGGTATTAAAGGATGTTCTCGCCGATGGTATCGGTCTCGGTCACGTTGCAAGCATCGTCTTGCATGGGACGTTTATTGCCGTGCTCCGGCAATATCAATACCGTGCCGTTTCCAGGTGAAGGCCCAAACCCGATAGGCAAAGATGTATTTACCGGAGTCGGCTTACCCTTAGATGTAAAGAGAACGACACCCTTAATTCCCATCTCTGACGCGATTCGGCTACCAAACTTTCCGTCCACTCCTGGACTTACGATCTGGAAGGACTGCTTGTTTTCATAGAAAAGTCGATTGGTGGCGGTGTTGACCCGTTCCGAAAGCATAGGCCGCGCTGCCCCCAATTGGCCACGCGCTGTCGTAGATGACTCTGCAAGTGCAGATGGTTGGTAGAAATTGAAATAGGGTGCGCCTCCCTTCATCGGTTGATACGTTCGACTATCAAAATAAACGTAAGGAGCACCTGCACCGGATTCGCTAAACTTGGACATGAAAACCGGCAATAGATCGTTGCCAATCCCCTCTCCGAAAACCGTTTCGTCCGTCGAAACCATCACGCCACCCACCGTCTCCACAGTTAGTCGGCTTGACGGAAATTCGAAGAATCCATTTTGACGCGAGCCGTTGTACTGAAGTCCTTGGCCAGCGACTGTTGACAAAGCAAAGGGACCACCAGGGCCAGTCAAGGGCCTTTGAGAATCCGAACTAAAGCCGCCCAAAAAAAAGACTAGCGCCTCTGCAGGATCCATCACTCGTAGATTGATCGCGCCACTTATCGACGTGTCATTGTCGTTCCGACAAACCGCAACAGACCCGGTCTGAAACCCTGGAGTAGTTGGGTTCAATAAGTTTAATTCGCTCTGCAAAATATTCGGAAACGCTTTCCGCAAATGCGCTTCCACCACTGGCCAGGAACTTCCGTCTGGAGGATAGTCGCCATGTTGAGCTCGATACTTTTCTACTGCGTCGCTTAACCCCTGAACTTCGAATTTCACCGCGCCTCGATTGAATCTCGCAGTAACACTCATTACCGCCGGCACTAAAAGTCCGACCAACAATCCAATAATCGAAATCACCACCAGCAGCTCCACCAGCGTGAAACCGTGCTTTGCTCGGCTAGTCTTGATTCTCTTGCCAGTATTCATTCGTATCCAAGTCGAAACTGATTGATTCATTTGCTCATCCTCCACAATTGGCTTTTGAAACTGGCTCTTTGCGCGTTGGCTATTTTGGTTAAATGTCTAAAGTCACGAAAGGGTTTTCGGACAGTTTAGGCCGGCTTGCACCGGATTGTTACGCACCGGCCCGCTTGCATCCGATGCAGTTCACACCGCGTCAGCGGTGGTTGTTTGTGCTAAAACCGGGGCTAGCGCCCGTCGGCTCACGTTTTTTAACCGCTCAAGCTGGTGATCAGCGAGATCAGCGGCATGAACAACGAGATCACGATGAAACCGACCGCGACCCCAAGGAACACAATCAACATCGGTTCGATCAGCTTCGTCAAACCCTCCGTCATCACGCTCACTTCTTCGTCGTAGTTGTCCGCAATCTTATAAAGCATCGTGTCGAGCTCGCCCGTCTCTTCACCCACGTCGATCATGTTGACCACCAAGTCATCCATAACCCGCGAATTCATCTTGAGCATGTACAGCAAGCACGCCACAACGACCCCAATCAAAATCGCACCGAGGCCCACCGTGATCAGCGCGCCGCCGTCGTCAGGCTTAGCACCCTTTTTCACGGCTTGTGCGACAACTTTACCCGATGCGTCCTTTTTCGTGTTGACCCCGCGTCCCGATGTCAACGCGACCGACATGATCATGATCCCAGGGAACGCACCGGTCCAAGCCCAGTAAAACAGAGCCAATGGGTGGAATCCAGGAACCGAATTCTCTTTCATCGGCTTCGATATGACCTCACCCTCTCGAATCGCCTCCGTCACCTTGGTGAAGATCCGCTCGAACATCGCATTGCCCGACGTCTCACGTGTGATATTGAGCGCCTCGAGGATCGGCACCCCCGACGTGATCAGCGTCCCCAGCGTACGCGTCGTTCGAGCCAAAATGTTCTTCTCAACGAGGCCGCCGAAGAGCGGTATTTTTATGATAAACTGGTCGTACCCCATCCGCCCATGTTTGAACTTCCGGATAATCTTCCCCACCAGCCAACAGCATATCGGCAGCAAGAACATCAACCAGTAATAACTGACCACGTACTCGCTCATCGCCATCAACAACTGGGTCGCAGCTGGCAGCTTCAATTCAAACTCGTCGAACATTTTCTTAAACGTCGGAACGATGAAGAACATGATCCCTGCCAAAATCGCAATCGCTACCATCACGACCGCAACCGGGTAGATCATCGCTCCCTTGACCTTTCGCTTCAGCGATTCCGACCGCTCCAAGAACTCCGAGAGACGTTGCAGAATGGTTTCCAACGCACCGCCCGCTTCACCCGCCTTTACCATGTTGACGTAAAGACGACTGAAAACCTTCGGGCACTTGGACATCGACTCCGAAAGGGTCGAGCCGGTCTCGATCTCATCGCAAACATCCATCAGCGCATTCTTGAGCTTGCCCGGCTTTTGATTGTTTTCCAAAATCTTCAACGAACGCAGGATCGGTAGACCTGCATCCTGAAGAATCGACAGCTGACGCGTAAACGTGCAGATATGTTTGGTCTTGGCACCACCAAACGCAAACGGACGCTTGCGCTTTACGCCGACCGCTTTGGCCTGAACACCTTTCTTGAGCGACAGCTTGGTTACGAAGTAACCCATCTGCCGGATAGTATTCTGTGCCTCCTCTTCCGACGCCGCGTCAATGACGTCCCGGATTTCTTGACCGGTGCGATCCATGGCTTCGAATTGGTATACAGGCATAATGGGAGGTCCTCGGGAAGATTAGACTAAAGGCTAAAGGCTTAAGGCTTAAGGTGTCAGTCGTAAAAAAGGTGTAAGGTGTAAGGTGTAAGGCGTAAGGCGTAAGTGCGACTAACCTTTAGTCTTTAGCCTTAAGCCTTTAGCCTCCACTAGTGATCGAGCACGGTTTCCCGCACGATCTCTTCTGCTGTTGTGAAGCCGTCGAACACGAACTGCTTGCCGTAATCGCGAAGCGTGATCATTCCGTATCCAACCGCTTTGGCTCGCAACTCATCCGAAGTCGCGTTTTGCATAATCATGTCCCGAAGGTCGTCGTTCATGATCATCAGTTCAAACAATCCAATACGGCCCTTGTAGCCCGTGTTGTTGCAATTGTCGCAGCCTTTGCCGCGATAAAATTTGTAGTTACCTCGTGTCTCTTCGGTGAGACCAAGATCGTACAAAATCTCCATCGGTGGATCGGACTCCTCCCGGCACTTGGTGCAGATGCGTCGAACAAGTCGCTGCGCCAGGATCGCTTCCACCGTCGCTGTGATCAAGAAGGTCGGGATTCCCATGTCCTTCATACGCGTGATCGTGCTCGGGGCGTCATTGGTGTGCAGGGTGCTAAACACCAAGTGCCCCGTCAACGACGCTTGAACCGCAATCTCCGCTGTCTCCAAGTCTCGAATCTCACCCACCAAAATGATGTCCGGGTCCTGTCGCAAAATCGCTCGCAAGCAAGACGCAAAGGTAACACCGATGTCATGGTCGATCGGGATCTGAACAATACCGTCGATGTCGTACTCGACAGGATCTTCGGTGGTCACCAGTTTTTCCGAAATCTCGTTCATTTCCGAGAGGGCCGAGTACAACGTGGTCGTCTTGCCCGAACCCGTCGGACCCGTCACGAGCACGATGCCGTTCGGACGCTTCATGACGTTGCGGAATTGAGACATTGTCGTCTCATCCATTCCCACTTTCGTGAGCGACAGCGAGACCACCGATCGGTCCAAGATCCGCATAACCACGCTCTCACCAAACATGGTTGGCAAGACGCTCACTCGCAAGTCGACTTGGTGACCACCCACCATCAACTCAATTCGACCGTCCTGAGGCAACCGTCGTTCTGCGATGTCCAGATTTGCCATAACCTTGATTCGCGTGGTGATTGCGAAGGCCAAGTGTCGAGGCGGAGGAACCATTTCATAGAGAACCCCTTCCGCCTTGATTCGAATTCGAAACTCGTCTTCAAAGGGCTCGAAGTGAATGTCGCTCGCGTGATCCTTGATCGCCAAGAGCAAAACCAGATTGAGCAGTTTGCGAACCGGCGCACTGTCCGCCAAAGCCTCTGCACCGTCTAGGCTAAACTTCTCGCCCTGCAACAGACTGGTCGCAGCCTTGAAGAGTTCGGTATCCTCAGCCAACTCCTTAACAATCTTCTCGACGCTCAAACTCTCGGACGAATAAAACCGTTCGATCGAGGCTTTGATTTCGCGTTCGGTGGCGATCACCATCTCAATCTCAAAACCAAGAAACGTTCGCAACTCATCTTGGATGCTCAAGTTTTGCGGGTCGCATGTCGCCACCGTCAACCTGTGTCCGTCGTACTTCACCGGAATCACGCGATAGAGCTGGGCCATGGTCTCGGTCAGCTTTTCCAACAAGTCAGGCGAGATCGGCGCATCGCCTAACGACACGACCTTCATGCTCATCTGTTCGCCGAGCGCCTGAGCCAACTGCTCGTCGGTGATGAGCGTCATGTCTTCGGCCAATTTACCCAACAATGCACCAGGCTGTTGCTGCTGTTCTTCCAGCAGCAATACCAGTTGTTCATCGGTAATGAAACCCATGTCAACAAAAATCTGGCCGATGCGTCGTGTACTCATGCTTCAATTCCTGGTTTCAACTTTGGTGTTGCTTGGGCGTTTTTTCTGCTTGGGCGTTTTATGTGCTTGGGCGTTTTATGTGCTTGGGCGTTTTATGTGTCACCCTCCTTCTGGGAGGGTCGAGCGAAGCGAGGGGAGGGTAAAGTGCCCATCGCAATTGCACAATTCAGTGCACCCTCCCCGGCCTCTGGCCGACCCTCCCAGAGGGAGGGTAACTTTGAGGGAGGGTAACTTTATTCTTTCTCAATGCTCTTCCGCTTCTTCGCCTTCCTGGTCGTCAACAACTCCGTGTCTCGAATTTACAATCCGTTTCGCAAGCTCATCAGGACGGTGAGCTTTCGATAAAATATCCTCGACGGTCACACGCCCTTCCTTCCAATGGTCGAAGAGCGCATCGTCCATCAACTTCATTCCGAACTTGGAACCGGTCTGAATCGCCGACCCAATTCGGAACGTCTTGTTTTCGCGAATCAAATTGGCGATACCCGAGGTCACAATCAAAACCTCGTAAGCGGCCACTCGTCCACCGCCGATCTTTGGAATGAGCGTCTGCGCCACAACCCCCAGCAAACTCGTCGAAAGCTGAGTTCGAATTTGATCCTGCAGGTTACCCGGGAACGCGTCGATCAAACGGTTGACCGTACCCATCGCACTGTTCGTGTGCAGCGTACCGAACACAATGTGCCCGGTTTCCGCCGCACTGATGGCTGCCGAAATGGTTTCCAAATCCCGCATCTCGCCGACCAGAATACAATCTGGGTCTTGCCGCAAAGCCCGTCGAATCGCTTCGGAAAAACTCGGAACATCCACGCCAACTTCGCGCTGGTTGATCGTCGACTTTTTGTGCTCATGATAAAACTCGATCGGATCCTCGATCGTAATAATGTGGTGATCGTGACCTTCATTGATGAAGTTGATCAAACTCGCCAGGGTTGTACTTTTTCCAGAACCTGTCGGCCCAGTTACCAGGACCAGCCCGCGAGGACGCAAACACAATTTGATTACCGACTCCGGCAACCCCAACTGCTCCGGCGTCAGCTTGTCCGTTGGAATCTGACGCAACACCATCGAAATGAAACCGCGTTGCTTGAAAATCGAGACGCGGAACCGAGCCAATGTCCCGAACGCAAACCCAAAGTCAGAACTGCCAGATTCCTGCAGCTCCCGCTGGCATCGCTCTGGGGCAATACTCTTCATCAACTGGACCGTGTCGTCCGCCTCCAGCACCTTGGTCTCGAGCTTTCGCATCCGACCATGCAATCGAAAAACGGGCGGTTGGCCAACCACAATGTGAATGTCGCTAGCCCCTTGCTTAACGCACGCCTGAAGAAGTTTGTCGATTAAGACTGTTGCCATAGTTTAATTATTCAGATGAGATCAAAAGGAGGACACTTCGAAACACAAAACCGTTCTCGTGCCAGAAAGATTGTAGTCAACGCTCCCGTTGGAAAAAATCTTTGTAGCATTAATTCGAATGGTTTATGGAAAAACCGCAAGCAAGGGGGAACCGCCCTGCGTGTAAAGAACGGCGGCGAATTTCCCTTAAGGCGAATTGCTGTCGCGGCCCAAAGCTCGTGCGACTCGTTCCCAGGCTCTGCCTGGGAACGCACTACCCCCGAGGCTCAGCGTCGCTAAACACCTGGGACCGGCACGCTAGAGAACCTGGTCTAACCGAGTACTTCCTTGATCACTTTCTCGATAGCGATGTGTTCTTGTTCGGTTTTTTTGGCCGTTTTGTAGACTTCGTCCATGGTGGTGATTCCATTGATAACTTTGCGAAGTCCGTCGCAGTAAAGTGTTGTCATACCAGCTCTTATCGCTTCTGTTCGAAGCACTGCGGACGACTGGCCCGAGAACATCATCTCGCGCAATTTGCCGTTTACGACCATCAATTCGTAGATGCCGATTCGACCTCGGTAGGCCTTCTTCTGGCAGTAAGGGCAGCCCTTTCCCTTGGAGAATTTAGCGAACGGTACGACCTCGTTAGGGATGCCGGCATCGGCCAAAACCGCTTCGCTCAGGGTGACCGGATTCTTGCAGCGGGTGCAAATCTTGCGAACCAACCGCTGTGCCATAACGGCGATCACGCTGCTCGCGACCATGTAACCCGGCACTCCCATGTCCGTCATTCGAGTGACAGCACTGGGCGCATCGTTCGTGTGTAGCGTACTAAATACCAAGTGTCCAGTCAGACTAGCCTGGATACCCATCTGAGCCGTTTCAGTATCCCGCATTTCCCCCACCAGAATAATATTCGGTGCTTGTCGCAACATTGCTCGAATAATGCGTGCGAAGTCGAGTCCGATGTTGTGTCGAACTTCCACTTGGTTGATCCCTGGCAAGTAGTATTCGACGGGGTCTTCGGCGGTGATAATCTTCCGGTCGGGTCGGTTCAGTGCATTCAATGCTGCGTACAGAGTGGTGGTCTTTCCGGACCCTGTCGGCCCCGTGACCAAGAGGATGCCGTTGGGTCGTTTGATCAAACCAGTGAAGACCTTGAAGTCTCGATCACCCAAACCGAGTTGCTTGACCCCGACCTTGATGTTGTCTTTATCAAGCAGTCGCATAACAGTCGACTGTCCGTGGTTGGTTGGAATAACGCTGACTCGGAGATCCAGTTCCTTTTCCCCAACGGTGATTGTGATACGTCCGTCTTGGGGGCGTCGGCGCTCGGCGATGTCCATTTTGGCTAGAATTTTGATACGGGACAGGATGGCTCCCAGCAGCCGTCGGGGGGGGCTGTCGCGTTCCACCAAAGTGCCGTCAATTCGATATCGGATTCGAACTCGATCCTCGAATGGCTCAACGTGGATATCCGAGGCGCGCAGCTGCACGGCTTCCTGGATCATGTACTGAACTAGGCGAACCACTGGAGCGCTGTTTTCGTCCGCCCCCTCTTCCGCCTGAGCCTTGTCCTCTTCTGTTTCCGTGAAGTCAATCTGTGTGTCGGTGAACTCTTGCAGCATCGAGTCAGCGGACTCGCCCTCGACCTGGCCATAATATTTATTAATAGCCTCTTGGATTTGTTCCTGGCTGGCTAATGCCGTTTCCACCTTTCGGTTAAGGATGAAACGTAGTTTTTCGATGGTCTCGATATCAAATGGGTCGGAGACGAGGACTTTGATTGTCTCATCTTCGTCGGAGACGGGGATGATTTTGTTTTCTCGCGCGACCGATTCTGGAACCAGTTGGATCACATTGTCTGGGATCCGGATGGTGGAGAGGTCTACGTATTCAAACTTGTAAAATTCCGCGATTGCCTGGGCGACTTCTTCCCCTGACGCGTAGCCGAGTCGGACCAAGATTTGGCCGACTTGCTTATCTTCTTTTTTCGAGATGAGTTTGGCCTCGGAGAGCTGGTCGAGGGAGATAACACCTCGCGTGAGCATGAGGTCGGTAAATTCGCGCATTGGCTGGTCCATGGAATAGTCTCCAGCAAAAAGCAGAGTGTTTTGAGAAGAGTTGGAATTAGGGGTGACAGACCTGTTCGGTCGGGTCCAAGCTTACAAGTATATCGCAAAGGCGGACCAGCAAACAAACATCTTTCCCGAACTTTCCCCCCCTTTTCCAAACAAATTAGGGTATAGCACCACGCGCAAGCTAGTGAACCGCCCGGCAGAGCGCCCTAGCACGACGCGCAAGCTAGTGAACTGCCCGGCAGAGCGCCCTAGCACGACGCGCAAGCTAGTGAACCGCCCGGCAGAGCGACGTGTAATTTTCACGTTCGGGGACTTTCGATCTGACATTCGCGACTATTACAATGGAGCTATCGCATTTTCAAAACATTTGAACAGTTTCAACACAGGGTTCACTAGCTGGCGCGTCGTGCTAGGTCAACAGGGTTCACTAGCTGGCGCGTCGTGCTAGGTCAACAGGGTTCACTAGCTGGCGCGTCGTGCTAGGTCAACACAGGTTCACTAGCTGGCGCGTCGTGCTAGGGGAATTGCTCGGGGGAATTATGGCGGAAATCATTTCGTATTTCATAACCTGGACCAGTTATGGTACTTGGCTTCCCGGGGACGACCGAGGGTGGACTGACTGGCGCCGTGGCTGGAAGCCACCGAATTCAAAAATTGCGGTTCACGCTCGGTCAATCATGACTGAAGAAGCTGTCTTATTATCCGAACGGCAACAGCAAGCCGTTGAGGATACGATCGTAAAGCACTGTGAGATTCGAGGTTGGCACTTATGGGCGCAAAACTGCCGGACCAATCATGTGCACGTAGTCGTCACTGCACTTGATTATGATGGCGAAACCGTTCGAGACCAATTTAAAGCTTGGTGTACTCGAAACCTCAAATCCCAGCTGAAAACCAAACAAGCAAAAAAGAACTGGTGGACCGAAGGCGGATATATCGAGGAAATTGAAAACGAAGAAGGGTTAGCCGCAGCCATCCAGTACACGTTAGAAGCGCAATAGCACGACGCGCAAGCTAGTGAACCGCTTGTAGCACGACGCGCAAGCTAGTGAACCGCTTGTAGCACGACGCGCAAGCTAGTGAACAGTCCGGCACGACACGCAAAGTTGTTTGGGGGCGTCATTCAAGGCGGAAGTTCAATCGAGCCAGAATCACATTCGAAGAAACACAGGTTCACTAGCTGGCGCGTCGTGCTGATGCGAAACGCAATTCACTAGCTGGCGCGTCGTGCTAGGTCAACACAGGTTCACTAGCTGGCGCGTCGTGCTAGGTCAACACAGGTTCACTAGCTGGCGCGTCGTGCTAATGCACCCAAGCCGCAAAATGCTCCGCTGTTTGCCGTGCAAGCCGAATGCACTGAGGGATTCCAACGCCATCGAACGCATTTCCGACCAATCGAAGCGACGGATCTTCGTCTAGCGATTGGCGAATCGAAGCGACCAGTTGCGTGTGCCCGACCAAGTATTGCGGCATGGCTTCGTTCCATCGGACAATCGATTGCCATCGTGGTAAACTGCTTGCCCCGAGAAGCTCTTTCACTTCCTTTCGGGCGATGGCCAGTAGTTCGTCGTCGGTCTTGTCCATTAGTTCGGGGCGAATCGCTCCCCCCATAAAGACTCGCACTAAGACCAGACCATCCGGGCACCGACCAGGGTATTTTTCGCTTGAGAGGCTGATGGCCAAGCAGTCGCGATGCTCCATTTTGGGGACCACGACACCAAAGCAAAACGCTTCGGGGCGAATCTCATTGCGCTGGATCGCGAGCAGAGCCACGGCCGAAGATGCGTAGGGAATGCGCTCTAATCGTTCAGAAAGGCCGGGGTGTGACGCTTTTAATAACTTCGCTGAGCGAGGACTCGGCAACGCCAAGCAGACCGCTTGGTATCCATTCCTTGTTTCGCACGCGTCCGAAGCGTTGGAGCCGTTCCCCGAGCTCTTGATCTGCAATGACCACCGGCCGTCAGGATACTTATGCAAACCAACAACACGTGTTTCCATTTTGATGGGATTGCGAAGCGAATGAGCAATGCGATTCAGCCACCAGCTCATCCCTTGCTTGGGAGCGAGAAACTGGTCATAACGCGCACCTGTCGCTTGACGCGCGGAGCGTTCGGATCGGCTCTGGCTTTTTCGTTTTGCCATTGCGCCTCGAATGAGTCCGCCGAATTCTTTTTCCATGGCGACAAACTGCGGCATGGCAGCTTGCATGCTCAGGGTTTCTGCGCGAGCCGTAAAGATGCCACCGACGATCGGCTCCACAAGGCGTTCAAAGCACTCTCGGCCAAGTCGTCGAACGGCAAACGACTCCACACTTTCGTCCGCTTCGCTCTTTCGCTGCTTAATGCAAAATTCCGCAAGCAGTCGCGTGCGACCGGTAAGGGACAAGATTGGCGTTGTCAAAACCGCAGACAAACGCGTAGGTTGCATCAACGAGAACCCGTTGGGGATCGGAAGAACTTTTCCATTTCGGACCACCTGAGCCATTCGGTGGTCCGCATTTGGACCTGTGAATTCATCGCGAATTCCCATTTCTTCGACCATCCGCAAAGCGTCTGGAACGAGGGTCGCAAAATTGTCTGCCCCCAACTCCGCCAGAAATGGGTCGTCAATGGAGGTTTGGATAACGCCGCCAATTTTGTCGGCCGACTCAAAGACGTCGATTTGCGCTGTTGGCAACAATCGTTCGAGATACCAAGCGACCGCCAATCCGCTGATACCTGCGCCAACCACTGCGATTTTTGGGAAAACGTCTTGGTTTGCAATGGATTGAGTTGATGATTTGGGAGGCGTAGGCTGTGCTGGCATCGGCGTTGACAAGTGCTGAATGGACTTCGCTGGGCGGCTTACAACCTCGCGTTTTTTTGGCGAAGGCATGAATGTTACGCCAGAATTCCAGCCCATTGTACCCCGTTCGAGAGAAGAACCGGCCTATCGGTCGGGGATTTCGATCGAAAGTCACCACGTCGCGAGAGCGACACACTCAGGGCTAACAACTTGACACGATTTACGAGCACGGATACCTTCTAACCCAGCGGCAGCAGCGAGACTACCTTAGCACGACGCGC
>JAPLNL010000069.1 GCA_026692905.1 Planctomycetota bacterium
GTTGATTCACTAGCTTGCGCGTCGTGCTAGGTAATCACTAGCTTGCGCGTCGTGCTAGGTAATCACTAGCTTGCGCGTCGTGCTAGGTAATCACTAGCTTGCGCGTCGTGCTAGGTATTCACTAGCTTGCGCGTCGTGCTAGGTATTCACTAGCTTGCGCGTCGTGCTAGGTATTCACTAGCTTGCGCGTCGTGCTAGGTAATCACTAGCTTGCGCGTCGCGCTAGGTATTTATTAGGTTGGGAGTCGGGGTAGGTATGTCAAAATATGCCGCCCGGCTAAGCTGCGGCAGATAGGGGTTTTGGGAAATCTGGAGCTGGGTGTAAACGGCAATCCGTTTGCAGGCTAGCTTGACAAAATACGAGCCGGTCTTGCGTTTCGATTTAACCGATATCACTATCTGTCCGTTCGGTATTTGCGAGACAGAATCCTGATTTCGATTGAAGTTGACTTGTCCTTTCTCGTGTCGTTGCAATCGTTACGGCTGACACAAGTGGATCCTATCCGGAACGTTCTTTGTCGAATCGAAAAAATAGACTGCTGTTTTTGTTGACCTAGGACGGGGGTATGGCATCTCATTAGAGCACACTTGTTTGCGTTTCCATTTTGACAACAACATTGTTTTGACAACGACATTGTGCCTTCCTCAAGTCCCATCAGGAAATGTACGCCATGAAGTTCGTTCCCAAGCATCTTTTGATCGCCGCAACCGCCGCTTGTTTTGCTTCGGCGTTGAGTGCGCAGCCTAGCTGCGCGGGACAGTGGTTAGACTCGTGGTTCGGGGTTCCGCAGCCTGCTTATCCGGTTGGCACACCGGTACCCGTAAATGGGCAAGTCGCAGCTTACTCTCCTGGCGCATATGGACAGGCCGCCTATGTCCCGCCAGCGTATTCGAATTTGAAAGCACCTCAAGTTGCTGGCTATGGCAGCTACGTTTCGCCGCCGACCTACAACGCCCCTTCGATTGCCCCCGGTTTTCCGCAAACCGTAGCTGGGCAGTTGCCAACGGCTGCCTATGACACTCAATGGGCTCGAACTCCCGTAACGTATTATCGCCCGGTGACGGCTTTCGATCCGAGATATGGCACTACGGTAACAAGCCTACAGCCTTGTACGTCGTATCAGTACCAAGCGCAAAGGCAACCCGTCATTGCTCCTCGTCCTTTGCTCGGCGACTATGGATCGCAAGCCAACCGGTGGCCGTCTATCACAGGGCCTGGTTACAATCCGACCGGCTTAGCAACCACAGCCATGTACGGTCCAGCGGTAGCTCCAGTTCAAAGTATTCCAAGCACGGGCATGCCGGTGTATCCATCAAGTGCCTTGTCGCCAACGGGTGTTGGCGTCTCGAGCGGAATGCCTGCAAGCTCGTTGCCGTTGAAAACGATGCAATACAATCCAGTAGTTTCGGGCCAACCTTATGTTGCTCAGCCTTATTCCAGCCAGCAGGCGGCGTATTACAATGGTCAAAACTTTAGCGGCCAAGTGATTGGAAACCCAGCGTACTCGAGCGGCGTCTCTGCATTGCCGTACAATGCGGCGGCCAATCAACCTATCGGCTCAGGCGTAATGCCGACTGCGGCTTGGGTGCCTTCCGCGGCAGCTCAACCGAACGGCTTCTACTCGCCGCAATCAACTGCTCCTTCTTACCCCAACCAGCAGACGCCACCCAGTATTCCTGGCGCAACGGTCACTGCCGTTGGTACTCCCGTCTATACCGCAGTTCCGAATCCGACCTCAGGAACCTTTGGTCTTTCGCAACCCGTGAATCCAGGTTCAGGTTACAGTTCAGGAGCCAGCTACAACCCTGTTATCACGCCGTACAGCACTCCCTACAATCCGGCCGGAACCCCACCCGTGTTGCCCAACGGCCAAATCATGCCGCCTGGTACGAACAGCACTGACCCGGAAGCAAATCGAAGACCAGCGCTACCAAGTGTAAGTCAAGCAAGTGCCCCACCTGCCAACAATGCGCTCAATGGCAATCCGGCGTCAAAACCGATTGAGAGTTCTTTCAAAGCTCAAGACAATTCGGTGGTTGCCGCGGAGTCAACGAACAAAGACTCAATGAACAAAGACTCAACGGCGCAATGGAAGAGTTCCGAGTTGTTCGCAAAGCCTCGCGAAACGATGGCAGCGGATGCTGGCGCTACGCGTGCCTCAGTCGCTGCTCCGGAAATACCGGAAACGCTTCCTCCTCGAGTCAACTATGGGATGAAGCCGCTGAGTGCTCCGGACGATTTTGATACCAAGCCGCGATGGAACCCAACACTGTTGGACCCAGATGATCGAACAGCTATGGAGCGAGCAGGCCAACTGACGCCTGAAAGTACCAAATTGGTTGGACGCATTCGCACTCTCGAAGACCGCGACTACGCCGTGACCGCTGTCGCGATTGAATCCAAGCAACTAGGGCGCAGTAACATCCAATTGGCTTCCGGCGTTGAAACCAAGCTTCCTGTGACATCTACCAAAACATCAGCGGATGACCAGTCCGTGGGATTTCGCCCGGTGGCTACCCTCAAGTAGTTGGATTTCAGGTACACTGGCGACTTGTTGAACAACCTCGCCAGAATTGGGTGACGTTGTTTTATAACTAAACGCTACTACATCCGCCCCTTCCGTCCTACCTGATGCGATCGTATCAATTTGTTGGCCTTCGCGGTCCCAATCGATGGTCTTCTTTGGCCATGCTCGAAGTCCACTACGGCAATCCCTCGAATTCGGATTGGTCTGTATCGGCAAAGCGGATTGCAGACTTGTTGGGACCTTTTCTGGAAGCCAAACAATACGCGACGAGCCACCCTCAAAGCGTACTGAACGCGACGAATATCGTCGAACAATTGCCAAGTGCAAAATCCGAGTGTGAACTCTGGCTTTCATGTGCCCGCTGGCTTTCCGCCATGGCGGGAGTTCCAACACGAGATCAAGGTCATGGGCTCGAACTGCGAACGGTTTGTTCTGATATCGGGACGTCTCCGGCGACGTCGGAGAGCGTTGCGGCTCAAGCGACGGTGTTGGCGATGGAAATGGAGGAGCAGTCCCTGAGTGAACGTTGCTTTACGTTGGCGTTGGAGCTGATGGATTCGAACGGACATCTACTTGAATTCCCGCTCGGCGTCAAAGTTCGAGAGTTGTTCGATTTTGCGGATGATGTGCGGCTAGGACCAAGCTCTCGAGCGATATTGCGTGCGGCTCGTCGCCGCAACATTCCTTACACTCGACTCAATAGTGGTTCGTTGGTTCAATTGGGCGAGGGCAAGAATCAACGACGGATTTGGACAGCCGAAACAGATGCCACGAGCGCCATTGCCGAAGCGATCGCAAGCGACAAAGATTTGACTAAGCGTTTGCTACGCCAAGTCGGGGTCCCGGTCCCACATGGGCGAGCGGTCAGCAGCGCCGAGGATGCTTGGGTTGCATCGACTGAAATCGGTTTCCCTGTTGTGGTCAAACCCTGTAGCGCGAATCATCAGCGGGGGATTTCTATCGAGTTGACGACCAAGGATGAAATCTTGAAGGCATACGACTTTGCAGTCGAAGCGGGAGAGACCGACGACATCTTGGTCGAGCAGTATGCATTGGGACAGCATCATCGATTGCTCGTCGTTGGCAATCGGCTTGTAGCGGCCGCGAAAGGGCATAGTGAATGCGTCGTGGGTGATGGTATCTCTACGATTACCGAACTGGTTGCGGTGGTCAATTCTGACCCGAGGCGAGGTGAAGCTTATACGGATCAGCTCGGGACGCTATTGCTGTCGGCACCAGCCATCATTGAATTGAACAAGCAAGGACTTACTGTAGACTCCATACCGGAGGCCGGGCGAATGGTTGTCGTGCGACGCACGGGCGACCTGACAACAGACTGCACCGACGAAGTGCATCCCGAGACAGCAGAACAGGCGGTTATCGCCGCCCGTATCGTCGGATTGGACATTGCAGGCCTAGATGTCCTAGCAACGGACATTAGCCGTCCTCTCCTGGAGCAAAAAGGGGCTGTCGTCGAAGTCAACGCGGGCCCATCGCTTTCTCCTCACGTTTCACCGCTTTATGGCAAGCCACAAAAAGTTGGTGACGCCATCATGAATATGCTGTTTCCGGAGGGGCAGCATGGCCACATCAAATTGATCGGCATTGTCAAATCCGAGACATCCGATCTGTTGGTACAGCAGTTTGCAGATCAGCTTCGACTTCGCAATATCGACTTTGGAATGGTGAGCAATGGTCAGGCTGGGTTCAATGGTCGGATTGTGGACACGGGGTGCGTCAACGATGAGGCGCGAGTCATTGCGTTGCTTACGAATCCTATTTTGAGTGCAATTGTCGTCCACGTAGATTTGATACAGTCGGCGAAAAGCGGCGTTTGTGCGCCGCGCTTTGATCGGCTCCTTTTTCCGGGCGATGCGTTAGACGGGGAGTTCGATGGCGAAAAACTGGCTGGAATACGAGCGATGTTAAATGCCGTTCCAAGCAAAGGTTCCATCTTTGGCGACCGACTTCCGGACTATGCGTTTTCGAAGATCTCGGAATGGAAGCTCGAGTCGAGTTTCGCACGCAACACCCTGGAACGCGCATTTGAGATCCAGTTTTCTTAGACGATTCATTCCCCGATAAAAGCCGTGAGCCGAAAATGAAAGTCGAACCGAAAAGAAAGCCCCTAACGCTCTTGGTATTGCTCTCCACCGTATCCGCGTTCGTGGCTTTGATATTCTTGCAACGCTCGTTTGCAACCACGTTAGGCTCGACGGGAGAAGAATTGATTCAAGTTGTTCAAAAGCAATCTGGAGCCTGGAATCGAGGGGATTTAACCGAGTTCATGAGTCCGTATTGGAACGACGAGCGATTGACATTTAGTTCAGGCGGAAAGACAAAGAGAGGTTGGAAAGCAACCTTCGAAAACTATAAGGAAAATTATCCCGATCGATCGACAATGGGTAAACTAACGTTCTCGGACCTCGAGACTCAAGAGTTAGGTTCCGAAGCGATGCTTATGCTCGGGAAGTGGCATCTTGAACGCGAGGCCCCAGTGGGGGGAAACTTCTCTCTCGTTTGGAAGCGTATCGAGGGCAAGTGGGTCATTGTCCATGACCATTCTTCGGCCCTTCGCCCTTAGGCGAGCGGCGGATTCCAGAATACCTAGCACGACGCGCAAGCTAGTGAATTTACTGTCCAATTCATTAGCACGACGCGCAAGCTAGTGAATTTACTGTCCAATTCACTAGCACGACGCGCAAGCTAGTGAATTTACTGTCCAATTCACTAGCTTGCGCGTCGTGCTAAGGTAGTTTTCATGCTGCCACTCGCCTTAGAACACCAAAGCGGTGTCCGGTCTGGACCAGCCCGAGCCGGACAAAACGAAAAACATTAAAATCGAATTTGGCTAACGGTTCTATGCCGCGTTGGAAAACGGCATGCAGTCTGGAGATCGCTCAAGTTTGCGCAATTTGACATGACCGGGGGCGTCGGGCTTGCAATCGAGACAATTCCTGAAATGCGGAATCCACGTCATGATTCTCGCTTTGCCCTAAGTCATTGCCTGCTGTTTCCTCCTGTTTTTTCGAAGATTCCGTTGGTCGCGGCTTAATAAGTGGCTGATGACCCTCCAATGAATCCAGGTCTGCTTCAGATCGCTTGCCGACAGAGGGCGATGGAACTGATTTGGACGTCGATACCGGCGAGCCTCCTGAAGGCTCAGCTCGTTTGACAACGTCCGCGTCACGGCGTCCCAGTGCGCGATCTTGGCTGCGACGTCCGAAGACTGGGCTGGCGTCGATAGGGGTCACCACAAAGACAATGCCGAGCCCAAAGACAAGACCAGCGAAGGTGCACATCGTGCAAATCATGGTTTTGCCAGGTCCTACAGGACGATCGCTAACGATTGGCGCATCGAGACGAGTCAAAAGGCTTGTAGAGACAGAGGAGTCTCTCGCTGCCCGTACCTCTGCCAAGGCACGCTCTGCGGCTTCGAAGTTACTGACCTTGGACTTAACCTCCGACAACAAATTGGCGTAAGCGGAGCGGCTATCGGCTAACTTAGCCAACCGTTCCTCGGCCGACTTTTTCTGATTTTCAAGCCGCTCGATGCGGGCGTCAACGAGCGCGATGTCGGACTGCACTCCGGCTATGGATGCCGTTAGTTCTTGCACAAAGCGTTTTACAATCGAACTTTGGGCTGAGTATGAAGCCACAACTGAGGGGTGATCCTCTGTGAACTTACCAGCGAGTTGTGATCCGCTCAACTGCGCGTCCACTAGTCCTTCTCGCAGCCGTTTCAAGCCTGGCTGGGAGTTGAGTACAGCTCCTGGCGCTACGATAAACGAGGTTGGGTCTTTGGTCGCAAGGATGAGCATTTCCCGGTCGGCGACAAGAGCTTCGCGATTGATGGTCGCCTGACGAAGTTCGCTCTTGGTCTGATCTAATTCGACGCGGGACGTTGCAGCCCCCGGGACCATTTCTGTCATGCCGCGTAGGTCGGAGAGGTCCGAGCCGGCCGCGTTTTCCATGTCGCGGAGTCGGTGTGTTGAGTTTGCCAATTCCTGTTGTGCGGAATCTCGTGCGTGTGTCAATTCCGCAAGCACCCCGTCAGCTCTTGCCTTGCGGACTTGTTGTAAGCGTGATTCAAGGGAGTCGGCAAGTGCCTTGTTCAATGCGAGAGCTTCTTCTTGCGAATTCGCTTTCACGTCCATGTAGATGACTTCGGTTACTCCGAACTCAGTTCCCTTCGGCGCGTGGACTAAGATCCCTGACTTGGCCGTTTCTTCGATTAATTCTTTCGAGGGGTAATCGTCCCAATCGAGCCAACTCGTCTGCCCATTTCCAGGCCCAACTTCGACTAACGCATCTCGAACGACGGCTTGGCTTTTTGCCATTTCCAAGATGGTTTCTTGTGCTGCCTTCATCTCCGTTTGGCTTTGAAATCGGCCGAGTCGCATAACCGCCCCCGTCGCCTCATCGCGAACGAGGAGAGCCTGTGAGGCCAAGTAAGTGTCTTGCTTAATAAAAAGAACATAAGCCACTCCAGTTCCACCGAAAAGGATCGTTGTTGAAATCCAAAGTGGCGACCAAACCAAAAGACCCTTGATAATGCTTCGGACCGTTGGATTGGAAATGAGTGCACTCATGATAAAATCTGCGAATTAGTTTGGGCAAAGGTAGGCCGAGTCCATGGTCGCTGGAAGAATACGTGATGAGTAATCCATTTGTTGTTGGCAAGAGTACGGAAATGAAGAATCCAATCGAAAACAAAATCAATGTCGCAGTATTGCCGTTTCTTCCGATGTTGAGAGATTTTCTAAAGGACTCTATCGCGTGCATGCTTTCCTCTGTTCAGATACCTTATTTTCTTAGCAATCGTCAAAGTCGCTCCAACTGATCGAAATCCATTAATCGCAGCCGAACGGAATGATTTTCTTTGGTTGAGGAGTCCTGCAATGAGCTTTGTTCAAAGCCCAGGGAAACAAGAGACGGACGAAAAGTTCGGACGTGTTTGGTTTGCTGCTCTCGCTAGTTTCTGCTCGATGAACTAAAAATGCTTTCTCTAGATTTCTCTACCTTGAATCCTTACACCAATCGAATGTTGAGGCCATTGTGACACCCGACTTCAGTAAACGGCGCGAGCGGCTTTTTCGAGAACTAAAAGAGCGAAAGATACCGAATCTGCTTGTGACCTGCCCTCACAACGTCACCTACTTGACCGGCTTTACTGGCGAGGACAGCTTCCTCTTTGCGAGCCAAAATTCGGTCACGATACTTAGCGACGCTCGATACGAAGAGCAGTTGCAAGAGGAGTGTCCACACGATCCTGTTTTCATTCGTGGCGCCACGATTTCGATGATCGATGCGACTGCGCAGTGGTTCGGCGCCCAAAAAATTCACGAGTTATGCGTCGAATCTCAAACGATCACTTTGGCCCAATGGGAAAAGCTGACAAGCCAAGTGAAAGGTGTCCAATTTGGCTCGTGCAGTGGAGTCATCGAACGCTTGCGAGAACGCAAAGACCCTCTTGAAATAGCAGCCATCGAACGAGCCGTCTCCATTGCCGAACGAGCGTTTGTCTCGGTTAGCACCATGATGACGGGAGACATGAGTGAAAAAACGGTGGCCGATAACCTCGATTCCTCGATACGGAAACTGGGAGGAACAGCGAGCGCTTTCAAATCCATCGTCGGCGTTGGAGCACGAGCGGCGTTGCCGCATGGCCGTCCTTCCGCCAAACGCATCGAGGAAGATGCCTTCGTTTTGATCGATTGGGGAGCCAAGGAAAATCTCTACTTGAGCGACATCACCCGCGTGGTTATCACAGGCAAACCGAATTCAAAACTTCAAAAAATCTATCAAACCGTTCTCGCGGCACAGGAAGCTGCGATTCGAGCCATCCGACCAGGAGTCATGATGTGCGAGGTGGACGCAACGGCTCGTGGTATCATTGAGAAGGCCGGTTTTGGAAAACGATTCACCCATTCCTTAGGGCATTCGTTCGGTCTTCAGATCCATGAGTCCGTTCGGCTTGCAAAGGGCCAGGAACGCCCGTTAGAAGCGGACATGGTCGTGACCGTCGAACCTGGAATCTACATCCCTGGTGTTGCGGGAGTTCGGATTGAAGATGACGTTTTGGTTACCAAGTCGGGGAATCGTGTGTTAACATCGCTTCCAAAACAGTGGGACGAAATCCAGCCTCGATAGAAGGTGTGAGCATGGTAATAGTTCGCGAAGTTGCGTTGGAAGACCTGGATGCGCTGTGGGATTTGATCGGGCAAGCTAACACAGGAATGACGTCGCTCAAAATCGACAAAGAGCAATTGGCCGATCGAGTTGAGAGATCGCACTTTGCCTTTCGACGATTGACGGAAAGGGCCGAGGGGGCGCCGTACGTATTCGTCATGCAAGATTTGGAAACAGGGCGATTGATTGGCACATCCTGTATCTTTTCAAAGACAGGCGGGTATGAGCCATTTTATGCCTACCGCATTATCAATGAGACAAGGTATTCTGAGCTTCTCAAACAGACCCAGGAAATCCAAGCACTGCATCTGGTTAAAATCCACAATGGTCCGACGGAAATTGGCAGCCTATTTCTCTTGCCAGAGTATCGCGGACAAGGCTGCGGGAAATTGCTGAGTATGTCCAGGTTTGTTTACATGGCTCGGCATCCAAAACGTTTTGCAACGCAGACGATCGCCGAAATGCGAGGCTACTTAGCCCCTGATGGCAAAAGCCCATTCTGGGATGCAATCGGTTCCCACTTCTTCAAGATCGATTTTCCAAGGGCGGATTCCCTGTCGATGATCGATAAGCAATTCATCGAGGATCTAATGCCCAAGTACCCGATCTACCTCGAGCTACTGCCTCAAGATGCCGTTGCCGCGATAGGACGCGTGCATGAACAAACCAAGCCTGCCCTTGCCATGCTTGAATCGCAAGGGTTTCAACGAACCGACCAGATTGACATATTCGATGGTGGCCCCGTAATTCAATGCGCCACCGAAAAGATCGAAGCCATTCGCTCAACACGGACCATGTTTGTATCAGACGAAAGCGGTCGAGCAGACGATCAAGAAGGAGTAGAGGGACAGCGCGTTTCCACGGCCATTGTCACCACAACGCGGACCCGTTTTATCGCCCTTCAATGCGATGTTGTTCTTTGTGGTGATCGCGTTTCCCTAACGGATGCGGCAATGAAAAGCCTAAGCGTACGACACGGCGATGCTATTTGTGTCATGCCGAGGTAAGTTGCTCATTTAGCCGTTGGGCGCTAACCCCGGTTTTCTAATTGCTCGACATTCGTCGAGAACCGGGGCTATCGCCCGCCTTGCAGGCTGAGTACGAGTTCGAACGAAATACAAGGAATGAGTATA
>JAPLNL010000070.1 GCA_026692905.1 Planctomycetota bacterium
AATTCACTAGCTTGCGCGTCGTGCTACGTTAGCTCCGAGCCTTCCGAGAGCGAACGCAAGAAAAAAGATTACGAAGGTTCTCTTACTGGAATGGTTGGCTTGGGTTGCGTTATTACCATGTTTTCGCGTCCCTTCGAAGGTGGCTTGGTTTGCGGACTACTAGGACTTTACTTCTTGCCCGCACTCATTCGCCGACATGTCTACATAGATCGACGGTTCTGGAAAGCAGCCATGCCTGGTGCACTTGTTCTCGCCACAGGCATATGCTGTCAACTGGTTATCAATCGCTCGATTACAGGCCAAGCGACCCAACTGCCTTACCAATTGCATGAGTCGCAATACGGAGTCGCGCCAGTCTTGATTTGGCAGAAACCGCATGAACCAACCATGGGCCATCGCTTCGCCGAACAAGTGGAGTTTCATCGCGGCTGGTCGATGAACGCCTACAATCGAACTGCGTCGTTTCCCGGCTACTTTGAGATGCTGCATTGTCGGATGGTTTTCTTGGTCAATCATTGGGGCCAAATGCTGGCCTGTGCTCCCTTAGGGGTTCTGTTACTGCGCCCAGAACGACAACGGTTCATTGGAATGATTGGACTGTTACTGATTGCAATCCTAGTGATCAACTGCATACCGTGGGCGGTACCACAATATGTCTCACCTCTGATTCCAATCGCGATATTTATCGGTTGCTCCGTTTCACGCGGGTTCATCAAACGCGTTGGCCAATCGCTGCGTATTTCAAGGCGGCCGATCCGACTTGAGTATGCCGCATTCGTTTTCGTTCTCTTGTTGAATACGTTTGGCGTGCTGAGCATTGCCTACGCCCGAAGCTCACGAAGCGAAGGCTGGGAAGTCAGTTGGGCAGAAAAACGCGTCGAAATCATCCGTCAACTTGAGAGCCAGCCGCAGCAAGACATCGTTTTCGTTCGATACCCCCCTAATTTCAACGTACATTCGGAATGGGTTTTCAACGACGCTGACATTCAAAACACACCGGTCCTGTGGGTTCGCTGGGGAACCACGGAGTTGAACCAACGAGTCACGACAGCGTACCCCAACCGAAAAGTCTGGCTGCTACAGTTCAATGAAAAATCCGAGCCGATACTTAGCGAATCTGGTCTGTAGACTTGTTACATGAGTCTAAACAAATTGCTGGACCGGATATAAGTTATTGTGCAGGGCAGCAACAACTGTGGACAAATGTGAAACACAGAAGCAGGTTGCTCCCTAGGACCGCGAGTCCTATGATGCTTGTCTCCGCAGAAGTTCTTTAACAACAATCAAAATGAGATACGCGTCGTGCAAGCTTGGCTACTTCCTGAAATTGGAGCCATCGATCATCTTCGATGGGACTCGATCGAGACTCGGCATCCCGGCGAAGGTAATGTGACGCTGGATGTTCTTTTTGCAGCCCTTAATCCTGCTGACCGGTATTTGGCAGAAGGGCTTTATCCGGCGCGCCCCAGTTTTCCGCACGTGCTCGGGCGCGATGCCGTTGGTATCGTCTCACAGGTTGGTAAAGGGGCTGGCGATTGGAAACTGGGCGACAAAGCGCTGTTGCTGCGCGGCGAAGCAGGTGTATCGCAACTTGGAACGCTTGCTCAACAAGTCACGGTTCCAGCCGAATGCTTGGAGCGTATTCCGGCGGGCTGGACGGACCCACAAGCTGCTTGCGCGGCGCTTGTTTACGTGACCGCATACCAAGCGTTGACTCAGTTTGACTCTCCCAGAAATAGCGTCGTTTTGATAAGCGGTGCATCCGGTGGCGTAGGAGTCGCTGCGACTCAGCTGGCAAGTGCGATGGGGCAGACCGTCATCGGGCTATCGCGCAGTGCTGAGAAGGCGGCCAAGCTCTTGGGGCTTGGTGCAACTTGGACGCTTAATCCTGAAGATCCTCAATGGCCGAAGACGCTGAAGCAACTTCTGCAATCACGCCGGGTCGATCTCATCGTTGACAATATCGGTGGAGCCCTCTTGCCAAAGATGATCGATACGTTGGGGATGAATGGCTGCGTGAGTCTTGTGGGAATGCTGGCCGGTCCCGTCCCCCAATTCAACACGGCGAGTCTCTTTTTTCGTCGGTTGCTCATGCGCGGCGTAGCAGTGAGCACCTACAGTCTCGAAGAAAATCGCGAGGCCTGGCAACAGGTCGTTTCAATGTTAGGCCAAATCAATCAAAGACCTGTCATCGACTCCGTATTCCCCTTTCAGCAAGTCCCCGCCGCCTTCGCTCGCTTGGCCGAGGGACCAATGGGGAAAGTGTTAGTGGAAGTGGCTGATTCACAGTTGAGATCAGTGTAAAGCGATTGTCCTCAATATTGCCCTCAATATTGTCCTCAATCGCTCGGCAGGAGTTAGTGTTCGATCCTAGCTAGGTTGCTCCGGGTGGCACATGCAAGCTGGCGTTTGGATACTATCTAAGATAAAGCGGGCAACTGCCTGGAACTGCAATCGCCCTGCCAATATCGCTAATAGTGGCATCGGTCTCATGCCCCTTTGTCGATACTCTTGCAACTCCGCGATCTGGACTGCGATGGATTTTTGTGAAAGCTCTCTCCGTACGACTGTTACTTGCGATTCTCTTTCAAGCCGTTATCCTTGAAGCGGCTTACTGCCAAGCGCAGGTCGATATCGCGGACTACACCAAGTATGCTCTGACTCAAGAAGGGGACGCCGCCAAAGGCAAAGCGATTTTCGATTCGAATCGTATAGCATGTTCCAAGTGCCATAGCATCTAGTCGGTTACGAAGGAATGTTGTATCGCATCGACTTCTCTGCAACCGAATTCCGGTAAGTTCATAAAGCCGGTAGAAGTCACTGAAATCGCATGGTGATCTAACGGGTGCTTTGACAAATACGGCCTCGTTAGAGGGACAAGGTAAAGCATGGCTACGGGACGCAAATTTATACGAGCTACCAGCGATGATTCGACTCTTTCGATTGCTGTCAGTCAGTCCAAGTCAGGGAGCTTTTGATTCGGGCGATGTCGAGTTTGGGGTTGATGGGGATCGTTTGCCAATACACGAGCTTATGCTAGATGGCGATTTGGTTTCGATGCGAGGTTCAGGTTGGGTGAACCTCCGTCGCGAGTTGCACTTAGACTTGTTAGCGAACGTGGGACGACGCAGCCTATTGGGCACAGTGGTCGGGCCGCTCTCCAGCTCCAAAGCAGCCGCGCTATGGCAAATTGAAGTGAATGGAACTGCATCCGACCCGCAGATCAGGCGTCCCATTTCTATCATGAACTCGCTGGATAAGGTGCGGCAGGAGAACAAGGAAGAGTAGAGTCTGGGATTATTGATCGCTGTTCCTCCAAAGATGCAACGCTGCGAAGTACTTTGTAGCGAAACTCGTCAAGAGTTTCGGTCGTTTAGCTCCGAAGCCGAAAGTCTTGACGACTTTCGCTACCTTGATTCATTGATCCAAACTTTGATACCGTCCTCAGTTAACTCTCCCTTGGAATAGAACCGAACGTTAAAGAGATCGAAGAAGGTCGTGTTTTCTTTTGCTTTTTGATACGAATAATCGACACCCAAATGGGTAACTTCCAAATCGTGCTGCAAGTAATCAAGGTGACTGCCCTTAAAGCCATTGGCCAAAAGTTTTCCTTCGTCATCGATCCATCCTTCGTAACCTAAGTCCCCTTTCGGATGTTTGGTTGCGATGAGCTGAAACGTAAACTCGCGAGGGCCGTCGATAGGAATAGAAACGGTAGAGTCTTGGCCCGACTCATCTTCGCGAATTCGGGTATTCAAGTTGAACTTGCCAGCAGGAACATAGATTCTCCAAACCCAGTGACCGTGCCAACGAGAATCTAACTGAACGCATTGAATCTTGGTGGTATCTTCAATCGAAACATAACCAAGCTTTTTCCGCAAAGCTGCATTCTCGTTGGCCAACCGGATCGCGTCTCTGGTTGCGGAGCAATTAAAGCAGAATAATGCAACAAGTACCGTTGTTAGAAGTAGCTTTCTGATGGAGAACTGAAATCGTTTATTAGGTGTGGGCGTTTGCATTGAAAAGTACCTGTGACCGTTTGAGACACTCTCCCGCTAGGACTGCATTTTTCCGTAGGATGGGACCATTGTCCCGTCCGCTAATTTGATCCGTCCGGTCATTCGTTCGTGACAAAGGTCCCAAACTACAAAAGTTGATTATTGCTTTCGAAGACCTGGGGCGAGCGCAACGAAGGGAGGGTGAAGTGCCAACAGTTATAGCACAAGTCAGTTTACCCTCCCCGGGCCGAAGGCCCGACCCTCCCCGAGGGAGGGTGGCTTCCGATGTTCGATCCACCAAACACGATCGCTACTTGAATAATTCCAGTGCTTTTTGTGTCTGAATCGCAATCGGGCAACTTCGACCTAAGGATTTGGAGAATTAACGTCCGATTTAGACTTGGACGAATCGGGTGCGACCGTTAAACTTGCCTCCCCCTGATTTTCGGAACCGTACCGAGAGTGACGACGATGGACGTCGTTATTAACGTTGCTTATACCCCGACTTTTTAGAATGCCTTAGTGCTGCAATGTCCAAACTAAAGACTCACAAGTCCACCAAGAAGCGATTCCGACTCACTGCGAGCGGCAAGGTGAAGCACCGCAAAGCGGGCACGAGCCACCTAGCTATCAGCAAATCGGCGAAGAAGATTCGACAATTGCGTGGCACCAAAGTCCTGGAACCTAACTTCCAGCGAGCTGTACATGACGCTTTGCGTGGCTATAGCTACTAAAGCTGACTGAAACACCTGGCCCATTTTTATCACCAGGCGTTTGGGTAACAACTGTCGCGAAGTCCAAAATTTACGGGCCGTTGCTGCTTAATCGGCAGCCCTTTGCGATGACCTGAAACGCCATTTGAATCGAAGATTGTTTAGACATGAGAACAAGAAAAGGCTCAGCTCGTCGGCAGGCCAAGCGAAGATTATTTCAACGAGCTGAGGGTTACGTCGGCGGACGCCGTCGTCTCTACCGAACAGCCAAAGAAAATCTAGTACGTGCTGGACGGTTTGCATATCGAGATCGACGTCGCAAGCGACGCGATTTCCGACGCCTCTGGATCATCCGCGTCAACGCCGCTTCCCGTATGCATGGTTTGCGATACAGCGAATTCATTCATGGTCTCGTTTTAGCCAAGATCGAAGTCGACCGAAAGCAACTTGCTGAAATGGCGGTAAACGATGCAGCTGGTTTCGGTGTCGTTGTCGCCGCGGTTAAGAAAGCAATCGCAGCCAAAGCTGCTGCGTAGTTTGGAGACCAGCCAGGGTAGCAGGCACGCTCCGCGTGCCGTAGCCAAACAGCAGACACTCTCCGACGTTTAGGAACCCAACGTTTAGGCGGCCGGCACATGGAATGTGCCTGCTACATTATAACGAGCCCGCGACTTTAGTAGTCGTGGGCTCGTTGCATAGAGTGACAAACGAGTCCGTGTGACAACAGAGTCAGAGAACCTACAATGTCCCTTCAGAATTTTGTCGACTCGCTCGACGGGCTGCTTAACGAAGCCAAACAGTCGCTAGACTCGGTTGCATCTGCCGAGCATTTGGAAGAGCTGCGAGTTAAGTTCGTCGGCGCCAAAAACGGTGCGATCAAAACTGTTCAAAAGTTGATGGGAGCGATCGAATCGGAGCATCGCCCAGCAGCAGGCAAGCGTTTCAATGAAGTCCGTGACGCTATTCAATCAGCTCTCGAATCCGCTTCCGAGCGTCTTGGTGGTGGTTCGCAGAAAGTTTCTAACGAGCAACTCGTCGACCCGACTCTGCCTGGCATTCGGCCAGTCTTGGGCCAGCTTCATCCGATCACGCAGACGATCGAGCATCTCAAGGACATCATGGGCCGATTGGGGTTCAGTATCACCGAAGGCCCTGAGATCGAAGACACTTGGCATAACTTCATGGCCCTCAATATTCCCGAGGACCATCCAGCTCGCGATCCGCTGGACAATTTCTATTTGGCGACCGCCAGCAAGCAGATGCACAACCCGACGGACCGCGATGCGATGCTGCTTCGGAGCCAGACGAGTACCGTTCAAATTCGGGTGATGGAAACGCAACCGCTGCCCCTTCGAATCATTTCGTTAGGGCGAGTCTATCGTCCTGATGCGCCCGATGCGACGCATTTTCCGATGTTTCATCAGATGGAAGGCTTGTGGGTCGATAAAAACGTAACCATGGCGCAACTCAAAAGCGTTTTGCGACTATTTGCGACAAGCTATCTCGGCAGCGATGTCAAGGTTCGCTTTCGGCCCTCGTTTTTTCCATTCACCGAGCCGAGTGTCGAGGTCGACTATTGGTGGAACAACAACTGGATCGAGTTTGGCGGAGCTGGGATGGTCGACCCGAATGTCTTTCAAGCGTTGGGGATCGACTCAGAAAAGTGGAGCGGCTTTGCCTTCGGCTTAGGTGTCGAACGACTCTGCATGAGGCGATTTGGGATCGTGGACATTCGCGATCTCTACCGCAGCGACGTTCGCTTTTTGCGCCAGTTTGCATCCTAGGAAACACACACGACGGGGAATAGAAGTTCATGTTAGTCTCATGGGAATGGTTATCGGACTACGTTGATATCGATGTTAGCCACGAGGACATGGCAACGCGATGGGCATTGACTGGCCTCAACCACGAGAGCACCATTATCGTGGATGGAGTGCCCGTGATCGATCTCGAGATCACGAGCAATCGCGGCGACTGCTTAGGGCACATTGGGATTGCCCGCGAAGCGTCCGTGCTGCTGCAAAAGGAACTTCGAATCCCGGCTCCACAGCTTAAAACCTCAGATGAACCTACTTCCAAAGCGCTGGCAATCGAGAACCAGTTCGAAGAAGCTTGTCCACGGTACACCGGACGTGTGATTCGTGGAGTGAAAGTCGGGCCAAGTCCTGCTTGGTTGCAGAGGCGGTTGATGGCCATCGGAGTCAAGCCAATTAACAACGTCGTAGACGCGACCAACTATGTAATGTTCGAGTGCGGCCAACCTTTGCACGCTTTCGACTTTGCCAACATCCGCGGTGGTCGAATCATCGTTCGACCAGCCAAAGACAAAGAAACCTTCGTTGCCATCGATCATCGAACCTATCAACTTGATTCTCAAATGGTAGTGATTGCAGACGCGGAACGGGCTGTGGCGCTTGGTGGTGTTATGGGGGGAGTTGAAAGCGAGGTATCCGATAGGACCGTTGATGTTTTATTGGAGGCGGCTGAGTTTATGCCCCTTTCCATTCGGCGTACCGCGAGGAAACTGAAGCTTCATTCGCCATCTTCGTATCGCTACGAGAGGCGAATTGACCATGCAAACATAGATTGGGCTTCGCGTCGTTGCTGCGAGCTCATTTTGCAAACCGCTGGTGGTCAGCTCTTGGCTGGGTCGGTGGACACAGGTGAGCGGCCAACAGATCCCGCACCGATCGTACTGCGAGAAAGTAAGATTGCGAGTGTTCTCGGGATCGATGTGCCTTGGGAAAGGTCGCTTGAGATACTTGTTCATCTCGGTTGCAAAGTATCGGGCGAACCAAGCGAGGCCGATGCACGCATGATCCCGCCGAGCTATCGCATGGACTTGACTCGCGAGATCGATTTGATTGAAGAGATCGCCCGCATTCATGGTTACGAGCAAATTCCAGAGGACGCAGACGTGCCGTTGGTTTCCTCTGCCAAGCGGCCGAAAGACATCGTCATGGATACGGTTCGTCGCGTTGTTTGCGCTGCGGGATTCGACGAGACCATGACACCGAGCTTGATCGGAAAATCGCAAATGTCCGCGATTTCACCTTGGACAGCCGAAGAGCCGATGACAACCTTGATTCCGTTGCTCGAAGGGGCCAATCAGTTGCGTCGTTCGCTGATTCCGAGTTTAATCGCAGCACGGCTCTACAATCAATCGCAGACAAACCGTGATTCGCAGTTGTTTGAAACCGCCAATGTTTACTTGCCTCGCACGTCGGGGCTGCCCGGACAGCAATTCAATC
Organism: Planctomycetota bacterium; assembly: GCA_026692905.1. Classification (GTDB taxonomy): domain Bacteria; phylum Planctomycetota; class Planctomycetia; order Pirellulales; family Pirellulaceae; genus JBKCUI01. Next base: position 7,963 of record JAPLNL010000070.1, read on the forward strand.
TAGGCGTCATCGGACTGGCTGATATTCGCCGTGTCGCTGGAACCTTCGAGGAGATTTTGCATCGCGTTTGCGGGCCGGAATTCATTCAGGCGAAACTGACGAAAACGCTAGTCTCGTGGAATTATCTCGCCCCGCTGAGCGGCATTGCCTGGCAGATCGGTGGTGAAACGATTGCTTGGATTGGGCAATTGAACCGCGGAGTCGTGGATTCGATGAAATTGGACTGCGCTGCGGCTGTGGGGGAAATGAACCTGGATATGCTGCTGGAGCATGCGAGATTGGTGCCACAGTTGCAGCCCATTGTTCCATTCCCGACCATCGAGCGAGATTTGAATTTGATTCTGGGCGAAGCGACTCAATGGCAGTCCATATCGTCAACGATTCAAAAGGCGGCGGGACCTCTTTGCATCCATGTTTTGTTCCGAGAGATTTATCGGGATACGAAGAAGGATGGCGACGGAAAGAAACGCGTTCTTTTGAGCATGCACTTGCGAAGCCCGACGGAAACGTTGACGAGCGAACAAGCCGATAAGGTCATGCAAAACGCGTTGGCCGCCTGCAAATCCGAGTTCCAGGCGACCATCCTGCAGTAGTACCAATTTCTAATTCAAAGAGCCGCTGTGATTACCACGCTAATCCTTGTCCCGACCCAAATGGAGTTGGATTGTCTTTCCGAACGCTTCCAAAAGGGAATCGAGAAGAACAACGGTCGACTTGAATTGTGCGGATTCGGAGTCGTCGTGTCCGGAATTCGAGCGACTCAATTGATCGCTGAGTTTGCGCCGAAGCGAGTCTTGCTCATTGGTGTTGCCGGGGCATTGAGTCCGGAATGGCAGGTGGGGGAGGCGGTCGAGTTCGGTGAAGCCGTTTGTTATGGGATTGGAGCTGGCTCGGGGGACGGGTTCATTTCGGCACGTGAAATGGGTTGGAAGCACTGGCCGAGGGGGACGGAAATAGCCGACTCGATCCAATTGGCGGACGGGAGTCACTCGAATGGTAATTGCCTTTTGACTTGTTGTTCTGCTTCGGCGACCGAGCAAGACGTTCGATTGCGGCTCGAGAACTATCCCAAGGCGATCGCGGAGGACATGGAGGGATTTTCGGTTGCAGTCGCGTGTCGGTTTGCGGGAACTCCCTTGCGCATCATCCGTGGGATTTCCAATCTCGCTGGCGATCGGAATAAAAGCAATTGGCGGCTTCGCGATGCGATGCTTGCGGTCGAAAAAACCATTTCACATGAGGCAGGGATATGACACAGCGGATACGACTGGGGATATCGACGTGCCCAAACGATACGTTCGCTTTTCATGCGTTGATGCAACGAAAGGTCGATTGGCGCGGGCTCGAATTTCAAATCGAGTTGCTTGACATTCAGCAACTGAATTCGCGTGCTTTTCAAGGTGAGCTCGACATCGCCAAAGTTAGCTTTCACGCTGCGTTGTTTCTAGCGGACGAGATGGTTGTGTTGCCAAGTGGTTCGGCCTTGGGGTTCGGTGTTGGCCCCTTGCTCTTAGCAGCGAAAGAGGGAAACAGACCGACCAATTCGTCGCAGATCGCATTGTGTCCTGGGGAGCATACAACAGCCACGCTCTTGTTTCAACTGTTCTATCCGAACACTGCGGGGATCGAGCAGGTTGTCTTTTCGGAAATCATGCCGCGTTTGAAGAGCAAGACTTCGGATTTTGGCGTCTGCATTCACGAAGGAAGGTTTACTTGGCAGAGCGAAGGATTGTTTTTGGTCGAGGATCTCGGGACACGATGGGAGGCAGAAACGAAGTGCCCCTTGCCATTGGGTGGGATCGTTGGCAAGCGTTCGCTAGGTCTAGTTGCATTGCAAACGGTGCAGTCGGTCATTTGCGATTCGTTGAACTACGGTTTGGCCCACCGCGAGGAAACGTTTCCAACGATGCGGTATTACGCGCAGGAGTTCAATGACGAAGTGCTCATGCAGCATGTCGATTTGTACGTCAACGCCTGGACTGTCCAATTAGGTACCGTGGGGCAAACGGCCTTGATGGAGTTGTCGGAGAGAGCACAAAAGATCGGCTTGGTTTCTAGTGGCCAAGGAAAACTGAAACTTCTCGACGAACACCAGTAAAAAGGTCTTGAAGGCAGAAAAATCGAACGCAGCGAGGTGTTAATTCTTGCGTGCAGCTAGAATAGCTTGACGGCGACTTTCCATGGTATCACCAATCTCCGCTGCTAGACTGGGTGATTGGTTGAGCAAGGTATCCATCGCCTTGTCCTCAAAGACCAAGACCGACACATCTGTGTTGGCACGAATTTGTACATCGTCGCCCGTCGAACCCGCCGTCAAATGACTACCGAAACACTCCCCGGCGTCGATATTTCCGACGATTACGAGTTCCCCTGCTGCACTGGTGGCTAGCATCGACGTCGAACCGCTGAGGATTAGTCCAACTCCCTCAAAGCGACTTGACGGCGTATGGAGTGTTTCCCCAGCCGCGTAATCAACGATTTGCGGAGCGGCGTTATTATCATCTGGAATCGCACCCAAGAACCTCGGCTGGCTTCGAAGGAGTTCGCGTGGTGTCGGTGGGGCTGGATTTGGAGATTCGCTCGGACCGTATTCCATTTGGATTGGATAGGGGATTGTGAGTCCACCCCGTTTCGCGGCATACCACAAACGCGTCATGATGCGATCGCGTGTAACGGCGAGTTCTTCTTGTCGAGCGACGGAAAAAATCAATCGGTAGATTACGGAAAAATCAGCATAGTTTACGGTCCGAACGGCCGGCATAGGGTCCGACAAAACGCCAGGAGTGGTTGTGAGCAATTCGAGCATCAATTCCTTGACACGATTCGGTGGATCGTTGTACCCAAAGCCGACCTCGATCACTTCGGTACGAACAAATGTTGGACGGGAAAGATTGCTAAAAGCACTTTTGTACAGGGATACGTTCGGGACAACTCTCAATTCGCGGGTCGGCGTTTCTATATGAACTGAACGCCAATTGATCTCGATGACCTTTCCCGTCACCCCATCGGCCGCAACCCAATCGCCGACGTTGAGAGGACGTTCAAAGAGGAGCATCAAACCAGAAACGATGTTGCCGAGCGGTTCTTGCAGTGCCAATCCAATAACGACCGAGCCTACCCCGAGCGCCGTCAAGGCACCTTGAAGTTCCCCTTCCCAAACGCGGCTGAAGATCACCATGGCGCCGATGGCGACCAGTCCAGCCCGCGTTAAATCCCGGAATAGCTTGGGTACACGTTCCCGCCAGGTGTTCTGCGAGGCCATTCCAAAGATCAAGTCATTGACGATACCTAACAGCGCGTAGAGTAGTACGATCCAGAATACAGTCTCAGCCACACGGACCAAAGTCCCGCCGGCTGGTTCTTCTACGATATATACGATGAAAACAACGACGGCTAACGCCGGGACGACGAAGTTTCGAAAGGTTCGCAGTGTCCTAGCCAACGGACTCCCGCGTCGTTCCAACGAAGAAATCAATTCGTTGAGGAATATCAAAATCAATGGGAAGCCGAGCGCCAAACCGACTGCAGGCCAGACATTGAGAGATTGCAAATTGTAAAAATCGTTCATGATTTTGCTATCGAGCTAACCCGTTGTTGATCTAGTGCCAATCACGCATTCACTCGCCAAGCCTCGATGGGTGGCTTGCCCGAAACTTCAATCGCAAACGGCCCCTCAAATGAAACTTGATCTCCGATCCGCTCTCGCACGTTCGTGGTGACGCGGATCTGAGAATCGACACTTCCTGCAGCTAGCTTCTTTGCGATAGTGACGGTATCACCCCACAAATCGTAAAGGAATTTGCGGCGACCGACGACACCTCCTACGACGGGCCCTGAGTTAACCCCCACCAAAATATTGAGTTCCACACGATACTCCCGATTGAACATCGAGACGATGCGGGTGATCTCCTGTGCGAACTGAATGATGCGTCGCACATGGTCGGGTCGATTGACGGAGAGGCCGCAGACGGCGAGATACGCACCGCCGATGGTCCTGACTTTCTCGATCCCATGCTTCTCGGCAGCTTCGTCAAACGCAGCGATCAAATCACTAAGTACCGAGAGTGCCTTTGACTCGCCGACGCTGCTACTGAACTCTTCCAAACCTACCAACTCCGCAAACAACACAGATACGTCCGAGAACTGGCGACTCGCCCGTTCATCCCCTTCTTTCCGTTGCTCGACTGCCGATGCTGGCAGGATACTCAAAAGCAACTCTTGGTTCTCGCGGACTTGAGCTTCCAATTTTGATGTTTGCGACCTGATGCTGTCAGCCATCTCATTGAAGACCCGCCCTAATTCGCCGAACTCATCGTGCGATTTGATGTTAACCCGGACACCTGTACCGCCAGCACCCAGCCGTTTCGCCCCCTCGGTCAGCAATCGCAAAGGACGCGTCAAAAAACTTGTACAGACGAGAGCCAGCAGCGAAACCAGCAATGCCATTCCGCTGGCGACAATGATCACCTTGCGCCCAAACTCACGAATCGGAGCGTACGCTTCGTCGATATCTCTTTCGGCTAATACAGCCCAACGCACCGAGTCCAATTCGATCGGCCCATACGCGCTCAATACCCTTTTGCCACGAGCATCGACAACTTCTCGGATCCCTGTTTTCCCGCGCAGTGCTAATTCAACACTCTCCGTGAGGACTGGCAAAAGTCCGATCGTGCTACCTTGCTTTTCGATTTGGTCGCAGATGTTTGGACTCAATCCATTTTCACGAAGTAATTTCAGGAAGGCATCCGAATCCTCATACATGAAGCGGTTGCGGCTGCGAATGGTCTTGTCGGGACCAACGGCATAGCACTCCCCTGTCATCCCAAGCCCTTCCTGCGTCCATTGGAAATTGCCAGTGAGGACCTCGTTGAAACCATCCACAGGAAACTGCAGGACGAGTATGCCAACCATCTTGGGGCCATCGAAAATGGGGCTCATCACAAAGGCCATGTACTTGCCCAAGCTCGGACGATACGATTCGAAATCAGCGATCTTGAAACTGTCGCGATCTTTCCCCAATCGCATCGCACGTACCGCGGTGCCGAGTTTCGTATTCGAGTAGGGACCATCTTCTAAGTTGGTCGCGAACTCGGTCGTCTTTAGGTAGCTATAGACCACGTTAAGACTATTCGCGTCGATGAGCATCAAATCCTCAAATCCAAAGATTTGCACGGCGCGAGAGAACTTTTTATGCAGTTCGCTATGCACATTGCGATACTTAGACTGGTCTTCTACATCCTCATCGAGTAGTTGTTTCTTTTCGTAAGGATGGGGATTGGAAGCAATGTAGTGGTACTGCAAGTACTGAGCTGCAGGAGACTCAGGCAAATAGCTTTCCAACACGGGCTTGCCATCGACCCTTTTCGCCAATTCCGGCAAAAAGTCTTCTTGATAGAAACGGATCAACCGATCTGTTTCGGCCTTGCCAACAGCCATTTTGTCGATCTCTTGAAATGCCTCCGAGAAGAGCTTTACTCCGTCGATAGCGATACGGCTGTCCGACATCGAGATGACTTGATCGCGCAATGATTCCAAGCGCGTCCTAAGTGTGGTGGACTTGGACACCTGCATTCCCTGCAATTGGTTCTCGACCGATTGCCGAATGGCAGATTCTCCTGAAAAGTAACCAATCCATCCCATCAAAGCGATGGAGGCAAGGCTCACCGCCAGGAGGATCAAAATCATTTTCGACTGAATACTGAGTCGGCTCACGCCCATCATGCAGTAGTACCTTGAAACAACCTATTGCTACCAAAGATCGATTCAAACCGATCACCATACAAATCACGCTGGAGTGACATCCTAGCAACAACACCGCCGAGATCCACTAACTATAACCTGCCCAGTCGGAAATGTCGGATTTTTGCCTGGAGTCGCCCAGGATTCCCTGCCGCCCACTTTCGGACCCTCCGGTTAAACGAATTGCAACGTAGCGCTGAGTACTTTAGCAGGCGGAGTACTAGCGCCTCGCAAGGAGTTTTTTTGCCCCACTGTCCCCGCAGGCCGATTTTCGTAATTGAATAAAAAACATTTATTGGGATTCGCACGGATACCACGCAGGAAAAGTCGAAGTGGTGTGTCCCTATCCAAGCGGGCATCCCTATCCAAGCGGGCAGGCACGATTCAAGCTGGCTTAAATTTAGGCAGAAAAATCGAACGCAGAAAAATGATAAACACAGCAATGCCGCTTTGGATTCTCGTGCATGGGATTGAATTCGGACTAACTACTTAAGCCACAGAACAGAGGTTTCACAAAGAGGATTCCATCATTTTTCTGCGTTCGATCTTTCTGCCAATTCTGTCTGTTATAAACAATCGTACCGCTTTTTGGTGAATTGGCGTCGGATACGCTGGTCTAGCTCTACTTCGACAGCATCATCTGAAAAAGAAAATCGTTGCCATCGGAGAACGTCTTGGACTCCGAATAGCCTGAAGTCTGACTTCTCGAACCAATCGAGTCCCAACGAAACATTCATCTCTTGTTCAATTTGCTATTCGATAGCGAGTTTGCTGCCATAGATGCAATAGGTAGCGCAGAAAAAGTCGAGGCGGTCTGTCCCTATCCAAGCGGGCAGGCAATATCCAAGCTGGCTTAAATTTAGGCAGAAAAATCGAACGCAGAAAAATGATAAACACAGTACTGCCGCTTTGGATTCACGCGCATGGGATTAAATTCGGACTAACTACGTAAGCCACAGAACATAGGTTTCAAAAAGAGGATTCCAACATTTTTCTGCGTTCGATCTTTCTGCCTGACGGTCGGTTCCGACTCGCTTATGACTCAGGACCGACGCTGACGGTGACGCTGGTTCTGTCTGCCAACGCTTCGAATGCACTTTGCACGGATTCCAAGGTGACTTGCCGATAGTGTTCCGACGCGTCTTGAATCGTCTCATACTTGCGACGAATCGTCCAAGCGTTGCCGATGGAAAACAATCGATTGCTCGGCCGCTCGGAACCAAGAATCATGCCCGAACAAATCTTGTTCTTGGCTAACTCCAATTCAAGAGCGGTGATGGGTACGTCTTTTCCTTGGCTGAGTATCTCTTGAATGATGTTCCAGTTTTCCTCATCCTGCTCAGGTGCGCAAGCAAGGAATGTGCAGAACAAACCGCATTCCTGAAACTCTTGAGTGAAGGTAGCTGCCGTTTCCGCCATGCCTGTGTCAACCAATTCCCAAAAAAGCCGACTGCCTGAATCGTCTCCGAGAATGGTTCCCAATATCCGCGCGATATAACGAGCATCGTCGCAATAGCTCGGCCCGGGCGAATACTGCAGCGTATACTGCTGCGTTGCAGGCGGATGCACCATCGCAACGGAATCATTGCAGTACGTTGGCACCACCAACTGCCGCTTTGCCTGAGACGGCTTCCACTGCGCTGTCATCGCCTCTGCCGACTTGAGCAACTGCTCGAAGTCAACCGCTCCCGCTGCGACGAGAGTTAAATTGTCAGGAGCATAGCGGGCTTGATGATAAGCTCGCATCGCTTCAGGGTCCAACACGCTAACGGTATCGCGAGTGCCAAGAACACGCCGAGCGAGCGGGTGGTCGCGAAAATAAGCTTCTGCGGCCCGTTCCATCGCGCCATACGGTGGCTGATCATCGTACATCGCAATCTCCTCAAGGATTACCTGTCGCTCCGTTTGGAAATCTTCGTCACGCAAAGCTGGTCGCATCATGTCGCTGAGCAAGTCGAGCGCGGCATGCTGAAACTCAGGCAAGACACTCATGTAATAGACCGTTTGCTCTTCGCTCGTATAAGCATTCGACTGCGAGCCAAGATCGTCCAGTTCCTGGTTGACGTCCTCGGCAGTTCGACGCGCCGTTCCCTTGAACATCATATGCTCTAGGAAGTGACTGACACCCGCCATTTCTGGTGTCTCGTCTCGCGAACCAGTCTTCACAAAATAACCAAGCGACAGGCTAAAAGCTTCTGGATTGACCTCCGCGATCACTTCCAAGCCGTTGGAAAGTTTTTCGCTACGAAACTGCATCGGTGAACTCCAAAGGGTCCGGACCGATGGTCACCAGCGACCAACGACCTGGGGGATGATTTTTGTAATGGTTCAGCAAACTCTCGCACGTTAACGCTTCGATCGTCTGCAATAATTCTTTGCGCGATGGAACGCGGCCCAAATAAGCCCAGTCGTGAGCCATTTGAGAACTGCGAGAGGAACTGCTCTCCTGCTCCATCACTAACGAGGTTCGCACGCGAGCTTTAAGTCGTTTGAGCTCATTCGGATCGATCCCGTTCCCTAACGAACGAATCGTTTGAACGGTGACGTCCAGCGTCTCTTGAGCGCGAGGTGCGGTCGTCCCTGCATAACAAAGGACGCTTCCGCAATTATGAAGCGAGTGGGCCGAAGCGGAAACGGAATAAACCAAACCACGCTTTTCACGCACTTCGGCGAACAATCGCGAACTCATTCCGTCACTCAAGATTCCAACCAGCCCGCGGCCTTGGTAGTACTCTGGATGATTGTACGGCACCGAATCGTATGCCAACGCGATGTGAGTCTGCTGGCTATCATGTTTCAAGTGCGAGTTTCCTGGAATCGAAGCCACGCTCGTCGGACCAACATAGGCCGGCCCCTTCCATCCGCCGAACAACCGCTCAGCGATCACCAAGAAACGGTCCCAATCAAAATTCCCAGCCAAACTGAGGATGGTCCGATCGGGGGTGTAGTGATTGCGATGGAACTGTTTGCAGTCCTCCAGCGTTGTCTCCGTCAAACCCGATTCACTGCCGAGCGAGGAGCGTCCAAAGACTTCTCCAAATCGCATGCGTTTCAATTCTTTGAAGCATTTTTGCGCCGGGTCATCATCGATCGATGCCAACTCGAGCAATGCCGATTGTCGAGCCTCGTCGAGCTCATCTTCTGGGAAATGCGGTTCGAGCACGATCGCAGCAGCAACCTCAAGCGTCGGCTCAAGCACACGCGACATCGCTGCCATGCTCATCGTCGTGTGAAACGTGGTCACATTGCTCGACCGATCGACACCTAGAAAATCCAGTCGTTCTACAATGTCGCGACTGCTATATGGCCCGGCACCTCTTTGGCACATTTCCAAGGTCATTCCGGCCAGACCCAACCGCTGTTTCGGCTCGTTTTGCGTGCCAGCTGGCAACAGCAAGGAGAAAGCCACCGACTCCAACCACGGCATCGGCTCGCCTAGCACAACCATTCCGTTGGATAAGCGATGTTCAAAGACTTTTTGCTGCATTCAAATTCCGAGAGGTGAAAACCAAGTTCGAGGGGCAATGGACTCGTTGGGCTATGAGCCATAAGCGATCATAGCAAATTGCCGACCTCCTAAGCCCAGTTTATGAGAATCGAAGTATATCAATTATTCGAATTCGGAGCAGACGATCACCATCTGGCCATGATGAGATACTGGGTTTTTAGCCACGAAAGGAAACAAAAAACACAAAAATCGTCCGGAATCCCTCAAAGACGGACATTCTCAGGTACATTCCGTCGGACTTCTCTGTGAACCGTTGTCTGTCATTTTTACTTTTGTGATTCTTGTGCCTTTTCGTAGCTGAGAACTTCATTTCCCGCTCCTCGCTCAAGCGTCGGGTTACCAGAATCTCAGGGAGAAGTGGTTGAGGACAGCTGTTCTACAATGGACTGACCTGCTAGGCGAAGGACCGCAATCTGGCGAGCACTTGCTCATGCACCAACCTATTGCTGCCAATGCAATGCCCCGCTCGAATGTTGAACTCGCCCGACCATGACGAAAAACGTCCCCCCGCTTCCTCAATCACCGGTGCGACCGCGGCTACGTCCCAAGGGTTCACGATCGGATCGACCATGACCTCCGCTCTTCCGGTCGCTACCAGCAAGTATCCGTATCCATCGCCCCATGTTCGACTGACGTAAGCTTCGGCCTCGAGCTCTCGATAAGCCGACTCAGCCTTGCGGTGCGAAAAGTTATCGACTTGAGAAGTGACCATTAAGCCATCTTCCAATCTCGATTGCTTGGAGACGTGAGCTTGACTGAGTTTGTTACCCGCCGTTTGAGGCAACGCTTGACCATACCAAGCCCCCAAGCCTTTGGCCGCAATAATGACTTCGCCTAACGCCGGGATCGTGATCACGCCGATTTGAGGCTGCCCGGCCAGGGTCATTCCGACAAGCGTTGAGTAAAGCGGCACGCCAGAAATAAAACTCTTCGTCCCGTCGATCGGATCGATGATCCATTCAAACTCGGATTGTCCGGCCACACTTCCAAACTCCTCGCCCAAAATTGCATCGGAGGGAAAGGCTTTTTCGACCATCGAGCGGACCAGCTGTTCGGTCTGTTTGTCGGCGCGGGTGACTGGAGATTTATCGCTCTTGCGTTCGACTTGGAACTCACTCGTCCGGAAGAATTTCAGTGTCTCGCGACTGGCAGCTATGGCCAAGGAGAGAGCAAATGCGACACGACCGTCCAAAGCTTTTACGAGCGTTGATGGCAATTCAAAATCTGGAAATGACATTGGGACGTTTTCTTATTCGTTCTACTCCCCTTCTCCTCCTCGGTAGGAGAAGGGGTTGGGGGTTGAGAAGGTGTGCCTGAGTGAAATTTGGGAGGGTGAGGCCACCGCGGTAAACATGTTTCCAACGAGTTTACTTCAGCAATTCGTTGCTCGGGAGGGCGAGGCTCATGCCGAACCATTGCACCGTTGGCTCGGCAGGAGCCTCGCCCTCCCGTTGAAATTACGAGCAATTCCAAAGGCTCATGCGACCTCAGACTAACGCGGGAACGTCAAAACAACCTTGAGCTCAACTTCGTCGTCGACTTTACCCTTGCCGTAGTTCATTCCCCATTTCGTCCGATCAATCTTAAAATCAGCCACAACCTTCAACGTGCTGTCGGTCAATTCGCTCGTGATCGGAATCTTGACTTCGACGGTTTTGTCCAGCATGGTCATCTTGCCGATGACGGTTGCTTTTTCATCGCTGTGTTCGATCTTGGTTGATTCAAACTTGATCGTTGGGTACTTCTTTACGTCGAAGAAGTCTGGGTTCTTCAGGTGTCCCGTTAGCTTTTCGTCGTCTGACCAAAGGCTGTCCGTCTTGATCTCGATCGTCAACGAGCTCTTGTCAGGAGATTCGAAATCGACCTTCGCATCGGCCTTAAAGTCCTTGAAGCCGCCCGCATGCTTTCCGTCTGATTTCTTTCCTACGAAGTCAATCTTGGACTTCTCTTTGTCGGCCTTCAGTGTTTGGCCAAAAGCAGGGACCGCAAAAGCGGCGATCAACGATAGCGAACAAAAAACTCTTTGAAACATAACTTAACCTCTCGGTGAACAGGTGATCTTGAACGTGTACATCAGTTCAAGCCAAACTTTGTCTCGAAACCGCCCACGAAGTATACCAAGAGTTCAACCGTTTAGGATCGTCTTGATCCCGTCTCGATATTTCTCTCCAAATCTTAATAACGGAAAGTGAATGGATGGGAGAGCAAGGCTCCTGCCGAGCTGTCGACAATGCGGTTCGGCAGGAGCCTCACCCTCCCCTAGCAATATATTGGTTAGGAAAACTCATAGAAACATGTTTACAGGAGTGGCCTCACCACCTAACGAAAACAGGCCGGGAAATTATCCCGGCCTGTTTTGAATGAACCGTCTCTAAGCAATTGACAGGGCAGTTGTCAACTAGGCACCAGCGGCTGCGGCTGGCTCCGCGGCTTCGCTTTGATCTCGGACTTCGCCCTTGAAATCGAGTCGTGTTACCTTGCCGTCGTCGCCCTTAATGACTTCCACGGTAATCGTATTCTTGCCTTCAAACGTGCCTCGTAGCAATTCTTCGGCGAGTGGATCTTCGACGCGTTGTTCGATGGCTCGACGTAGCGGACGTGCACCATAATCAAGATCGGAACCTTGCTTGATGATAAACTCCTTGGCCTCGTCGGTCAAAATTAGTTCCAAACCACGCTCGTGCAAGCGTTGTAAAACCTTCGTCATTTCGAAGTCGATCACCTTCTTGAGGTCTTCCTTGTTCAAGTGACGGAAGATAATGGTATCGTCGAGACGATTCAGGAATTCAGGTCGGAAGACGCGTTGGATCTGATCCATCACTCGCGACTTCATGCTATCGTACGAAGCGTCCCCGTCCGGCTTGGTGAACCCAAAAGCGGATTCGTTCTTAATCGCGTCGGCACCAGCGTTGGTGGTCAAGATCAAGATCGTATTTCGGAAGTCAACTTGACGGCCAAAACTGTCGGTCAAACGACCTTCTTCCATGACTTGCAAAAGCATGTTGAAGACGTCTGGGTGGGCCTTTTCGATTTCGTCCAACAAGACAACCGCGTAAGGTCGACGTCGGATCTTTTCGGTCAGCTGTCCGCCTTCTTCGTAGCCAACGTACCCTGGAGGTGCACCGATGAGCCGGCTCACGTTGTGCTTTTCCATGTACTCGCTCATGTCGATATGAATGAGGGCTTCCGCATCGCCGAACAATGTCTCAGCCAACGCCTTCGCAAGCAATGTCTTACCAACACCCGTCGGTCCAGCAAAAACAAAGCAACCGGTTGGGCGCTTGGGATCTTTGAGTCCGCTTCGGCTACGTCGAACAGCCTTCGCAACGGCAGTTACTGCTTGCTCTTGGCTAACGACTCGCTTGTGCAACTCGGATTCCATGTTCATCAACCGCAACGAATCTTCGGTGGACAGTCGAGTCAGTGGAATACCTGTCATCTTGGAGACGACTTCCGCCACCACTTCTTCGTCAACCACACCGTCGGTTTCGCGACTCTTTTCTCGCCAATCGCGCGTAATTTGTTCCTTCTTGCGACGCAGTTTGTCCGCTTGATCTCGAAGGCTAGCTGCCTTTTCGAAATCTTGGTTGGCAACAGCATCTTCCTTTTCTTTGTTCAGACGTTCGACTTCATCGTCGATGTCCTTAAGATCGGGTGGCTTGCTCATCGTGCGCAATCGCACTCGAGCACCTGCTTCGTCGATTACGTCAATTGCTTTGTCAGGTAAGCAACGAGCAGTGATGTAGCGTTCGCTCATTTCGACTGCAGCCACGATGGCGTCGTCGGTGATTTGAACACGGTGATGCTCTTCGTAACGATCCTTGAGTCCCTTGAGGATTTGAATCGTTTCTGTCTTGCCGGTCGGCTCAACCATGATCTCTTGGAATCGTCGTGCGAGCGCATTGTCCTTTTCGATGTACTTGCGGTACTCGTCGAGGGTCGTTGCACCGATGCACTGGATTTCGCCGCGAGCAAGAGCAGGCTTGAGCACGTTCGCAGCGTCGATTGCACCTTCGGCACCACCGGCACCGACGAGCGTGTGCAATTCGTCGATGAATAGGATGGTGTTTCGGGCACGACGAACTTCGTTCATTACAGCCTTGATTCGCTCTTCGAACTGACCGCGGTACTTGGTACCCGCGACCATCATCGCAAGATCAAGCACCACGATACGTTTGTCGGCGAGGATCTCTGGCACTTCGCCATTAACCACGCGTTGCGCGAATCCTTCGACGATGGCGGTTTTGCCAACGCCAGCTTCGCCCAAAAGAACAGGATTATTCTTGGTTCGTCGGCAAAGCACTTGAGTAGCGCGTTCGATTTCACGTTCGCGACCGATGACTGGATCAAGTTTTCCTTGTCGAGCCAACTCGGTCAAATCGCGCCCAAAGCTATCGAGGGCTGGAGTCTTGCTCTTGCCCCCTTTGGCGGGTTGTCCGGGTTCGGCGCCCGCACCGGTACCTTCGCGGCCGCCTCGTTCGCCAACTTCTGCGCTCTCCATACCATGGCCCAGCAAGTTGAGGACTTCTTCGCGAACATCTTCCAGCTTCATCCCGAGATTCATAAGAACCTGGGCGGCGACCCCTTCTTGTTCGCGGAGCAAGCCGAGCAGGATATGCTCGGTGCCGACGTAGTTGTGATTGAGATTGCGGGCTTCTTCCATCGAATACTCGATGACTTTCTTGGCGCGTGGTGTTTGCGGCAACTTGCCGATAGTCACCATTTCAGGTCCGCTTTGGACAAGCTTTTCAACTTCGAGCCGAATCTTTCGAAGGTCCACGTCGAGGTTCTTGAGGACGTTGGCTGCGACGCCGCTACCTTCCTTGACGAGACCGAGGAGAATATGTTCGGTTCCGATGTACTCGTGGTTAAATCGCTGCGCTTCTTGGTTTGCCAACTGCATGACTTTGCGAGCGCGGTCTGTGAATCTTTCGTACATTTGCAAACCTTTCTTTCGGGTCGATCGGGTGTTGTGCCAAAGTGGCGGTGCACCAACCAACCTCGGGAAATGAGAAGTGGTTCGTGTTATTGGTTGGTTGTCCTAATTAGTAACACCGATTTGCACTTGGACAATGCAAATGATGTTCCAAACTCGACAGCCTGTCATTTTGTCTTGCTACTTCTAGCCTCCATAGCTTTGCTCAGCATTGTATTGCTTGAGGAAGGGATGGGTGGATTTCGGTAAAGAAGACGCCTTGCTTGCTTGGAACTTACTACTCTTTCGCAAATAGGGAAAGGGGCGACCGCTCCGAACAATCCGATCGTAACGCTTTTGTCAGTCGTGTGCAGGGGGTGTTTGAATCTTGATTCTCAAGCATTGCTCTTTTTCGGTTCGCAACTCAGGCAACCAAGGGCCTGCAGCATCCAATTTGTCGACCTGGGCAATCAATTCCAGCGCCAACGGAATTCGCCTCGTTCGCCGTAAAATCGCAATCCAAAGGAGCAATGACTCGACGTCCTCATAAGCCCCGAACATATTCTTTCGGATCAAACGTTCCGCGTCGAAATAGTTGGCTTGCAGATAAAGTTCTTGCGCTTTTTGAAGATTTTCTTGCCGTTCAGCCGGTCCAAGCTCGTCGGAACTAGAAAGTCGAAAAAAAGATCCAGTCGCCGAAAGCAGACTCATGCCAACAATCGCTAACCACAAACCGTAATGCACAGACTTTGCTAGCCAAATTGGACTCAAGAGACCGACAAGCCATTCGGGCCAAACGAAGGTAGCTAGCCAAGCGATAACGAAAACCCAGCTAAAGAGCAGCGAAACCAACAGCGAATGAAAATCGCCCTTGAGCCAGAGTTTTTGAAAACCCGGCCAAAACCGAAAGGCAATAAAAAGTGCAGCTCTGGAATCCATTCGCAAGATCGCTGAGGGAATAACTCAGTAATTTCCAATCAGCGACCTTAGAGCGCCAGCGATGATTTTCGCAAGGGCAGTTTGTGGGATGCGTGCCAACTCCGTGAAAACCAATGGGAGGGCGAGGCTCCTGCCGAGCCAAAGGTGCAAAGGTTCGGCACGAGCCTCACCCTCCCGAGCAATGAATGACTTAGGTAAACTCGTTGGAAACATGTTTACAGCGGTGGGGCGAGGCTCCTGCCGAGCCAACGCTACAAAGGTTCGGCAGGAGCCTCACCCTCCCGAGCAATGAA
>JAPLNL010000071.1 GCA_026692905.1 Planctomycetota bacterium
AACTAACTAACTAACTAACTAACTAACTAACTAACTAACTAACTAACTAACTAACATTCCACATCGAGAGAACCGACTGACATGAATGCTCACAAGATCAAGCAAGATATGTGCGAGATGGGGCGAAGGCTCTACAACAAAGGCTTCGCTGCTGCCAACGACGGAAACATCACCGTCCGAATTGGTGAAAATGAAGTCCTTTGCACACCGACAATGCATAGCAAAGGCTTCTTGAAGACCGAAGATATTTGCACCATGGACATGTCGGGCAAGCAAACAGCAGGTATCAAGAAGCGATCCAGCGAAGCTTTATTGCACTTGGAGATCTATAAGAAGCGAGACGATATCAAGAGCGTGGTGCACTGCCATCCACCGCACGCGACCGCATTTGCTGTTGCTCGCGAGCCCATTCCCCAGTGCGTACTGCCTGAGGTAGAAGTGTTTCTGGGCGATGTGCCGATCACTCGCTATGAGACCCCTGGCGGGAAGGCATTTGCTGAGACCATTTTGCCATTCGTCGAAAAGACCAACGTCATTATTTTGGCAAACCACGGTACGGTCAGCTATGGCGTCGATGTGGAACAAGCCTATTGGTGGACCGAGATTCTCGATGCTTATTGTCGCATTTTGATGTTGGCTCGGCAGTTGGGCAACGTTTCTTATTTCAGTGAAACGGAAGAGCGAGAGTTGCTCACGCTCAAGCAGCAGTGGGGATGGTCCGATCCACGCAACACCGACGAGTACAAGAATTGTGACGTGTGTGCAAACGATATTTTCCGCAATTCGTGGAAGGAGTCGGGAGTACAACGCCGAGCGTTCCCAGCCCCACCGCCGATGCCAGCAGCCAATGCGAGCAAGATCGAGCAAGCAGTCAGCCAATCGATGGCCGGAATTGCTCCAGTGCTCAAATCAAATCAATCGCAGGGAGCAGCAAGTGGACTGGCTGGTATCGATCAAGAGGAACTCGTCAAGCTGATTACGGCTCAAGTCATGAAGCAACTCGCTCAGTGATTAGCCGGTGGGCGCTAGCCCCGGTTTTCATGCCGACAACCGCCGCTAGCGTGGTACGACTAAATTGAATCTCGTCCCCCGGCTCTGCCTGGGGACGCAATGCTGCGGAGGCTCCTGCCTCCTCAATTAACCAATCCATGGCGAATGCGAGGCGGAGCCTCGAAAACAGTCCGTTCCAAGGCAGAGCCCTGGCACGAGTTTAAACCGGGGCTAGCGCCCAACGGCGAATTGATCACGCCACACCCTGGGGCACACACCTGACGGCTAATGCCCATCCCACAAATCATTCCATCATCAAATTCAGGATCATAAACATGAAGGTCAGTATTATCGGCGGTGGCGGCCTAGTTGGTTCGTGTGCAGGTTTTGCTCTGCAATGCGGCGGCGTTGTTCGCGAAATTGCATTGTTGGACTTGAATGCCAACTTGGCAGCCGGCCAAGCGCTCGACATTATGCACGGCGGCCCGAGCGTGGCCGACCAACGCATCTCGTCTGGTGGTTACGAGCACATCCCAACCTCCGATATCATTTGCATAACAGCAGGTCTTCGTCGCAAGCCTGATGAATCTCGTTTAGACTTGATCAATCGAAACACCGACTTGTTCGTCGGTATTCTCGATGAAGTGAAAAAGGCTGGTCCAAAGTCGTCAGCGATCGTTTTGGTGGTTTCCAATCCTGTCGATATCTTGACGTTTGTGGCGGCCAAAAAGCTGGGGCTACCTGCCACTCAGGTCCTCGGTCTTGGAACGCAGCTCGACACCATTCGATTCTGCTCGTTGATCGCAGAGCAATTGGGGACAGCACCAACACAGACTCACGGTTTGATTTTGGGTGAGCATGGTGACAGTATGATTCCGGTCTGGTCGAGCGCGACAGTCGGCTCGTTGTCGCTGGACAAGTATCCGGGATGGAACAGCATGTTGGCCGAGAAGATCTTCGCGCGAACCAAGCAATCGGGTGCGGAATGCTTATCGAAAAAGGGAGGTGCTGGCTTTGCAGTTGGGATCGCCATTCGCGATGTGATTCATGCGATCGCTCTCGATCAGCAACGCATTTTGCCCGTGAGTACGGTCCAGGATGGAGCGTGTTATGGAATCCGCGACGTCGCCATTTCGGTGCCAACCGTCGTCGGTCGGGCGGGAGCGGTCCAGCGAATTGAAATCGAACTATGGCCAAAGGAGTTGCAGGGGCTTAAGTCAAGTGCGGCAGCGATTAAGCCGACGCTAGACGCTGTATTAAAGCGAATTGGCAATTGATTGTTAGCGGAACGGCGCCCCCGGCTCTGCCTGGGGACGCAATGAGACGGAGGTTTCTGCCTGCTCCATTCCCGAAGCCATCGCACACGTGAGGCGGTAACGAGGTCTCTATTTTCGTGCGGCGTCGCATCCGGTAGATACGCCCCACCCGTTCGCTCTATTAGAATTTTTGATGCGAATTGCGTTGGAGATGAGTTCAATCGACGATCTGTGAACCCTGTGTTATACTTTTTGCTCATTGATTGAGCTGAGAATCCTCTCAAAACCAATGCCTTTCAGCCTATGGCTGCAAATGTTATTCAGAACAACCTTTTTTCAAGCTGTTAGACGACAGTTTTTAGGAGAGAAAGCGAATGGCTTCCGTTTCCAACCGCCAAACAACCACAGTGATGACAGGTGCCGAAATTGTGGTGAAATCCCTGGTGGATCATGGCGTAGAAGTCATTTTCGCGTATCCAGGTGGCTGCAGCATGCCAATGCACCAGGCTCTGACTCGCTATGAGGATCGGCTTCGAACCATTCTGCCTCGTCATGAACAAGGCGGCGCTTTTGCTGCCCAAGGGTACGCTCGGTCGACGGGGAAAATTGGCGTGGTGATGGCAACCAGCGGTCCGGGAGCTACCAATTTAGTGACCAGCATCGCCGACGCCAAGCTTGATAGCATCCCGCTTTTAGCGATTACCGGCCAAGTTCCTACCAAAGTCATTGGAACCGATGCGTTCCAGGAAACGCCGATAGTCGAAGTCTGCCGCGGCATCACGAAGCACCATTATTTGGTTACCAAGGTCGAAGATGTCCCTCGCGTAATGAAAGAAGCGTTTCATATCGCAACGACCGGCCGTCCAGGCCCTGTTTTGGTCGACATGCCCAAAGATGTGCAGATGAGCAGCTGCGAGGTGGATTGGGACGTCCCAATGGACTTGCCCGGCTATCAACCATCCAAGCATCCTAACGCCAAAGACGAGCAGATCCGACAGATCGCAGCGGCGATCAAACACAGCAAACGCCCCGTGTTGTACTGTGGCGGTGGATTGGTTACCGGCGAAGCCTATTTGGAGCTTCGTGAGTTGATCGCAAAGACAGGCATTCCAATCACGATGACGGTCATGGGCTTGGGGCTGTATCCGGCAGATGGTCCACTTTCGCTCGATATGTTAGGTATGCACGGCAGCGCCTATGCAAACTACTCCGTCCGGGATTGCGATCTTTTGATCGCTTTGGGCGTTCGATTCGATGACCGGGTCACGGGTCAATTGGCGTCGTTTGCGAAAAACGCCAAGATCATTCACGTCGACATCGATGCGTCTGAGTTGAACAAGAATAAAGTTGCTCACATCTCGGTACGTAGTGACATCAAGTACGCGCTCAAAGAACTGAACAAGATCGTCGAAAAGCCAGATGACATTTCGGCTTGGATTGCAACTTGCAATTCCCAGAAGGCAAAGCACCCTTTTACCTACGATGAAACGTTCGATGGCATTTTGCAGCAGCACGCCATTCGTACTTTGTCGAACATGACCAAGAACCGAGAAACGTATGTTTCCGTCGGGGTTGGTCAGCATCAAATGTGGGCCGCCCAGTTCTTCCAATTCCGAAAGCCTCGCACTTGGATGAGCAGTAGCGGACTTGGTACCATGGGCTTCGGTCTGCCTGCAGCGATGGGAATTCAAGCGGCGCACCCAGATGCGTTGGTGATCGATATCGATGGGGATGGTTCTTTCCAAATGAACATCCAAGAGCTTGCGACATTGCACTGTGAAAAGTTACCGGTCAAGGTTCTGCTGCTCAACAACCAGCACCTTGGCATGGTGGTGCAGTGGGAAGATAGATTCGAGGGTTCGAACCGAGCTCACACGTATTTGGGACCAATCGATGACGAAGAGGCCCGCGGACCAGGCTCGACGGTGGCCCACTCCTATGCATCCAAGCGTTATCCTGACTTTGTTCAGATTGCCAAGGGGTATGGTTGCGGAGCTGCGACGGTAAGCAAGAAGAAGGATTTGGAAGCTGCGTTGCAGGAAATGATTAGCTACCCAGGGCCATTCGTGTTGGACGTTGAGGTACCATTTCAAGAACACGTTTTGCCGATGATCCCAGGTGGCAAGACAGTCGAAGACATGATTTTGAAATAGGTATAACCAAATTCACCCTCCCTCGGGGAGGGTCGGCCAAAGGCCGGGGAGGGTGAAGTGGCTGTGTCATTGGTACTGGTACTTCACCCGCCCCTCGCTCCGCTCGACCCTCCCAGTGGGAGGGTGGCAGTCGCGGGCGCTAGCCGCGACAAACGTAACTGACAGGGAAACAAAACGCGGCTAGCGCCTGCGGCTCAGGAATTCGAGGGAATCGTCATTGTCGCTCATCGCAGTTGCAGTACTCTTGTTCGTCGCCGCGATGGTCGTCTTTGCCATCGACTTGATGATTCCCAGCGGTGGCGTGTTGGTGGGTGTAACGGCCTGTTTTGCGTTCGCTGCAATCTTAGTCGCGTTTCGTGATAGCACTGCGGCTGGCGTTTGGATGTTGATTGCAACGATGGGTGCGGCCCCGTTGATGATGTGGGGATTTCTCGAGATTTGGCCACGAACGCCGCTTGGTCGTCGCATGACCAGTCCACCGCCGCCGGCTGGCGAGTTCGTTTGGGCGGATGCCGCGAAGTCCAAAGATTCGCATGCTTTGATCGGAGCCGAGGGAATTTCACTGGGAGAGATGATTCCGAGCGGCTTGGTGCAAATCGATGGTCAGAGCTATGAGGCTTTCAGCGAGAGCGGACCGATCGACGCAGGGAAAGCCGTTCGAGTCGTGCGTTTGGATGTGGGGCGATTGGTTGTTGCGACGATTCGTGTGAGCAAGCCCAAAGAGACGCCGTTATCGGAAGGCACAGGGCTGGATAGGCCAATCACTGATTTTAACTTGGACACGCTTGATTCGTAGGGGAAAGGCTTTTGAGTTTGATAGCCCGGAGCGAGCGGTGTACGATCAGTTAGAACTTTTCTTGGTGGGAGCGGCAGTCGTCCTTGATACGGCTCTGTTGCTGATCGTACTGGAGCGAATCAACCGGCCGTTTGTCGCGGTCTGGCTCAAATTACTCGTCTTTGGAACTCTGGCGTTCCATCTTGGGCACTTTGGTCGAGCTATGATCTCGAAGATCGAGCCAACCGAAGCGATTTGGCTTGACCATCTTTTCATGTGCTTGTTGGTGTCAGGATTGTTCTTGCTCCCATCGGGGATGCTGCACGCAGCGACTCGTGTCTTTCACACGGGGCTCGATGCCAAACCTGTTCGCGATCTGCGATATGGAACGCTCTACATTCCGCTTATCTTAATCCCGATCGCTTGTTCGGCGATTCTTCGAAGCCGAGATCGCAACCTCTTGAGCTCGTTGGGATGGGTGACACCGACCTATATTGTCTGGCTTTTGTTGGCCAATGTAGCTGCGATCGTCTTGTTCGTCTCCTTTCAGCGGGCGAGCCAAATTCCGATCGCATTCCTGAACCGGCTTATCATCGCCTTGATCGCCATTTCGTTGGGAGGCGTGTTGTATGCGACACTTTCAGCGAGGCATCCGCTTTGGGAGCACTGTCTTCGATTGCCCGTCTCCCTTTCACCGCTAATCCCAGAAGCACTATTGATATGGTATGCACTGAAGCATCGAGTGCTTCCGTTGGTCATGGATCGGAGCATGGTCTATGCTTCAGCACTCGTGTTGGGGCTGTTGCTCCATCAGTTGATCATTGGTCAAATTGCGGAGGCGGCTCGGGGGCGGCTCGGCATCGACGTGAGTATCGTCGAAGCGATTCTTTTGATCGTGTTGTTTCTGTTGGTGCCACCTATTCGCACCCGATTTCGCGAGTCACTGCGGTACTTGTTTAGCAATAACGTTTTTAAGGTTCGCGATGCCACTCGGAATCTTTCGGTTGCACTGTCACAAAAAGCGAATCTGGAGCCCGACGCCTTGGCTCAGTGGTTTGTCAACGAACTGGCGGATAAACTTGAATTGAGTAGAGCCTTGATTGTATTAGAGTCACACCTGCCGGGTGTGACTTCTTGCGAAAAGCAAACAAAAGCAATTCGATTCGAGTCTCGCAAGCAATTCGAAGCTCCCAAGTCCGAGCCGCAAGACACGAGCAGCGAGACAGATTGGACCATGATTTCTCAATGCACCCAATCTCAAGGCCGCTTGGAGCGCGGTATGGCGATTCAACGTGCAGTACGGTTGAGCGACTTGCAATTCGATGTGGCAGTCGCATTGGTCGCGATGGAGCGGCATGGTATCTTGCTCGCCTTTCCGCTTGCGTTTCAGTCGATTCACGGGGCTGTTCTACTCGGCGATCGGAACAGGAACGATCGACTTGCTGCTGAGCAAATGATCTCCATTGCGTTGCTTTGCGACCAGTTGGCTGCGACGCTTGGGAACAAGAGAGAGTCGATACGTCGTTTTCAAGTCGAACGGCGAATGATCCAAAATGAGAAACTTTCGACGCTAGGTTTAATCGCTGGCTCGTTGGCTCATGAGCTGCGCAATCCCTTGTCCTCGATTCGAACGATCGCATCGTTGACGATGGAAGAGCTTGGTCCGGAGCACGTCAATCGTCAAGATTTATCCATTATCGTGTCGGAAATCGACAAGTTATCGCAAACGACAACACGTCTGTTGGACTCGGCTAGGCCGGCTGACGAAAGCAGCAACTCGGTGACTCCTGATCTTGTGATCGCCAAGTTGCTTGTGCTGCTAACGCCCCTGGCGAGGCAATTGCACGTCGACCTCCGACATTCGCTCAACTGCCCCAATGTTGAGGTTGCCGGTTCCGAGGCGGCGATGAGCGAAGTTTTCTTCAATTTGCTTAAGAACGGCATCGAAGCCGCAACAGGTAGAACCGACGCTTGGGTTCAAATTCAATCCGAAAAAAATCATGAATCGAGCCTGGAAATTGTGGTGTCCGACAATGGCCCTGGCATTGCGAGCGAGTTGCTGGACACCCTGTTTGAGCCATTTATTACCGGCAAAAGCGAGGGGACAGGCTTGGGGCTTTTTGTGGTGGCAGATCGAATCCGTGAAATGAATGGTAGCATCAAGTGCAGTCGGTGCGACGACAGCTCGACCCAGTTTCGCGTGAGTTTTCCAAGAAGCATGCCACAGTAAGCTAGCGTCCAACGGCTGCTTAGCCTTTGGGAGAGCGAGGCTCCTGCCGAGCTTAGATGCAATGGCTCGGCAGGAGCCTCGCCCTTCCGAAACATCGAAGAGGGCCACCTGTAAATGATGGGCGTACTCTACTTAGGGCGTGAAAATGGCGATGGAGTAAGCCATTTCTTCCCGAACAACTTCAACGCTTCAAACCACATGACGCTCAAGAAGCCGCCAGCTAGGCAAAGGCCGAGATCGTTAAGGTGAAGGGTCGAAAAATGGAAGAGCTTTTGCAAAAACGGGACATATAGGGCGAGAGCAAGAAAAAGTGTTGCGCCTCCCACAACCCACCAGAGCGCGACATTGGTTACCCGAAGCGTCGACCAAATCGTTCGGGTCCATGATCGATTCGCGAAAATCAAGCTGACGTTGGTTATGACTAACGTCGTAAAGCTCAAAGAGATTGCATCGGAAGCGTTAAGCCAGCCCCACAGTGCCCAGAGGTAGATTGCGAGGACAACGAAAAGGGAACTTGCACCTTGTAGCAACCCAAGGCCTATCAGTTTCGGTCCGAACATCGGCAATGACGGGTCGCGGGGAGGTCGGCTCATGACATCGTCTTCGTCGGGCTCCGCTTCAAAGACCACCGAACAAGCGGGGTCGATAACCAACTCAAGAAACAAAATGTGAACGGGCATCAGTGCGTAAGGGCTGCCAAGCAACACTGGGACGATAGACATCCCTGCGATCGGAACGTGGACGGCAACGATATAGGTCATGGCTTTTTGCAGATGGTCATAGATGCGTCGCCCCATTCGCACCGAGCGTACGATCGAGGAGAAATCGTCATCCAACAGCACCAGCGAAGCGGCTTCTCTCGCCACGTCGGTACCTCTGCCGCCCATCGCGATTCCTATATTGGCCGCCTTGAGCGCTGGTGAGTCATTGACTCCATCGCCGGTCATGGCAACGATCTCTCCGTTGGCTTTGAGCGCGTTGACCAATCGCAGTTTTTGTTCTGGGATCATGCGTGCGAAGACATTGACTGTTCGTACACGACGTTGCAACTCGTCTTCGGAGAACTGTTCCAGTTCGGGGCCTGTAATCGTCTGATCTACCGGTTGGATGCCCGCTTGTCGTGCGATACTCATCGCAGTCGTGGGGTGATCGCCTGTGATCATCACGACGCGGATGCCGGCTGCGTAACACTCTTGGACGGCTGCAGGTACGGTTGGACGAACGGGATCAGCCAGTCCGACGAGCCCAAGGAATTCGAAGTTGAAATCGTGCTGTTCTGGCGGTAGCTCCTTGCTGCCGAATATCCCCCTTGCAACTCCCAATACACGCAGGCCTTCGACCGCCATGGCTGCAACTTGATCGCTGATTTCTTTGGTTCGTTCCAGTGGCAAGTGGCAAAGGTCGGCGATGGCTTCGGGAGCGCCTTTGGCCGCTAGAACAAAATCGCAACCAGTCGGTGACTTCCAAACCTGCGACATCGCGAGGAGGCTTGGTGAGAGCGGATAGCCACGTTCCAGAATCCAGTCTCCGTGCAAATGCTCGGTTTTAGCGAGGTAGGTATCACCCAGTTCATGAAAGGCTTTCTCCATGGGGTCAAACGGATCGCGTTGGCTCGCTAAGATTCCAAACTCGACGATCTCATGAAGATTTTCAGGCAGGTTCTTAGCCTGTTTATCCTGTACCTTGTCGAGCTCATGGATAGAGCCCTCGACGGCCAACGCTTGAATGGACATGCGATTGAGCGTAAGTGTCCCGGTCTTATCGACGCATAGCACCGTGGCAGCACCGAGTGTTTCGATGACCGGGGCGTGCCGTGCCAGGACATTGATTTTGGACAATCGCCAAGCGCCTAAGGCCAAAAAGATCGTAAGTACGACGGGGAATTCTTCTGGTAGCATGGCCATCGCTAAAGTAACTCCGGCGAGGAATCCTTGGAGCCAGTTTCCACTCTTGATGCCATTGACGACCACGACGAGGGTACAAAGCACGCCACCCAACAATGCGATGCGCTGAACCAATAGCCCCACTTCCGCTTGCAGTTTCGTAGCTTCTGTGTCAACCGATTGGAGAGCTTTGCCTATAAGCCCCATTTCGGTGCGAGGGCCTGTGGAGCTAACACGGGCTATAGCTTGTCCTTGAACCACAAGCGTACCGGAATACACAAATGGCAAATCGTCACCACCCGGTCGCGCCATTGATTGCCTTCCATCCCAAACAGCCTTTCGGACTGGAACGGACTCTCCAGTCAGTAACGATTCGTCTGTGGAGAGACCTTCACAGGTTAGCAGTGCCGAATCAGCAGGAACGCGGTCTCCCTCGGCCAGCACGATCAAATCGTCTGGGACAACTTCTCGGCCAGCAATTCTTTGTCGATTGCCGTCTCGAATGACCAATGCTCGGGGACTCGACAGATCGCGCAGGGATTCTAAGGCGCGCTCCGTCTTTCGTTCTTGATAGAGTGTTATTCCCAAAACAACAAATACGAAACCGAGCAACATCAGTGCTTCCTGGACATCGCCAAGGAACAGATACAATGTTCCGCAGGCAAGCAGCAATAAGAACATCGGCTCGCGAACGACGTCCCAAGCCGTTAGCCAGACACTCTTGCTCTTCGTAGTCGGCAGTTCGTTGTAACCGTGGGACTTGCGTCTGCTGGCGACTTCGGCTTCCGAGAGCCCTGATGCCGACTTTGTGCTTGGATGAAACTCGGTCATGATTCAGGTCGGCAGCTCTGTGAGCAGGTTGTGGAGAGGCAATTGCTAACAGTGGAACAAAAATGCCAAGATGGTGAAAGACCTAAGCAGGCAGGCGGGGGTATTTGCATGAAATTGGTGAGGGGAGACAGCTCCAGGTATCCAAACTCCCCTTCTCCTCCTCGGGAGGAGAAGGGGTTGGGGGATGAGGAGGT
>JAPLNL010000072.1:0-6031 GCA_026692905.1 Planctomycetota bacterium
GCACACCGCCCCCAAGCCCCAACACACACCAACTGCGGACTATATGTGAGAGGAATCAAGATGTTTTTGACCTCCCTAAGCGGTTCAAACCCATAAGGTAGCTTAGGCCATAGGGGGTAGGTGTGGCACCTTTTATTTAATCCCGATTGTATCATAGGTGTGCCCCCTCTCTAAAAGGTACTTTGCTCGACTGCCAAAATTCGTCGTGCGACGGTACCGCCCGAGACACTTACACTCAGTCCGTCCGTCCAAGTCCAGCAAATGTTTGACGGGGTAAGGGGATTCTGCGGAATCGAGAAGCGAATTTTGGCGGTAAACACATGGAAAACCGTTTGACTCTCGAATTTTGTGGGAATTCACACAAGTGGCCCATGGTATCGCTACCCCCAATTGCCGCTATTTTTCGACCGCCCCCGGGTACCTATCAGCTGGCAGAGGCAAGCCAAGGGGGTATAAAAAACAGCGCAGAAAATGTGCCCTAGGCCCATGGTATCGCCGGAGGTGAATCGCCCAAGGATTCCGCCCCCCCTACCCCAAACCGTTTAGGCAATGGGCTCTTGATGGCTCAAGCATGTTGAACCTCAATTGTGAGTATTCTGAGGACGGTTTCCAACGCTCTCGAAATTACGTCGCCAAGTTCTAAGGCACCGTTCATCCGTTTATGCAATTCGATCGCTTTTGGATCGACGCCAGGGGCATTGGCTGATTGTTCTAGAACTCCCGGTACTCGATAGGATGGAATCATGGGGCTACCTTCACCCAACCTCGAGCAACCGCCAGCAGATCACGCCGAGCCGGCTCGTCTAACTTTGCCCAAATCGAAAGTAGCTCATCGGCATCGTTTTTGACGGGGATGGAACCGCCGGTGGAACCGCCAATTGCCTTGATTGTCGTTTCTCCAACGATTTCATTGGTGGAATTTAGGTTGTTCGATCCCTGCCGGGGGTACCTTTTGTCACGTACGCGGGAGCAAGTCTGCACAATCGGCTGTTTCCCACCAACTTAGCACGACGCTTTGTGCCGCACGCTACCTTCGTAGAACGAAGGGCGACATTGTCGCTCGTCGCTCCGCGACGATTGCGTACAAACCAAATGCTTGTTTCAAGCCTCTAATGCTTGTTCCAAGCCTCTATTGATTTCCAAAATCTCTAACGGACAGCAACCTTATGCAACATGGAAAAGCAAATGCCGGGCCATGCATCGATTTGAGATGAATACCTCGGGCCGAACATGTTGAGCAGGATCTCGAGTGAATGCTAATCGACCACTTAGGGCGATCTCTCGACAAGTTGCTTGTTTGTAAACCGTTTGCCCCTATGTTTTTGAAGCAATTCGGGCGAATTGAGAATAAAAAAACAACGCGAAATGCGAATCGGTTCCTTGGCTTTCGTTGGTTGCTAACTAACTGGAACAGCATTTGCTTCAAAGCGAACGATCATGGTCTTTTTGCTTATGTCGGAACCATTTGGAGTGGTTGATGGCAATGCAAGGTAAACAGCCGTCACGATTGCCATCGATGGTTCATGAGAGTACCCAAAGCATTTTTCACGCGAAAAATGGTCAGCGAACGGAAATGCAAGACCAACCGTCCAATGATGACATCGTCAGCAAATCCGTTGAGGGTGTCGTAGGTGCACCGATAATTGCATCGGACCCCTCCGACCTGATGCGTGCCAGGATGGAGTTGCACCAAAGCGAGGAACGATACCGCGCGCTAGCGAAAGCATCGGCAACCGTAGATTGGCGGACGGACCCAAACGGCGAAGTTGTCTTTGCAAGCGACGAGTGGAACAAGATCACGGGCCAATCGGACAATGAGAAAACGGGTTGGGGGTGGTTGCACGCCGTTCACCCTGACGATCACGCGAAAACGATTGCGATTTGGGCAGAGTCCATAAGGGGGCAAACTTTGCACGAAAATCAGTTCCGCGTCAGAACCCGCGACGGAACCTATCGTTGGTTTAGCGTGCGCGGAGTTCCTGTCTTTCATTCAGATGGCTCAGTTCGAGAATGGGTAGGAGCCAGCACGGATTTTCATGACCATAAGATGGCTGAGGATGCGCTGCGGAGGCTTGCTGAAGATCTGTCGGATATGGAACCTTTCCTCTGGAAATACGTGAAACGTCCAAGAGATCATCGACGAGCCGAATCAAATGGGAGGTCTGTCTTTCCATCACGTCAAGGAGCTCAGGCATACCCTCTTCGACACGATCTGATAGTCGCATCACTTGAATCGCGTTGCTAATAGGCGCCAGTGGGTTGCGAAGTTCGTGTGCCAGCGTCGCAAGAAACTCATCCTTGCAACGATCCGTTTCCGACAATCGTGCCGTTAGCACACGCATCTCTTCTGCCATTTCACGTTCTGCCGTGATATCGGTATTTGTACCGAATATCTGTGTCACTGTGCCATTTGCGTCACGAATGCATTTCATGCGAGAAAGAAACCAACGGAATTTCCCATCCCTTCCTTTCAGTGGAAACGTATCCTCCCAGTCCAGTCCTTGTTGAACGTGATACACAAACTTTTCGATAACCCGTTGAGAATGATCCGGGTGGTGAACGCAGTGCCAGCCCAATCCCTGCATCTCCTCAAAGGTCGTTCCCGTATACTCGTACCAATTGCGATTGAACCAATGGACTTGACCGTCAGTACCTGCATCTGCGATCCAAGCCAATTGTGGGATATTGTCTGCCAGCGCGCGAAACCGCTCGTCGCTTTCACGCAACGCTTTTTCCGTGTCCAAGCGACTCGTGACGTCGTGAAAATAGCAGACGACACAATAGCGCCCGTTATTCAAGGCAATGCGTTGAGTCTCCCACTCGTACGCTTGTTGCACACCAAGATCATGGCGCTGCTCTGAAAACGAAGGTGAAACGTATTTTTCGCCCGTTTCTAACGTGTGTCGAAAAACCTTCACGACATTAGCTCCTATCTCAGAGCCCCAAACTTGGGTCATAATGTCCGCAAAGTCGCGACCAAGAAGCGGTTGAACGGATTTAAATACCGGGGCGGCGAGACGATTCACATTTTGCAGTAGAAACGCATCATCTACCACATACATCCCAATCGGTGCCTGCTCAACCATTTGGATGAGCAGGTCCGGATTTTGCGGAGTGCTCGCTTGCGAATCCATAAGGATTGGTCTCTCCATAGCGAGGTCCTTTTCTTGAAAGTGGCTGAGGGAATATGGAAGTACGCCTACGGCTAACGGTTGAATGAAGTTGAATTTCGACTGCATGCAATTTCGTTATTGCTTGCCGACCGATACCGATCTCTCCAACAGGATTCCAAACGCCGCGATCCTATCCCGAACTTTTCCCCTTGTAATCCCAAGAACGTCGGCGGTTTTTGACTGATTTCCGTTGGTTACGTCCAATACTTTTGCAAACAAACGACGCTCCATTTGTTCTAGTGCTTCCGCGTAGATGTTTGTCGAGCCTGCTGCTAGCCGCTCGTCAATGAATTTGAAAAGTTGAAAGTCATCTACATTCGACGGCCAAAGGGATTTTGACTGTTCAGCAAATTTTGATTCTTCCAAATCCTCGAGCTGGTCCGACGGTGTCTCCGACTCGACTGCATTCGGGATCGAATTTGCAACAGGAACCTGAGAGGAGCGAACAGGCGTGGTTCCGGTCAAGAACGACGGTAAATTATCGACACCGATGACTGTACCTGTGGTGTTGATCATCGAGTGTCGGATCGCGGACTGGAGCTGACGAACGTTGCCTGGCCAATCGTATTGAACCAAAAGCTCATAGGCGTTAGGCGAAATCCCCTGTATATCCTTTTTGCCCATGTCCAATTTGGCTCGACGCAGAAAATACTCGAGCAGCAGCGGAATGTCTTCGCTCCGTTCTCGCAGCGGAGGCAGGTCGATCGTGAACCCATTGAGTCGGTAAAGTAAATCTTCTCGAAACAAGTTGTCTTTAACCATGGCTTCGAGAGGACGATTGGTGGCGGCAAGAATTCGGACGTTGGTCGTAACCAACTCATTTCCACCAACCCTCTCGAATTTCTGTTCCTGAAGCAACCGAAGGACCTTTCCCTGAATGATAGTCGACATGTCACCGATTTCGTCCAGAAAAATGGTGCCTCCATCGCACTGCTCGAAACGCCCAATGCGACGTCGTTCCGCCCCGGTAAATGCCCCTTTCTCGTGACCAAACAACTCGCTCTCGAGCAACTGGTCGGGAATGGCCGCACAGTTCACAGCCACGAACGGCTTATCCGATCGATCGCTATGCTGCACTAAGGCCCGTGCAACGAGCTCTTTCCCACAACCACTCTCCCCTCGAATGAGCACCGTAACATTCTCAGCGGTCACACGGCCAATCGCTTTGTAGACTTCGATCATCGATTTGGATTTGCCGATGAATCGTTCCCCACCGGACTCTCCTTCACCAACTTGAAACGCCACCGGTTCGTCCATCATCCGTCTAGCTTTGATGGCGCTCAACGTCAAACTTTTGATTTGACCGATATCCAGTGGCTTCGGTAAATAGTCAAAGGCTCCTGCTCGCATCGCCTGGATGGCCGTCTCGCTGGAGGTATCACCCGTGATGAAGATAACAGGTAGCTTGCGATCAATGGCACGAATCTTCCTAAACAACTCCAGTCCATTATGGTTTGGCAAATAGACATCAAGCAGGACAACCGATGGCTTCTCCGACTCAATAAGCGTCAAACCGACATCACCATCTGCAGCCGGAAGGACTGTTATGTCGGAATAACCGTTCAAACCTGTGGCAACAATGTGCCGCACTGTTCGATCGTCGTCGATGATAAGTACTTTTGTCAATCCGATACCCCCAGCTAGAAATCATGCCCATCAGCATCTTCAACGGAAGGACTTGTTTCGACTAGACATCATATACGCCAACTCGGTTTATTTGCTTAAGTAGTGAACTTATCTTTTGTCGATGGGGGGGCTGCCTCGAGTGGCATTCGTCTATACTCCCACAGTCGAGGTTTTTTGGCTTGGTATTTGCGGTCATCTAATTATTAGACTTTTTGTCTGTTCGTTCTTGCTATGTCGGACTTGAGAATACCTGAAATGATGCCCCAAATTGACGTCGAGCGAGCGTTGCGGGCCTTGGACGGCAACGCTGAGCTTTTGAAGGACTTGGCGAGTATGTTTGTCGAGGATGCTCCTCTTCTACTTGTGCAGTTAAAGAAGGCTCTGGCGGATAAGCGTCCAACTCAAGCGAGGGCCGTCGTTCATGGCCTGAAAGGGCTTGTTGCAACTTTCTATGCAAAAACGGGTGTTGCAATCGCCCAACGGCTTGAAGACGCCGCTGCGGAAGGAGACCTGTCCCTGTTTTTCAAGGGTGAATTCGAGCAACTCGAACAGTCCGTCGGCGCCATAATGAGCGAGTTCGAAGCTCTTGGCTGGGTGAATCGCTACTAATTCTAGCGCTCGTTGCATGCTCGGATGGCGAGCTGGCACAAGTATTGCGTTGCTTGAATTTCGGGTTCAGCGTAACGAACCCGAGCACTTCCGAAGTGTCATCTGATTCGATGCCGCTTTGCCTTTCCTTTCCCTTCTAAAGGAACATATCCCATGGAACTTATCCTGTCCTTGCCGTTCGCAGCAATCGAGTACTCCTTGATCTACATGTTGGGAGGGGGCGGTATCGTCGGCGCTCTGGTCATCTTCGTCATTGCAAAAATGCTTCGACGATAACTACGCACTCGACGTTTCCTCCATAGAAAGATCTCGGTCGAGTTCGATTCAATGTCTTTTCCATTTTTTCGCGACTCTTTGCAAGTCTAGCACGACGCGCAAGCTAGTGAACTCACTATCCAAATCACTAGCACGACGCGCAAGCTAGTGAACTCACTAACCAAATCACTAGCACGACGCGCAAGCTAGTGAACTTACTATCCGATTCACTAGCACGACGCGCAAGTTAGTGAACTCACTTACCAAATCACTAGCACGACGCGCAAGCTAGTGAACTCACTATCCAATTCACTAGCACGACGCGCAAGCTAGTGAACTCACTAACCAAATCACTAGCACGACGCGCA
>JAPLNL010000072.1:6103-6696 GCA_026692905.1 Planctomycetota bacterium
GTGAACTCACTATCCAAATCACTAGCACGACGCGCAAGCTAGTGAACTCACTATCCCAATCACTAGCTTGCGCGTCGTGCTATGTTCGTTTTTATGCTGACTCTCCCTCTCAATATCATTCGCAAATTGCATTTTATTTGCATGGTCCCACTAAAATCGAAACAAAGGGCGAAGACCGTATTGCCCGTAGAATCCGTCTTCGCGATTAGATATTCTCTGAAACGACGCAAAATGCTCAAGTTGGAGATGGATCTG
Source organism: Planctomycetota bacterium (assembly GCA_026692905.1). GTDB lineage: Bacteria > Planctomycetota > Planctomycetia > Pirellulales > Pirellulaceae > JBKCUI01. The sequence continues at coordinate 6,359 of JAPLNL010000072.1, forward strand.
GTCAACGTTGAGGGGAAGCGGGGCCCATTCGAGGCGTTGAGGCTTTGTAATCGTTAAACTAAACCTCAATGGTACTGATTCTTTTAACCGGAAATCTCTCCGCATCCCGTTTTGTAGGCTATTCTTCAAATGAAGCGGAATTGCCGACCCCGGTCGATTCGCCAGCATGGAATTGCGACCTGAGTATTCTTAGTGGAAAAATGGACTTGAAACTTTTCCAAACCGCTAGCTACTGCTTCAAAGCAGTTCGCGATTCTGTCTGGCTAAACAAAGCCTTGGACAGGTTCGATGAACTCGTTTTTTCATTGATCGACCTTCGTAGCCCCAAGGATCCGACC
>JAPLNL010000073.1 GCA_026692905.1 Planctomycetota bacterium
GCCCCAATAGTATCGCAGAACGGTTGCGAGCGCTGCCGCACCGCATGAGAAGTCCTTTTGTTGGAGGACAACGTTTTGATCGCGAATTGCGGTCCACGATACGACGGGACGCTGAAACGATCGAATGGGATCCCGAACCGGCGACCGCAAAGTCTGTGCAACCGAACTCTTCGTCGAAACGGAGATCAGAATCAAAAAAAACAATAGGTTTCGAACCATGCTGGATTCCGTACGATGTGTGTGGTCCCGCCAACAGTGCGAGAAGAATGAAGGTTTAGCGAGTCCAAACAATTCCAAACGATGCGGCAGGAGATAGGTCGGTCAAACCAAAGTTCACAAAGGGTTCCGTAATACCTCGACAATTGGAAAAGGTTGAAGCCAGTCGGAGGGAGATGATGTCTGCACTCGAACCTGGAACGGTAACCCTGTTCACCTTAAAGTCAGTGATGTAGGATCCGATTAGGGCGGAGCTTAACGTCACTTTGTCGTTCACTTTGTCGTTCACGCCGAAACCGATTCCTAGCGTGTATTGTATTTGGTCTCCGATATCGATCTTTTCGCCGTTGAAGGTATCCTCAAAGTTAAAGCGGTATCCAGCCCCCCAAAACGCAACAACAGGATCCAGCGATTTCACCATGAGCAATCGCGACGAAAGACTATACGCTCCATTGCCGAGACCCGAATCCAACAGACGCCGAGGGTCCGACGTATTGCCGGTTGGGAGAATCACATCGCAAGAACCAATGATTGCAGGGCAATCCTTTGATTCCTTGCGCAACAAATAGTTGAAGCCAGTCAACACATCTCCTACTCCAGTTGTATTTCTCGTTTGCTCAGTGAAGCCGTCCGAGACTTCCGTTCCTTGCCAGCCAACAGCCGTACTACCGAACCACTGGAGTCGTTCCGTTACACCATATCGGAATCCCACGGGAGCATCGATTCTGCGACGTTTTGCTTGGATTTCGGTTAAGTTCAGACCTGAAATAAAGGGTAGTTTCGATTCGAAGACCGAATAGGTAGCTCCGAAGTCGAACTGCCATTTTCCAGGCTGCACAAACGGCGTTTGGCTGCGAAGAAACGCACGAGTATTGTCGACGGGACGTTCACCGTACTCAAGTTTACGAGCCACGGAGTTCTTGTCGTCCTTGCGGGCTGCTTCGTATTCTTCTTCGGTTCGGTAGTCCGATAATTCCGGATCTTCGGATTCTTTGCTCGATTTCTTTGCGGCATCCAATCTATCAGTCGGCTTACTTTCGTAGGCTGGCTCTTCGAGACTAGCTTCCGATCTGATATTAGGAGTCTCTGGAGCCGCTGCGTAACCGCTTGTTGATGCAGCGATCTGAGGCGAGGGAGTGCGAAAGGGTTGGTCTGTCTGCGCATGGGAAACACGAACAATAACTCCCAAAAACACAAACGCTGTAAGAGTGCCTAACCATCGACAACACATCGGAACAATCCTTTAAATCCTGATGCAGAATGAGTTTCATAATTGGGAAACTCCAAGCGGTAGCAAGTCCGTTGCCCCATCGTCCTCTATCGAATCCAACGCTAACATTCTGGAATCGAGGTTGATGCGCCCCTGGAATCCGAGAGTCCCGCAAAATGGTTACTACCTGACCAAGTCAACCCCCTCACGCGAACGAGCTCGAAAATCAGTTGGATCAATTGCAGCGAATGCGCCCAATAATAGTTGCGTTTAGCAATACTTGTATGCGTCGGCTAATGGTTACCGAATCAACTCAGTGTATACCTGGCGTCAACATTTAAGGCTGAATGACGCGACAATGGACTGCCCAAGATTCTGATAAGGATATCAATAATGCATTACCGAAATTTCACCGCGATCTGCTTTGCGGTCTTCGTCAGTAGGGTTGAGGCTGGCGAGCCATATGACCTCATTTCATGTGCAACACCTCCCCCGGCGTGCTCAGTGCCTGGTTCAACAACTGATCCGACCATCGCACCGTGCATCCCGGCAACAACAATGTGCGGCTCGACTGCCGAAGCATGCGGCTCGACTGCCGCACCTAAAGAGCTGTGCGAATCCAGCCTGGGCTCACAATGTGGAGTTCAAACACCGTTTTGGTACCTCAATTCAGAATTGACCGCTCTAACGCCGATCAACAGTGCATCCGCTCAAGACTACGTCCTGAACGATTTGGTTTCGCCCGCGACAGTTACCCCTTTCGCTTCGAGTGTGGATGCAAATCAATTGACTGCCGCCCCGCGAATGACCTTCGGCAAATCCAATTGCAATGGGTGGGGAATCCAAACGAGCTATTGGGGCATGAGCACGATTGCTGGTTCCGGTGTTGCGGGACCACTAGGTAGTCCCGCCACGGTCCCTGATCTGAATCTCATCAATGTTCAAGAAAGTTTCCGCGCCCATACATTGGACATTGAGGCCACGAAACGACTTCAAGTCGGACAAACTCAATATTGGGGCACTTTCGGTGCGCGGCACGCTTCGCTAACCAATGCAACGAGCTCGGTCTCGTTGGGCGAGTCCGTAAACAGTGACACCTACGTTCTTTCCGCCCTGTCACAGACGCAATTTAACGGAACAGGTTTGACCTACAGTTTGATGGGCATTCGTCCCATATCGAACAAGTGCATTTCGCTTTACGGTGGCGGTCGACTCAGTAACGTTTTCGGACACAACACTGCGTTGGCTCAAACGTCTGCGGTTCTGTCGAGTCCTGCCGGTGGATCGAATTCCACGAACGGCGCCATCGACCGCAGCAACGACGCTTTGTTTATCAGCGAATTACAAACAGGGCTCCTTTACTCGCGATGCTTGAAACAATACGGTGGCCGAATGTTTGCTCGTGGCGGCTTCGAGTATCAGTACTGGAACACCGCTGATCGCAACGCCTCCTCCACCTCCTTTGCGGGTGTCACTAGCAGCAGCAACGCTTCGGTATCCGCCACGGGCGGCGACCTCAGAACGCACTTGGTCGGCTTCTCACTGGGTGCCGGATACGCCTGGTAGAGATGGATAAGACTCGCAAATCGTACTGCTTTCAAACAAAGCGATGTTGGTACCTGTGCCCAACATCGCTTTTTTGTTGATACCTAGCCAGCGAGTTTATCGTTACAATATTGTGTGACTTCCAGTCTTGAAACTCACTCTCGAGGGGGTTCATGCAAATTTCCCCAATCACTCCAGCGACAGCCTTGATCATGCTCTCTAGACTCAAACCTTTTTATTTTCGTACTTTTGGGATCTTTATCATTTCATTTATCGGCTTATCAGCCAATTGGGTTTTTGCCGACGACACGCGTGTCGAAAAGCCGAGCGAGAACGGAAATGGTAACTTCGTCATCGGCCCCGATTACGCATTGGCACCAGAGTTGAAAGACCAAGGAAATCCCAAGGGCAAGGAGTTTCAGTTCAAAATGTCGTTGGCGGAAAGCAAGATTTTTCCAGGCAACGACTTGACACTCGATCCAAAAAAGCCAGTTCGCAAGGAAAGAAAAATCACAGTCTATGTCCCGGCGGCCTACAACGACGGGACGAAGGCACCGATCCTGGTCATGCATGACGGACCAAGTAACCTCAACCTGGTCCGCAATGCGCTCGACAACTTGACGATTTCGAAGGACGTCGATCGGAGGTTGCCCGCGTTTATCGCCATTGCGGTTGAAAACGGCGGTGACGATGGCAAGGGAAGCCAGCGGGGACTTGAGTACGATACGATGTCGGACCGGCTTGCTAGATTTATTAACGATGAAGTTCTGCCAGCGGTGCTAAGAAATGCAGAGGTAAAAGCCGCCTATCCAAATATTGCATTCACGCAAGATCCTTGGGGCAAGGCCGCGATGGGATGTAGTTCCGGTGGGGCTGCAGCTTTGACCATGGGTTGGTTTCGCCCAGATTTGTTCCGACGCTTAATCACTTACTCGGGAACCTTCGTCGATCAACAAGACGACGATGCGTCTGAGGAGGCAAAGTACCCACTGGGCGCCTGGGAGTACCATTCCAGCATGAATCTCATTGGAAATACCGACAAAAAGCCTCTTCGGATTTTCACCCACGTTGCGGAAAATGACAACCGAGCCAACGACCCGGAAGAAACTTATCATAACTGGGTTATGGCTAATGAGCGGACAGCCGCCGCACTGAAAACAAAGGGATATGATTACCGCTATGTGTTTAGCAAAGCGACAAAGCATTGCGACCGAAAGGTTTTTGAACAAACACTCGCCGAAACATTGCTTTGGACTTGGCGAGGATACGTGGCTGAGTAACCCTACCGAACTGGGTGTGTTAATTCGCTACTAAGTGACTTCCATCCGACGAATGGATTTTCCGAAGTACCTTCCGTGTGTCTCAATCCACTGGAAAGACTGCATTGGAGCCATTCGTTGCGATGCCAAGTAAGCTCTTCCACGACCGAATGCGCCCGTTGGGAAACTTCGTTTTGTTGCCACCGATCATCCGGAGTCGCAAAAAGTTCCACACGCTGAAAAGCATCTGATTCTAAGCTGGGTTCCGTTGACCAACGACAACTCCACGCGGGAACCGCCACATGCACTTGGCCCTCATAGCAAGAATATGCGAGTTGATTTTTCAATGGCCAGTTTTCGGCAGGCAATGTGTTCGTTTCTTTTACCAAGTCTGTTCGAACGCCGTCATCAACGATACCCGCTGTATTCTTATCTTCGTCGAACCAACTTTCGATTGTCTTGAGAATTGAATTTGGCTGAACCATAAACGGCACACGCACACCAACATCTAGTTGATTGCCGGGCCGAACGATGAGGGGCAAATGAAGTGTTTCGGCATAGAGCCCTTCTGCTATTTGGCCAACAAACCCGTGTTCGCCAATCGGATAGCCTTGCACGCCCGCCAAAATCTGAAGGCAATCACTTGCGACTCCAATTTCCTCTAACACTTCTTCGATCATTGCCCATGCGTCATCGAGGACCATCGATTGAGCTCCCATTGAGCAAGCGAGCCCAAAGACTTCGTCAGGGTCCGTTTCCTCCGTTATCTTCAAGAGAGCCGGAATCATATCAAATGGAGGTTCCGGATCACCTTCGTCGCACATAACGCATCGATATTCATAGGGCGCATCCCAAGTGCCATTGAGTCCCCGCGAATGGATCCAGAGAATCGGAAACTCGTCCAGTTGCGTTGCCCATTTTCCCAACGCCGCCTGAAACAATCGCGTCATTTGAGGCTGATCGCTATCTACTTCATCGCTCTCATCATCAATACCGTCGAAGTCACCACTTTCTAATCCGTTGTTGGAGTCATCGGTTTGCGATTCGATGAGAAGAACGCTCCCAAAGTCGTCTCGGGTACTCTCTTCGTTAATATCGACGCAGTCCGTAATCAGCATTGCGCGCTCCAGGATCGATTCGCGATCAAAACTGGATGCTGTGGCTGCAGGGTTCGCACTTCGGATGGCAAAGTGCACACCGGTCCACATGGATTCTAAGGTATCGATTGGACGGTACGTGTCCGCCCAAAATTGATCAAAGACGATCGATCTGCAAGCAAAGCTATCTAGGTTTTTGGTTGGTGCGATGGCCCCACCATAACAACCCACCAAATTCGTCCCAAGCCCCTCGACGGTGACGATGACTACATATCGAGGTTTTTTACTCATGGTAGTAGCTTATTCTGAGCCGTGGCCGCACACTTTATTTTCGGAACGACGCAAGCGGCCTGTTGATTTAGTCGTTTCACAGTCAGCCGAAGGCGTACTGTGTTGCTTTGGAAGTTCGCCTACGTCTAACTGTTAAACGAAGTGCATTACGCAATTCTTCAAATAAAAGCCTGCGAGCCGTCCAGTGCGTAAGGATCACTACGCTTCGTCGTCGTCTTCGTCAACCGCGTCGTCCGACTGCAATAGTTTGGGTTCGATCATGACTGCGTCATCCGACTCTGGATTGATCAACAATCCGAATTCGGACGAAAGCGGGGCCAGGAGGTCTTCACCCTCTACCTCGAACAAGTCGACCTCTTCGCCTTCGATTTGATCTGAAATCGAATCGACGAATTGTTCTGCGTGTTCTGAGCTAAGAAAAGCGACCAGTGCCGGGAATTCTTCTGTTTCTAGGATCATGGCAGAAAGGGACTCTTCGTCGTTACTAAGCGAGACGAGCGTAAAGTGCTCACTGCGAATCCAATCCAAAATCGCTGGTTTATCCTCAGCTTCAATTGCGGCTACCAAACCGTCCAAGCGGGATTCGAATTCGTTATCAGCTTCTTCGGACTGCATTTTTCTCTTTCCTTTGCGAATATTTCGTTAGAACGGCTCGTAAGTTTGACAAACGATGGGGCAATGGCCTAGGGGGAATTCGCGAAAAAGGGTGCATTTCGCGATTAAGCGAGCGCGACCTCACGGTCGAACTTTCAAAAACCCAACCATTGGGCTCCGAATACCATCCATATTGGAATCGTCACGATTCCTAGCAACGATGTTCCGACGATCACGGTCCAAGCCGTTTCCAAGCTTTGATTGTATAGCCTAGTCATCACCAACGGGAAAGTTGCGGTTGGCATAGCTGCCTGTAACAACAAGACTTCTTGTAGGTCGCGCGACACTTGTCCGTACTTTGCAATCATCAAAAATGCGATCGGCAAGAGCAGAACTCGAACCAAAATTGCCAAGGTCAGTGGACGCAAAGCGTCCGAGAATTTCACACGGCCAGCATAGTCATAGGTAATCGCGCCGCTCAAAACCAAACCCATTGGAATTGAACACCGTCCCAACTGTTCGCTCATATGAAGGACTGGAGTTGGAACAAAGGACTGGCCGCCCAGTTGGCGAATCGTCAGTGCGATCGCAACGGAAACGAGTGGCGGACTAAATACAATCCGCGACCATGATTCCTTGATTCCTTGACCTGAGATGATGAACAACCCAAAGCTCCATAATGCGATGTCCACTCCAACGTTGTGAACGAGTAATGTGACGATGCAGCCTGGGTAAAACACCTCCGCCAACGGGAACGGAATGTAGCCATAATTGGCGATCCCAGTGCAGAGGGAAAAGGTACGCCGCTCCGACGAATCTTTTAGCCCGAACCATCGTCCAAACGCCCAGACCATGGCAAGCGAGAAAGCAAATCCAAATGAGGTCAGCCCGGCTCCGTAGAGCGACGGAGTCCAAGCCGTTAAGCTGGCCGACAATTTCGTGTCGGTCATGATTCGGTGAAAGAAGAAAGATGGGAGCAATGCGTTGGTCGTAAAGCCTGCCAGCGACCGATCAGCCTCAGCGGTCAGCCATTTCATGTAGCGGGCAAACGCCCCGACTGCCATCACCAAGAAAACGCCGGAAACGGTCGTGGCAATACTGAGAAAGTTGCTACCCGTATCGGGTTCTATGTGCATTCTAACGCTTCGTCATACTCGGTATTAAAATTGAGCCGTCGCGTTCAAACTGGCTTGAGCCTAACGTTTCATGAACGGCAAATCAGGAACCATTCCGGCCAGCATAGACGTATCATCCTGCCTGACAACCACATGATCTCCAGCTCGAAGCGAATAGTTTTGGCCTTCCATGACACTCTTGCCCGAATCGTCAAAATCGACATCTAGTCGAACTGGGGGCAAGTTCTTGCCGTTGGGGCGAAGGATGGTTGTTTTAATGCGTCCAATCTTCTTTTGAAGCTTGGCGTCCCGTATCAAATCGGCGATGAAGAGCGACTGGCCCGGCACCAACGGAATTTTTTCAAAATGACGCTTCCCATTGTTTACTTCTAGAACAATTGCAGGACTGCCGTCCTCGGTGGTAATTGGTTTTTGAGCCCCGTATTCGCCGAAAGTATACCCCGCTTGCTTAAGGCCTTTTGTGTCCAGGTTATCCATGGGGCCTTTTGTCTTGCCCAAGAGAGTTGAGCAACCCGTAGAAAACAACGTTGCACAGATCAAGCCGAGCAGGAGTAGGTTCAACGCTCGACGACTTTCCGGGCCATGCTGAGATTGGACGAAGTGTCTGCTAGCGTTTTTCGTGGGTATGCTCATCATCAACAATCCAAAAGGCAAAAACCGAGGTGAAAACGGTATGGAAACGTGCTACTTCCAAGTTGTCGGCATCCGTAACGCATCGACTTTAAGGAAAAGTCCGCTTTATCGGAAAAGTCGCTCCAAGTCGCCGCATCCGCTTTATCTATCCCCGCTTTCCACCCGACCCAAAAGTATGCATGCTCCTCTTTTTTGCCGAAAGAAGCCGAAAGAAAATCGAATGGATGCTTTGTTAAGTCTCGATGATCGTTGGTCGTCAGGCTATTCATTTACGGCGATCTTTTGACTTAAGCGAACCCATTTGTTCGAACATCACTTTTTTCAGTTCTTTTCGTTTTTTCGGCTCGAAAGTCTATTCGAAAAACCGCAAGGAACTTCCGGTTTTTATGTTCAACATACCCTCGCTCCAGGGCTCTGCCCAACACCGTGAAGCATGTTGTAGCGAAACTCGTCAAGAGATTCGATTGTTTAGGCGATGCAGCCGAAAGTCCTAACGACTTTCGCTACACAACAGCCGTCCCCAGGCGGAGCCAGGGGACGAGTGGCCATTCCTCCGGCCCCTCAATCGCGTTTCGAGTTAGCATGATTCGTTTTCATTCCGGCTCTGGAGTAAGCACGATCATCCCGGAATCGAGTTGTTTTTTGCATTTCGGTTTCCGCATTAGCCTCTGATTTGCCAATTGCCCCGGTTTTCACTTATGATGGTGACACTGGATGGCACCATCCTCCCACACACCATCCTCCCACCGCCTTGCCCCCTTCCTGATCGCAGTTCAACATGCGCCTCTTCGCGTCCAACAGGTTTCGATACGCTCAGCTTCTCGAGTCTGTTGCCGTTCTACTGATGGGACTGGCCTTCCATGGAGCGATCCTTGCCGACGAACATGATCACTATCTCAAGTCGGTTAGGCCGGTCCTACAATCGCGTTGCTTCGCTTGCCATGGAGCACTGAAGCAAGAGGCCAATTTGCGATTGGATACGGTTGCATCCATGCTTCGCGGTGGTGATACCGGACAAGCCATTCAGTCCGGTGATGCGAGCACAAGTCTGATGGTTGAACGCATCGCGGCCCACGAGGAATCGTCTCGAATGCCACCGGAGGGAGAGCCTCTCCTCGCGTCTCAAATAGGAGCGATCAAGAAATGGTTGAACGAAGGTGCGATTGCACCTCCCGATGAACAGCCAGAACGCGATCCGAGAGAACACTGGGCCTTTGTCGCACCTGTTCGGCCGGCATTGCCGAAAAATACCGCTACCAATCCGATTGACTCATTTTTATTGGAAAAGCATCTTGAGAAAGGCTTGGTGCCTCAACAGGACGCCGAACCTGCGATTTGGTTGCGAAGGGTTTCGCTCGATCTTGTCGGTTTGCCACCGACTAGCGACGAACTCAAAAATTTCGAACTAGATCACACACCTCAAGCTCAGCGTCTTGTTGTCGAGCGATTGCTAAACAGTCCGCAGTATGGCGAACGATGGGGCCGTCATTGGATGGACATTTGGCGATACAGCGATTGGTGGGGATTAGGAGCGGAAGTTCGCAATTCGCAAAAGCACATGTGGCATTGGCGCGATTGGATTGTGGAGTCCTTGAACACCGACCAAGGATACGACCAAATGCTGCAAGACATGTTAGCGGTTGATGAGCTTCACCCAAACGACCTTGGACGGCTCCGCGCTTCGGGATTTCTCGCTCGGCAGTATTTCAAGTTCAATCGGACAAGTTGGCTTGATGAAACGATCGAGCACACGTCCAAGGCGATGATGGGATTAACCTTTAACTGCTGCAAGTGCCACGATCACAAATACGACCCCATCAGTCAGGAAGACTATTATCGACTTCGCGCTGTCTTCGAGCCGTATCAAATTCGGCAGGAAATGACGCCAGTTGGAATCGATTTCCAAAAAGACGCGATCCCTCGCGCGTTTGATTGCAATCTCGAGTTGCCAACGTACGTCCACACCCGAGGCGACGATCGCAACCCAAATACCTCGCGTTCGATGGAGCCAGCAGTGCCTGCAATCCTGCGTTGGGAACCGTTTTCGATTCATCCGGTTTCGCTGCCGAAAGAAGCGTACGAACCTGGGCTACGCGATTTTGTCGAAGAGGCATATCGGCGCGATGCAGAATCGAACTTGATGGTGGCCCAAAAGAAGGCTACCGAAGCAAAGGAGCAACTGGATAAAGCTCAGGCGGTGCCAGCTAGCGAGTCCGAAACGGAAAACGCCGCAAGGAAAACGGCGATTGATGTCGCGACAGCAGAGTTCGTCATCGCAGAGAAGTCCTCGGAAAAATGGAGATTGGAGCTGGAGGCGATTGCCAAGCGATTTGCGGCCGACCGGGCAAAACACAGAGAAACCCCAGTCGATGCTCTTGCACTGCTTGTCAGAGCAGCCGCTATTTCCGATCTCAGTTTGGCACTAGCGAAAGCGGAGGAGGGAGTTGCACGGGCTGAGCTAGAATCGTTGAAATCCACACCAGCAACCAAAGAGGCTTCTGAGAAAAAGGTCGCGGACGCGCGAACAGCTCTGGAGCTCGCCAAAAAACAAATGGATGCACCTGGGGAAATCTATGTGTCGATGCGAGGTGCAGAAAAGTCGGCGGAATCGAATTTGGAAAGCGAAGAGTCTCGCAAAAAAGCGTTTCCAAAAACGAGCACGGGTCGGCGAACTGCATTGGCGCGTTGGTTGATTGATCGTCGCAATCCATTGACCGCGCGCGTCGCAGTCAATCACATTTGGTCGCGGCATTTTGGCCGCCCCATCGTGGCGACGGTTTTTGATTTTGGACGCAAAGGGGCTGCGCCGACGAATCAAAAGCTTCTTGATTGGCTTGCAGTGGAGTTGATGGAAAACAATTGGAGCTTAAAACACATTCATCGGATCATCCTGAGTTCGGACGCTTACCGCAGAACATCTTCCAATCGCAATGCCGATCCCAAGAATTTGGCAATCGATCCTGAGAACCAATTTCTTTGGCGAATGAATGCCACAAGAATGGAGTCGCAAATGGTTCGAGATAGTTTGCTTTCCCTTGCAGGGGAATTGGACCTTAAAATGGGCGGCCCACCGCTTCCTGCAGCGGACGAAAAATCGCGGCGACGAAGTCTCTATTTCTTTCATTCGCACAATGAACACAACAAGTTGCTTTCGGCCTTCGACGATGCGAATGTTCTCGATTGCTACCGACGAGGCGAAAGCATTGTCCCGCAACAAGCGTTAGCCTTGGAGAATAGCAGCCTTGCCATGGAAATGGTGGAACAAATTACCAAGAAACTAACGGGTGAGAATCCGATGGCAGCTGACGTAGATTTTGCACGAACCGCATTTGTGAGGCTATTGGCATCGGAGCCCTCAGGCTCCGAGCTCGAATGGATGGAAACGTCGATGCAAAAGATTCGGTCGTTGTCGGAGAACGCAAGTTCTGAAAATGCGGCAAAGCAAGCTCGATTAGGACTGGTTCGCGGGCTGGTCAATCACAATGACTTTATCACGATTCGCTGAGGATTTAAGATGAGAATGAATTCAAAGAGAATCAACTCGCGTGACATGGATTCAGCCAATCGGCGAGCATTCTTGTCGAACTGCGGCATGGGATTTTCCAGTTTGGCGTTGGGTGCTATGCTCGCTCGTGATGGAGTCGGTAGAGTCAACGATTCGCAAGACTGGCAACCACCAAATGGCCAACCGCATTTCCCACCGAAGGCCAAGAGTGTTATTTGGCTCTTCATGAACGGCGGCGTCTCGCAAGCGGAGTCGTTTGACCCAAAGCCGGAACTGACCAAGTACGCGGGCAAATCGATTAGCGAAACACCCTTTGCCGATGTTCAAAATCCGGAGAAGCTGAAGCTAGCCCGCGTCACGGTGATCAACGATGCCAACGGCCAGCAGAGGAATAAACTGTACCCACTGCAAGTTGGCTATCGCAAGTATGGCGAATCAGGCATTGAGATGAGCGACTGGGTGCCGAACATTGGCAGCTGTGCCGATGATCTAGCGGTGATTCGTTCGATGTGGACAACGGATGACAATCACGGTGCACAAACCCAGTTTCATTCGGGACGGCATATGCTCGACGGTGAATTCCCTACGCTGGGAGCATGGGTCCATTATGGTCTCGGCTCGCTCAATGATAATTTGCCCCAATTCATTTCGATGGGGAATCGCGAATACTGGAATATCAAGGATGGGCATTATCTTGGCCCCGCTCACGACGCTGTGCCGATTCGAGTCGATCCTGCGAACCCACTCGACTTTGGCAAGCCCGCAGTTGGTCTGTCTGAAGCCGAACAAAAATTAGGGTTCGATCTGGTCAACGGATTGAATCGACTACGGGCCGACGCATATCCGAATGACTCGGCTTTGGAAGCTCGCATCAAGGCATATGAGTTAGCCTTTCGCATGCAGACGTCAGTACCGGAGTCGCTCCACTTTCAAGAGGAAACGGCCGCGACTCATGAAATGTATGGATTGAATGAACCAGAGACAAAGGAATTCGGAATGCAGATGCTGGCAACTCGCCGGCTCGTAGAACGTGGTGTCCGCTTCATTCAAGTGCAGCATGGTGCTGGCGGTGCAGGTGCGTGGGACGCTCATGGTGGCCTCAAGGCCAATCATGAAAAGAACTTCAAGGCCGTTGACAAGCCGATTGCTGGTCTCCTAAAAGATCTGAAACAGCGAGGTCTTTTGGATTCAACCTTGGTCGTCTTCGCCAGCGAGTTTGGCAGAACCCCGGGTACGCAAGGTTCAGATGGTCGAGATCACCATATCTTCGGCTTCTCAGTATGGATGGCGGGTGGTGGAGTCAAAGGTGGTGTCGTGCACGGTGCGACCGATGAAATTGGTTTTCATGCAGTCGAGAATCGGCATTACGTAACCGATATCCATGCCACGATTCTTAAACAACTTGGGCTGGATTCTCGCAAGCTGGAAATTCCAGGCCGCAAACGGCTGGATATCGATCACGGGAAGGCGATCGACGAGATCTTGAAGTCTTAGTAAGTAGGTTGGTTTAGGCATGCGTTGAAATGAACGAATTAGCCGCACGGCAATAGCCTCGTCGATACCATACTTTTTACTTTGCTCCCCTCGCCCCGAATCGGGGAGAGGGGGC
>JAPLNL010000074.1 GCA_026692905.1 Planctomycetota bacterium
GAAACCATTGAGCTGGGTGGGGTCGGATAGCAGTGCCTGAGGCGTAACTGGCTCGGCAGGAGCCTCGCCCTCCCAATTTCCCCCAAGCGATTTATTGGGTTCAAAAGTGTGACTCTTCCTCCAGGTGAGGAGAAGGGGAGAAAAAATCTCGCCTCGGAAATCTCAAAATCGGTAAGCTGGATTCGTTGAGTCGAAGTCTTTTTCAGTTAGCCCAACGTTGAACTTCAGATCGAGATAAGAGTACTCTTCCAGCAATTCAGCTGGGCCGTTTGGCTTCTTAGGCCACCCAAAACTAGCGTATTTCAAAGGAATCAGCTGCTCCTCGTCGATGTAAATTTGCGCCAAATTGAACTCGAACTGAACGGTTTTGCCATCGACAACGGCTGTTGGCGAATCATGTTCGATTTCCATGAGTCGACACTTGCGACCATCGATTTCAGCATTTTCGACGGTTCGAACCGATGCCGGTCCCATTTGCCGATCCCGCTCCCCTCTTTCGATTAGCTTTCGCAGCAGTTTCTCGATGCCGATTTCGGTAATGGGGTATCGATTACCAATCATAGCTAACCGGCTTTCAGGCATTAAGTCGACGGAGACCATTCCTAACAGTCCAGCTTCGTGCGCCGTTATTTTGCCATCGTTTCGTCCCTGCACCCAAATCACTTCCCTCCCTGCTTGAGACTTTGGCTCCAAGGATTTCAGGTAGGCAGAAACGGGTCGCGACGGTCCCGCCTCATCGGTTACCACCCCATACATCAGTTTCAATGCCATCTTGCATTCGGGCGTAAGCTTCCCGCCCACGTTTTCACGTTTGACCAAAACAGCTGTGTAGTCCTGATGCTTTTCAATGTGATTTTGCAAGGCTTTTCTGGCAAAATCCAACAGCGGATCCAGCTCATGAGGCACTGCAGTCGCATCGTTTTCCACGGGAACCTTTGGCACCTCAGGCGCCTGGACCAGAGTTCCCGAAGGTCCAAGGGCGATACTTCGCCAAACCCAATAAGCCGAAATAGACGTGACAGCCAGCAGGATCGCCAGCGTGACTAGTCGTGCAGCCCAAACTCGGTGCCCTTGTCGAGCCACGGTTGCACCTCTTGTTTGGAAATGGTTCTGGCCAATTGAAAGCCTCGACTAGTTAAAGAAAAGTCACGATGAATGTGATGCATCACGAGCCCTTTTTCGCAAAGCACCCGGAACCCCTCGAGGAAAAGGACCGTCACCTCAGGATTTTGTGGATCGCGAAAGGCAATCGTCTGAGATTCGTCTAGCTCAATATAAACCGCCAACATTCGCGACGGGGCCTCAAAAGCCGCATTCACCGCTTTGAGTTCGATCACTCCGCGATCGCGGGCAGCGACAAGAATCGCCTTGGATTCCGGAGAAAGCTGTTCCGCTTCGACCGGCTTTGCGGTGCTCAAATCCACCATGGCGTTGCTGCAAAGTTGCGAAAGAGCCACTAAGACAGGCGCGCCGGCACCTAGTGCATCCCAACTACCCGTGAGGTAATTGTCCAATGGCTGCAGTTTTGCAACGCTTCGAATTGGCTTCGAGAAGTCTTGATCCATGTCCATTTGGGTATCGAAGTCGGTTGATTACGGATTGTCTGCGGTGACAAATAGTCGCATAATCCTACGCGTTCCTGTTTTAGAAAACAGTGATTGACAGTCTAAATTCACAAGTACAGTTCGAAATTCCTTCTGGAGAGTGTTCAAATGGCCCTGGTTCCGCTTCGCAAAGTCCTCGATCACGCCGCAGAAAACGGGTATGGGGTTGCTGCTTTTAACGTCAACAATATGGAGCAGATCCAGTCCATCATGGAAGCGGCTCAGGAAACCAACTCCCCCGTTATCATCCAGGCCTCCCGCGGTGCGCGAACGTATTCGCAGGACGCCTATCTCCGCCATTTGATGCTGGCAGCGGTAGAATTGTATCCGAATATTCCAATCGTCATGCACCAGGACCACGGAAACTCGCCTGCAACCTGCCTCTCTGCAATCGAAAACGGATTCACCTCGGTGATGATGGACGGATCGCTCAAAGAAGATGGCAAAACGCCTGCTCCATACGAGTACAACGTTGCTGTCACGAAAGAGGTCGTAAAGCTCGCGCATGCTCGCAATGTTTCCGTGGAAGGTGAATTGGGCTGCTTGGGCTCACTCGAAACCGGCGGTGGCGAAGCAGAAGACGGCCACGGGGCTGAAGGCGTTTTGAGCCACGATCAGTTGCTAACCGACCCGGAAGAAGCTGCACGCTTCGTTGCGGAAACCAATGTGGATGCGCTCGCGGTGGCTATCGGCACCAGCCACGGTGCTTATAAGTTTACACGCAAGCCGGACGGCGAAGTCTTGGCGATGTCGAGAATCGAAGCCATTCACAAATTGATCCCAAACACGCACTTGGTCATGCACGGCAGCAGCAGCGTCCCACAAGAACTGCAAGACATCATCAATAAGTTCGGCGGCAAGATGAAACAAACTTGGGGTGTGCCAGTCGAAGAAATCCAACGCGGTATCAAGAGTGGCGTGCGAAAGATCAACGTCGATACCGATTGCCGCATGGCCATCACCGGCGCCGTCCGCAAGGTCTTGTGGGAAAACCCTGACAAGTTTGACCCACGCGATTACTTGAAACCAGCCCGAACCGCGATGAAGCAAGTCTGCATGGACCGAATGATTTCGTTCGGCCAAGCAGGCAATGCAAGCAAGATTAAGTAAATAAAAGCAAGCTTGCTCTTTCAATTTGTTTGAAAACTCATGGGAGGGCGAGGCCACCGCGGTAAACATGTTTCCAACGAGTTTACTTCAGCAATTCGTTGCTCGGGAGGGTGAGGCTCCTGCCGAGTAATAAATTGACTGAGCCAAACTAGCCAAAGTTCGTAATCCTCTCCCTCAAAAGGAACTTCGACTCATGCGTAGATTTCAAGTCTGGTGCCATATCACTCTCTCACTCATTCTTGGATTTGGGTTGCTGCTCGGAGCGGTGGTCTCCCAAGATTTCCCAGGTGCAGGCAAGGTTACGAAGATTCATGGAGGATTCAAGTTTACTGAGGGACCAGCAACCAACGGCAAGCACCTCTATTTCACCGATATCCCAAACGATCGGATCATGCGAACGGATCTCAAGGGCAACCTCGAGATTTTCATGGAGTCCTGCGGTCATTGCAATGGCTTGATGTTTGATGGCAATCGCAAACTCATCGGTTGCCGAATGGACGGCGAGCTCATCTCCATCGACACCGATACCAAGCAGGTGAAATCGCTGTCTTCAAAATACAAAGATGTCCGCTTCAATGCCTGCAACGATTTGGTAATCGATAAGATCGGCGGCATCTATTTCACCGATCCTCGATACAGTGCCCCCGAACCATGGCCACAAGTCAAAGAAGCGTTTTACTACCGCTCGAATAAAGGCGAAGTGACTCGCTTGGGAGATGACATCGCTGCCCCGAACGGGATTATACTATCGCCCGACGAGTCGACACTTTATGTTGTGCCGAGCATGCAGAAGCAAGTGTTTGCGTACACGGTCAAATCGCCTGGAGTCATTGAGGGCAAACGTGTGCTCTATGAAATCAAGCAACCTCCGATGAAGGAAAATTCCGGCGGGGATGGACTATCGATCGATGTGCAAGGCAATCTCTATTTGACGACCGACTTGGGAATCCAAATCGTTTCATCTCAGGGGAAACTGCTTGGCATCGTTTCTATTCCAGAGCAACCGGCCAACTGCTCCTTTGGCGGCAAAGAGATGAAGACATTATTTGCAACATCCAGGACGGGACTATACTCCGTCGATATGCCGATTGCAGGTCACGTTTTTTCCGGCAAAGTCGAGTAGTTTTTGAGTTTCGCTGGGCTTGCCCATGCGTCCAAGGTCACTCTCGGCAAGAGTGACCCACCGTGGGTCACACCTGCCGGGTGTGACTCGTTACTAGGGAGGGTGAGGCTCCTGCCGAACCATGACGTCGCTGTCTCGGCAGGAGCCTCGCCCTCCCCTATGCAAGCCCATCCATTCCCTCTAGAGTCCACAATGTCCTTCCTAAACGCAATCATTCTCAAGTCGATGCCTGTTGCATTGTTGCTCTGTCTAGGCTGCTCTTTCGCGGAGAACAACAGTCTTGCCTTGGCTACTGAGAAACTTGAGGTTGGTTCAGTTGCTCCCAGACTCAACGTCGAACATTGGGTGCAGGATGGAAAAGGAAAATTCCCGAAGGTGACCAGCTTTGAACCTGGTAAGGTTTACGTGGTCGAATTTTGGGCAACAACCTGTGGCCCCTGTGTTCAAAGTATGCCACACCTCGCCGAGATACAGACCAAGTATGCGGATAAAGGGCTTCAGATTGTTAGTATCAGCAGTGAGCCATTGACCGTTGTCAAAGATTTTCTCAAAAGAGAGATTGCCGACCAAGCTGGCGAGCGAAAAAAAGTCAGTGAAGTAACCAGCGTCTATTGTTTGACCACCGACCCAGATGGTTCGAGCGACAAGGACTACATGTTAGCCGCAGAACAGGATGGTATTCCATGTGCGTTTATTGTTGGGAAAGACGCAAAGATCGAATGGATCGGCCATCCAATGGAAATGGAAGGGATTCTAGAGGAGGTCCTGACTGACAAATGGAATCGGGAAAAATACGTTGCGGAACAAAAACTAATCGAAGAGATCCAACGGGTCGTCGGAGGACTTACGCGACAAAAGAAGTATCCGCAAGCGTTGGTCGCGATCGATGGCTACATCGCAAAAGTCGCCGACCCACGGCTGAAATTCGGTCTTTTTAAGTCCAAAATCGATGTGCTCGTGCGAACGGGTGCTAGTGAAAAGGACTTGATGAAGTCCTATGAGGAGTTGTTTGCCAGTTGCGCAGACGAACCGCTGTTTGTTCAAGATGTGGCTTGGTCTGCATACGAATACTTCGTCGAAGAAAAGATCAAGAGTAAGGCGATCATCAACATGTCGATTGCTGCGGTGGAGAAGGCATCGTCTAAGGTAGAGGGGATGAACAAAGCGAATCTTTTCGACACAATCAGCCGAATGCATTTTGTAGCCGGTGAGTTGGAGCCTGCGATCGCGGCCCAAAAGCAAGCCGTCCAATTCACAGATGGTAATGACCAAGGAACGTTTAAGGAGTTCCTGGCGGAGCTTCAGGCTGAAGCCAAAAAAGCGAAAAAATAATGTCGATCTCTCAAACGCCAATTCCCATCGCGGTATTGATATCGGGTGGTGGCACCACTCTCAAGAATCTGATCGAGCTTCGAGACCGAGGTGAGCTCGCGGTGGACTTCCGATTGGTCGTGAGTTCGAAGAAGGACGCTGGTGGCCTCGCGTTTGCAGAGGCCGGATCGATTCCTTGCTTGATTGCTCCGAAACGAAAAACGCAGACGGCCGAGGAGCACTCGGAAAGTATCTTCGGCCCGATTCGTCAAGCCGGAGCGAAGCTTGTTGTCATGGGAGGGTACCTCCAACACGTCTTGATCCCGGCCGACTTCGAAAACCGCGTCATCAATATTCATCCGTCGCTCATACCCTCCTTCTCGGGAAAAGGAATGTACGGTTTGAGAGTGCATCAGGCGGCCATTGACTTTGGGGTCAAAGTCTCTGGTTGTACGGTGCATTTCGTAGACAATGAGTACGATCACGGACCCATTATTCTGCAGAAAACCTGTGAGGTCCTCGAATCCGACTCAGCGGAATCGCTTCAAAAGCGAGTTTTTGAGCTCGAGTGTCTGGCTTTACCAACTGCGATTCGCTCCTTGAGCGGTCGGCTGAATACCTAGCACGACGCGCAAGCTAGTGAATCTGGATACCTAGCACGACGCGCAAGCTAGTGAATCGATTGTCCAATTCACTAGCTTGCGCGTCGTGCTAAGAATCGATTGTCCAATTCACTAGCTTGCGCGTCGTGCTAAGAATCGATTGTCCAATTCACTAGCTTGCGCGTCGTGCTAGGAATCGATTGTCCAATTCACTAGCTTGCGCGTCGTGCTAAGAATCGATTGTCCAATTCACTAGCTTGCGCGTCGTGCTAGGCTTGTTGGAACTCGCCGATCAACTTAACGGAGTCCAATACGACTCTGCCATCGCAAAAGGGAAAATCGCTCCTCTTTCGTTTCCTATCCCCTCTTTTTGATAATGCGTTCCCGGATTTCAGATCGGCCCTGCGTCCGAGCCGGGAACGGACTCACTCCCAAAAACTAGGGATCTCCTGCACAAACTTCATGATTCTTCCAGTTGCGGTTTACCCTCGCACGAAGCTATACTTAATTTTCAGTGCGTTGAAATTGATTGCACTGACACCTAACTCTTCCTTGCACTCCCCCCTCCTCAATTGCCTTTTTGTCGTTGGAAACTTCGCGTACTTGCGAATGAAAAACCGACTTGGGCGATCCTTTTCGACGCCTCTACCATTATGACCGGTCAAAATGATGATGCAGCTCGCCCAAGCGGCGAGACGCGCGCAAGACCTCACTTCAAACGAGAGGAAAATTTATCCATCTCGGAAGAGCTTTTCAAAGAGCAGCGAAACTCGGGCGCGACCCCGCTACCTACCGAAAAGCGTGAGTCGCTCGAATTCGCGACGCTCCAGCAAATGCCCCACGAGGAGCTTTTGGCGGTTGCAGCTGTCGAAAAAATTGTTGACGCTGAGCATCTTGACCGACAAGAGCTCGTCTTTCAAGTTCTCAAGGCCCGAATGCTCTCGTCGGGAATTCTATATGGTGAGGGGACCTTGGAAATCCTCTCGGACGGTTTCGGGTTCCTCAGGTCGTCCAGTCATCACTATGTTTCGTGTCCTGACGATATCTACATTTCGCCATCGCAAATTCGTCGTTTCAGTTTAACCACCGGCATGACGATCTCTGGTCAAGTGCGACCGCCGAAAGAAAACGAACGCTACTTTGCCCTGCTGCGAGTCGAAGCCATCAATCATCGCAATCCGAATGTGGTTCGTTCACGCAAACCATTCGATTCCTTGACTCCGCTCCATCCAAAAGTTCGCATCGTTTTGGAAACGACGCCTGACATAGTCGAAACCAGGGTCATCGATCTCATAGCTCCGCTCGGGTTTGGACAACGCGGACTGATTGTTTCACCTCCGAGATCGGGGAAGACGATCTTATTGCAGAAGATGGCTAAAGCTGTTCTCCTGAACTATCCGGCAGCTTATGTCATTATGCTATTGATCGACGAGCGACCCGAGGAAGTCACTGACATGATGCGGGAGGTGCGAGGACCAAAGTGTGAAGTCATCAGCAGCACGTTTGATGAACCTGCGTCAAGGCACATTCAAGTCAGCCAGATGGTTCTCGAAAAAGCCAAGCGATTGGTCGAAGACGGCATCGATGTGGTCGTCTTCTTGGACTCGATCACGAGATTAGCCCGCGCTTGGAATGGAGAATGCGTTCAGTCGGGGAAGTTGCTGACCGGTGGACTCGACTCCAATGCGATGCAGAAGCCGAAGTCCTTTTTCGGGGCAGCCAGGAAAATGGAAGAAGGTGGCTCGCTGACCATCATTGCCACCGCGTTGGTAGGCACAGGAAGCAAAATGGACGACGTTATTTTCGAAGAGTTCAAAGGGACGGGCAACCTCGAGATCGTCCTGGATCGCTCGATGGTAGATCGTCGTATTTGGCCGGCCATCAACATCAATCAATCCGGGACACGTCGCGAAGAGGCACTTCTCGATCCAGGCGAGTATCAGCGAATTTCGACTTTGCGTAAAACACTGGCAGAAGTCAATCCGCCTGATGCAATGGAAATGCTAGTTCAGAAGTTAACCAAATCGAAATCGAACACCGAGTTCCTGCTTGGAATTCGGCCTGCGTAAGTGAATTACTGCCAAGGTGCTTCATCGCTTTACTGTCCTGGGTCACTCTTGCCGAGAGTGACCATGCGCTGCATGATTAGGCGACCGACAGAATGAAAACAACCGTAGCACGACGCGCAGGCTAGTGAATTTACTGTCCAGTTCACTAGCTTGCGCGTCGTGCTAGTCATATTTAAACCAGCCGCTAGGCTCAGAACCCAGTTGTCATTATCGCGACCAAATAACTTTTCCAATATCCCACAGGGAAATCATGCCAATCGAAGTACACCCTAGCCCTTCCGCGACTCCCAACCCCGGCGCTCCATCCGTGATCGCTATTGTCGTCTCCGAATACAACGACAACATAACTGGCAAGCTCTGCAAAGCCGCCGTGCAAACGTTGTTGGATAGTGGAATCAAGGACGAGGATATCCACGTCGTCAAGATTCCTGGCGCATGGGAGCTAACCTTCGCAACTCAGTTGGTGATCAAGAAGCCATCCTGCAGAGGAGTGATCACGTTGGGGGCCGTAATCAAAGGCGAAACCACGCACGACCAGCATCTCAATCGTGCCGTCAGCATGGGGCTGATGCAATTGTCTCTGGAACACAACAAGCCGGTAGCTTTGGGGTTACTGACGGTCAATTCGTTAGAGCAAGCGATTCAACGAAGCGGTGGAAACGTTGGTAACAAGGGTGAGGAAGCGGCCAGTGCATTGCTCGCATGTCTCAAGTTAGCTAACACAATTCAATGGTAAGCATCTGGGAACAAGTCTTGAAGCGAAATTGACAATGAACCGTACTGCGTAAGTCATTACTCACATCTCGTTTCAATCTAGAAATCGAGTTCCTTTGAAATTAAACGAAAACGATGCGATTTTCTCCCCCTCGCCCCGTTTCGGGGAGAGGGGGTCGGGGGGGTGAGGGGTAGAATTGTCGAGAACAAGTCTCCGGTTCAGTGACATGTTCAGACCTTTTGAGCAAGGCATGACATTGCGACCGAAACCAAAAGTCCAATCAAAACACAGTGCAAAACCCCTCATCCCCAGCCCCTCTCCCCTAAAAGCTAACGCTGTGAAGCATTTCAGGACGGCTGGGGCTTGCCCCACCGTC
>JAPLNL010000075.1 GCA_026692905.1 Planctomycetota bacterium
CCAACTCTGATACCGAAGCACCCTGGATCGATGGCTTAACTATTGGCGAAGTGCTTCGCGAGACTGCGAAGAAGTATCCGGTTCAGGATGCAGTCGTATTCTGTAGTTCGGGTTATCGGATTTCGTGGAGTGCATTGGATGCCGAGGTGGATCGTGTGGCTTGCTGCTTGCTCGCGCTAGGTTTACGTCGCGGCGATCATTTTGGAGTTTGGGCGACGAATGTCCCAGAGTGGGTTGTTCTGCAATTTGCGACAGCTCGAATCGGCGCCGTTTTGGTCACGATTAATCCTTCGTACCGAACAAGTGAACTTGCGCATGCGGTTCGACAGGCCGATCTTTGGGGCTTGGCATTGATCGACAAGTTCAAGACGACGGACTATTTCGCCTCGCTGCGCGAAGCGATTCCTGAGCTGGCTATGCATGCCCCAGGTGAACTCCATTGTTCGCAATTTCCGAAGTTGAAATGGGTTCTGTCACTGCGTGGTGAGACTCCCACGGGTGCCATCTCTTGGCAAGAACTCCTGTCGCGGGCAAGCACGGTTTCGGCCAAGCAGTTGCAAGCGGCTGAACGGCAGCTGAATTGCTCGGACCCAATCAATATCCAGTATACATCGGGAACGACCGGTTCGCCCAAAGGTGCCATGCTTTCGCATCGCAATATTTTGCTTAACGCCTATTACGCGGGCCTTGGGCAGCGATTTACTTATGCGGATCGCATTTGCATACCGGTCCCGCTCTATCACTGCTTTGGTTGTGTGCTTGGCACGCTCTGCTCGATTGTGCATGGCGCAACGATGGTGTTCCCCGCTGAAAACTTTCAAGCATCAGCGACCCTGCTCGCGATCGAATCGGAACGTTGCACAGCGGTTTATGGAGTGCCAACCATGTTCATCGGCATGATGGAGCACGTGGACTATCCGAAACGCAATCTTAGCTCGCTCAGAACGGGGATTATGGCGGGAAGTCCTTGTCCGATCGAGCTAATGAAACGCGTCACGAATGAGATGGGGGCCAATCAAATGACGATTGGCTACGGCCAAACCGAGGCGTCGCCATTGATTACCCAGACCAAAGCGGACGATTCGCTGGAGCTTCGTGTTGGAACCGTGGGCCGTCCTTTACCTGGAATCGAGGTCAAAGTGATTGATCCGGAGACAGGTGTTACGCTTGGTGACCAGCAACCTGGCGAGCTTTGTGGGCGAGGTCATGATGTCATGATTGGTTACTATAACTTGCCTGACAAAACCGCAGAGGCGATTGATGCGGAGGGTTGGTTGCACACAGGTGACTTGGCCGTTCGAGAGCCAAACGGCTACTACCGCATTACAGGCCGACTTCGCGATCTGATCATCCGAGGGGGCGAAAATGTTTATCCGCGTGAAATTGAAGAGCTTCTTTACCAGCATCCTGCTATTCAAGATGTGCAGGTCATTGGGGTTCCTGATCGCAAGTTCGGCGAAGAAGTGATGGCTTGGGTGCGGCTTCGAGAGGGGGGCACAACAACCCCCGATGACTTGAAAGCCTTTTGCAAAGCGAGCCTGGCGTATTTCAAGGTGCCGCACTACTGGAAGTTTGTGGACAGTTTTCCGCTCACCGTTACCGGTAAAATTCAGAAGTTCAAAATGCGCGAGATGAGTATCGAAGAGTTAGGCCTGCAAGCCGTTGCTAAGATTGAAACGGCTTGACGCTCAAGTGCTCGCTTCTCATTGCCGGAGGTAAGTTCCTGCATCACTCGGAGAGTGCCTGCTATTTTGTGGTCACGGACCGAGATGGGTCGATTCGAGTGCAAGCATGGCCTGAAATCTATTTACTACCTCCGGCGTAGCCATTCGCGGCAAATTTATTGCAAGCACGATGCTCTCCATCGCGTGAACCAGTCGCTTGAATCGGACATCTCTTGCCTCTGCGGCTGCAGCCTTGTCTTTCGAAGTCTGCCTATCCGCTTGGCTTTTGGAGTACGCTTCGAAACTTGGCAATTGCTTTAACTCGCCTAAAATCGATTCCCCTTCTGATCCATGCAACCAGTCCAAATCTTGCCACTGGTCAGGGTCCGACAAGTCTGGCCAACTTTCTACGATTTCCTTTTGAAGGGTCCGCATTCGCGCATTCCGTCCACCTCGACCAGATTGTCCGCCCACGGGACCACCGGGGCCACGACGTCTTGGCCCCAGTCTGCTTTCTTGGAAGACTTGGCCTTGAGCGAGATTCTGTTGAAACACTTCGGTAACAGACAACGTCATGGAAAGCTCCAGCTGTTTCGCTAAAGATTCTAGAGTGATGCGTTCGGCTGGAGTTCCAAGATTCGCGACGTCTTGAAGCGACCCGGTAAAGTATTCCAAGCCAAGTTCGCGGTCCGTCCGTTCGTCGGACGATGGACTATCTTTGATGCGAGTCGACTCGTACCCTCCGATTCGACTGTAATGTCGCAATAGGATATCGCTACTCTTGAGTGGTATGTCGATGGTTTGGCTCGCACGAACCGCGAACGCATGCGCTTCAGCCAAAGAAACGCGACCGTCTTGATCGCAGTCCACTCCTTCGGCTTGTTTTCCGGTCCGTGAACGTCCTACAAACGAGCCCCAGAAATAGCTGCTGTACTCTTCGTCATTTTCGATATCAGGTCGACAACCTGCAGCTGGCAAATCGAAACGTTGTGCAAAAAATCCTACGCGAACTGCGCTCGCAAGGCCATTGCCTGGCTCTCCACCTTCGAAGATGGTGTTGGCAAATCCGCCACAATAGCATTGAGCCATCACCAAAACGACGGGGATGTTGCTAGGAAGCTGATCGAGCCATCCTGCAAAGGTTTTCATGCTGATCGGTTGTTTGTGCCAGCATGTAATGGAGGTGTTCATCGAGTCTTTGCTGCTGGCTGGTCCTCCATGCGCAGTGACGTACACAATCAGCCGATCTCCTTCCGCCAATCGTTCGCGAATTTCATCCAGACCACTTCGAATCGACTTGGGGCTTATTGGGCCACGCACGTTTGGCACTTCATGGTTTCGATAAATCAGTTTCGGTTTGTCGAGTGCAAAAACGGACTCCAGCAACGCGATAGCAGGTGACGCCGCTGCTGGCTTGGGCAACATGACTTGCAGATCTTCTTGAGCATCCACGCCATCTGCAAAGTAAACATGATTTTGAGCCTTGCTTGAGAACCGTTCCTTGACCACTTGCTGGAAGAACAAAACGTTTGCCTCAAGTGACGCTTGATTGCCAGCGGGTTCGTATCCGCCTCCGATGGTCAAGACATAATCGGTGGCAGATACGGTACGTTCCAATCCAATTGCAGCCAATAGGCTGGCTAAGAACCAGAAACAATTTCGGTGGTAACACATTGGATTTTCTTGTATGGCCCTTCGGCTGGCTTTGAAACGTTGAAATCAACAGAGACTTATTTTTTTGCGGAGATACAAAACAAGTGTTTGTCGCCTCGCAAAAACAGTTCATTGCCAACTGGAGCCGGCGTCGCGTCCACAGGCTCGCCAACTGAATTTTTTGCGACGATACTTAGCTCGTTGGCATCCTTGATCACGGCAGTCGTGCCATTTCGATCTGTCAAAAAAACGAAACCGCCTGCGGCAACGGGCGACGCGTAAGTCGTTTCAACGCCTGCGACTCGACTTGCCATGTAATGCGGCTTGCCCGTCTTAGCGTCAACACAAGATAGCTGCCCAGATTTGCCTTTGTAAAAGTAAATTCGCCCGGAGGAAAGAAGCGGCGATCCGATATCGGGGGTATCGCGATTGATCGTCCAAGCGACACTCTTGGTTCCTTGAATGTCACCTTTACCATCCATGCGAAACGCGCCGAGGAATGAGCCTCGGTGGCCGCTTCCAACGTAGGCGAAATCTTGATCGGCCACCGCGGAGGCCACCGGTCGCTCCGTCTGGCCTGCGCACCGCCAGATTTCTTTACCTGTCTCTAGGTCATATGCCCTCGCGAACTTTTGGCCGTTCATAATAACTTGTTTTTTGCCCGCAAACTCGGCAACGAGAGGAGTCGCCCAGCAAGTGGGTTCGTCGCGGGGAGTCATCCAAATCGTTTCGCCGGTAAGTTTGTTCAGAGCGTAGATAGCAGATTGACCATCATGATCCCAAGGTACAAGAATCTTGTCGCCCGCAATCGTTGGAGAACTCCCTTCGCCAAAGGTATTGCGAGTTTGCATTTGGCCGAAATCATCTTTCGACCAAACCAAGTTGCCATCCATCGTATAGCAATAGAGGCCGCGCGAGCCAAAGTGAGCATAGACGTGCTGACCATCGGTGCATGGAGAAGCGGATGCAAATCCATTTGTTTCATGCGTACCCTCGTGTGGCATTGCAACCACAGCTGTTTGTGACCAGCGAATCTCACCATCCTTGCGATCGAGACAAAAAATCACAAATTCAAACGTCGGGATTCGAGTGGCCCTGTCTGTCGGCACGGCGGTGGTTACGAAGACCGAATCCTCCCAAACCACGGGCGAGCCCGAGCCGCGGCCAGGAATGGCCACTTTCCACTTGATATTCTCCGTTGGGCTCCATTTTGTTGGAGGTGTCGCGTTCGTTGCGACGCCGTTGCCTGTCGGGCCTCGCCAGTGCCCCCAATTGTCGGCGTGCGTTGAGGGAACGAGGCATAGCCAAGCAAGCATCGCGAGAACATTCGTCTTCATTATGGATTCCGTTTAAGTTTGCAGTTGGGTCGGATTGGTATTGTGTTTGGAAAGGTTATTTGGGACATCGGAAATGGCAATTCTAATGTATTTGAACTTGCCGCTACATTCGGCATGGAAATCAATAAATAGCGAATGCAAATTCCTGTTTTGCGAACCTTGCCCTTGACGATGACGTATCATCCAGTAGCGATTTGATGGACGGAACGGAGAATGAACTTGGAAAACCCCAAGCGAACTCCCATCACCTATCCAAAATCGCTGGGGCCTTTGAAAAGAACGACCGTTTTCAACTGACCCTCCTTTTCGCCTTATCGGTCCAAAACCATACTCTGGAGCGCCTATCATGTCCGTTCGGAACTTGATCCAAGGACGTTTTCCTTTGGGTTATTTGATAAACAAGGTCTTTCGATCCGCAGGGCTTTGGGTCCTCATTCTTGCGGTAACAGTGAGCAGCGTGTTCTTTTACGTGCGTTCCAACCCTTCGGAAGAGCACGAGTTTCTCGGAAGATTTCGTGGAGGTACCCTACTGATTGCGGGCGGCGGCGAAATGCCTCCCATCGTGAATCAGCGCTTTTGGGAATTGGCCGGTGGGAAACGCGGGCTACTAGTGATCATTCCAGCGTACGAAGCAACACGCGAAGACACCAAACGTCTCAAAGAGGAATGGCGAGGCTGGAAATTCGCTTCGATGCGCGTGATCCAAGCTGGAAATCGCGACGTTGCCGACGAACCTTGTTTCTCAGACCCCATTTCCAAAGCGACTGCGGTCTGGTTCAGTGGTGGTGAGCAATCGTGGCTGGCCAATCTCTATGCAGGTACCGAAACAGAAACGCGACTTCAAGAACTTCTAGATCGAGGTGGAGTCATCGGCGGTACTTCTGCTGGAGCCGCCATCATGACTAAGGTAATGATCGAGGAAGGGAAATCCACCCCGAAACTTCGACGCGGCCTGGACTTGCTGAAAGACTCCGTGGTCGACCAACACTTCTTTCGCCGGAACCGAATGCAGAGACTTGCAAAGACTCTGAGAATCGAGCCCGCGCTGATTGGCTTCGGAGTCGACGAGGGGACCGCCATGGTGGTCCACGTTTCGAGTGGACGCATCGGTGTACTCGGTAAATCCTACGTTATGGCCTGTATCCCCGAAATCGATTCGGATTCATTGCGAATGGAGGTCCTAATGCCAGGAACCACAGTCGACATGGATGGTTTGCGGGGTGTGGAAGCGATCGTTGATGACGAAACCGAACCGACATAGGCTGGATGGCTATGCCACCCTGGTCGTTTCCAGCCTGCCACTCGCCTTAGCTGATGAGTTGCCTACAAAATCACAATAGGTTGCAGTGGGATGCAAAGAAACGGCAGCATAAGTGAAACCGCACCGATAATTTGCCTTGGGACTCCCAGCGATACATTGTCGTTTCGACTAGGCGGATGCGTCACCCCCATGAGAGGAATCAGCAACACCATTAAAATGAACATCGGCTGTTGGAACACGATGCTGGTGTAAATCACGTAGGCAATGCATGCCAGGTAAGCGATCCAACAGACGACGCGTGAGTCTCGTCCTAATAGCCCGTGAATCACATGCCCACCGTCTAGTTGGCTGATGGGTACCATGTTTACGCCAGTAATCAGGAACCCAACCCATGCTGCCATGAGCATCGGGTTCATTGAATCGTTGCTGATGCGATCCATTCTCACCACGGGCTTCTTCACTTCCACGTTTCCCTCGATTGTAACCCGGACAGGAACGACTTGAGCGAGGGCTTGGACGACAATGGGTTGTCCGAACTGCATCGAATGACTTCGTGTTTTGGGAGGCTCGCCAAACATAAGCCCCATAGCCGCGATAGGGAGAGCAAAGACCAAGCCGGCCAAAGGGCCTGCAAGTCCGATATCAAATATTTGCCTCCGATCCGCTTGTTGACCATCCATTAAAATGACGGCACCACACGTTCCGATAGGGCTCACTGGAAACGGAATGAAAATTGGCAAACTCGAACTAATGCCGTAGAGTCGCGTGGCAAAGTAATGCCCTAGTTCATGAGCGCCGAGAATAATGGTCAGCGATACCGAGAAAAGCAGGCCGGGTATCCAGTTAGCAAGGATGTGCCTTCTCACTTCGAATAGGGAATTGCGGTAGAAAGCTGTCTCAAGCAACTCCATTGGCGCCCAAGCCGCTAACCCGACCCAAGTCATGGAAGCGAGTGTTGCCAAAAGCAAAAACAGGGGAAGCCGCCAACGTGACCGTGCTCTCCCTTGCGGAGGAGATTCTTTGGTTTCGTCGGCCAGGAATTCGTCCAGGCTAAGTCCCAGGCTTGTGAACGCTGCTTCTACTTCGTCCGCACGCTTGGAATCGGATTTCATATAACTCAAGGAGCTTTAATAGGTTAGTAGACTGACGACTTGATGCGGTGCAAGCCGCGAGCGTCCATTTAGGCCGCTCAACTCAATACAAAACAGGCAGCCGACGATTTCGACTTGGATATTCGAAAGCAACTTACAGCAGGCCTCGACAGTTCCACCCGTAGCCAACAAATCATCCACAACCAAAACCCGTTGGCCAATGGAGACACCGTCCTTGTGCATTTCCAACGTGTCGCTGCCATATTCGAGATCATAGCTAAACGAATGCTTGTCGTGCGGTAGTTTGCCCGGCTTGCGAACCGGCACAAAAGCCGCACCGAGCTCGATTGCAAGCGGGGCTGCAAAAATAAATCCGCGAGCTTCAGCGGCTACGAGGCTGTCAATTTTTTGCCCGCGAAACGGGTCGGCCATTCGGGCAATCGTCTCGCGAAACGCGTCTGTGCTTCCCAATAGTGGCGTAATATCCCGAAACAAAATCCCAGGCTTAGGGAAATCCGGGATATCTCGAATAAATTTGGTCAAATCCAAAGAAGGATTGCGTTGCATATCGTCAGGACTCTCGGTCGCAAGCGTACAAGTTCGTTGCTTGTACTGTGGCTATTGGGAATACGCCAAATCGGCATCGGCCAGATTGTAGCAGCAATTACGCTGCGCCTCTAGCAAGGGCTGCCGACCTCAAAACGGGCAAGCCGAGTCTCGCGCTTGAAATTCCCAACTGATCCAAGACCGCGTTGACCACCATCGAATAGTTTAGGGCGTGCATGCAATTCGTGTGGACCAACGGGCACGTTTCTTTGCGGCAGGGTTGGCACGCCATCGGGACACGCAAGATCGTTTCCGGGCGATTGTAGGTTCTTGTGATTTCGGGAGCCGTTGAACCGAAAAGGCTAATCACCTTTTTGTTCATGGCAACCGCCATATGTCGCGGACCGCTGTCTGTCGAAACAACCACACTTGCCTGTTCGATAATGGCTTTGCTGAGGCTGACGGGAATCTCCTCTTCCCGCCCCATACTTTTCACGAGCGGATGATCCGCTCCAAAAGCAATTGCGTTTGCTCGCTCCCTATCGGCCGGCCCGCAATGCACGACGACCTGAACTCCATGCTTGGTCGCAAGCTCTTTGGCGGCGCGGCTAGCGTGACCCACGGGCCACAACTTCGACGCGGCAGCTGCCGAGGAAGTATTGAAAAGGATGGTTTCCCGATCCCAATCGAATTGAAATTTGGAATAGAGATCGCGTGCAATATCGCGTTCATGCTCGGATACAAACAGTTGCATGCGGCGGTCACTGGCATCGCATCCCAAGTGTTTTGCAATGTTCAGATAGTAATCGATGGCTGGTTCTTTGCGGTGGTCGACCGTTTGGTCTCGCATCGGTATCGGATCGGTTAAGAGCAAAGCCCTACCGTCTTTGGCAAATCCAACGCGCCGCTTAGCACCGGACAAGTAGCCGATGATCCCCGCGGAAAGAGAATTCGGCAATAACACGATCATGTCGAACCGGCGATTTTTGAGCTCTGCAACCAACCCTCGCCGAGACAAAGTCTTTGAACTTTTGGAATTTGGCTTATAGACCAAAGTGGAATCTACCCAAGGACCGCCCTCGAGAACCGCGACTGGCGCATACCGCCCAGCAACGCAAAGCTCGTCGATTTCTGGCATCCCTTGCCGAATCGCCCTAATCGTAGGGGTCGACATACAGGTGTCGCCCAACCAAGTTGGAAGTAAGATAGCTACTTTCATGATGGGCAATTCTTAGGAGATAGGTAATGGTCGCGTCAATAGAGATGAATCGCCGCAGAACTTTCCGATGAGTTGATTGAGCATGGACAGTCCCTTGGGTAAGATTTAGTGGCGTTCGATAGCACCGTCAATAGTATTGATTGTTGGGCTTCCCTGCTTTGGTTCCCGTCTACCTCACCTCCCGAAAACAAACCAATGAAACCAATCACACGTAGAAGCTTCGTCAAGGCTGCTGCAGCCACAACCGCAATTGCGAGTTTAACCAAGTCAACGAGAGGGGTTTCGCTTTCCAACGATGAGATCCGCTTGGGCTTTGTCGGTTGTGGGGGACGCGCCAACGAACATCTGGGCGTTTTTTCGAAATTAGAAGGGGTGAAGATCGCTGGCCTTTGCGATCCAGATACTCGCAAAGTGGATTCCAGTAAGAAGTTCGGTCCGGACGCGAAAGGCTTCCAAGACCTTAGAGCCATGTTCGACGACAAGGAGATTGACGCAGTCGTGATCGCAGCATGCAATCATTGGCATTGCTTAGCAGCCATATGGGCCATGCAAGCTGGCAAAGATGTCTACGTGGAAAAGCCCTTGTCGCACAGCCAATGGGAGGGGCAGCAGACCATCGCCGCGGCTCGCAAGTACAATCGCATTTGCCAAGTTGGAACTCAACAGCGATCCGATCCAATGCAAGCCGAGATCAAGAAGTTTTTGCATAAAGACAAAGCAATTGGCGATATCCTCTCCGCTCGTGTGAATCGTTACGGCGTTCGCGATTCGATTGGTCTTCGATCGACACCCTTAACGATCGACTCCAAGGTCGATTACAACCTTTGGCTTGGACCTGCACAAGAGAAGCCACTCTTTAGAAACAATCTGCATTACGATTGGCATTGGGACTGGAACACTGGCTCAGGTGAAATGGGGAATTGGGGCGTTCACGTGCTGGACGATCTTCGCAACAACGTCTTCCTCGACAAAGTTTCTTTGCCGACACGAATCTTTGGCGGCGGCGGTCGCGTCATTTGGAAAGATGGCGGCGAAACACCGAACGTTCATTTCGTTTACTTCGATACCGGCTCGATTCCGGTTGTGATCGGCTTGACCAATTTGCCTGCTTCTCCCGATAGCAATAAATCGCCGAAGTGCCCCGGTCCTGGCAGCGGCTACATTGCCTATTGCGAAGGAGGCCGATTCGAAGGTCAAAGAGGTAGTGGCGCTGCATATGACACCGATGGAAAACTGATCCAGAAGTTTTCGGGCAACAGCGGCGGAACCTTGCACCAAAAGAATTTCTTGGAAGCAGTGCGAAAACGAGACCGGTCGATCCTCAATACCGACGTTCAGGTCGGACACGACTCGACGGGCTGGTGCAATTTGGCAAACATAGCGTATCGGACCGGTAATGCGTTCTCTATGGATGCGGCAGCCAAAGTCGATGTCAAAGAATGGGCATCCCTGGTAGATGAAATGAAACAACTGATGGGTGCTTATTCCTTGTCGATGGAAAATGCTGACCTCAGAATAGGCCCTATGTTGACCATTAACCCAAAGACGGAAAAGTTTGTGGGAAGCGATTCGGAAGAAGCGAACAAGTTCCTAAAACGCGAGTATCGCGCTCCGTTTGTCGTGCCCGACGTTGTGTAATGCGCCGATGCCACGTTGAGATTGCCCGCGAATGTGAACGCCGGGAGCGAGCTACCCCGCCCCGTCGAAGTCCTTGAGTCATCTGATTATGAAATAACAAGCGATCATCAATATTTCTTTGAATAATCCTAGAATTTCGGATGTAGGTCTTATTGCATGTCCAAAAACGCCTGTTTACTATGGATTAGGGTCTTGAACTGGCCAACGTGGGCCGTCAAAACGGATTTTAAGTTTGGAGTTACTGCTATGAAGAAGTGTGCCTTTGTTGCTCTGGCTGTTTGTGCAATATTTTCCGCATCGAATGCGTTTGCCGGCGAGCCAAAGTTGAATGCGCTAGGACTTGGGTCCATGAAGAGTCTTTCACAATCCCAAGCTTCGACGATTCGCGGTCAAGGCGCGATTGTGTGGGGAGCTTCCACCGCAACGATTGAGAGAAGAGGTAGCTCTGCGACATCGTCAAACGGGTACATCGCCGGTGGACGAACAGTCGCTGGTGGAGTCAATTTATCGGTTGCTGGCTCCACCAGGGGACCTACAGTCTATGCTGGCGGTCTGTCGGTTGCTGGCGGATATTAATCTCAGTTTTCATTGACTTTGGACGCTTGATTATCCAATCAGCGTAGATTCGACTTGGGGGCCACCGCCCCCAAGTTCATTTTTGGTTCGAACTAATCTGACGGCGGATGACTTGGCTATTAAGCCGAGCGAGATGTACTTCGTCGGATCGAATTCCCAGTCGTGACACTGCAGAGGATGTCATGTCGGGAAGCGTGACCACCAATACGGCGTTTTGGATCCACGCTTTCTCAAAATCGGCAGCATCTAGTCTGACATTTCCGCGAATCGGGTCGGCTAAAAATACAAATCCATTGCACATCCCGCGGTACACGACAAAATGGTTCGTTCCCGAAAGGTTAACCGGGACGATCAGCGGAATTTTGGATTCTCCGAGCTTTTGAAGATTGTCCAGTTTTCCAACGGCAGCGTCATAGCCCATTCGGTCCGA
>JAPLNL010000076.1:0-19600 GCA_026692905.1 Planctomycetota bacterium
TCCGTTTCACTAGCTTGCGCGTCGTGCTAACTTGATTGGCCCAGGCCGCTCGCCTTAAGTCGCGTGGCGGGCTGTGACAAAGGTTATCTCGAAGGTACAATCCGGCCGTTTCGATAGGTATTCGTCCCCTAATTCGCAATAGTGAAGCGTTATGAAAGCAATTGCCGTCCGGCCAGGTATCCCAAATAGTGTTCACGAACGAGATGTCCCGATGCCTTCGATCGACAAGATCGCGGATGGCAAGGGAATATTGGTCAAAGTGCTCAAAGTTGGCGTCGACGCTACGGACCGTGAAATCAACGATGCTCTGTATGGGAACTCGCCACCCGGGGATGATTTCTTGGTTTTGGGCCATGAATCGTTTGGAATTGTAAAGGCTGTTGGGGCCAATGTTCGCAATATCAAGGTTGGAGACTATGTGACGGCCACAGTTCGCCGGCCAGGCGGATCGATCTACGACAAGATCGGGACATACGATATGACCAGCGAAGAGACCTATTATGAACGCGGGATCAATCTCCTTCATGGTTATTTGACCGAGTACTTTGTCGATCATGAGGACTACATTGTTCGAGTTCCAAAAGGACTAAAGAAGTTGCATGTCCTGATGGAGCCGATGAGTTGTGCCGCCAAAGCCATCCATCAAGCGTTTGAAGCGCAACGTCGAATGAAAGTTTGGAGCCCAAAGCGCGCATTTGTTTTGGGTGCTGGTCAGATCGGGTTGCTGTCGACACTCGTCCTGAGACTCAAGGGAATCGAGGTGTTTACACTGGCTCGCGCAGCAGGACCACACCTCAAGAGTTCTATTGTAGAAGGGATGGAGGCGACGTATGTCGCCACCTCGCAAACGTCATTAGAGGATTTAGCCAAAAAAGTTGGCAAAGCGGATCTGATTATCGACGCTACGGGTTCGTCGGCAATTGCATTCAACGCAATGCAGGCTCTCGGTCACAATGGCGTCTTGGTTTGGACCAGTATCACTGGCGGCAAACAGACAACGACGGTTCCGTCAGACAAAATCAACATTGAATGGGTATTAGGAAACAAACTGTTGGTAGGTAGCGTGAATGCGAACCGCGAGCATTTTGAGTCTGGTATCAAGGACCTTGCACTAGGCGACGTAATGTTCCCAAACGTCCTGGAAAAGATTTTGACAAACCCAGTAAACGGCCTTTCCGAGTACAAAGAAATGATGAGGCTGCTGGTCGAAGACAACAGCGCTCTGAAAGTCTACGTCAACGTCGCGGACGAATAGAGTTCAAGACTAAAGACTAAAGGCTAAAGGCTAAAGACTAAAGACTAAAGACTAAAGACGAGCACAGCTAATCCCACCGGGTTGCCGGTGTGACAACTGACAACTGGCAACTGACAACTGACAACTGACAACTGACAACTGACAACAACTCCCATGCCTACAGTACAAGACTATGAAAAGCTCGGTAGTTTCTACTTGGGAAAGAAGTACGATTTAGCTGGTCGAAAACTTCTGGACGATTTAGTTAATTACAACTCCAAGGATCTGGTCACGCACGCACTTTGCGTGGGGATGACGGGCAGTGGCAAAACTGGGTTGTGTTTGAGTCTTTTGGAGGAAGCAGCAATCGACGGCATTCCAGCGATTTGTATCGATCCAAAAGGGGATCTAGGAAATCTCCTTTTGGCGTTCCCAAATTTGGCTCCATCGGATTTCCAAGAGTGGATTGAGCCTGCGGAAGAGGCCCGGCAGGGCAAACCGATGGAGGAGCTTGCAACTGAGACTGCAAATCGATGGCGCAAGGGGCTTAGCGATTGGCATCAGGAACCGGATCGAATCCAACGCTATCGGGACTCGGTCGATATTACGATCTTTACACCGGGCAGCAACATTGGTGTCCCCATGACGGTGCTGAAGAGCTTTGATGCCCCTGCGGCTTCCGTGCGAGAAGATGCTGAAACAATGCGAGAGAAGGTTTCAGCAGCAGCCTCCGGGCTATTAACGCTGCTCGGCATCGACGCCGATCCGTTGACGAGTCGGGAACACATTCTGCTTTCCAACATCTTCGATCAAGCTTGGCGGAACGGAAATAATCTTAACTTGGAAGATTTGATTCGTCAAATTCAATCGCCGCCAATCAAGAAGATTGGGGTCATCGACTTGGACTCCTTTTATTCGCCGGCGGATCGAGCAAAGTTATCGATGAGCTTAAATAACTTGCTCGCCTCACCTTCTTTTGCCGGTTGGTTGGAAGGTCAACCGCTTGATATCAAGAGCTTGCTTTACAATGCAGATGGAAAGCCCAGGCTGTCGATCATTTCCATCGCTCACTTGAATGATTCCGAGCGCATGTTTTTCGTAACGATCTTGCTTGGTGAGCTATTGGCTTGGATGAGAGCACAGCCAGGTACAGGATCGTTGCGTGCGTTGTTTTATATGGACGAAGTGTACGGCTACTTCCCGCCAACCGCTAAGCCTCCCTCCAAGCCGCCGATGTTGACATTGCTCAAGCAAGCGCGAGCGTTTGGGCTTGGGATCGTTCTCGCGACGCAGAATCCTGTCGACCTGGACTACAAAGGTCTTTCGAATATGGGGACCTGGTTTTTAGGGCGGTTGCAAACACAACGAGACAAGGACCGCGTCCTCGATGGACTCGAGGGGGCGTCGATGCAACAAGGGAGTGCGTTCGATCGACCAGCGATGGAGCGATCTCTTTCGGCGCTTGGCAACCGGGTCTTTCTGATGAATAACGTGCATGACGACGGGCCTACGATTTTTCAATCGCGTTGGGCTCTTTCGTTCTTGCGCGGACCGCTTTCCCGTGATCAGATCTCAAAACTGATGTTCGAGAAAAAGAAACAGGCCAAGCAGGACGGGCCTGGTCGAGTGCTTGGGTCCAACTCCAGCGGAGCCAGTGCTTCCGGTGCAAGACCCATCGTTCCTTCCGATGTCATAGAAAAATTCTTGGTGCCGACCAAAGTGAGCGGTGCAAAAAACAAGACCGTGTATCGGCCGGCTATTCTCTGTCAGTCCAGTATCCACTTCGTGAAGTCAACAGCTGGAGTCGACTACTGGCAAGACGTCCAGTACATGGTCGATATCGGGGAAGAAATCCCAGAACCGCTTTGGGAAACGGCCAACAAAATCGAACCGGATGTATTGCAACTGAGCAATCAACCGGAAGATGGTTATGTCTTCTCTGATTTACCTGCTGAAATGTCTTCGGCTAAAAACTATGTCGCCTGGGAAAAGGAGATCAAGAACTTTTTCTTCCGGCATGTCCAGTGCTCGATTTATTCATGCAAGGCGCTCAAGAAAACAACAGCGCCAGGGATGAGTGAAGCCGACGCTCGAATCGAACTGTCGCACGCAGCCAAAGAAGCCCGCGACCAAGCGATTGACAAGTTGCAGACAAAGTATGGCGAAAAGCTGAGAACGTTGCAGTCCAGGATGTTGGCCGCCCAGCAACGGCTTGAGAAAGAAAAGCAAGAAGCGAAAACCAAACAGTACGAAGGTATTTTCAATATCGGAACGACCATTTTAGGGGCTTTGCTCGGCAACAAAATCGCTAGCAAGAGCAATGTTTCCAAAGCCGCTACCGCGGTCAAAGGTCTCGGCAAAGTGACGGCTCAACAAGGGGACGTCATGCGGGCTCAGGAAACATTCGAAGAATTGTTGAACGCAAAAGACGAGTTAGAACGACAATGCCAAGCGGAAATCGAAACCGTAACAAGCCAGTTCTCGGCCGAAAACTTAGCGCTCGAAGCCGTCGATATCCCGCTTCGAAAGGCTGACACCAAAACAAAACTCATCGCATTGGTGTGGGTGCCTTGGCAAGTGAACGCTCAAGGAATCGCAACTACGCTCATCGGTTCGTGTTGAGTTCCGAAATTTGATGCGGGCCGGACTTATTCAATAGAGCCGCCCGTTTTTCTAATCAGAAACAGAGAATTGAGGATTAGTTAGGCAAGAATCTATCAATCCTTTTATTTCTTATGGAATAGTAGCAAGGGTTTTGTAATGGTTCTGTTATGCTCCATCTTACTTGTTCTTTGAGGACATCGCGAAGTGAACTGCCACTATCGAAATTCGTAGCCGATTGCGTTGCGTCTCAGGTCCTTGTACTCGATCGAGCCGAATAGGACCGATGTATTATGCTGTCTCGTCGCTTTGTGGCCTCTACAGGACGGAGGCTTTCGGGGCCCGTTCCTTGCTTGTTGGGACTTGGGCTCTTGTTTTCAGTGAGTGAGGTTAGACAACTATCGGCCCAGGATCCTTTTGCGGATAGCAAAGCTGCTGTTGGGACAGAGCTGGACGAACGTTCCAACGCCAGCGATTTGCTGGCTGAAGACGAAGGAATGCGTCGAGTCGCTGCTCAGCAATTGGAGGCTCAAGTCAAAAGCGAATTGACTTTCGCCCGCAAGAGTACGGACCCCACGTCCGCCAAACTCGCATTAAAAGCGTTGCAAGACCAGATACGACGGGCATCCGAACTCGATCCAGCAGGAAGAAGCCGACTGGATTCGCAGGTTTCGGCAGCGATCCAAGCCGCAGCTCGTTCGGAAGTCACACTGAAGGAGCAGATCTCCCGAAAAGAAGCCGTCCAGTCAAGCCAAGCTGCTTCAAAACGCCTGATTGCCGAAACAGAACGACGCAATGCTACGGTCCAGCAACTGGTCGAGCGTTATAACTCGCTGATGGCTCAGCAGATGTACAGTGCTGCCAACAATGAGATCGCACCGCAAGTGACATCGATCGATCGAAATTCAACCATTGATGTCGTCACCAACATTGAGTCCAACATGGCCTCGAATGAGCAGTTGATCAAAGATGCGGTTCGAAAACGCAGTCGAGCGTTTGTGGACTCGCTTTATTTAAACGAACAACTGTTGGTACCGTTTGTTGACAATCCACCGATTCAATATCCGCCTGCAGATGTATGGCAAGCGTTGAGCGCCCGACGTATTGAGCGTTATGGATCGATCGATCTTTCGGGCGGAAAAGAATCAGAACGCAAGATATACCGAGCTTTGAATGAGCGAGGTGAAGTGTCGTTCAACGCACAGCCACTATCTTCTGTGATGAAGTTCTTTCGAGAAAGCTACGGCATCCCAATTGTGATCGATGACAAGGCATTGGAAGCTGAAAATATCACGCCTGAGGAACCGATCACGTTGGAGTTACCAACGGTTTCGTTTCGCTCGGCG
This sequence comes from Planctomycetota bacterium, assembly GCA_026692905.1. Classification (GTDB taxonomy): domain Bacteria; phylum Planctomycetota; class Planctomycetia; order Pirellulales; family Pirellulaceae; genus JBKCUI01. Next base: position 5,182 of record JAPLNL010000076.1, read on the forward strand.
TTGAAGTTGATTCTAGAGCCATTGCAATTGACCTACGTGATCGAAGACGAAGTTATGCGAATCACCAGCAAGAAGACTTCAGCCAACGTTGTTCGTGTCTATCCCGTCGGTGACCTTGTCGTACCGATTCAGTCCATGGGTGGCGGTGGCATGGGCGGCGGTATGGGAGGCATGGGCGGTGGCATGGGTGGTGGCGGTATGGGCGGTGGAATGGGCGGTGGAATGGGAGGCGGCATGGGTGGTGGAGGCATGGGAGGCGGAATGGGCGGTGGAATGATGTCAATCCAAGATTCCCCAGCCAAGTGAAACGAACAAAACAGGGGCCCCCCCTGCGGCTAATCTGAAACAGGAAGTTATGATATCGGGAATGAAAATCTTATTCCTACATGGTTGGCGTTCGGTTCCTGGCGGTGTCAAGCCGACCTACCTAGTTGAGCATGGCTGCTCGGTCATGAATCCAAAACTGGATGACGAGGACTTCGAGGCTGCTGTTCAGACCGCGCAACGTGAGTTCGATTTGAATCGACCCGATTGCGTAGTTGGCTCGTCTCGGGGCGGAGCCGTCGCAATGAACCTTGATTCACGTGACACTCCATTGGTGCTTTTGTGTCCTGCCTGGAAGAATTGGGGGACGGTGAAAAGGCTCAAACCCAATTCAGCTATCCTCCACAGTCGCCAGGATGAAGTGATTCCGTTTGAAGACAGTGAGGATTTGCTTGTTAGAAGCAAGCTGCCATTGGAGTTGTTGATTGAGGTTGGGTACGAACATCGGTTAGCAGATGAAAGTTCCCTGGCGGCAATGCTTTGGAGTTGCCAGCAACTCGTATCCAAGTCTAGCCTTTCCGACGACTTTCTAGAGGTTCAAACGAAACAATGGAATCACCACGGCGAAAACATGCAGGGTGAGTCGAGTTACATTTGCGATGCGTGCGGGGAAGAAATTGTCATCCCACTTGATTTAACAGAAGGGAGTAGTCAGAAATATGTCGAAGACTGTCCCGTCTGTTGCCGAGCCAATATCATTCACGTGTCCATCGAGGAAGATGGCGACGCACAAGTCTGGGCTGAGCCTGAGCAAGACCATGATTGATGTTGGTGTAGGCAGCAGAGTCGATTGCGTAGGAAAGAGTGACTTTATTGGGTAACAAAACTCGCCAAAGGATCGCTCACGGGAAACCATTTGTCGGGAAGCCATTTGTCGGGGAGCGAAGGGGTTACCGGTCGAAAAAGATTTGAACGCACCGATTTTCAATCGATTATAATAGTGATTGGTTTGTCCCTTGTCTTCCAACTCGAATGAAGTCATATCGTAAGATGTTATCCATCTCCAAGCCATTTTCTGTCCTGTTTGCGACTGGCATTGCCTTTCTATTGCCATCCTTTTCAATTGCCTTTTCTCAATCGACGGAAGCTAATTCAAACACAGCCAAAACGTTTGCGACCGAATTCTGGTTTGGTTGGCTTGAGACCCCGAAACAGCACTTGCGGACCATTTTACGAGTGGAGCCCAGTCCATCCGGTAACGAGAACAGTGGCTCTGTTGTGAGTCCTGATCAGACACCAGATTGGCTGCCTCTTACCGACCTGCAAATCGATGCGACTGGTCGGTGGCAATTTACTGTTGAGAATCCAGCGGCTCCCAATCGCGCAGCCAAGTACACAGGAAAGCTCCTTTCGACGCTCCAGGTTGATGGTGAGTTGGAACAAAACGGAGCAAAGCTTCCTTTGACCCTTAAAAAGATTGACAGTTTGCCAACTGAAACGCCGCGAGATCTTGGAGCAGACGAGATTTGGCTGGGTACACTTGATCTTGTGGTTCGCAAGATGGATTTTCGAATACGTGTTTATTCGAAGCCCCCTTTTGGGGCTTCCGACAAGCCGCGAGTGCTCTTTGACTCCTTGACACAGAATGCAAATGGAATTCCCGTCGAAGCGACAGTGGATGGGGAAACGCATACCTTCGACATGAAGAGCATCCAAGCAAAATTTGTGGGGAAGATGAACAAAACGGGTACGGAGATTGAAGGGCGTTTTTTGCAAGGTCCCCTGCCTCTTCAACTGGTAATGAAACGGCAGTCGAATGAGAGCACCCACAGCGTCCAAAAACAAAACAAGGAAATGCGTCACGCAACTCAATCGACGGAAAAACCTAGCTCGAAGGTTCTGGAGCCAGATAGTCCAACTCTTCTGAAGGACGAAACGACATCATCAGCCAAAACGGCGAGGACCGTTTCAACTGAGTTTTATGAGGAGACACCATTCCAAGTCAACTTTGGTAGCTCCAAGCCTAGGCCCGGCAAAGAGCCTACGGCCGCTAACAAGGGTATTACACTTTCCGGAACGATAACAATTCCTAAACGGAAAGAGGGGACCCAGCAACGCAAGTTCGCTGCGGTTGTCATGGTCACCGGAAGTGGCCCTCAAGACAGAAATGAAACAATCGGTCGACACAAGCCATTTGAAGTGATCGCTCACGACTTGGCTAAAAACGGCATCGCATCTCTCCGCTATGATGATCGAGGAGTAGGAGAAAGTACTGGCGACTTCTTGAACGCCACGTCAGAAGATTTTGCCAAAGATGCGTTGGAGGTTTGGGCTCACGCAAAAACAATTCCAGAAATTGACTCCGCAAAGATAGGAATCCTGGGGCATAGCGAGGGTGGGCTCGTCGGCCCGATTGCAGCGGTTTGGGAACCTGGTATCGCATTCTTGATCCTGATTGCACCGCCCGGAGTTACCGGAGCTGAGATCTTGACGTCTCAGATCGACCGGATGGCCGAGTTGCAAGGAATGTCCAAATCCGACCGCGAAGCAACCATGGGATTGCAAATAAAATTGCAGGACCTTGCGAGCGGATATTTTACCGATGATACCAAATTGAGCCTTGATATCCAAAACGCGGTAAAACAAAGCTGGGACAGCATTAAATCAATAGCCAAGGAGCAGGATCCCAAGGTCGATCTCGATCAAGCGTGCAGGGAATTGACAACGCAGATTGAAAGTCAGTTGCAGCAGCTTCGCATGCCATGGTACAAGTTCTTTCTCAAATACGATCCATCGCCAAATTGGATGATGCTGCGTTGCCCAACGTTGGCGATGTGGGGTAGTAACGATGTCCAGGTGCTTCCTGAGCTCAACATCGCCAAACTCAAACTCGCAATGGCAAGAAACCCAAGCTTGGATGCGAAGTTGGTGGTCTTGCCTGGATTGAACCATTTGATGCAAAAGTGCGAGACCGGTTTGCCTGAGGAGTATGAGGGGATCGACGAGACCGTTTCGGTTGACGCTCTTGAGTTAATACGAACTTGGGCTTTGGAACATTCGCTCATCGCGAAGTAGTTTTTCTCCACCACTGCCCAGAAGGCGAGCGGCGGAATGAGAACTATCGTAGCTGGAATTCGCCAGAATTCAGAACTTGCTGAATTCTGGCGAATCCAGCTACGGATGAGGTAGGTTTTTTCCTGCTGCTCCCCTTAAATAGCCTCCTGCGTTTTTCGCCTCGTAGAAAACAGGAATTGCGACTAGACTAGGCGCTTTGAAAGTGTAGTTCTGCTAGGGTATTTGGAATACAAAATGAAGGTTTTGGTTGTAGGTAGCGGTGGTCGGGAACATGCTTTGGCCTGGAAAATCCGTCAAAGTCCGAGGCTCACTCAGCTATGGATAGCACCAGGGAATGCAGGAACCGCTCAAGAGGGCGAGAATGTACCCATTGCAGCGGACGATATCGCTGGTTTGGTTGCGTTTGCCAAGAAACAAAAAGTCGACCTCGTCGTTGTCGGGCCGGAAGTGCCATTGTCGCTTGGATTGGTCGATGCATTGGCCAAAGAAAAGATTCGCGCCTTTGGGCCAAGCAAAGCCGCTGCCCAACTTGAGGGAAGCAAAATTTTCTGTAAACTGCTTCTCAGACAAGCCGATGTACCAACCGCTGATTATCAAGTGTTCCGCGATGCAGACAGCGCCATGCGCTACGTTAAAGCTCGCTATCCCAATGAGAAGGAAAAGACGCCACTAGTGGTCAAAGCCGATGGCCTAGCGAGTGGAAAAGGGGTTATCGTTTGCTCTCGCAGAGAAGATGCACTAGATGCCATTGATCGAATCGGCCGCAAAAATGAATTTGGCAAAGCAGGGGCGCAAATGGTCATCGAGGAACGTCTCGAAGGACCCGAGGTCAGCGTTCTTGCCATTACCGATGGCAAAACGATTCTCACATTGCCACCTGCTCAGGACCACAAAGCTGCCTACGACGGAGACACTGGCCCAAACACCGGTGGCATGGGCGCATACTCACCGACACCCGTGATCACACAAGAACTCATCGAAACTATCGAAGATCAGATTCTTGTTCCGTCCATTCATACCATGAAACGAAACCGCAAGCCATTCCGTGGAGTGCTCTACGCTGGCTTGATGCTCACGCAAACGGGCCCTAAGGTATTGGAATACAATGTCCGATTCGGAGACCCGGAGTGCCAACCGTTGTTGATGCGATTGCAAAGCGATCTGCTCGATATCTTGGAGGCCACTGTGGACGGACGGCTTAATGAGATCGATCCTCCTGTCTGGGATCCTCGACCTGCAATTTGTGTTGTGATGGCCAGTCAAGGGTATCCGGGGGAATACGAAAACGGACGTCCCGTTCGAGGGCTCGAAATTGCTGCCCAGATGCCTGACGTCAAGGTGTTCCATGCTGGAACTTCACTGGTCGATGGTCAAGTCGTCACCAATGGCGGACGCGTGCTTGGCGTCACTGCGTTGGGCTCTAGCTTAGCCGACGCGAAGCTTAAAGCATACACCGCAGTGCAAGCCATTCGATGGCCAGGCGCATGGTGCCGAAAGGACATTAGCGACAAGGCTGTCCAGTACACAATGAACAACGTCGTGTAGGGAATCTTGATAGGCGTACTTTCTATGTGCCGAGTACGCCTTCGGCTGACTGTTAAACGAATTACCCAATCAATAAAATCGCAAAATACTTTTTGCCTTCTGGACTTTTCGACATAGATTTATGATTGTAGTCACCTTCTGATTGCCTAACGTTTCTCCTTGAAAATCAGGTGTTTCCGTGAGCATAAGCAGCGCAGCCGCATCAGCAACCATTCAGCAACAACCCGTCGCTCGGAACGAATTCTCCAAAAAAGGATTCAGGGGCGACACAGGCCAACAGCCCTTTCAACTTCGCTTGGTTACAGGGATCGACTCAGGCGGTCTCGGTGGGAACGCGAGACGCTTTTCGGGCGACTCGGGCGGATACAAGTTTGCCTCTCAAATGTTGTTGCAGCATTGGAACAGCTCTACCGAACACGGCAGCAACGGAGCGCACAATCCGCTTGATTCACCACCTTCGACCGACTTGCAGTCGAATGGATTCGAGTGCTGGGCTTAGGCGAGCGGTAGGGAAAAACATACCACGACTCGCAGCTGCATTCCGAACAAGTCAGCTGGTTCTGAATTCTTATGAATTCAGCTACGGTAGTTTTCAATCCGCCGCACGCCTTAGTGATCGGTCCTCCAAAGGACCTCGTACATCTGCGATTTTTTAATCCGCTCGCATTTGTACAAACCCGAGCCAGTGTAAGGACCTGTAATGGTTCGGGCTGATTCCTTTAAGTCGATTCTTAGATTGCCAAGCTGGAGCAATCGGACAATTGGCTTGAGCGGACTGTCTTCGTTGCCTTGGACAACAATCGCCTTCATGTTGTTGTCCAAGACGACGGTGGATCCAACTGGATAAACGGACATCCCTTGGATCATTCTTTGTAACATGCCTTTACAAAATTTACCCTTCGAAGCGTGGAAGCATAGGTAGGCCAAAACATCAGATGGTGCGTTTCTACCTCCCGTCAACGGTTCAACCAAGGCAAGATATGCGTCTGCAATATTGAGAATGCTTGCCCCTGGCAGACTATTCGCGAGCTTCAATCCTCTCGGGTAGCCTGAGCCATCGGCCTGTTCATGCAATTGCGTGATGAGCGATATTACGTTGGTTGAAACACTCTTTGTCCCATTCACGAGCTCCGCGCTCTCGATGGGGTGTCTTTGATACTCCCTGAGATACGAATGATCTCGCCGGGAATCGGGCGAAAACCACTCGGGATGGAGCAGCAATGAACTGTCATGCAGCATCGCTGCCAAACCAATCTCAAAGGACTCTTTCGGCTCATCTGAGTTGACAACACTTGTAACAACACTCAGCAGCGAGAGCTTTGCCGATCGCTCTGCCACCCATTCAACGATCTCTTTGTTGGCTCTCTTTGGTGCCAAAGCAATCACCGCCAGTGTCGAAGCAACATCCCGGCTCGCCTGTTCAACGAACTGCCCGACATTGCCTACAAGCTCTAGCGCTCTGGCGTCCCGGTCCTTGACAGGCGAACTTAAGAAATTGCGAAGCGAGGTTTTCGCGGACTCCATTGCTGCCTGAATCGCGGCTATCGATTGCGGAGGAAACGAATCCAAAAGCAGCGACTCCGTTTGACCTTCGTCAAACGGAGTCGCACCGCGAATCGTAACGGAATGAATGTTCTTTTTCTTGAGCCGTTCTTTTAGACGCTCACTGATAGGCAGCCCCGCTTTGTGGAGCACTTGCCCGGAACCGTCGGTCAGATCGAAACTGAGCCTGGTGCCAATCTGAAGATCGTCAGTTGGGATGAACCAAGTCTGTTCTTCACTCATCGTACATAGCCCTGTTTCAAGCTTCTAAACCACAACGGTTGGCGCCGTAAACCGAAACGCTCTCAGTAAAACGAGTTTAGGGGGCATGCCTATTCCTTGGTTTGCACAAAGAGTTCTACACACTATGTATCGAACTGCTAGCCTTCCAAATGTAGGACCTTATTCAGATTACGATGAGGATTTCTGCCGTATCATTGGCCGAGGTGAGTACTTTGCGGATTAAAAGCATCGAACCGATAGAAGGCCACCCGTTCGGCTTTAACAAATTTAACGGCCAAATCAAGGCATGCGCTTGGCTGCAGCTAGCTCCAAAATCGATACTTCAGGCAAACAACCCCAACGAAAGGGATGGACCCCCGAAAGTCCGCGGGAAACGTGCATTAACGTGGATTTTTTGGCGAAAACCCCGGAGGCATACCGCGTCCCATACCAACTCGGGGAAATAATCGGCCCTACGACTGGTATTCGAATCTGGCCACCATGGGTGTGACCACAAAGCAGCAGATTGCATCGGTTAGCTACGCCCCAACCAAACTGGTCAGGTGAATGGGCAACCCCTAATCGCCAACGATTCTTGTCCGATTGGTTTTCTCCGAGAATGGTCTCGTCCCGATTTCGCCGAAACCATGGCAGCTCATTCCCGATCAATTCAATCGTGGTCCCACCTTTCTCAATGCTCATCGCGGATTGTCCTAAATCAGTCCAGCCTAACGCGCAAAGCTCCCGGCAGACGTCTAACGGATCGGCTAAACGTTTGTCATGATTTCCCAAAATAAAAGCCATTCCCAATGGAGCTTGAAAACCCTCAAAAACGGGCTTCAACTGTTTGAGCGCCGATTGATAATCGACGATGTCGCCCGCAATTACGATCAAGTCTGGAGACTGTTTTGAAAGCCAATCGATGGCGAGTCGATAAAACGAATTCGATAACTGCCCAGTCAGGTGAATATCCGATAAATGGGCGATCCGAAGACCTCGTAGGTCCTCTGGCAAACCCTGGAGATACAGTCGCTTTCGATTGCGTTGCATCGATACGATTTGATTTCCAGGTAGTTTTGCCATTTTGCGAAAACGGCTTCCCAGGACATACAAATCCGCATTGGTTCGTATACGCTGCAATTGTTTTAGGTCATCGCAATCCAAAAGTTCGAATCGATCTTTGGCAATGACAAACTGGGGGCGATCCAATATCCAAAACGGGGTAAACAAAATCACGAACAAAACAACTACGATCAAATACGCAAAGGTGATCGAGTAGGGCTGAAGCGTCACCTTGTTTTCTAGAATCAAAAGCCCCATCGTTCGGAACTCAGTAGCCAGGATGGCGAGTGGGATGATTCCGCATGCAAGGACCAGCAGCTTTTCAATGCGTTTGATGGTGACGCGTTTCAGCCCGGTTGCATTGATGCGATTGTAGAGCCATATCCAAAGACCGACGTGACCGACTGCAGCAACAGTCAAAAGAACAAAGAGGATCAAAGGCCCAAATTCCACGCTAAGGCCAGAATCATTCAGAGGTTTGAGGGCGATAGTCGATCAATGTCTCCGTCACACTCAACAATTGATCCAATCGAAACGGCTTGTAAAGAATCGCTTTGGGATGCAATCCAGACTGCCGAGCTTTAACAATCGAATGGCCAGGATCGTATCCGAAGCCTGTCATAAGCGCGATCGGGACGTAACTCATCAGATTCTGCAAACGGAGCATCAATTGATAGCCAGAATAATCTGGGAGTTTTATATCCGATATAATCACGTGATAAGGCTGGTCGAGGCAGTTGCGAACCATCGAAACTGCTTGGTCCCCTTCGTGGGCGGTTTCAACAGTACAGCCATAGCGTTCCAGCAAAGCGTGAGCGTCATTTCGAACCTGCTCATCGGCGTCGACAACGAGGATTCTCTTCCCTTGAAGCTTCGTGTGATTCTCGTTGCTGGAACCCGCCAAACTAACATCCGTCGGGGCGAGGGTCTGTCCAATTTCTTGAATCGATCGTTTTATACTACGGGCTTTTGCAAGCACATCCCTCAATCGCGAAACGGTCTCGGTATCATGGCCAATATACTTTTCCATTAGATGAACCGCGTCCAGCAATAAATCATCGATAGGTAGGGCCACGGCAGCGTGAATCGCCTCACAACTCTGTTGGGCCGCATTGGTCCGCTGCGCCACAAGCAGTTCGAGCGTGTTCAAAGCAACAGCCACATCTCTGGCGAAAATCTCAAGGAACTGCTGATCGCTAGGATTAAAGGTGTCGAGCAGTGGACTCTCAACATTGATGGTTCCGATAACACTTTCGTGCAACAAAATTGGAACGGTCAACGAGCTTCGAGCTCCCTTGAATGCTTCTAAATATTTAGGATCTTTTGTTGTGTCGCGACAAAGGTAACTTTTACCACTAGCTGCAACATAGCCCGTCACACCATTGCCCTGAGGGCTCGCCATAAGTCTTCTGTCCGCCGCGGTCTGATCAATGCCCACCGAAAGCAATGGAATCAAGTTCCCTGTGGATTGTTCCAAAAGTCGAATTTCAATCACTTCGACGTTGAGCAAGTCCTGGGTGTAATGCCTAATATTGTCCTTGAGCAAGTCGATTCGTTGCTCGACATCCATCGCAAAGATTTCATCCGGCTTGAGGTCAGTGAGCTTGGCGCCCGCTTGATGAATGGCAGCAAGTTTCTGCTCTTGTAGAATTTCTTCCGTCACATCGCTGAGGGTTACGACGATTCGATCTAGTTCATGGAGGCAAGCGTCTGCCGAAACGCCTCCAGCGTTTTGGCCACTTGTGTGAGTCGCGAGCGGAGCAGCGTGAATGTGGTAGTAATTTCCCTTTTGCGTCTGAAGCGTTGTGCTTGCTTTTCGACCGCTCGAGAAGCAGGTTTGCAGCGGACAAAGTCCCGCACCCATGATATCGGGATTGGCTAAAGCGGAATAAAAGTTCTCTCCGGTGCGGTCCACACCGCCGAACCATTGCTGGAAGCATTGATTGGCCCACAGTATGGTTAGATCGCAATCCAGTAGCGCTACCCCGTCAGGCAAACAGTTCAATACGTCCTCGGCGGCAATGCCTGCTACGCTGATTTTCGCCACTCCAGCCTCCAGAACACAATTCGTATCAGTTCAAATAATTCCGCGCAATGTACTCACTCAACTACCAGTTTCTTGCGCGGACGAAGAAGACTATTGAATCGTAACAACCTTACGCGGGAAGATCGATGCAGAGAACCAAATAATTCCAAGAACTTTCCATTTTAAGCCTACAGATACTGCTGGTGTCCTAGCTCCGTCAATTGCTTTACAGCCTCTCGAACTCTCTCTTCCTCGGATTTCGGCGCAACCAATGTCGCGTCGGGCGTATGCACAACGATGGTGTCGTTCATGCCGATGGTCACAATGAGGTGGTCTGGTTCAGACCGAATGATATTGTTCGTCGAGTCGATCGAAAGAAAAGGGCCATCGACGGCATTTCCACGTTCGTCCGGGGCAATCAATCTCGCAATGGCTTGCCAACTACCGACGTCATCCCAAGAAAATGGTGCTTCGATCACCACCACGTTTTCATGTCGTTCCATGACAGCGAAGTCGATCGACTTGCCCTTGATCTTTTCAAAGTGCTCCGCGAAGTTTTTTTGAAAGTTCACGGTCCCAATATCGCGGGCGATGTTTTCGATGTGGGAATGCATTTCCGGCTCGAATTTCGCCAGAGCTTCTAAGATCGTTTTGGCTTTCCAAAGGAAAATGCCGCTATTCCAGTAGAATGAGCCCTGCTCAACGTACTCTTCGGCTGTTTTCCGGTCAGGTTTTTCCCGAAAGCGATCCACTTTGAAAGTAGAAGTCCCAGGATCGGAAGCGATCGCATCGCCCCGTTGAATGTAACCAAAGGACTCCGCAGGATAACTTGGCCGAATACCGAACGTCACAATCCGGGTCGGATCATCGTCCACTAATTTTGCACCAGCCCGAATGGCGCGATGAAACTCAGAACGAGGCTCGATGACGTGGTCGGACGGCATGACAACCATGATGCCATCCGCGTCGGCCGCGTGGACCAACGATGCTGCGACACCAATACAGGGCGCCGTATCTCGCTTAAACGGTTCGCCAATGATGTGCTCGAGAGGCAAATTCGGGAGCTGTATTGCAACGGCCTCAGATAGCTGTTGATTGGTTGCAACCAACACATGCTCGCTTGAGATCAACCCTTGTAGACGATCAAATGTGGTTTGCAGCATGGTTCGCTGACCGCCCATCTTGAGCAGTTGTTTTGGCTTAACCTGGCGGCTCGCTGGCCAAAACCGGGTACCGGATCCGCCGGCCATGATGACTGCGTGGAGCATGAAGTTTCCTCGTTGTTACTATAAGCTAAGCAAAGTAAGTATCGACCAAAATGTGCGACGCCTTTTGAATTTTCATTCTTACTTCGTCCACGTCCAGTGCCCAGTGTGGGTTAATCTCTACTTTCACGCTAGGGTTTACTGCCACACCCGCTTGCTCAAGCCATCGTTTGTGCTGCATGGACAGCGCTTGCCGAGTCGCAGTCGGAGTGTCGGTCGGAGCACCTTCGGCGTTTTTAACCGGCGCAAACACATCCCTAGCGTCCCCTTCCACAACCATAGTTCGCTCGGCGAGCGGCAGCAAATCAAATACAAATCTCTCGTACTTGATCGCATTGGGAGTTACAGGTTTTTCTAATACTCCATCCTCACGTAAATAGGGCACCTGCTTGATCGCCCGATGAAAGGGCAAGCCACCCGCATTTCTTGACGCGTTGGCTACGAAATCTAAATCCAAAACGTGGACTGCAATGTTGCCCGCCCAAAGGCTCAGTTCACCATCAGGGTCCGTCCTTGCGGCTACATCGTCCGGCAAATCGCTGTACTCGATGATGTGAGCTCGACCATCGATCGAAACCACATTGCCTACTTTCTCTTTGCCAAATCGTTTCTTGACGACCTGCGTCGTCATCTGCGACTTTGCCAACAGATGGTAACCGATCAGCAATGGGTCGCAGGCTCGAACAAGTGGGTTGTCGACTTGCGCGTAGAAGAAGTGCTCAATCCCTCGCTCCGCAGCGGCCTTGAGAATTCCTTGTTTGTCGAGCGAGGCCACAATCCCTCCGTGCCCGTCTGGACTGAGAGCCATTTGTGACTTTGACTCCATCAGAATCTTGCCCGTAGTGGCGTCCACCGCTGGCATCGTTCCCTGGCAAAAAACGACAAGCTCCTCAGGCTTGAGACCCAAATGATGATGGTCCCTAAAATACTCGCGAGTGGCCAAGTCCGTTGCTGGGCTGGTCATCACGTAAAAGGGAATGGATGTCCCATACTTACGCATGGCGCCCCTGAGGGAGTCGGCATGCATTGCGAACAGACTGCGATTGGAAACTGGACCGATACGAAACATGCCCTTGGGTTGATCGAAGCCAAGCCTAGTTCCTTGGCCACCAGCCACCAAAATCATCCCAATTTTACCCTGCCGAATCGCATTCTCACCGCACTCAAGTGCTTCAGCCTTCGAGAAATTCGGTGAATTGTCATGCAATCGAATCGCATTAGGTGGCTCGGCTCGCCGAGAAAGATCGCTCCAATCCACCGATTTCTCCGTACCAGAGAACAGTGTCGCAAGCTCTTGGAAATCGATTGACTGGATTTGACTTGCCAAGCGTTTCTGATCGTCACTCGACAACTCACTCCAGAATCGGAGTACATGCCCATGACCGTAGTCATGAACACGCTTCATCCAGTCTTGGCTTGCTTCTCGCATACTAATTTCCTTCCTTGGAGCAAAAACAAATTAGCAGAACGGCGTTAGCCGCGGTTCTCGACGGATGTTAGGCGATCTTGGAAACCGGGGCCAACGTCCACCGGCAATTTGACCGGTACAAAACGCGCGATGTGATCACTTCTTGATTTCAAGCAGTTCCAATTCGACAATGATCGCTTCGTTGGGACCAACGACTGGCGGCGAACCATTTTCACCAAAGGCCAAATTCGGTGGCAATGTCAACAACCACTTGTCCCCGACCTTCATCCGTTGGAGCGCCTCGGTACAACCGGGATAAATGAATTGGCTCACAGGAAGAGAAGCGGGTTGGTTTTTCTTGATCGACGATTGGAAAACAGTTCCGTCAATCAGCTTGGCTTCAAAGTGGCCAACTACGGTATCCGTTAACGTTGGGGTCTTGCCTGTGCCAGATTTTAGAACCACGTATTGAAGTCCAGTCCTTGTCGTCTGGACGCCATCTTTTTTCTTGTTGGCTTCGAGGAAGGCATTGGCTTTTTCCAAGTTCAACTTGGCAATCTCAATCATCTTCTTTTGCATGCGTTGCTGCAACGATGCCATTGCTTCCTGGAACTGCGCCTGCGTCAGCCTAGGCTCTTTCTTGCTCAAGGCATCCAAAACGCCCGTTAAAAAATCTTTGCTGTCAACTTCCTTTTCCGTAAAACCGCTTTGCGCAAGCTCGCTGCCGATGTTGAAACCGATCGCGTAGCTTGAGGGGTCGTTTGGGGCTCCAGAAGCCTGAACGATGGGCGCTGGAGTCGCACCACCTACTTTTTCCTGTGCCTGACATTGGATTGCCCCCAACGCCAATACAGAGGAAAAGACAACGCTAGATCTAATTGACATTTGACGGTCCTTTGAATGTTGTTGCTAGCAACCCAGCTTGGAAATGATTGGGGAAAAATTCGTTAGCTCTCAGACTACCCAACAAATTGGCTTGGTTACAGAGCACTTATGGGCGAAATTCTGCCCAAAGGCAATTTATTTGGTAGATCGCAGTAGCCGCATCGGATTTTTCATGCAAAATAGCCAGCGAATCGACTGAAAGAACTGCGTTTCTTCAATGGTCCGGGAGCCGTTTATGCGAGCGTATGTTCAACACGTAAATCAAGACTCGTCGTTCTACCTTGCCTCGATCCAAGCCTCGCATTGGTTTTGGGAACGCGGTTACGAAGTGGTACCGTTTCGATTCCAGGATATCCAATCTGGAATACTGGACCCCTGGCTTCTCCATCGGGCCGATGAAATGGTCGTGAGAGCCGGTGTCGAAGCCATTCGCCTTTTGATGACCCGAGCAGGTCGTCCCACGCCACCTGTTTTCGATCTCCCTCCATCGCTTTCCGATTGGATAGGCCGATTTACCTGGGAGACGACTCTCGGAGAAGTTCGAAACCAAGTGGACTCGGAAGTCTCGTTCAATCCTTTCCACATCAAACCACTGTTGCACCAAAAACTTTTCAAAGGAACTGTCGTCTATGGTTTGCGCGATCTCATCGCCTCAGCAGCCCTGCCTGACGATACCGAGGTGTTAGCGCAACAACGCATTGAATTCATTTCGGAATGGCGAGTCTCCGTCCTCCGCAACAAGATTCTCAATGTCGCAAATTACAAAGGTGACCCGCTCCGATTCCCCGATGTGACAACTGTGCAAGCGGCCATTGAGGCTTTCTCCGAGCGACCGATCGCCTTTGCAATGGACTGGGGAATCACGGCAGCCGGACAAACCATGCTCGTCGAAGTCAACGATGGCTACGCAATGGGAAACTACGGACTCAGCGGTATGCCTTACACTGCCATGATCGAAGCGAGATGGCGTGAATTGATGGGGCTGCCAGACAACGGTGTAGGTGACTGCTTTACGATTTGATGCCAAGTTAGTAGCCACCGTCGCCAGACGGTGGGGCCAATAACTTTCCTCAGGTTGCCAAATTCCTTAAAAAACTCAGGGAGGGCGAGGCTCCTGCCGAGCTT
>JAPLNL010000076.1:19635-23334 GCA_026692905.1 Planctomycetota bacterium
TCATTCATTGCTCGGGAGGGTGAGGCTCCCGCCGAGCCTTTGCACCGTTGGCTCGGCAGGAGCCTCGCCCTCCCTAAGGTTTTCAATGGAATTGACTTTGCAAAGATGTTTACAGCGGTGGCCTCACCCTCCCTAGTAGAGAATTCGTTTGCCAAGCTCGTAAGAAAGATGTTTACAGCGGGAGGGCCACCAAGGCATTTCTTCGCAGTCCTCACCTGACTTACTCGTAATCTCGACATCAATGATTCCCTCATTTCTTGTAAGATTGCAAGCCGTCCGACGCCTTAATCCTGAGACGTTGCAATTCGTCATGCCCGAATCGGAAGCACATTGCTACCGAATAGCTCTCTTTCCCTTACATTTTCCATGCGAGATGCACCCACAACCAGGATCAGCTTGCTTGCCAAACTCTCTGAGGATAGCAATGAAGTTGCTTGGCGCGAGTTCGTGGAACTGTACGAGCCAGCGATCTATCGATTCGTGCGACGTCGTGGACTACAGGATGCCGACGCCCTCGAGGTGGTCCAAGAGGTCCTGTTAAACGTGCAGCATCTCGCAGCGAACCCACCCTCCAAAGCCATTGGAAGCTTTCGAGGCTGGCTCTCCCAAGTCGCCAGGCATCGAGCGATCGACTTGGTTCGCAAACGCATTCGACTTGAACAAGTTCTTCAGTCGCAAAACGCCTTATTCAACTCTCAGTACAACGAACAACATGAACTGACGGCTGACGTGCGACACCAAATGTTTGTTGTTGCTGCACAACGCATTCAAAAGCTCGTGTCGGATATGCAATGGCAATGCTTCTGGCAAACAACCGTCGAGCTGCAATCGCCTAAACAAGTAGCGGAACGACTCAAAACGTCGGTTGGAAATGTCTACGTGGCCAAGTGCAGGGTCATGGATAAACTCCGCGAGGAAATCGATTCCATTCTTCGCAACGAAAGACAAGACGAGGACTCCTAAAATGGTAGCAAGCACTCGCTGCGCAACACAAAACGAACTCAGTCAACTCTTGAATGACCGAATCGTAACCGACGAGCAACTAGGTTGGTCAGAACATCTAGAGCACTGCAGCAAATGCCAGTCGCAGTTGCTCACACTCGCGGCCCCAGACACCCTGTGGGAAGAAAGCCGCCAGCAACTCACCGAGTGGGACAACGTGCCCGAATCATGCGATGCGATTGTCGAAGAGGTTTTGGCTCATTACCGTGTCGAGGGAACGATCGGCTATGGTGGAATGGCCACGGTCTATCGAGGATTCGATCCTCAACTGCATCGACCGGTGGCGATCAAGGTTCTTCACCATCATTTGGCCCGAACTGGAAGCTCTCGCCAAAGGTTCCTCCGTGAAGCCCAATCCGCTGCAGCCATCGCACATCCCAATGTGATTCCCATCTACGGAGTACACCAAGCAGCCGGAAAATCGTTTCTCGTCATGCCGTTGATCACCGGCGGTAGTCTGCAACAACGCATCGATCGCGAAGGTCCGATCGGCTTAGAAGACATGCTGCGCATTGCATTGCAAATCGCTGAGGCACTCGACGCCGCTCACACGCGCGGCGTGATTCACCGCGACGTGAAACCTGCCAACATCCTGCTGGAAGACGGAAACAAGCGTGTGGTCCTGAGCGACTTCGGACTCGCCCGAACACTCGACGATGCCGCCATCACCGCCAGTGGCTTGATCGCTGGAACGCCAGCTTACATGAGTCCAGAACAAGCACGCGGAGAGATCGTTGATCATCGGTCTGATTTGTACAGTCTTGGGAGCGTCATGTATGCCATGTGCACGGGCCATTCGCCCTTTCAAGCAACGAGCACGCTCAAGATTCTTAGAGAAGTCTCATCCGAAACCTTTCCTACTGTACATCGCTTTCAAGAACAACTTCCTATTTGGGTCGATGGTTTGATCGCACGCTTCACAACCCGAGAGCCAAGTCGACGGATTGAGAATGCTGCGGCTGCAATTGAGCTGATTCGAGAGTGCATGCTACATGTGCTAAACCCATCGCATTCACTGCCACGCGGAGTTCAGGTATTGCATACGGCAGAAAACGGAAACTCGATTCCGAGTCGTTCTCTGCGGAAAATACTCTTGGCATTTGTTTTGATTGCCGTGCTTGGGGCCGCTTATGCGGTCTGGAGAAACGAAAACCAGAGCGTCATTCAATCCATACAAACCAGTGGCACATCCGAGCCGGAATCTTCAATCGAGATTGCAAGTCCGACGCAACCGTGGAACGACCCGCTCGAAATTGAGATCACGCAACTTCGTTCGGACTTAGAGAGAATCATTGCTCCCGAGTTATTTACTCAAACCAATCAAGGAAACAGTCAGCCATGAAAAAGTTTATCCGTTCAAGTCAAAGCTACTTGGTAACAATCACGATCGCATTGATGGCGTTCGGGGCGGCATATGGAATGCCAAGATTACAGGATCGTCAAACTAAAAGCCCAGAGATTCCAACGAGCAAGCCGAACTTAAGGAAACGCTTCGTAGTTTGGTCGAAACAGAATTGAAGCAGCGTTTTGAAAAACAGGAAGCGGAGCTCAAGCAGATCGAACAGCGGCTTGAAGAAGCCAAAGCTAAGTTGGCTCAGCGTAAAAGCAAACAGAATGAAATCGTAGACCGCCGGATTGCTGATCTCTTACAAAAGCATGACGATTTGGACTGGGCTTCTTCGACCGCAGGCCAAAGCGAGTTGATGACTAACTCGAGCGAAAAGTCATCGACTGCTGTGCCGGATATGGTGCGGCAAATACATGATGGAGTGGCGAAGACATCGACTCCCAATGCAGCTAAACCCATTAATTCGATCGCAAAAGCAGCCAATGGTGTCCCGAACGCTGACTCGGATGACCTTACGTCAATTAAAAAGGCTAACATTCTTGACTCTTCTGCCGAGTCCGGTCAGATCTCCGCCGTAATGAACGAAGCGATTGAATTGGAAGCGACGATTGATGGGGAGGTTAGCCGCGAGATTACACGTTTGTCGGACGCTAATAAAAAACGCATATCAAATGCGCTATCACTTCCGAAGCGAATCCGTCTCCTAGAATTGAAACTAGACGTATTGCAAGTGAATAAGGAATCGATCATTCGACGACTTGGCGTCGAGCTTAGCCTTGGAGAAGCCAATCTTGAAGTTGCTAAACAAGATCTGGAAATCTCGAACCAATTAGCCAAGGAGGGTGCAGAAGGTTTATTGGAAAACCGCAAAAAGAAATTCGAGATGCAAGTGGCAGAAACACGCGTCGTACAGCTTCAAATGGAATTACAGAGCTTTAACGACCAAATGGATAACCTAGCAAAACGCGTTGAAATCGTTCTCACAAAGTACGAGGAAAAGTTTGGTGAAAAGTACAGCAAACCCGCCGATATTCTTTCCAATGATAAGTGAGGTTTTCTCCACCTCGCCCTTGGTGAAGGGCGAGGGGCGACAACGCTGTGAAGCATTTCAGGACGGCTGGGGCTTGCCCCACCGTCCGCAGCTTTGGAGTTCTAGATTTGCTTCGCCTGATCGCATGCCACCGAATTCGTCGCACCGCCTTGACGGTGCGACGAATTCGGTGTTTTCATTTTCTTTACGCGTCATATTAGAACACCAAAACACCAAAACACCAAAACACCAAAACACCAAAACACCAAAACACCAAAACACCAAAACACCAAAACACCAAAACGGTGTCCGGTCGGGA
>JAPLNL010000077.1 GCA_026692905.1 Planctomycetota bacterium
ATATCCAGACGACGTACCACGGTCCAACTCCAGTAGAGGGTTTACGAAGAAACCCTCTATCTGAATGAACCATACCTTTCCTGTCGAACTGGCCCCTTTTGAAGCGCCTCGCGCTGGCCCCTTTTTGGCGCTCACTGACAGAATAGACAGGCAAGCCATATAATAAGGGATTTTATTGGGTCGTCCCTTCAATTGCTCCCAGGGAATTCTCAACGCATGAATAAATTGAAAATCGATCGGCCCCTCAGGATAAGCAGTGGAGACGGTTTTTTCTAACTCCCACTTTGTAAAACGATAAACATAGTTGGCGACGGGACCATTCCTCAATCCCCCATGGGTGAATCCGCTGTAGAACACCGCAGCGGTTTCGAATTTTTGACTGACGCCGAAACGCATGCCGATTCGAGTCACCAAATTGTCGTAGGGTTCAAAAAGCAGAATGCCTTTTCTTGCAACCCTCAGCATTTCAAGTATCGCAGCTTGAGGGCATCCGCAGTGATGTAATCCATTGTGTATACAGACGAAGTCAACCGAGTTGTCTTCCAATGTTAACTTTTCGGCATCTTGAAACGACCATTGAAAGGGAGAAAATTCGTTTCCAACCATTCGGTCATCCAAGTTGGAAATCGTCACGTTCTGAAACCCGCAATTCTGCCATGTTTCTTTGTCACGCGTCCCTCCAGCTGTCACTAAAACCGAATCGCTGTTTGAGATTTTGCCCTGTGAGATGAGCTTCTGAATGGTGCTTCCATAGAAGTCGTCCTCGAACGAGCGACGAAGCGCCGTCGGCGTTTGATTGCTTATTAAAGCGTTGGTTTGCGATGCCGGACCAAGAATGTATTTTCGATAGTTTGCGTCAATGCAATCAGAGCGACCATCCCAGAGATACCCCTTTGCACGTTGCGATGCGCCGTGACTTAATCGCAGCCATTCATGAGAGTCAGTCGCAAGTCGAACGATTCCTTCGCGAAACCCAGATACAGCAGAATGCCAAGAATCCACCGGAATGGGTATGGCGCACTGGCTTGTCATAATGTCTTTTGCCCCTTGATGATCTAAGCCAAGAATCGGGCAGCCCGCCGCCAGAGCTTCCAGTAGTCCTGTCCCTGAAGTATCGCGAAGACTTGTAAATGCAAAAACATCTGCCCACGCATAGTATTCAAGCGTCTCTTGGTAGGTGGGCCATGGGATCCATTCAATGCGATCCGCTATACCGAGTTTTTTCGCCAGATTCATCCAGTTGGTTTTACTGCTTCCGTTGCCAACTATTCGGACTTGAACCGAAACCGTATCGGGAAGAGATGCAATGGAATGAAGCAAAATGGGAAGGCCCTTCCACTCTCGCAAACGCCCTGTCCACAATATCCGAAGCGGTTGAGCGGAATTTCTAACTGGGCGAATTGGCTGAAGAGGATGATCAATTCCTGTTTCAAGTTCAACGTCGCATTGGATACCAAATCCCGACTCAAAGTCGGAGCGTGCGCCTCTTGATGCCGCGACTACTGCCGCCGATTTGAGCATCGCCCGACGAATTCGACCACTGCGATTCAGCTGAAACCGGTTGATTGCGGAGCGAATCCACTCTCTCAAACGACTCCAGCTTTGAATGGAATGAATGAAAGCCTTTGGGAAATTGTGTGTTCCACCCAATGGCCCCCAAATGTGCGGAATATCAATCTTCCAAACGTAGCCTGGTTCGCGAAAACCACAAAGGGTTACCAAGTGCGATCCAGAAAACGGGCGTTCTTGGTGAAGTGCCTTAGCTCGCTGAAAAACCTTCCGGTGCCAAAGTCGATACGTTAAATAGAACGTCGCATCAAGCTTCTTTAGCGACTGGCAAATTAGACTTTCACTAACCGGCTCGAATTGCAACGCATCGGGCGACACCCATTCTGGCAAGCATTTGATAAGTTCAGCTACAGGAATATTGGGGACATAGAGAACTGTGACGTCCATTGTGCGCGTCGCAAGGAGTGCACGTTGCCAACCGTTTCGATCTTCCATCGAACCAAACGGAGAAAAACAATATGCAACCATTAAGAGACGCGGGCGAGACACTGCTAGAGATTCGTTTTTCGGATCGACTTGAAACGGTGGAGAATCTAAGGTCATAAAGATAAGGGCACAAATCGGACAACACTTCTGGGAGCGCAAGCTCTTCCTCAGAATAGTCATTGAATTTCGTTTTACAACTTAAAATGCCGCTCACGGTTCGGTGTGTGATGGGGAAATTGCCCGTTTCCTGATTCCCTCTGGGCTGCCCGATTAGTGAAAGCGACTTGCCATTTCAGGCAGTCCAACAGATTCCAAAAGTTTCGTTAGTTTTCTCTCGAAGCCTTCTCGACGGCGATTTTGAAAAGTCGCAACAATCAACTCGTTCTTCATGGAATGCTCCCAACCAACCAATTCCGTTACGGTGACTTTGTATCCATGCGCCTCTAATTGCAAGCAGCGAAGCACATTCGTAAGCTGGCTACCAAATTCTCTCGCGTGCAATGGGTGTCGCCATAGCTCAGGCAGAACAGAATCGGCAAGGGGTTGACTTTTGTTCTTGCGTAAAAAGCTCGCCACTTCCGCCTGACAGCACGGGACTAAAACAACGTGTTTTGCCCGCTTGTTCAACGCAAAACGAATGGCATCGTCGGTGGCTGTATCGCAAGCATGCAACGCCGTAACAATGTCAATTCGGTTAGGCAAAACTTGGGAATCCTGTGATTCCGCTACGGACTGATTCAGGAACGACATTCCAGTAAAACCGAATCGGGATGCCAATTCCTGCGATCGACTGACCAACTCATCTCGTGTTTCAATACCCCAAATCGAACCGTGGTTATCCGTGCCTTTGAAAAACGAATCGTAAAGCAAAAACCCAAGATAGGATTTGCCTGCGCCATGGTCCACCAGCGTGACGTGATCGTGCTCCGTCTGTCGCTCTCGGATCAACGGCTCAATGAATTGGAGCAAGTGATAGACTTGCTTGAGCTTTCGACGGCTGTCCTGGTTCATTTTGCCATCGCGAGTCAGAATGTGCAGCTCTTGGAGCAGTTCCACAGATTGACCTGGCCGAACCTCATAATTTTTCATCATCTCATTTCGCGATGTGGCACTTTTCAGTACCAGCCAAGTTGTTCGATTCGACGAGAAACGGAACTCTTAAGTCCCGCCTCATCGCCTTTGATATCGAGTCACAACGTGATCATCAGAGCCTTCCCTATGTACGTTTGTCGCAATGAATCAATCAAGCAACATTGTACTTTAGGAACGGACTATTCCGACTTCTTGCCCGCCAATTCTTTGATCATCTTTTTCAATTCCGCCATTTCGGATTTGAGTTCCGCCAAATCCTTCTTCCATTCCTCGGATTCTGATTTAATGCTCCAAACTTGGGATGAACTCGCCGCATCTGGCGAACCCAACTTCTTCATCTGTTCTTGAACGGTTTTCATGACCTCATCGTTCACGACAAAGCCTTCCGTCGGCAGGGAGAGTCGAATGTTCTCCAACCCGATATCCGATGATTTCATTTTGGTAGGCTTGACGGTCAGACTGATGACTTTCTCATCGCGTTTGGCTTCGATCGTAACGTCCTTTTCCTTTTTGCCGGCTTCCTGCAGCGCATTGGTTAAGTCCGAGATCTTGTTAATCTTGGTCGCATCGATCGTCAACAAAACATCCCCCTCCTCGATCCCAGCCTTCCTGGCAGGAGAATCATCAAAAACCGCCTTGACCTCAAGCCCCTCGTTTGCATCATCCCCTTCGTCCACTTCCGACTGAATGCACTGAACGCCAATTCGGTAGGAGTCATTTGTAGGGTCAACGAAAAAGTGCGTCGTGAACCCCTTGGCTGGATTCAACAGTTCAACTTGGTTGAGCATCCGCAATGCTTTTTCTTTTGCTGAAAGCGCGTCCTCTACCTGCCCTGCTATCTTTGTGCGCGATTTGGCCGCATCCGCCGCCGATTCGGCCTCATCGGCCGATTTCGTCGACCTCACGGTCAATTTCTTCTGTACTTTGTTCAAGGCCTCTTCGATATCCTTCAGAATGCGTGCCTTGATCTCCTCCGATACGCCTGAGTTTGCTAACTCTTTAGAGACTTTTTCACGAATGTTCTTGACCTCATCTTCGTGAGACTGATTGATAACCACATTGATTCTTTGCTTTGCCTTGGGCGTATCCTGGGCGTGCAAATTTACCGCGTTACCAGCAAACATAGTTGCGACACACGGGACAACAAACCAATCTAAACGCTTTTTCATTTTTGCATTCCTTTATTGATCAAACCAATAATGAACAAATACAATTCCGAAACCATTCGTCAATGCAAGCTGGCAAACCAATGTCCAGCCATACAAAACCTTATAAACCGTAGGGTTTCAGACCAACATGCTTGACAGGCACAATTAGCTTTCGACCGTCATGAAGCTTGCCTGTGTAATACTCAGGCCTGACATCAACTTCGAACCCTTCTTTTCTAAGCTGCTGGTTAAGTCTTGCGACCTCAAGAGCCTGTTTCGCGACGAAGACGTCGTGGTTCATCGCATTGATTTCATAAATCGGAATTTCAGACGTCTCTTTGTTTGGCCCCGAAACCAACATGCGCATATTTGTTTCCGACCTTTCTTGCGCAACCAACTCAGATCGATCACCGCGGGTAGGATTCTCCGCCACAACCGCCATTTCTCCAGTCATCGCTTTTGAGTCCTGCCCCGCAAAACGAGGCAAATAGGCGGGTTCCGCGAAGGGACATCCACGCCCGAAGTTTCGACAAGCGTCACCAAATGTTGAGGTGAAGTGGAATCGGCAGGCAAGTCACATTGTTTCAATTCACGATCGCTAGTCGCATCGGTGCTAAGCGATTTCATGGCGGTGCACCTAGCCATAATTGAGACTTGTCGGACCCATTCTTGTTCCTCCAACAACGACAAAGCCAGTGTTCGCCATGTCGTTGGCTCCGCGTCCATTTGCCGAAGGAGTACGGCGCGAACCTCATGGGAACACTCTCCGTCTACAATTGCCTGAATTTGTTCTTGGGTGATCATTTTTGCTTAACTGTATTGAACAGCATTCAAATGGGCTCTCAATGCCCGCCTTGCCTTCACTAATCGATATTCAACGGTCTTGATCGAGATCCCAAGATGCTCTGAGAGCTCTTGGTAACCCCAACCCTCGGTGTACTTAAGCATCAAAATCTGCCGATCCTGGGGATCTAAACGGTCCATCATCTCGGATACCCTCTGCCTGCTCTCTACATGCATCAACCACTCACCTGGTCCAAGATCGTTCACTTGATCGACAGCCCTGCCAGTAGCAATCGCACTATCGATGAGCTTTCGCCGCCGACCTGTCGAACGATGATGATTGATCACTTTTCGTAAGGCAATACGGTACAACCATGGCGCAACTTTGGCTGGATCCGTGGGCTTCGAAGCTTGCCGAATCGCTGCCAATGCAACTTCTTGCAACACATCTTCGGCCGCCTGATGATCCGAGAGACGCGCATGAACGACCGTTGACAACCACCGACGGTTGGTTTCAAGGGCCTGCGCCCAATCGATACTCGCCGATTTCGGCACATCCATGGCAAATCTCAGTGTTGCAGCAGTCATTATGCCTTAGAAGTCGCTTGCCGCCGTTATACCCCTGAGCTCCCCCAAAATTTTCAAGATTTTCTTTGGCTCAAACCAACTTCAACGTCGGCACCCCGTTTCTCAAAGCCCATACAGCAGCCTCCGTGCGATCATTCGCCATCAGTTTCCGCAGGACATTTTGCACGTGTTCCTTAACCGTCTCTAAACTGATCTTCAAAATAAGGCTGATTTCCTTGTTGCTTAGTCCTAACGCGAGGTGCGTCAGGATTTGGTTTTCTCGTTTGGTTAAATGGGCCGTGTTGGGATTCGCCGGCTGTACCAAACTTGTCAGGAACTGAGTCGACATACTCAGCAACGACTCTCCGGGAACGCCTCCCGCCTTAGCCTCCGCAACCGATCGCAACAATTTCGAGGTGCTACTTGATTTTAAAACGAAATCAAAGATACGGTTCGCCGAAGCTCGTGCGAGGTAGGTTGGATTGTCGTGATGGGTATAAACTAATATCTTGAGACTTGGCCACATCATCTGAAGCTCTTCAGCGACATCCAACAACTCGGCGTCCTCAAACCGCAACTCCGCTATTAACAAATCATAAGGCTTCGAAGCAAGTTTCTCTTTGATTTGCGAGTAATTTGTTGATACTGCTATGTTTTCATAGCCCTCGACTCCCAGCAAAATGGAAATACCAGCGAAAGTTACCGGGCTATTTTCGGCGCAAAGGATTTGCATAAAATCGCCTAATTGAATTAGGGTTACGGGTCGTTCCTCCGTCCAAAACAATAGTGTAAATCGAGGAACTAGCCCTAATAGTACCAAAAAACGAATCCATCCAGGGGTTAGAAACCACCGTTAGGAATGAGCTTTGCTGACCACTAGAGGGGTGTGCTATCGAAGCAGCCGTTCGATCGCCTTTTCAAAAATATCGCCGTAAATCAGTTCTCCTCCTTGATGCCCCACCAAAGCGACCAGGACCGCCAGCAACATTGCGCCAATACGCCAACCATGGTTCCAAGAACTGGATTTGTTTCGACGGGCAATTAATCCCGCGACGACGCAGGCTATTCCAAGCAACGCCGTTAGCGTCCCTAACCAACGATGATAGAAGAAATTGATTTCATGATGTGTGGCATTGTAGGAAAGCATTTTGTTCCACGCTGGATACCCCTTGTTCTCCGCAAAGCCCCAACCCATGATGACAGTTACCACGCTGGCGAGCATAGCCAAAACCAAAGATTGGAAGGCAGTCGATTGACACTTCGGACCTAGAAAGTAGGACAGAAAAGCGCAGAATCCACCCACCAGGAAAAGAGCAATCGGAAAATGAACCAACGCTGGATGGAAATAGCCGAAAGCCAGAAAAACTCGCCGGAGGAATGAAGGTGAACTTTCGGCAACGGACTGGGGAACCACCGACCACTGGGCTCCCTCTTCAATCCAAAGCCGAATCAAAGCTAATTCTGATGCTTGGAGCGGCCCGTCAGGTGGCATGACCAAACTGTCTCGTTTTTTATGCTTGGTCGGTTGCACCAAATAATCGGTCCAAATCGAACTTTCGACCACACTGCCAGGTTCGACAAATCCTAAAAACGCATCGCGATCTAGAACTACAAATCCATTTTTTGCGTTGTCCCCGCTGTGACATGAGTTGCAATTGCCCCGCAGGATCGGTGCAATGTCGCGGGCAAAATCCGTAATTTTTTGCGACTGACAATGCCCGCCGCTGACAGGCATCATCCAAAAACAAACGGGCATCAAAAGGAAAAGGACAGGTTTCATCAGAATAGTCTGGTATGCAGAAATGTCGGGCTCATAAACACTTTCAAACCAATGGTCAATTTTCGGACCTTTGTTGAGCAAACAACCATTGATAGAACTCTGGATTCGAATAAGTTGCAGACCAGCTGTCGTGGCCCACTCCGGGGTATTCGGTATACTTTGCAGGGGAACCAACTTCTTTGAGGGCAGCGATCATCTCACGCGAACGGACTACCTTGACAGCCGTATCCGCATCGCCATGAAAACACCAAATTGGCAATCGAGAAAACTTGCTCACCATTTTGGGATCACCGCCACCACAAATCGGTGCTGCTGCGGCAAAATAACCTTCGTATCGGGCGATGGCATCCCAAGTCCCGTAGCCACCCATGGATAACCCAGTCAAGTAAATGCGGTTTTTATCCACACCTGCGGTCTCGATCATTTCGTCAAGTAGTTCCTTTGCCGTTGCCAAAGAAAGGCTCGGGTTCTCGGGCTGTGAACTTGCTTCCAAAGACCAATCTACGTCCGACCATTTCTGACCTTTGGGACACTGTGGAACTACGACATAACAAGGATATTTTTCGCGACGAGCGGCATCCGCAAAGTCCTTCGCACCATGCTTGAGCGTGATCATGTTGTCATCACCTCGTTCGCCAGCACCGTGCAAAAAAAGAACCAATGGATACTTCTTTCCAGGACGATAGTTGATCGGCTTCATCAATCGGTATTTGAGTGGCACTTTGTTCGCCCCAACAAACTCGCGAGGTTCAAACAATTGAGTAAGCAAGTCGCTCTCCGTTTTCGCGGGAGCTTCGGATTCTTGCGCCATGGAAGGATGGGTCCATATTAGAATGAAAACAAGGATCGCAATGGTCGCCCCCATCTTCTTGAGGGCAGAGTATCGTTGAGTCATCGAGAATGGCCTCTTGTGCTACGGAACTGGGGTCGACACCGAATCGAATGCTTCGCCATTGTAATCGGGATCCTCAATTCTTGCCATCGATAGCTAGCCTTCGGTTCTGACTTCACGAACCGACCTGCGTACGTTACCCTGAACCTAGGTGTGTCTTCTACTTTCCAATCCTTCAAAAACCTTAACTGCCATGCCAACCATTCGCCAACTGCCAATCGGCTTGGTCAACAAAATCGCTGCTGGCGAAGTCATCGAACGGCCCGCGAGCGTCGTCAAGGAAATGCTTGAGAACAGCATTGATGCAGGAGCCACGCACGTCGAAATCTCCGTAGAAGGAGGCGGCATCGAACTTATTCGGATTAGCGATAATGGATGCGGAATCCCTTCCGACCAATTGGACCTTGCTGTTGCCCCACACGCGACCAGCAAACTTCAATCGAGCGACGACTTGTTCGACGTGAAGACGCTCGGGTTTCGCGGCGAAGCCTTGGCGTCCATCGCTGAAATTAGTCACTTAACTTTGCGAAGCCGAATTCGAGAATGCGATAGCGGTTTCGAACTTTGCGTCAAAGGTGGCGAAAAAGAACCGATTCGTCCATGCTCAGCTCCCGTCGGCACCACCATCGAAATTCGGCATCTCTTTTTCAACACGCCGGTTCGCCGCAAGTTCATGAAAACTTCGCAAACGGAAATGGGGCACGTCACCGAAGCCTTCACGCGGATCGCGTTGGCGTACCCAAATGTTCACATGGTCCTGACCAACAACGAGCGCGTTCTACACGACTTGCTTCCGACCGAACGCTGGTCCGAACGGATTCGAGCTTTCTTTGGCGATGAAGTTGCCGATTCCTTGATCTTCATCGACCAACGCGATGAACGGGTTGGCATTCATGGTTACGTGACCGACCCAAGCGTTTCTCGCAGCAATAACCGAATGCAATATTTGTTTTTAAATGGTCGATACATACGCGACAAATCGCTTCAGCATGCCCTGGGCGAAGCCTACCGTGGCTTGCTGATGGTCGGTCGTATGCCGGTCTGCTTTCTCCATGTCCAAGTCGATCCGAAGACGGTCGACGTCAATGTCCACCCAACCAAGGTCGAAGTTCGCTTCGAAGACAGCGGCGCCATTTACACTCGTTTGCTCCATAGTCTTCGTCATAAATTCCTCAACAGCGACCTAGTCGCTAAAGTGCGAACGCCCACGGCTTCGCCAAGTTTGGCGCCGACGCTCGCAGACGATCTCGCCCCGATTGCAACTTCGCATCACGTATCCAACGAAGGCCGTGACTCCAATCTTCTGCATTGGGCCAAGTCAAATGCGGCAGTCGCAGTTCCTGATTTCCGACCTTTCGACGGCTCGGGCGCAATGGGCTACGGCTCTGCTAGCCTGCCTGCCGCCGTTCGCCCCGTCGCCAGAATGGATGACCCGTTCTATTCTCCCGAACCATCCCATCTAGGCATGCCTGCCTCGGCATTGCAACGACACACTCAACCTGCATCCGGTTTACAGTCCGCAACACTTGAACCGTGGCTCGCCGATGAGGATGCCAACGCATCCACCGCAATAACACCGGTGCAACACTTAGTTTCCGCGGGTCCGATCGCAGGTTCTCACAAACAGCTTGGATTTCAAATTCACAATCGTTATCTTGTGACCGAAGACGAAGCCGGTATGGTGCTCATTGATCAGCATGCTTTGCACGAACGAATTCTTTATGAGCAGGTCAAGACCAAGGTAATGTCCAAGTCGCTGGAGCGACAGCGTTTGCTGGTCCCCGAGACAGTCACCTTGTCGGCCAACGAAGCGGCAGCTGCAATCGAGAGCCGCGAGACGCTCGCCGAAATCGGTATCGAAGTCGAGCCATTCGGAGGCGACACCGTGCTCGTCACTTCGTATCCTGCCATGCTCGCAAAAATGCAGCCCGCCGAAATGCTTCGTCAAGTGCTCGAGCCACTGATGGCTGGTGGCAAAAAGCCGGACGCCCGAGATCTTCTCGACGAGTTGATGAACATGATCGCTTGCAAGGCAGCCGTCAAAGCGGGCGATCGACTTAGCCCCGACGAGATCACCGCTTTGCTTGAGCAACGACACTGCTACCAAGATACGCACCACTGCCCCCACGGCCGACCAACCGCCTTGTTCTTTTCGCGAGAACAATTGGATAAAATGTTCAAGCGAACGTAGCTCTCAGTACGCTCCGAGCAAATGGGAAGGGTTGGGATTGCCAACCAATGCATTATTCGGGAGGGTTAGGCCACCGCTGTAAACATGTTTCCAACAAGTTTACCTAATTCATTCATTGCTCGGGAGGGTGAGGCTCCTGCCGAACCTTTGCACCGTTGGCTCGGCAGGAGCCTCGCCCTCCCTAAGGTTTTCAATGGAATTGACTTTGCAAAGATGTTTACAGCGGTGGGGTGAGGCTCCTGCCGAACCCGAAACCATTCGTTCTTAATGCCGGTGGATAAAGTAGGCTGTACTTGCCTCCTGGCCAATCCTAACTATTGGACTTAAAGCCCAAAAAAGGTTACTCTTGAGCCGCCTCATTTTCTGAAAGTGCCGCTCCATGCTCATACCGTACTCGACCGACGCCCCGATCTACCATTATCCGATTGCGACGGTTACTTTCATTGTCATCAATGTGTTTTGTTTCTTTTTGTTCTGCGTTGGACTTTCGGATTCCGAGAGCATTGACCATTTTCTAGACAAGAACGGAAACAAACTTGATAAGTTCGAGGTCATGGAACAAGCGGAGGAATTGCAGGCGAACGGCGAGGATGTTCGGGCGTTCTTTCAGCAGTTGAGACCCATCTTCGGTGGTGGTTCTGATTGGCGATCGGAACTTCTGCTTCACTACGGACGAGGACTTCGGCCATGGCAATGGTTGACTTGCATTTTCATGCATGCCGATATCATGCACCTAATCGGCAATATGATCTTTCTTTGGTCGTTTGGATTGTTGCTAGAAGGCAAACTTGGCTGGTGGTTGTTTTCTATTGTGTATCTGGGAATGGGTGTGTTTCAATCGTTTGCCGAGCAGACTCTCTTTTTTTTCCAGTCCGGTGCTTCGCTAGGAGCGTCAGGAGCAATCTTTTCACTGCTTGCGTTGGTCGCTATCTTTGCCCCGCTCAATTCATTTGAAACGTTCCTCTTCTTTGGCTTCCGTGTCTTTTTGATCGAAGTGCCGATTCTGGTGTTTTGTGCAATCTACTTGTTCATGAACGGTCTATTTTTCGCTCTGAGTGGCGGCTCGTACGGCACCGAAGCCCTTCACTTGATCGGATTCCTTGTGGGTGTACCTGTCGGTTTCCACCTGTTGACGAAAGGGTACGTGGATTGCGAAGGTTTCGACATCATTTCGCACTACACAAACAAAACAGGAAAAGATTCGAAGGTTGGAAAAAAGAAACTCAGGGAGCGTGAAAAAAAACGCGAAGCGTTGGAAATGGCGTCTCTACCGAGAATTGATCAGGGGCAAGTAAGAGCTAAGATGGCTGATCAAGTTGACCAAGCCATCCTCGAGGGGAATTGCGATTTGGCCGTCGCCTTGCAAGCAAAGATCGCAATGAGCAATCCTGGGGCTGGTTGGACTCAAAAGCAACTCATCGCTATTATCCAGCACTTCATGAAAGAAAAGCAGCTTACCAAAGCCGAGCCACTCATCGAGAAGCACATCGAGCTGTTCGACTTGCATCGCTTTGCCCTTCAAACGAAGCTGATCAAGCTTTGGCTGCATGACCAGCGGCCGAGACACGCTTTGAGGTACATGCAAGGAATGAATCCTGCATTCCTTGAAGAGGCTGAGAAAACCGAATTAAACCATTTAGCAGCCTACGCTCGAAAGCTCATCCAAACTGGCGTCCTGGAAACGTAGTAGATGAGCAAACTCTTCGACGGCGAATGCGATAGGCAGAAAGATCGAACGCAGAAGAATTATTTGTAATTATTTTTCTGCGTTCGATCTTTCTGCCCTAAATGTGATTCGTTTGCCCGTTTTACTGGTTCCCAGGCTCACGCCCGGGAGCAGTTGGCTGCAGTCTCAAATTGTACGGAATTAGGCCCTGACAAGCTTGTTTGGCCCCCCCAATCTGCTATTCTCGGTGTACCGGAGATTCCAGATGTGCTTGTAGCCGTCTTCTTTTGGCCGGACCTAGTGCGAACGATATTCATTCGAACATGAATTTCTACGGATTCGCAAAGGAGTGACCGAGGCCAATAGTTTTCTGCGAATCGATGAATTGAAATGGACTGGCGTCTTGTCTGCGGTCTTATCGCGTTACCTTTCGTGATTGGATTCATCGTCCTGCTCTACATCTACGGACGGCTCTGGGTGGAAGCTTATTCCTGTGGTGCTCAAGTCAGCTTACGCGAATTGGTCGGCATGTCTTTGCGTGGCGTCAATCCAAGAACCATTGTAACCGCGAAGATTATGGGGAAACAATCTGGACTGGAAATCGACAACCAATCGGGGATGAGCAACGCCCGGCTGGAAGCGCATGCGCTGGCAGGTGGCGATGTCATCAAAGTGGTACTTGCTACGATCGCAGCCAAGTACGCGGATCTCCCGTTGGGATTCGATCGCGCTATGTCGATCGATCTTGCAGGCCGAGATTTGGTCGATTCGGTCCGCACGACTGTTTTGCCAAAAGTCATTCACTGCCCCGATCCATCCGATTCAGGTCAATCGAGTATCAGCGGCGTATCCCAAGATGGTATTGAGCTCTTTGTCCGCGCCTGGGTGACAGTACGCACGAACCTCGATCAACTGATTGGCGGCGCAACCGAGAAAACGATCATTGCGCGCGTTGGACAAGGGATCATTAGCGCGATCGGTTCGACCGAATCCTTTAAGCTTGTTCTTGAAACTCCCAGCATGATCTCGAAAAAAGTTCTCGACCGTGGACTTGATGCAAACACCTCGTTCGCGATTGTTTCCATCGACATCGTCAATGTAAGCGTCGGTACCAACATCGGAGCAAGCTTGATGATCGCACAAGCCGAAGCGGACATGAAGACAGCAACGGCCGCGGCCGAATCGCGATTGGCAATGGCATATGCCGTAGAACAAGAAATGACCGCCAAGATCACGCAGCGACGGGCGGAATTGATTCAGGCTGAAGCATTGGTTCCACATGCCTTGGCCGTCGCCTATACCAATGGCAATTTTCATTTCGCACAGCGAGAGCCGTCACATGACCATTTTCCTCATATCTGCGACGGAACGAGCATTGGTGCATGAACTTCAGGATTTGATGAGACATGCAAACCTTAAGAGTATGTAGCGTACTCGCTTGTACACTGTGCATGGGAGCGCTCTTTCTAGAATGGAGCGATCTAGCAAAGTCATTTTCGGACTGAGCCTAATCTTGCTGAAATTTTCGACTGTCGATGTGATGAAGGGCAGAAAAATCGAAAGCAGAAAAATGTTCGGCGTATTATTTTCTGCGTTCGATCTTTCCGCCATTGCTGTGATTGGTTTGCTCGTTATCGCTCTTGCACTTCGCAAAGAACTACATGACCTCATCTCAAATAGGTTCAAACAACCTCCCGTCCACCGATGAGGATTCTCTGGACCTCCAGGTTCGCATCAAGTATCAGGATGTCGGCTCGCTTTCCAAGCTCGAGGCTACCGGTTTGGCGGGCAATTCCCGTGCGTTCGGCGGGAGTGAGGCTTGCCATTCGAATCACTTCGGGAAGAGTCGCGGAGGTACTTTCGAACATGTGTCTTACCATATGGTCCATACCCATAACCGAACTCGCAAGGCCTCCCGAAAGATCTCTCCCTACCTTACCATCGCTTTCAAACCAAGTCCCATCGACTTTGGAACCAAAACGGTATCGTCCATTCGGCATATCGAGAGATCGATTGCTGTCCGTCACCAAGAGTAACCTGCTAGCTCCCTTCATTCGGAATGCGAACTCCAAAAGCTCCGGCGCAAGGTGGCACCCATCGGCGATCACTTCGGTGCTCATCTCGGGCGTCATCAGAACAAACTCCGCCATGCTTCCTTGCATGGGTGTTCCAAATCGTTGACGCAGCGATGGAACCGAACTCATGGCGCACCAAAAATGATCCACATGGCGCACCCCGGCATGGAAAGCGCTTTGCATTTCCGACCAACTCGCGTTCGAGTGACCGCAAGTAATCAAACATCGTCGTTTCTTCGCAGCGCGATAGAACAAGTCCGCACCCGGAAGTTCCGCAGCGCATGTGGCAATCTTGATCAGTCCAGTTGCAAAGTAGAGATCGAATTCCGCGCTCGTGGGGGAACGTCGGCCTTCTTTGGAATGGCAACCGACTTTGTCTTCTGCAAAATAGGGTCCATACAAATGGACGCCCGCGATGCGAGCGCCGGAAGAACCCTGTCGTCTGGCTTCCACACAGCTTTGCAGCATCGCATGGATTTGCTCAGGTTTGCCCGTCGTCGTCGTTGGGAAAAGGGTGGTGGTTCCGTGTTTTGCATGAGCACGACATGCTGTTTGAACTGCTTCAATCGTACCATCCATGAAGTCCGCACCGGCGCCACCGTGTACATGTATGTCGATGAATCCAGGCGAAATGAAGCCTCTTTCCGCGTCCATGACTTGAAAGTTGCTTCTTGTCCGTTTCCTCGTTTTGCCAACGTACACAATCTTCCCTCCCTGGCAAACAATTTCGCCATTGGAGATCAACCGATCTGGCAACACAACGGTTCCGTGTGTCAACAAAAGAGGGGGCATACTAAGTACATCCGCATTTGTTTTTCGTATTCATTAGCCGATGGGCGCGAGCCCCGGTTCTCGACGAATGTCGAGTGGAAAACCGGGGCTAGCGCCCAACGGCTAAAGGTTTGTTTCACTTGATGACTCATGCCGAAGTGCTTAGCTCCAAGGCTCTATCCAAGTAAGATCCAACGGGACCAATGCCGAGGCCTCCCAGCTATTTGCTACCGACTCAATCATTGTAGCAACACCGTGGCAATACGAGAGTGCCCTCGAATCGCAAAGTAGACTCATTCAAACCGAAGTTCTAGAAACGTAGTCGATGAGCAAATTCCTCGACCATAAACACAATCGGCAGAAAGATCGAACGTAGAAAAATGTTCGCAACTCCTCTTTCTGCGTTCGATCTTTCTGCCATTGTTGTGATTGGTTTGCACGTTATTGCTCTTGTGCTTACACGGGCGTTATGTGCAAAGCCTTTGCAAAATTATGTTATCATCTAGCAGCTCAAGACAATCCTTTTCCTTATTGAGGGCACCTACATGAATTCCACCAATATCAAACGCCGCGATTTTTTTCAGTCAACTTCCGTAGCAGTGGCGGCTGGCTGTGCCCTTCACTCTGCCGGAGCACTGATCGCTGAGCCGATGGCTTCGCTGACACCATCTGCGGTGCCCGATGCGCTCAAGGGCCGGCTCTGGAAAACACTTAAGATCGGTATGGTCAACGTCCCTGGCTCGCTAACTGATAAATTCAAAGCGGCCAAGGCTGCTGGTTTCGACGGCATCGAATTGAATGCGCCAGGCTTCCAAATCGAGGAAACCAAAAAAGCCATCGAGGAAAGCGGATTGCCCGTCGATGGAACCGTGAACTCGTCGCATTGGGATGTTCGTCATACCGATCCTGATGCCGGGGTACGAGCCAAAGCTCTCGCATCCTTGACCGCTGCTATTCGAGATACGCACGCAGTGGGTGGCCATTCAGTACTGCTGGTGATCGGTCATGGCAAGGACGGCAAAGAAGACGAAATCTGGAAACGTTCGATTGAAAACATCTCTAAGGCTGTGCCCGTTGCTGCTCAGTTAGGCGTTCAGATCGTGCTCGAGAACGTTTGGAATCACTTCCTCTATGACCACGAAGGGGATCACCGCCAAAACGCAGCGAAGTACGTCCAATACGTCGACGAGTTGAACTCGCCTTGGGTCGGAATGCAATTCGACATCGGCAACCACTGGAAATACGGAAGCATGGGTGACTGGATTCGACAACTCGGTAAACGAGTCTACAAGCTGGATATTAAAGGCTACAATCGGGCCGAAAACAAATGGGCCCGCATCTCCGAAGGGGACATCGACTACGCCGATGTTCGCAAAGCACTCATCGAAGTCAACTTCTACGGATGGGTTGCAGCCGAAGTCGGTGCAGGCGATGCAGCTGAACTAAAACGCATTTCCGAAGAAATGGACCTCGTCTTTGGCTTGAAATAACCCAAACACATCGCTGTGTATTTTACCGGTTCATTAGCCATTGGGCGTTTGCCTTGTCATTACCCACATCTCGATGCAATTTAGAATTCTAATTCCCTTGAAATCAAACGAAAACAATGCGATTTTCTCCCCCTCGCCCCGATTCGGGGAGAGGGGGTCGGGGGG
>JAPLNL010000078.1 GCA_026692905.1 Planctomycetota bacterium
ACCTCCTCATCCCCCAACCCCTTCTCCTCCCGAGGAGGAGAAGGGGAGTTCAATTTCAGGCACTCTCGGCGTCATTCGTTACAGCCTGCTGCTCAATTGCACTAGCAAAAAGCTCTAAGATGCTGACAATTCGGGACTTAAAGCGACTCCCCAGATGCCCGAAAACGAAACGTTGAAAACGCTCAAAGTTTCGAATCGCATTCCAACTATTTTTAACGAGCGACTTGTTAGTGGACAGAAAACTATTTGCATGGCTGCTTATTTGTATTTCCATGTTCCTGCTGTTCAACAGCATGCAGCGACAACGAGAAATCGCCAAACTGGAGCAGGAAAAACAACAGGAACTCGCGAAGGCCGCGAAAGAAAAAAAGAAAGCCGAAACGCAGGAAGCTGCGAGGCGATTGGCAGCAGAAGAGCCGGGTTTCGTTTTGCCCGAACAAGCTCCTCGAGAAAGAATCTCGCTAGGTAGTTACGACCCAAAGGACAACTACCAACTCCTCGTCGTTTTCGATAACCAAGGAGCCGCAATCGAGCGTATCGAACTCGTGGCTCAAAAGACCCCAGGGAAATTCGAGTACCGATCGCTTCATTCCAAGGAACGCGAAGGCTACCTCGGATACTTGGCGTTAACCGAATCTCCATCCTCGCTCGAAATCAATGTCGTTCCCAAAGGCTCACCTGCCGCCAACGCCAAGTGCGTCGAAAATCCAAGCTTGGTCGGCCTGCAGCCAGGGGATCAAATCATAGGCTGGGATTCCCTCAGCGGATTTCCCTCTATCTACAAATGGGACAAACGACTCAGCAAGCAAGCCGGAAAGAGCATCGAAGTCAAGATATTGCGACCCGGCACCGCTGACTTCAAGCCGGCCGCAACCGTACCTGCGGCGGAGAAACCCGCTAGTGAAAAGCCAACCAGCGACGAGACCGTCGCTGACAGCAAGCTTAAACAAAATGATGCACCGGTGATGGCGGCGGCACCGTCTGGAACCGTATTGACTTTTACTTGCGAGTTCATGGAAAAGCCATTGGACGAATTGCGTGCTGAAGATGACTTTAAAGACGAACAAGTTAAAGGGAACGATCCCGTTGCATCCTGTGCAACCACAATAGCCGCAATCGACCAAATCTCCATCGAAGAGGGGGAACACTCAATCCTCGGTCTTGAGAATACCCTCAAGGGTCGATGGAGCCATAAGATGCTCGACATGGACGAAGGGATGGGAATCGAATTCTCGATGCCGCTTCGATCGTACCTTAAACTGGCTGGAAGCAAAGCTAATTTAGAATTGGTCAAGCAGTATCGATTGATGCCAGCCAAACCGGTGCAAGGTCAAGACGATCCTAGCACACGGGCCCATCACTTGGAGCTAACCGTCATTGTTCGAAACCTCGATGACGAAATGCATACCGTGGCGATACGGCAAGAAGGCTTAAATGGCATTTCTCTCGAAGGCTGGTGGTACCCGACCAAGATATCCCCATATTTCTTTAGCGCCGTCGGCGCCCGCGACGTGATCGTCAGTGACGGACTAGACAGCCACACGCTGCACACGACCCGAACCATAGTTTCCAACGCAACCAGCTTCCCTGCTGATCCCGAATTGCTGTTGTTTGGACCGGCGCACGGTGCCGCCAAGCGAAACATCAATTACATCGGTTTGGACACTCAAACGTTTACTTCAGCGATGACCGCCAGCCCAAGTGAACCGTCATCCATGCAAAACCTAAAGCGGGCAAAAGCGGTCGTACTAAACGCGGACTATGCCGACCCCAACAAACTGCCATCGTCCAAGCAGCAAGCGGCGAATGTCGGCTTCTGGTTTGAATCCGATTCGACAAAGATTGCACCTAAGGGAGAATGGAAACAAGCTTATCAGATTTTCGCTGGCCCCAAGGAGCCAGAACTACTCTCGGCTTACAAACTCGATAATGCGCTTTACTACGGCTGGGATATCTTCCGTTTCTTTGCAAAACTGCTCCGTTATATCCTTCATTTCTTCTCTTCGCTGACCGGCAACTTCGGTGTTGCGATCATTATGTTGACTGTATTGGTTCGTTCATGCATGTTCCCGGTAAGCCGTATGATGGCGCTCAACGCTCAGAAGATGCAAACGGTGCAGCCTCAATTGGCCAAGCTCAAAGAAGCGCTCAAAGACGATCCTCGCAAGATGATGGCCGCTCAACAAATGCTGATGAAAAAGTCGGGCATCAACCAGTTTGCAGGCTGTTTGCCCGCACTGATTCAATTGCCAATCGTGATCGGTTTGTATCGATGCGTTTCCGTTGACGTGGGACTTCGCCAGCAATCATTGTTCGCAGGTTCGGATTGGTGCTCGAATCTGGCTGGACCAGATATGTTTTTGGACTGGCAATCGTGGATGCCGGAATTGATCGCCGGCCGTGGCTCGGGGTGGTTTGGCCCGTATCTCAATATATTGCCTATCGTGACGATTACTCTGTTCATCATCCAGCAAAAGGTGCTGATGCCTAAGGCGACGGACGAGCAAACTCGGGTGGCGCAACAAATGATGATGGTCATGACGATCATGATGGGGGTGCTATTTTTCAAGGTCCCGGCTGGTCTATGTATCTACTTTATCACCTCATCCACTTGGTCTCTCATCGAGCGATTCTTAATCAAGAGATTTACTCCGAAGTCGAGCATGGTAAGCCTCCCCGACAATGCCGTGAATGATATTCTCTCGACGTTGGCCAAGTCCGGTACACAGCAACAACCTCAGCGTGCAGCATCGCCATCCTCCAATGGGGATAAGCCCAAGATGAAGGCGACGAAGCCACCCGAAACGCTTGCCGACTTGTTCCCGAATTGGTTCGGGAAGAAGGCCGAAACGAATCCATCGGACGGCGACAAACCCAAACGCCCTTCTTCTCCACCACCTGAGCGTGGCAACAAGAAGAAGAAACGTTGATTCGGTTTCTGCGCCCGAGTTGAATCAAGATGCCGCCACAGATCGATGCGAAGAAGAACTTCTTGGTCTGCAATGTCATCTTGGCGGAAGTCTCACTTTGTCGAGGAAATAAGTCTAGCCGTGTAACGCAACGCTGTTTCGCATTTTGCTCAATTCAAATTGGGCTTTTCTGTAGCGAAAGTCGTAAAGACTTTCGGCTGCATTGCGTAAACCACCGAAACTCTTGACGAGTTTCGCTACAAAATGCGAAACAGCGTTGCGTGTAACGGTGTAACGGCGACAGTTCGTAGCTGCGGGGCTCGCCCCGCAGCTACGAATTGTCGCCGCTATCGCGGCTTAGAATCGATCTCTGTGAACGTCGCCGCTATCGCGGCTTAGAATCGATCTCTGTGAACGTCGCCGCTATCGCGGCTTAGAATTGACTCTTGTTATCGTCGTCATCATGGCGACTTAGGCCCGACTCGTGTAATCGTCGCTTCAACCGCACTAAGCAAGGCTTTAGCCTTGTTGACCGTTTCTTGGTACTCGCTAGCTGGGTCGCTATCCGCGACCAAGCCCGCCCCCGCTTGGATGTAGATCTTGCCATTGCATATCACCATGGTGCGGAGAGTGATGCAAGTGTCCATGTTGCCGCGATAGTCGAAGTAACCGACGGCACCTGCGTAAGGGCCTCGTCGAGTCGGCTCCAATTCGTCGATGATTTCCATCGCACGAACTTTTGGTGCCCCACTAACTGTCCCAGCGGGCAAGCAGGCTTTGAAGGCGTCCATCGCATCCATATCG
Organism: Planctomycetota bacterium; assembly: GCA_026692905.1. Lineage (GTDB taxonomy): Bacteria > Planctomycetota > Planctomycetia > Pirellulales > Pirellulaceae > JBKCUI01. The sequence goes on from JAPLNL010000078.1 coordinate 3,714, forward strand.
TCACGTAGGACTCCGGTCACGTTCGACGAAATGTGCATCACATGCGAATAATGCTCGACCACCATCAAGTCGCTCAGTCGCACCGACCCAAATTTGGCCACGCGACCGATATCATTGCGTCCCAAGTCAACCAGCATGACGTGCTCGGCTCGCTCCTTTGGGTCGGCAAGCAATTCGCGAGCAAGCCGATCGTCTTCTACTGCCGTTTTCCCTCGTGGGCGTGTGCCGGCCAACGGACGAACCGTCGCGACGCGATCGACCACTCGCGACATGACTTCGGGGCTACTGCCGACCAAGGTACAGTGGGGCGTTCGGACCAAGAACATAAAGGGGCTTGGGTTAATAACCCTCAATGACCGATAGACTTCCAAAGGCTCGCAGTCGCATTCGATTTCAAAGCGTTGGCTGAGAACGACCTGAAAGATATCGCCTGCTTGAATGTACTCTCGGCACTTCAAAACGGCGGATTCGAACTCGGTTTGAGTGAAATTGGATTTCGGGCGAATGGTCGGTGTTCGGCCAAGCACAATGTCCGAGGCTGCTAGAGCTGGAATGGGCCGATTCATTTGATCGGTAACTTCGTTGATCCGGCGGATTGCGTTGTCGTAAGCGGTCCGATCGTCACCGTTCGACGACCTTGGGACCAAGCTCAAGACCATGACGGTTTTGTTGACATTGTCAAAAACGACCATCAAATCGTAAAAACCGAAATCGAGATCAGGCAGATTTCGATCATCCTCAGGCGAATTCGGAAGCTTTTCTACATAGCGAACAACATCGTAAGCCGCGTAACCGATTGCTCCCCCAACAAAAGGTGGCAGGTCTGGCAAAGTCGCAACCGACAAATTCCCTAGTTTTTCGCGGAGGAAAGCTAGTGGGTCGGCAACTGTTTGCCGAACGACCTGTCCGTCATGGTGCCATTCCACTTCATTTCGGAAGGCAACCACCCGCGAACGGGGGCCAATTGCTATAAAACTATAGCGGCCGATTTTCTCGCCCCCGATCACACTTTCGAACAAGCAGGCTGGACTGTGCCCGTCATCGAGCAGCCGGAAAGCGGAGACCGGTGTCAAATGGTCGCTCAGAAGGCGTCGATAGACTGGGACCAGGTCGAATTCTCGAGAGAGCGACTGGTACGTTTCAAAACTTGGAAATGCGCTCATCCGAAGGAGTTAGCTTTCAATCACGCGAGAATCATTGCCGCCACCGCATCGCCGGATCGGCTTATCATGCATATACTACCAGTGAACTAGTTTACCGCGAACCAGCACGCGAGAGAATTCCAAGATGAAGTGTCAACATTGCGAAAAACCAGCGACGTTCCATATCACGGAACTGACCGAGCCGAGCGGACCAAGCGTTCTTCACCTTTGCGAGGAGCATGCCAGGACGTTTTTGTCCAATGAGGGGACTGCGACGCCGGCTTCGGCTCTCTCCAGCATGTTGGCAAAGCAACTGAAAATCAAAAATGCAGCCGAGGAACTGGCCACAGCAGACAAAAAAACGTGTCCAATCTGTGGGATTACGTTCGCCGATTTTCGTAAAGGTGGCCGTCTTGGCTGCGCCTACGATTACATCGCCTTCGAGGATGATTTGCAGCCGCTGCTAGTCAATATTCACGGCTCTCTCCAACATGTGGGCAAGGAACCGTCCAATCAAACCGGCTCCCCGGAACGGCAGCATCGCATTATGCAGCTCAAGCTGGAGATGAAAGAAGCCATTGAAAAAGAAGACTACGAAACGGCTAGCCGGTTGCGCGATAAGATATCTGAGGTAGAATCCGGAAACGAATCTTCCTGGGACAACGACGCTCTGGAAGATTTGGGCGACGATTTTCAATCGGACCCCCCGATTGTTTGACTTTTGCTCAACAATTTGATTGATTGCTTGTTTGATCGAGTTTGAAACTCGCACCGCACTCCAACGAAAACACCGATCGTGAAACTTGAGGAACTAGCCAACCAAAGCAGCGAGTGGATGCGCGGCCAAGGCCCTGAATCGGACATTGTGATGAGCAGCCGAATTCGACTGGCTCGGAATCTGTCCGAGTTTCCGTTCATTCGTAAATGCACTCCCAAGGACCGCGTCGCGATCGCCACGTCCGTTCACCGCGCTTTGGATTCGCTGCCGCTATCGGCCGATACCGAATACGTGGACGTAGCCAAGCTAGGCGACCTGGATCGCCAATTTTTGATGGAGCGTCAGCTGATTAGCCACGAGCTTAGCGAAAGCCAAGGAGCTCGAGCGGTCATCCTTGATCCTCATGAACGCTTCAGCATCATGGTAAACGAAGAAGACCACCTTCGTCTCCAAGTCATGCAGAGCGGTCTCGACCTCGAAGCCGCGTGGCAACGCATGGACCAGTTGGACAACCAGCTCGAAAGCAAGTTGACTTACTCGTTTAACAAACGCCTAGGTTACTTGACCGCATGCCCAACCAACGTGGGAACAGGATTGCGAGTCAGTGTGATGTTGCATTTGCCGGCGTTGGTTGCGACAAAGCAGATTGACAAAGTTTTTCGCGCACTGAACAAAATTAATGTGGCGGTTCGTGGGCTCTTCGGTGAAGGCTCCCAGTTTATGGGGGACTTCTACCAAATCAGCAACCAAACGACCCTCGGCAAAAACGAACTGGCTCTCGTTGCGAAAGTTCGCGAAGTCGTTCCTCGCCTCATCGACTACGAAAGAAAGGCGAGGGAATTCCTCGTAAACGAAAGCCGACAAGATCTCCACGACAACGTCAGTCGAGCGTTAGGAATCCTTTGCACCGCAAAAAAAATTAGCAGCGAAGAAACCATGCACTACTTGAGCAAGGTCCGGATGGGTGTCAATCTGGGACTGATCAGCGACGTCAAGATACCGACGGTGAACAAGTTGTTTATCCATACCCAACCAGCTCACCTGCAAAAATTGTGCGGCCATAAACTGAGCGTTACCGACCGAAACATCGAACGCGCCAACTATCTGCAATTGCATCTAGCCAAACGCCCCGAAAACGAAATCAACTGAGGAGCAAGGATGAGCCCCCTAAGGGGCAACGCTGTGCAGCATTTTCCTCTTCTCTATCGAATCTGCATTGAATCTCTTTCCGAAAGTTGCTAGAAGGGCATGGAAATTATTTTTGTAGACCTATCGCGCGAGCGCTGGGCTTACCTTCAATCGGTCGCTCTGGCGTCAGATTGTGAATCCATCGCAATGACGCCCTCAATCCAACGAGATGACGCGTGGAACGAATATCACTAATTGCCTGCGTATTTGCGATAACTTTCTTTGCTTTGATGGGATGCAAGTCGAGTTGGCCCAAACCCAACTTTGCTTTTGCCAAGAAGAGCGAAGCTGAAATTCCGAAAACCTCTTCCAAATCGGAGCCCGACTACATCACCGTTCAGCATTGTCTTATCGGTTTTAATGGTTCTATTCCTGGCAAGTCCATTAGCCGCTCGAAAGAAGAAGCTCGGGCACTCGCAACGCAATTGCTCGCGGAAGCGAGGGCTGGCGCCGACTTCGATGAGGTGATACGCAAGAACACAAACGACTCGCCGCCAGGCATCTACAAAATGGCCAACTATGGCAAGATGGCGATGGGAAAAGGAACGTTCGAACGCGATGGAATGGTGCCAGCATTTGGGAACACAGGCTTTCCCTTGCAAGTTGGTGAATTCGGCTTAGCTGAGTACCATACCAAAGATAGTCCATTCGGCTGGCACATCATCAAGAGAATTGAGTAGCCGTCCAGAGCAAAAAAAATTGTTAATAGTCAACGTAAGGAATAGCTGTGGCGGAAGTTCAATCTGGCCTCGATCTCTTGGTCGCTCAAAAATTCGCGCTGCTTCGTGGGAAACGGGTTGGGTTGGTAACGCATCCCGCGGCTGTTGATGCACAGTTGCGCACGGCTGTCGATCTCTTCGCTGCCGCAGACGGTGTCAGGCTTGTTACGATATTTGGCCCCGAGCATGGACTGCATGGTCAAGCTCAGGATCTCATCAGTGTGGCAGGCAACGAGGCCAAAGCAGTTCCTGCCGCGGTCCACAGTTTGTATGGAACATCCGCAGCAAGTCTCCGACCTACCGTGGAGCAGCTAAAGGGAATCGATGTTCTGGTCGTAGACCTGCAAGATGTTGGCAGTCGGTACTACACTTTTCAGGCGACCATGCGATATTGCCTCGAGGTTGCGTTACCGCTTGGCATGCTGGTCATGGTGCTAGATCGCCCGAATCCACTTGGTGGAAACATGATTGAGGGACCAGCGTTGCGAGTTGGCTTTGAGAGCTTTGTCGGTGCGCATGACATTTCAATCCGCCATGGTTTAACGGTCGGAGAACTGGCCATGCTTTATCAGCAGGAGCTCAAATTGGGGCCGGGCGAAGTTCGCGTGGTGCCTTGCGAGGGCTGGAAGCGTCGTAACTACTTTGATGCAACAGGGCTCCCCTGGGTGTTACCATCCCCCAACATGCCGACCTTGGATACCGCGATCGTTTATCCTGGTCAGTGCTTGATCGAAGGAACGAATTTGAGCGAAGGGCGAGGCACGACACGTCCCTTCGAAATCTGTGGTGCCCCTTGGTTGGACGCTGGGAAGCTTGCGAGCAAGATGAATGCGGAAAAGCTTGCAGGCGTTACCTTTCGGCCTGCTTGGTTTCGACCGACGTTTCAAAAACATGCGGGCAAGGACTGTGGTGGCGTCCATTGCACGTGACCGACCGATCGGTGTTTCAACCGGTAAGAACCAGCCTTGCTCTTCTAGCCACTATGCGAGAAATGTCAGGTGAGTTGTTCTCTTGGCGTACAGAAGTCTACGAGTTTGTGAGCAAACCGATTGCTATCGATTTGCTGTTCGGCTCCAACCGCGAACGAAATAAAATCGAAGCGGGGCGACCTTGGCGAGAAATCGCAGCAGACTGGGAACCTGAGGAACAAGCCTTCGATCACCGCAGGCATGCGGCATGGATGTATGAATAAACCGTCAATCGCCTTAGCCACTCGCTTGTAGCCTTCTAAGGGAGAGTGACCGGTCTAGACACCCTCCCGCTGGGAGGGTCGAGCGTAGCGAGGGGAGGGTGAAGTGCCAACAACGATTGCAAAAGTCAGTTCACCCTCCCCGGACCGAAGGCCCGACCCTCTCCGAGGGAGGGTGACTTTAAATCCCTGTAAAACAAACCGGGGCTTACTAGCGCTCAATCTCCCGATAAACGAATAGCTTGGGTGAATTCCATTAAAAACCTGGCCCAACGAACCGGTTCCGCACCTCAGCTACGCGTATAATGTCGAGAACATCCCGCCTTCCGCCTCTCCTCTACGCGCCGAGTCCCGCCTATGCTTACCATTCTTGGTAATCCACGTCGATCCTGTCAGGGGTGGACGCGACGACAAGTTCTTGAGGCAGGAGGTGCAGGTCTCTTTGGCTTAACGCTCGCGGACGTACTTCGTGCCGAAACGCAAAGCGCAGATTCTAAAAGCGTCACAGCAAAAGCGAAGTCGGTCATCTTCTTAATGCTCTTTGGTGGACCGAGCCAGCTCGAAACGTTTGACATGAAGCCCGACGCGCCTGAGTTGATACGTGGACCATTCAAGCCGATTGGATGTCGAACTCCCGGACTCTTGATCTCGGAGCATTTGCCTAAGACAGCCGCAGTCTCGGACAAATTTTGCGTTATTCGAACGATGTCTCACGACTTCAACGATCATAGTGGCGGTGCACACTATCTGCAAACAGGCAAGCGATGGCATGTTCCTATCGGAGCCGGTTTTTCACCGACTCCTCGCGATTGGCCCTCCATGGGCTCAATCATTGAATACACCGACCAGCAACGACTTGGCGTTGAGCAGTCGCTACCCTCGTATATGGTTTTGCCCAACACTCTTGGTCGGCTGCAAGAAGCTGGACAGTATCCTCGCCCCGGCGAACATGCTGGCTGGTTAGGCAACCGATATAATCCGTTGACAACCAAAATCGACAAACAATCACTAACGGACAATCCGTATTGGCGTGACTGCACGGATCAAGAGTTGAGTTTTCAGATTGATGGAATGCAATCGCATGAAGGGCTCACGCTCGATCGATTGCAAACGCGACAATCGCTATTGATGCAACTGAATCAAAAGCGCCGAGAACTGGATGAGCGACAAGCTGTGGAAGGCTACGATGCATTCCGCCAAAGGGCCTTTTCCATCGTCACTTCCGAAGCGGCACGACGTGCGCTGGACATTCGTAGCGAGCAAGCCGTCACTCGCGATCGCTATGGACGACATTTGTTCGGTCAATCCGTACTCATGGCGAGACGACTCGTTGAAGCTGGAGTTCGATTCGTGACCGTCCATTACGATTGCGTAGATGGATACAGTTGGGACTCGCATCGCAACAGCGACGATGTAAAAAAGAGCCTGCTGCCGACGTTTGATCAAGCTTACTCGGCGTTGCTAACCGATCTGGACGAACGCGGGATGATGGACGAGACCATTGTCATCGCCACAGGAGAAATGGGACGAACCCCAAAGGCCAACGCACAGTGGGGACGCGACCACTGGAGCACTCTCTTTTCAACAACCATTTCGGGCGGCGGAATTCCTGGCGGAAAATGGCTGGGGCGATCCGACAAGGATGCGGCTTACGCAGTGGATCGCACGGTCTCACCCGAGGATCTCGCTGCTACTGTTTACCATGCGATGGGAATTGATCATGATATGCGACTGATCAACTCGGAAAACAGGCCCGCGTCGATCGTCGAGAACGGTTCGCCAGTCATGGAATTGTGGAGCTAGTCGAGCGGACGCTTGTCGTACACTTTGCGTCCGATTCGCCAAAGATGCTTCGAAGCGATTCGAGCGTTGCCTGACTTGCGCATTTGAATCTCCAGCGCAGAAACGATTGAGGACAATCGTTTTACACTGTTGGCTTCGCCGCCAATGCGGCGGGTTACCAAGGCACAAAAAAACCTAGGCTGCTAAACCTAGGTTCTTTATCTTTTGATTAGGCTCGCCCGGAACTACGCTCGTGCAGCAAGCTGCTTTTTGCGTTCGGCGATGATATCGTCTTGAAGGCTTCGCGGTACTGGCGCATACTTGGCCAATTCCATCGAAAAAGTTCCTTGTCCCTTGGTCATGCTTCGCAAATCAGTTGCGTATCCGAATGTGTTCGCCAAAGGTACTTCTGCACTGATATAGGAAACACGGTCTCGAGCATCGGTTTGAGTAACCAAACCGCGTCGAGAAATGATGTCACCCACAACCGGACCTTGATCGTTCTCTGGACACTCAATATCACACTTCATGATTGGCTCCAGGAGAACTGGATTGGCTGCTCGCACGGTCTCGCGGAAGCAGTCACAGGCTGCGATATAGAAGGAACGTTCGCTCGAGTCGACGTCGTGGTAGCTACCATCGATCAATTCCATCTTCACACCCACGACAGGGAACTCAGCGAGCGGTCCCTTGAGGAGCGAATCGCGGAAGCCCTTTTCCACAGGTGGAATAAACTGCTTGGGAATACGACCGCCGGTTACGCTATCTTCGAATTCGAAGGTAACTTCCCCTTCCGGATTGATGGGTGTCAGCTTGCCAACGATGTGAGCGTATTGTCCCGAACCACCTGTTTGCTTGCGGTGCTTGTAGTTGAATTCTTTTTCGGCGCCTGGAGTCTCGCGATAGCTAACCTTCGGAGCGCCAACGGTGACCTCAACTTTGTATTCACGTCGCATTCGTTCGACGTAGATTTCCAAGTGCAATTCACCCATCCCGCAAATGATCGTCTCGCTCGTTTCTTCGTCGTTATAGACTTGGAAGGTCGGATCTTCTTTTCGGAAACGGTTCAGAGCCTTGCTCATCTTGTCTGCGTCCGCACGGCTAGCTGGGGTAACAGCAACCTTGATAACGGTCTGCGGAATGAACATGCTTTCGAGTGTGCAGTAGTCGCGTGTATTGCTGTACGACTCACCGCTAGCACAATCGATGCCCATGATTGCGACGATGTCACCGGCTTCGGCGGTATCGACTTCTTCGCGTTTATCGGCGTGCATTCGAACGATACGGCTAAAGCGTTCTTTCTTGCTCGTGCGTTGGTTAATGTACATTTCTCCCTTGCTGATCGAACCTTGGTAGATTCGCATGAAGGTGAGCTGTCCAAACGGATCTTCCACGATCTTGAAAGCCATTCCGACGAAAGGCAAACTCTTGTCCGGCTTCAAGTCCAGCTTCACCGACTCATCACCGACTTTACGAGCCTTGATTTCTCGTTCGAGCGGGCTTGGAAGATAGCGAATGACCGCATCCAACAATAACTGCACACCTTTGTTCTTGTAAGCGCTTCCGCAGAAAACTGGGGTCATGCGAAGCTGCTGTGTTGCCTCTTTGCAGACCTTGTAGACCAAGTCGGAAGGGACTTCTTCTTCGCTCAGGAGAAGCTCCATCATTTCGTCGCTGTACATCGAAAGCGACTCGAGCATCTTTTGACGCATGGTCTGGGCTTTGTCGAGCAAGTCTGCTGGAATTTCTTCTTCACGAACGATTTCACCGTCTTTGCCATCGAAGAACGAAGCACGCATCGCAACCAAATCGATGACGCCTTCGAAGGTCTCGCCAGCTCCGATCGGAATCTGCATCATGATTGCGTCGGCATTGAGCTTGTCGCGAACCTGTTGTGCAACGCGGTAAGCGTCCGCACCGGTTCTGTCCATCTTGTTGATAAACGCCAGGCGAGGCACGCCGTAGCGACGCATCTGACGGTCAACGGTCAAAGATTGGCTCTGAACCCCACCTACGGAACAAAGAACAAGCACCGCACCGTCCAACACTCGCAGCGAACGTTCGACTTCGATCGTAAAGTCCACGTGGCCAGGGGTGTCGATCAAGTTAATAACATGATCTTTCCACTGAAGTTGCGTTGCAGCGCTTGTGATCGTGATTCCACGCTCTTTTTCGAGCTCCATGTAATCCATCGTAGCGCCGTCGCCGTCGCCTTTGACTTCTTCGATCTTGTAAATTCGGCCAGCGTAAAACAGAACTCGCTCGCTGAGTGTTGTCTTGCCCGAGTCAATGTGAGCACTGATGCCAATATTGCGTAGTTTGGTTAGGTCCATACTCCACCCAGCGTTGTGCGGCCCGGATTTCCCGAAACGCAGCCTAAAAGGAAACAAAAATCGCCCAGCAAGTTCCAGTACCAACGTTGGTAGCAGACGGCTGAGCGGCAAAAACAATAGGATTCAAGCAAAAGTGTACAAAACCCAAGCTTTTAAGGAAGGGCAAAAAGGAAATCGGCACCCTCGGACCACGAAAACAAATGTTTTCCGGCAATCCGCCCTCGCCTCACCGCTCTGGCTAGGGAAACATGTCAGCGTAGCGAAAGTCGTCAAGACTTTCGGCTAAACCGACTCAAGACCAAAACTCTTGACGAGTTTCGCTAAATCATGCTTCAACGCCTTGGTCGCAGCACGTCCCCGGCAGCTTCCGGGGACGACAGAATTCAGGCCTGACAGAGTTCAGGCCTCGAATAGAAAAAACTATTCCGCTAACGCTTTCTCAATGACCGCAATCATTTCCTTGGAATCGGGCTCTACCCCCGTCTTGAAACGGCCAACAACATTGCCCTTTCGGTCAACAATGAACTTCTCAAAGTTCCATGCTACTGGCCCTTTGCCGGCGGGTTTTGCGTCCTGTGCCGACAAGTAAGCGAAAAGCTCGCAAGCCTTTTCGGAGCCGGTATCTTTAACGTTCGCTTTTTCTAGAAGATCGAAGGTCACATGGTATTTGCTTTTGCAAAACTCACGAATTTCTTTGCTGGTGCCAGGTTCTTGCCCGCCAAATTGGTTGGAAGGTACCCCAACAACAATAAGTCCTTTTTCCTTGTGGCTTTCGTACAACTTTTCAAGAGCGGCATACTGAGGCGTTGCACCGCACTTGCTTGCTACGTTGACAAAGACGACAACTTTTCCAGCATATTTGCTTAGGTCAGCCGCCTCCCCTTCAAGCGTTTTCGCTTTAAAAGAAAAGACCTTTGGCACTTCTGCCTTCGGTGCGTCGGCTGCCTGAGCGGAAGAAAATGGCGAAAGCTGCTTGTCGCCATAACCTGAAACGATTGCCATTGCTGCAATACCTGCCATAAGTGTTTTTCGATACATCGACATTCGAAGGTCCTCAAAAACGGGGTTGGAGGGAGTCTGTGTGGAATCATGAAAATGGAACATCCCATTATAGCGACCGGGGAAGCCGTGGTGATTGACAAAATCGATTCTCGTTTCTTTGTTTTTGTCGCGGCACAACCCGAGCCACCGCTGTAAACATCTTTGCAAAGTCAATTCCGTTGAAAACCTTAGGGAGGGCGAGGCTCCTGCCGAGCCAACGGTGCAAAGGTTCGGCAGGAGCCTCCCCCTCCCGAGCAATGAATGACTTAGGTAAACTCGTTGGAAATATGTTTACCGCGGTGCAGCGCGAGCCCTCCGTTTTCGCGGCATTTAATGTTAACCTCTCATGAGGGAGCCACGCCACAGAGTAGAACAGTTGTCCTCAACTGTTCAGGAAGTGAGTTCCAAATCCGAGAGCTCACGGACGTCTTGCGCCGATCCGCTAACAAAGTGCTTTTGGCTTATCCACCTTGACTTAGTAACCCTTTGCTTGCTATTGGTACTTAGTTCTGGCGACTTGATAGTGATTTGAGGCGGATGGACCCATGCAACAAACCAACACCAAGGGCGCAAGAGTACTTCTCCCAAGTTGGCTCAAAACCACCCTAATCCTTATGTGCGTTTTGTTTCAGGTCGGTTGCACTCGTCCCTTCAAAGATCCGACCAAACCAGGACTCCTGGCTGCAAATCGCGAAAAAATTTTCCCTAAGAAGGACATGGGGCAGAATCGGTTGTGGCGGCCCGACCTTGCGATCATGCCATTCGCCGAATTCCAGGATGAAGACATTGTGATCAAGCATGTTCGCAATTGTCGCTATCGCACAGAGACCGACTACGACGTTCGGCACTATGACATGCGGTTCGCTTTGGCTGACGTGAATCGTATTGATTTCATCATTGTCCCATTCCAAAACAACTCGCTCTTGGCGCACACGATGTTCAGCTTCGGACTTCGAGATGGACGCCACTTTATTATTTCCGTCGAGGCAAGACTCGACTACGGCGCCTCGTATTCGCCGATTCGCGGCATCACCAACAAATTCGAATTGATGTACTTGATTGGTGACGAACGGGACTTGATCCCCTTGCGCACCGATGCTCGCATGGTCGAGGTGTATTTGTATCCTGGAAGGGCGACTCCAGACCAAGTGCAGAATTTGCTAGTCGATATGCTCGAAAGGGCCAACCAACTTCAAAGAGTTCCCGAAAACTACGACACGATCAACAACAATTGCACCACCAACTTGGTCAATCACATCAACAAACTGCGACCGGGAAGCATTCCCGCAGATTGGAGAGTTTTACTCCCGGGACATTCTGATCGTCTGGCCTATGAGCTTGGGCTTCTGGATGTGGTCGAACCATTTGAGATCGCTCGCGAAAAAGCTCGAATCACCTCCGTCGCAAGCAAGTACAAAGACAGCCCAGACTTCTCCGCGAAGATTCGCGAGCATATAGGATATTAGATTCGTAGCTGAATTCGTAAGAATTCAGCTGGGCCTCAATTCTTAGGCGAGCGACAGTCCTGTTTATACCGGGAGGGTGAGGCCACCGCTGTAAACATGTTTAAGTCGAGTTCACTCAACCAATTCGTTACTCGGGAGGGTGAGGCTCCTGCCGAACCGTTGCGTCCTAAGCTCGGCAGGAGCCTCGCTCTCCCATAGGTTTTCAAGTGTGTTCGCTACCAGAAGATGTTTACAGAGGTGGCCTCGCTCTCCCATAGGAAACTTGGCAGGTAGTTTTCAGTCTGCCGCTCGCCCAATGGCAGCAACTAACGCGGAAAGACTACAGCTTGCCACAGTAGTCGATGGCAGCCGCGATTTCGGTCTTGAGCCGCCAGCGTTCTACGATCCGGTCAATGTATCCGTGCTCTAGCAAGAACTCGCTCGTTTGAAATCCTTCTGGCAACTCAATCTTGAGGGTCGCTTTGATGGTTCTTGGACCGGCAAAGCCAATCAAGGCTTTGGGCTCTGCAAAGACCAAGTCGCCTAGACTCGCAAAACTTGCAGCAACGCCACCCATCGTTGGGTTGGTCAGGACGCTTACGTACAAGCCTTTGTTTGCGTGGTAACGAGCCAAGGCTGCGGAAACTTTCGCCATTTGCATAAGAGACAAAATGCCCTCATGCATTCGAGCTCCACCCCCCGAACCACTAACAATGATCAATGGCAATGAATGCGCTGTCGCTCGTTCGATCAACCGCGTCAATCGTTCGCCAACGACCGAGCCCATGCTCCCCATGATGAATGCTGAATCGGTCACTGCGATGGCGACGCGACGCGCGCGAATCATGCCTGTGCCACACATTGCCGCATCCGTAAGTCCTGTCCGAACCTGTTCCGCAACCAAACGCTCCGCGTACCGTTTCTTGTCCGAAAAATTCAGGGGGTCGGTCGGCATAATATGCTCATCGCATATTTCAAAAGTTCCTTCATCCAGCAGCTGCGCGATCCGCTCTCGGGCCGATACGTACATGTGATACTTGCACTTCGGACACACATTGAGATTGCGTTCGACTTCTTTGCGATAAATCGAATCTCCGCAACCAGGGCACTTGATCCAAAGCCCTTCGGGGACGCCTCGTTTGCTAGCGGTCGGCACCGCATTAGGTGTGCTTGGCAGCTCTATTGTTGACATTGTTTTACTTTCCTTTTAGGCGACCGAAGGTGAAGAATTGGCTCCAACCCGGTTGGTCGAGACTAATTGTATACCGATAGTGTCATGCGTATCGGAATCGATCACTTCCCAAGTTCCATTGTCGCATTCGGATTTCCAGAGATCGCCGAGATCGGTTTCCTTCAGCTTGGCTGCAATCAAACTGGCCAACGGTTCCGGAATCACGACCGCGATGGTTTCGTTGGAATGCTTCTTGCAAAGCTTCACGATCAGCTTTTCGACGCGAGCTTCCGCTTCGGCAACCGTCTCCCCTCCCGGGGGACAAAAGGAGCGAGGATTCTCTTGAAGCTGCTTAAAGAGTCGCGGCTGCTGACGCCTTAATTCATCGATTAGCTTGCCTTGCCATAAACCATGGTCCAAGTTGCGAAAGCAGTCGCAGACTTTCCATTTTGACCGCGTGTGCTCCGCAATCTCCTTCGCGGTACTCTGTGCCGATTCGCAGGGGCCACAATAAACCGTTGAAATGGGTAGCTTCGCAATTTCACTTGCGATCCTATGAACTTGTTCTATTCCTGAAGCCGATAGCGGCATGTCCAGGCTACCTTTGATTCGCTCTTGCTCATCGAAGAGTGTCGAGCCTGGTCGCACTACAACTACATTACACATAAACAAATGTTCCCGAGTGTCATCGATACGATCGTATCGGGTTGCATGATCAAGTCTGCATTTCCCGACGCAATCGAGTCATCGCTTGGCAGTAATCTGCCTCGCGAAATATAGCTGAACCCACAACGAGCAGGTCCGCTCCACTGGCCGTGCATTGCCCAACCGTCTTAATATTGACGCCACCATCTACTTCCAAAAGGAGATCGGGGCCATTGGCTTTTCTCAGGGCGGACAAACGCTCCAAAGCGATCGGATGAAACGCTTGGCCACCAAACCCAGCCTCAACACTCATGACCAAAACCAAATCACATTCGCTTATCCATGGCAATACATGACTCATCTCGGTCGAGGGATTGATCGCCAATCCGGCAGCAACTCCCTGCGAACGAATCTTCGCAAGTAATTCGCTTGGCTGCTGTAAAGCTTCGATATGGAACGTGATCAAATCCGCACCCGCATCCACAAATTGCGACGCGTAAGCATTCGGGTCCCGGATCATCAAATGAACATCCAACGTCAAGTCCGTAACCTTGCGAATCGCAGAAACGATCGGCATCCCATAACTGATGTTGGGCACAAAATTGCCATCCATCACATCGAGGTGAAGGCAATCCACTCCCGCTTCCTCCAACAAACGAACTTCCTTTTCTAAGTTTGCGAAGTCGCATAACAAAAGGGATGGAAGAATTGTTGGACGAACGCCGCGCATGGCAGCAAGGGTCTTTTGAACTCGAGAACTAGGCTCGGACATAGGGGGATTAGCGTGGACAACGGACTGGTCTGGTCAAAATGACGGCAAACCGCTTTTGAACTGCAACTAGGATAGGGACTGTCAGGGGCTTTCGACAAGAGGCAATGCGTTTATCTTGCTAAGGATATGACCTTTCAAATCCCCGAGGCGGGATTTAGCGAGAGAGGGAAAACGAACCAGGACTGGTGCCGAAACTGGATAAAGTGTTTTTCGTTTCCTTTGGCGGTTCTTTGTGGGTTTTGCTTGGCCTTAAACGCCGATATTCTTCTTTTGGGGGCATCGCCCAACCTAAACCAACGCCACTTCGGTATCAGTTCCGCTATCCCTTTTTTCGAGCAATATGGTTTTTGCGGCACAACCCTACCCAAATGTGTCAGTCTGCTCGTCGCGCCCGCTTGACCACATGAAACCGGATTTTCATTGAAAGCACTCGCTTTGGCACAGTCGGGCAGAATACGCGGAGCTCGATAATACTAGACCAAACCTCGGGTTCTAATCGTAAAATAAATCAGACCAGCTAAGATGCTTATCGAACTTCGTCCGTCCTCTCGTTTCCCACACCATCGTAAGGCTCAACAGAAATGCAACTGAACCATTCTCTAAATCCATGTCGTTGCGTAACCCAATCAATCGCTTGCGTTGTGTGTTATGCTGTTTTGGTTTTTTCGCTGGGAATCTCAAGTCTGTCGACTGCACAAGATTCCACCAAGGCGACAACCGAAAAATGGATTCAGCTATTCAATGGCAAGGACCTGGAAGGCTGGACACCCAAGATACGTTATCACGACCTCGGGGATAACTTTGCAAACACGTTTCGAGTGGAAAACGGCGTTTTGAAGGTCGGATACGAAGGCTACGACGAGTTCAAAGAAACATTCGGCCACTTGTTCTACAAGGAATCTTTTTCGCACTACCGCATTCGTGTTGAATATCGATTCGTCGGCAATCAAGTCAAAGGAGGCCCAGGTTGGGCCCTTCGAAATAGCGGTATCATGATCCACGGCGAACGACCCGAAACCATGACCAAAGACCAGGACTTCCCTGCATCCATTGAAGTGCAACTGCTAGGTGGCGACGGCCAAAATGCTCGCTCGACTGCGAATCTCTGTACGCCAGGGACCAACGTGGTGATGAACGACAAATTGATCTTAGCTCACTGCACCAACTCGAAATCCAAAACATTCCATGGCGAAGGTTGGGTTACCGCCGAGGTCGAAGTGAAGGGGAACGAAGTGATCCGCCATTTTATGAACGGTGAATTGGTGCTCGAGTACAACAAGCCGCAATTGGATGATCGCGACTCGCATGCAAAAGAATTGATGCAAAAAGCGGGAGACAAAATGCTCTCCTCAGGCTCCATCTCGCTCCAATCCGAAAGCCATCCCATCGAGTTCCGAAAAGTCGAACTGCTCGATCTTTCATCCAAGTAAGAATAGGCGTCCTCTATTGGATTGGCCTATCGGTACGCGAAGTTCTTAGCCGCGATAGCGGCGGCACTTTGTAGCCGTGGGGCTCGCCCCACGGTCTCTAGCCACGATGAGCACGAGAGCCGTTACACCGTTACACGGCTAAAACACTTCCTCAGCACGCATTCTTCTCAATAATAAACGTAACCGGGCCATCGTTCGTCAGTGTTACTTTCATGTCGGCTTGAAACACACCGGTCGCAACGGGTACACCTGTTGCTCGAATGCACTCACAGAAGGTCTCATATAATTCGTTGGCCAATGCTGGCGGAGCGGCTGCGTCAAAACTAGGCCGTCGACCGCGAATGCAATCGGCGACCAAAGTGAACTGACTGACAATCAGGATCGATCCTCCAACGTCTTGCACGCTCAAGTTCATTTTGCCTTGTTCGTCAGAAAACCCTCGTAGCTTGACACACCGATCGGCGAGGTACTGGGCTGTCTCAGTCGTGTCCCCCTTGCCGACACCGAGCAAAATCAACCAGCCATGCTTGATTTCACCGACGATTTCAGCGGCGACTTCCACACGGCTCGAGAGCACTCTTTGCAAAACAGCTTTCATGTGTTCCTAACGTGGCTGGACCGGGGTAAACGTACCACCGTTTTCTCGAGCGATGGCTTCTAATGCCACAAAGCCGACCTGACTATGCAACAAGACGGTGTGAATGGGAATCAAGGGAACCTCCTCGTCCTCTTCGTTCCGCTTTCGATTCCATATCCTTAAGTCCTCGATGGTGCTGTCGCTAATTTCGCCATCGGAGAGCAAGAATATGGCATCTGGTTCAAGCTTGATAGCAATTCCAACTGCAGACGCTGGATAAGTATTGCTTCCATGGCGAATGGAACGCAACCAGTTTTGAATGCGTTCCAAGTTTTTGTCCACCGCCGTTAGAAACTTTCCTTTGGGTGGAGCGACACCAAACATGGGATGGGCCAACGAATCAAAGCTAATCACAAAAAATTCTTGATCTGCTGATAGGGACTTGATGGCCCTCATCAGCTCTTTACAAAGTGCTTCCCACCGCGGCCCTAGCATGGAACGCGACGAGTCGATAACAAACACAAAGCGGTTGCCTTCCGCGTGGGCGCCGAAAAAGGAGGCCTTTGATTTCGATACTTTCGCGATCGTTTCGTCTATTCCGAGCTCCGCCCCTTTTGTCGCCATGGCTGCGACATTTCCCATTTCGCCGCCGCCTTCTATTCTCGCGTCCAATTGAGAAACCACCAAGCTTGCAGAAATGGCAGACGTCTCAAAGGAAGGTTGAATCGAGTCTGAGGGGATGGTCTCCGGAGTAAGCTCAAATTGAGTGACTTCGTCCGTGCCAGATTCATCGTTCGGCTCAATTGCTAGTTGAGTCACCTTGGCTATGTTGCCTTGTGCGGAAATCAGGATCAATGCGAGCGACAGGCATAGCGTCAAATGAACGCAGGTGCTGACCGAGAATGCAATCATCGACTGTGTCTTTTGCTTGGAGAACCAAGGCCTACTGGATTGCATTGGGAATCATCTCTGGGCATCCGTTATTTTTTGGATGGTCGTTCGGGCCGTGGTACAAAGCGATACGTGCCACCATTCTCTTCGGCGACCTGACGCATTTGCTTTTGAAACTCTTCCTGAAAAAAGTGGACAACGTGGATTGGGACCTTGGGCTTCCCAGCACTCAATATATCATCAGTACGATTCGCTTTGCGAAGATATTTGGCAACATCCGATCGTGTATCGCCATCGAACAATAGGAATATTCCATCTGGCTGCATCGCAATCGCCTCGGATAGCGCATTGTTAGGGGGCAATCCCTCCTTTTGTATCTGAATTCGACTAAGCCATTCGATTGTTTTAGTCAAGTTTTCTGGTTTTGCGTAAACCGGATACTTTTCAACCTCTCCTGTCTTGAAAACCATGGGGTCGATTTCCTTGCCAAAGAAACTGATAAAGTAACGTTGCTTTGGCTTCATCGACTGCAGTGAACGCATGATCTCTGCCTTAGCCGCGTCAAAGGCACCGTCGCGACGCATACTAGGTGAGCTATCCACGATGTAAACAAATGTGTTCCCCGTAGCCTTAACGCCAAAGAACTCGGCGCCGCTTAACATCTTGCTTCCCGCCATGGATGCATGAGACATCTCAGACGAAGCGCCATTCAGGGCAGATGTTACAGAAGAAGGCGCCGATGGCATGGAGCCAGCATCTATGGAGGCTTGGGTCACCGAAATGTCGTTAGCCAAACCCGAAAGACTTGGGGCCGGTAGAGATTGCATTGGCTCTGCGATCGACTCCAGTTCTAATTCCGAAATCATTTCCATGGGAGTTTCGAGCAGGATGTTGTCCGACTCCACAGGCGCCGAAACAACAGCAAGCAACTTCGGTTCGGATGCAACTTTGACCACGAGGATCGACAAGAAAACAATCAAAACAGCATGGACTACAACGCTGCCCCAAACGTGCGGTGCTTTCCACCATGCCTTCGTTCGATGCTCGCCGGAATCCATCACCAAGCTCTCGAGTTCAGCGAACTCTTCGGTTGAAATCAGAGCGGTCTCGCTCTCTGCCTCATTCCACTGTGAATCGAGGTTTTCGGATTCTACGAGTTCATGCCTTAACTCGATGGAATCGTTGCCATCGTTGGTATCGATCGTTTCACAAGCGAGTCGTTCGTTCGCACCCTCTTCCATTCTTGACCATGGCGACTCGTGCGGTGCCAATTGAGTCATGACTTGCGCCGAGCCGGTCGAAGCCCCTTGATCCAAATCTTGAGCCGGCGGAAGTTTGATATTCGTGTCAGATTTGATCTCAGGACTTGTTACCGAGCTATCCGTCTCGGCATGAAGCGGTATTCCAAAAGGAGCGCCAGCCTTGGGCGTGACCGTGTCAATCCGCAAAGATCGACTTGGTGATGGCACATCCGTTCCTTCGTCCGCTGACTTCAATGAGAAGTCAATCTCGGTAGCAAATTGATGCGACTCCGATTCGAGCCACTCGTAGAGCTTGGCCGCATTTCCGTTCTCGGCTTGAAGCATAGCAGCCTGCAAACTAGCGGCAGCGGCCTTGTATCGAGCCGCACGTTCGTGATACTGAATGGCTTGAAGGGTAAGGCGACCGCGCTCGAGAAGTTCTTGCGAATCGGTCGATGAATTTGCAGACGGGGAATTGGCAGGATTCATTTTCGGCAGGGGTTAGGCGTGGACCACTTGCAAAAGGCCATATTTGAGAATGAAATATTTTGTAGCTTCCGGAAACCCAGGTCAATCATTTTGAGCCCGAGGCGGGGCAAAAGTCAGCTAAAAGTGCCCAAAACAGTGTAAAACGATTGTCCTCAATCGTTTCGGGATATTGTCCTCAATCGTTTCGGGGTCTGGGAAAGCGGCACGAGTCGCGGGTTGAAATGAACCTATTAGCCGCCTAGCGTTGCCGTGGTTCTCGACGAATGTCGAGCTCTCCAGAAAACCGGGGCTAACGGATTTGGCTAAGCCGGCCAATTGGGCTGAGTTTCAATATATTGGCCTACTTGTGCAAGTAACGGGTCGATGGTTTCGATTTGGATTTGATGCGGCGGGGACCAATCAATCCATTCGTACGCTTCATGCTCGGTCACCAAGATCGGCTTATCTGGGACGAGCAGTCCCAAGTAAATGGTTAGCTCCTTGAGCTGCTTTATGCCGCCATTGCGTTTATACGATACCCAGTACCGATTTTCAAAGACAAAATTGGGATCCAACCAAACGTCGGACGATTGAAGTCCCGTTTCTTCGCAGAGTTCTCGTATTGCTGCTTGTTTCTTGGTTTCACCCGGATCCAAGTGACCTTTGGGGAGATCCCAACGCGTACGATGCTTCATCAATAAAAATTGAAGCACTTTTTGTTTTCGAAATAGCAGAAAGCCGCTTGAAAATACCTCAGGTTCCATAACTAATATTGGACCAAGTTAGGGAAGAACAACAAACTCGAAAATGTCGGAAGACAATCGCAGATGAAGATATACACGAAAACAGGGGACGCGGGTACGACAGGATTGTTCGGTGGCCCTCGGGTTGCAAAAGATGATCCTCGCATTTGCGCTTACGGATCCGTGGACGAACTCAATGCCGTCATCGGAATAGCTCGCTCAACTTCCTTGGGCGAAAAACTAGATCCCATCCTCAGTTCCGTTCAGCATCAGCTCTTTTCGATCGGCGCAGAACTTGCCACCCCGAATCCTGATGAACATGGCCTCAAATGGGATGCCGGCTCACACGTCGAGCACATGGAACAGGCGATCGATGAACTAGAATCGAGCCTCAAGCCCCTTCGCAATTTTATTTTGCCGGGCGGTAGCACCCAAGCTGCCCATTTGCATCTCGCTCGCACCGTTTGCCGACGGACCGAGCGGGAAATAGTTAGTTTTTCACGCGACCGCAGCGTTAGCGATGCAGCCCATATCGTGGTATTCTTGAACCGTCTCAGCGACCTCCTGTTTGTGATGGCCAGATTTGCAAATCACCAATTCGGCGTGGTCGACGTTAATTGGGAAAGCCCAAGGAAATAAAAGGACGCTTCCAGGATGGTAATTCACGCCGCGGTAATCGACTTCGAAACAGCCAACAGTCGCTCCAACTCAGCTTGCCAACTCGGCGTCGTGCGAATGGAGGATTGGCGGATTGTAGAAGAAAAAGAATGGCTGATTCGCCCCCAGCGATTGTTCTTCTCACCTCAATGTGTTCGGGTGCACGGGATTACCGCAAAAGACTGCCTAACCAGCCCTGAGTGGGATCGCGTGTGGGATCAATTGCTCCCATTGATCGATGGCTGCGTTATCATAGCGCACAATGTCGGGTTCGATGCTGCGGTCCTGCAAGGTACTTGTCAACTCTACGATATCGCCGTGCCCCAATTCGATTTGCAGTGCACTCGTCTCATCGCCAAGCGAGCGTGGCCAGGGCAAACCGGCTACGGCCTCGCGGCTATCGCAGAACGATTGTCAATTCCGTTTCAGCATCACAATGCCTTGGAGGATGCGCGAGCCTGCGCCCAAATCGCAATTGCTGCCGCCGAGAAGTCCATGTCTGAAAACTTAGAAGCCCTCGAAGAAAAACTGGGGCTAACACGCGGTCGTATTTGGGTTGATCAAGTTCGGCAGCCGCGAACGGTCCGCCGAACGCGCATCGAATCCGTCGCAGAACCGCAAGCTCGCTACCAACCCAAACTATTTCGTACCGATGGCACTCCGTCCCGAAGTGACCAGATTCGACGAACGCGTTTGAGAGCTGACGCTATTTTGGCTAGCTGCGAGGATTTACGACCGCTGGCTGGCAAGCATGTGGTCCTGATGCATACGTTGCTGGGATTGGATCGAGACGATTCGGTTTCGTTTCTGACGA
Source organism: Planctomycetota bacterium (assembly GCA_026692905.1). GTDB lineage: Bacteria > Planctomycetota > Planctomycetia > Pirellulales > Pirellulaceae > JBKCUI01. The sequence goes on from JAPLNL010000078.1 coordinate 24,680, forward strand.
AGCTCGGTGCGGAGGTGCAATCCAAAATGAATCTGCAAACGCATTATCTGATCATGGGGACGTCGAGTTCAACAGAAGATGAGAATACAGAGAGTTCGCTTCCTGTCGAGCAAGTAA
>JAPLNL010000079.1 GCA_026692905.1 Planctomycetota bacterium
CTCCGATCGATCCTTTTGAGTCAAACTTGGACAGCAACCTATAAACGAATGCTTGAAAACTTTTCGCCCGTCAAGGCTCTATATGCCCAACCCGCCTTATGATTCCATTAACCTACCTGCGCAATCACCGGATCGCACCCCCTACGTATTAGGTTAACGCCTGCCCATGCGACGAGGGGTTGTAGCAATCCAGAAACGATAACGGCTGCGGTGCTCCCCCAATATCCGATGTAAAAGCCCGTTTTTTCGGCATCATTTGCGTTAGGTGGCGGCATAACCGCACCGTTTGAAAGCTGGGCCACTTGGCCGATAGCATAGAGGATTGCCATGCCCAGCCCAAGGACTGATAAAACGATGAAACAAATCCCGAGCGTAGTGAATTGAGTTGTAGAACCGCCATCTGGCGGTAATGTATTCGCCGGCCATGTTGGGGTGGATTGACTATACGGATTCTGACTCGGACTATCGAATTGAGACATATACTTGCATCTACATGTGAGGGGTTTCAAGCAGGAACTTTTGGATTGGATTCCGTGAGTATCCCTTTAAGCACAATACCGTTCAACGAAGGGAAATTCAGGCGAACGACGGTGCCAGTAAGCAAAAAAAATTCTATCGCCACCCCATTGACGCGTATCTACGGGCTAACGGAAAAAATTGAGCTTTTTCATAAAAAATTCAGCTCTGATTAGGGACTTCGTTGCTGATCCAAGGCCGAAGCTAATCGCGACGGCGTCTTGGATCGTTAGATCCGCCGCTCTTCAGCTTTGGTTTGGTCATCAGAAGCCGATGGCTATCCGGACCGAGTAGATCGTCCAGGCGAGTTCGAAGCTCAGGCGCAATCGCAACCTTTTGCTTATCGGACTTCACATGAACCGTCTCGCCAGACTGCAACCGAATAGCCACGAGAACATCCCGAGGACCGGGATAGCCCTTTAAGATTTCTCGAATCTTCTTGATCAACTCAGGCTTATGTTTAGTCTCGTCATAGAGAATGTGGATACCTGTAGTGAACTTGGTATCCGCCTCTTCGATGGGCATTAGTTCATTGACGATGAAGCTGACTTCGTCTTCTTCACCCTTTTTGTCGACAGTCCCGCGTACCAATACGACCGCGTCGGGTTGAATCAGTTCGCCGTATTTTTCGAAACCATCGGGCCAGCAAATGCTTCGAACGTAGCCATCCATGTCTTCCAAGTCAAAGTTCGCGTACTTGGAGGATTTCCCTGGCTTGGGATTACGAGTCTGCGCGATCTTGATCGAAGAGATCATCCCTCCCATCAAAACTTCGTCGCGATTCTTGGCGCTTTTGACCGTCGACGACGTGTGCGAGCAAAACGCTTTCAAGACTTTGTCGTATTCGGAAAGCGGGTGGGCAGACAGGTAAAAGCCAAGCACCTCTTTCTCCATAACGAGCTTCTCTTTGTCGATATACTCCGGAATATCGGGGAGCGTGATCTTGACGTCTTCAACGACTTCTACAAAATCATCGAACAAGCTCATTTGGCCGCTCTTGCGATCCTTGAGCTTGGATGCGCCCCCCTGCAATGCTTTCTCAACCACAGCCATCATCTGCGATCGTTTGGCATTGAAGCAGTCCATAGCCCCCGCTTTGATCAAGGTCTCGATGGCTGCTCGTCCACATTGGGTAACATCGACCCGTTCGCAGAAATTGAAAATATCTTTGAACGGACCATTCTTGTCTTGCTCTCTTGCGATCGCTTCTGCGGCAGATCCACCGCAGCCTTTGATCGCAGAAAGGCCAAAGTAGATCTTGTTGTCCCGTACGCTAAACTCCGATCGGCATGTGTTCACGTTCGGATATTCGACGGTTATGTTCATTCGTTGACAATCTTCCAAGTGCTCGACCAACGCGTCTTTGCGTTTGAAGTTCCGGCCTGGAATGTCCCCTGTCAGCAAAGCCGCCATGAACTCGACTTTGTAGTGCGTTTTTAAGTACGCAGTTTGGTAAGCGATCAAGGCATAGGCTGTAGAGTGACTCTTGTTAAAGCCGTAACCTGCGAACTTGAGGATCATGTTCCAGAAGTCTTCGGCTTCCTTTTTGGTCAAGCCTTTCTCTTGACAGCCGCCTAGGAATTTCTCTGCATTGGCCGCAATCAACGATTCCTTCTTCTTGCTGATTGCCTTGATGCACGTATACGCTTTGGCCAATTCGATTCCGCCCAAGCCGTTCAAAATACGCATGACCTGTTCTTGATACACCATAACGCCGTTGGTTTCGGCCAGGATTTCCTCAAGGACAGGGTGGAGGTATTCCGCTTGTTTCTTCTTGTTCTTGACCGCAACATACTCGTCGACCATCCCACCCTCGAGCGGACCGGGACGGTACAGAGCATTGGTCGCGATGATGTCGCTAAAGTGGTCCGGTTTCATACGTTGGAGCAAATCGCGAATACCGCCACTTTCCAGCTGAAACACCCCCTTGGTCTCCCCTCGCTTGAGCAGATCGAACGTTGCGACGTCGTCGAGTGGGAAATCGAGTGCATCGATTCGCTGACCTGTGGTCTGCTCAATTATGTCCATCGACTTCGAAAGGATCGTTAAATTGCGCAGGCCCAGGAAGTCCATCTTGAGCAAACCAGCTGCCTCGACGTCCCCCATCGACCACTGAGTGATGATGTCCTCTTTGCCGGAGACTCTCATCAACGGAACGTATTCCGTAAGAGGCTTGTCCGCGATCACAACAGCAGCCGCGTGCGTACCGATGTTACGGGCCATCCCCTCCAGCTTGCTCGCAAAGTCGATGACTTCGCGAACATCCGGGTCGTTGTCGTAGAGCCTCTTTAAGTCTTCGCTATCCTCAAGTGCGCTCTTGATGGTGACTTTGGGATCGTCAGGAACCAGCTCGCTGATTTCGCTGACGCGACTGAGCGGCATACCAAGTGTCCGGCCAACGTCCTTAATTGCACCTCGCGCTTTTAACGTTCCGAACGTACCGATTTGTGCGACGTTGGCTTCGCCGTACTTTTCTTTGACATACCGAATGATTTCGCCACGGCGTTCCTGGCAAAAGTCGATGTCGATATCGGGCGCTTCGAGACGGCTTTCGTCTAGAAACCGTTCAAACAGCAAATCGTACTTGATCGGGCAAACGTGGGACAAGTAGGTAGCGTAGCAGACCAGAGCACCAACACCGCTACCTCTTGCGGTCGCTGGAACGTCGATTTCGCGAGCGTGACGAACGAAGTCCCAAACGATCAAGAAGTAGTTTGAGAATCCTAATTTGGAGATAACCCCTAATTCGCGATCGAGTCGATCCAGTACCACTTGCGCTAGCTGGCCATCGGTGCACATCTCCGGCTGTTTCTTGTAACGATCCAGCAACCCCTCCATACACAGTTTTCGCAGGTATTGATCGGGTGTAAGATCGGGTTCAGGGATGGCATAGGACGGGAAGTTTCTGGAGCCAAGATCCAAGTTGATGTCGACGGAGTCCGCAATCTCTTGGGAACGAGCAACCGCATCTGAATGGCCAGGGAAATGACTATACATTTCTTCCTGAGATCTTAGATAAAACTCGTTTCCCTCCATGTGCATTCGATTGCTGTCAGTCCGAAACTTGCCCGTGCTGATACATAGCAATACGTCTTGAACTTCGGAGTCTTCACGATCGACGTAGTGGGCATCGCTTGTGGCGACCAAAGGAATTCCGACCCGATTGGCGACTTCGATGGCGCCCGCCATTTGTTGACGCTGGATTTCGAGCTTGTTGTTCATGATCTCGATAAAGAATCGATCCCCGAACACACGCTCAAACCATTGCGTTACATCGATCGCTTCCTGGATTGCTGCGTCCGTGTCGTAACCTTTGAGAACGGCCCGAGAGAACTCACTTGAGACGCATCCGCTGAGGCAAATGATACCTTCGCTATACGCCTCCAATATCTTTTTGTCGATTCGGGGCTTGAAATAGAACCCCTCCAAGCTCGCAGCGGACGCCAGACGAATCAGGTTCTTGAAGCCGGTTTTGTTTTTGGCCAAAAGCGTTAAGTGAAAAGCCGCTTCCTTGGAAGAGGACGCGTCTCTTTCGAATCGGCTGCCCGGCGCGACATAGGCTTCGTAACCGAGAATCGGGTTGATCCCAAGTTCCTTGGCCTTGCGATAAAATTCAAGGGAACCATGCAAATTGCCGTGATCGGTAATCGCAAGCGAATTCATTCCATGAGCCTTGGCACGCTTTAGTAATTTGTCGATGGGGCTAGCCCCGTCAAGCAAACTGTAGTGGCTATGGCAATGCAAATGCGTGAAAGGACGCGGAGTGTCTGTTGACATGCGATAAAAATTCTAGAGCTTGAGTGGACACAACCGTAGGAGGAGACCATTGTCCCGTCCGATTCAATCAGCATTTTAGGGGGAATTGCGCAGCCACAAAACTCACGAATCGGGTTGGGTTATCGCAGGCTGCCGCTCGGTCTATTGTTCGTTGTACTCGACCTTCTCGAACCCCGCTTCCAAGATGGCTTTGGTCGTCGCATCTTTGTTCAACGCGCCTCGGTATTTGACGAGAATGACGGGATTGTCGATCACATCTTCCTTTTCCTGGGGAGTCAATTCGATCGATGCAACATCGTTTTTCTTTTCGATCACCGACTTTACGCCAGGGTAGCAACCGTGCGGACACATCATACCAGTCACCGTCACAGCGACGGTTCGCACCTCGGTCGCATCGGAATCTTTGTCGGCTACGGTGGTAACAGGATTCAACGAATTGGCCGTTTCCCTCGAGTTTGTGTTGCAGCCAAGGACGGTCAGGAGCGAAACAAAAACAATTGCAATTCGCATGGTAGTAATGCCTTTTTAGTCTGGGAAATGGTTCCAATCGGCCTCGCCCGAAATTAAAAATGTATTTTAGCAAAATCGGCATAGAAAGTTAGTCGAGAATTGCGATGCTCTCGCGTTTGATTTCTCCTGACTTTTTTCGCTCTTTTCGGCCATCGTGATTCACGGTGGTTATGGCCATGGCTTAGACGATTTTGACCATCGCCGTCTTAAACTCTATGGAAGAGAGTGAGCGAAAGCGGTAGGATGTAGATGACGTCAGAACGGAAGTCAACGGATTTTGGTCCATCAAAATTGTTGAGGAAATCACAAAATGCTCATTCGAAACCAACATCGACTCGCAATCTGCACCATTCTTTCGTTTTGCGGTTTTATGTTCCTTGGAATTACAACGCAAAATGCGTTTGCTAGGCAGGCTGACCAAACACCGAAATCCGATGCTGCCGCGAACACGAACAAGACCGATAAGCCAAAAGACACCCCCGCTGCCAAACCATTGACAACAAGACCCGATCCAAGAAAGCCGGTAGTCGCTGACAAAACCGAACCCAAAACGGAAAGGGAGCTTGCACAAGAACGCAGAGCACGCGTTGCAGCTCGCAATCGAGGCGAGATCACGTTTGATGATCTCAAGTTCAATATCGAGAAGGACGGCGAGTTCAAGGCTGAAATGATCACGCCCAATTTGAAAGAGATGGACAAAAAAGTGTTTACGTTGCGCGGTTTCATGCTGCCAGCATCGGTTTTTCAACAATCAGGGATCAAGAAGTTTGTTTTGGTGCGTGACGATCGCGAGTGTTGTTTTGGTCCTGGTGCTGCCCTTTACGATTGCGTCATGGTCGAAATGGCGGCTGGCAAAACGGCAAACTATTCTATTCGCATTGTTGCCGTAAAAGGCAAATTCGAAATCGACACGGAGTCATATCAGGACCCTGATCGCGGACATGAAGCCGTTTACAAAATCACTGCCGACGAGGTGAAATGAACTTTCCGCCATTGCTTGAGACCCATTTGCCTTTCCCCCGTCGTCAAGGAAAGGTCCGAGACGTTTATGATCTTGGCGACAGATTGTTCATCGTAAGCACGGATCGCATCAGCGCATTTGATTGGGTAATGCCGAACGGGATTCCCGACAAAGGTGCTGTGCTTACACGCCTGAGTCTTTATTGGTTCGAGCAACTTGGTGTCGAGAATCATCTCATTAGCGATGCGGTACCTGTCGAAGCTCAACCGTACGATCCAGATGGTGTCTTGACTGGTCGCTGCATGGTCGTACGCAAAGCTCAGGTCATTCCTTTCGAATGTGTCGTGCGAGGTTACCTCGAGGGTAGCGGTTGGAAAGATTATCAAGCCACTGGTCAAGTTTGCGGAATCGATCTTCTACCAAACCTAAAACAATGTGATGTTTTACCGACTCCGCTTTTCACACCAGCCACCAAAGCAGAAACAGGTCACGACGAAAACGTATCCTTCGAAGTCATGTGCCAATCCATCGGCATTCCGCTCGCGAACGAACTCAAGGAGAAAACACTCGGCGTCTATAACCGAGGCGTAGAGCTAGCCAAGCAACGTGGCATCATTATCGCAGACACGAAGCTCGAGTGGGGTTGGTTTGATAACCGAGTTATCTTGATCGATGAGGTTTTAACTCCGGACAGCTCGCGTTTTTGGCCAGCCGAAAGCTGGACGCCAGGCAAATCGCAAGCCTCGTTTGACAAACAGTTTGTTCGCGAATATTTGATGGGAACCACCTGGGATAAAAACAGCCCGCCCCCGAACCTGCCCGAAGCAATCGTGGAGCAAACCAGAGCCAGATACATTGACGCCTACGAACGGATCACTGGCAAGTCTTTTTAGCAATCGACGGTGTACAGGCACTTCTACCAAATCCGCTGAAAGTGGACGCCGATCGCAACGGTTGTTTCGTTGGTTCTGATTATTTTGATTGTCCGCCGAGGACTCAATTCGTTCATTTTCTAATACTTGGAACGCCGAAGACGAAACTTGAGTCTTTCTCGTTCTTCAATCTATTTGATGAACTATGTTTCAGACGCGGCATGGACGCCAAGATCTAATTTCAGCGACCGATTTGATTGCTGGATCAATACCTTTCGAGGCGTCCCAAAATGCGTGCAAAGTCCGTACTGTTAATCGTTATCGCACTAGGCTGCGGTGTCGTCGCGTCCGTCGCGGTTAGCCAAGTTGTGCTCGATCAAAATAATAGAGCGGTTGTGCAAACCGCACCGGTTTTGGTCGTCGCCAAAGAAATCTTAGCTGCCACTAAAATTCCGACAGATGGCTTTCGTTTGGAACAATGGCCAATCGATCGAATTCCCGTTGGGGCGTTGTCCGATCCAAAGATGATCGAGAATAAGTTTACGAAGCAACGTTTCTATCCCGGTGAACCCATCATCGAGGCCAAGCTATCCGCAAAGGGGCGTGAATTCACCGTTCCTGACGGCTATCAAATCTTTGACATACTGGTCAAAGAGGAATCCGGGGGGGGAGGGTACATCGGACCAGGTGATCACGTCGATGTTTACGGGTATATGGACAAAGTCACTCGAGTCAAAGGGTCCAAAAGCGTCAAGGTGATGGAGAATCTCGAAGTCGTAATGATCGATGGCGTTGCTTTCGCAGAATCGGACGCCACCAAACAAAAGAAACCCAGCACCATTCAATTGCTCGTCAAAGACTCTCAGTACATAGTTCTCGATACCGCTTCCAATCTCGGTAAACTGCGACTTGCGCTTCGTCCGTCAGGAAAGCAAGAAACCAACATTGAATCAGATGATGGGGGAAAATTCCTAGCTTGGCTCAATGAGCCGGAGGAAACCCCGAGCCAAAAACCAACTCCTGAACCCATCGAGGAATTAATTGCCGTTATACCTGAGCCCGAGAAACCAGAAAAACATGAAATGGTGATAGTGTCGTCCACGAAGACGACACTCTACCGATTCAACGAAGGTCAACGTTTACCGCAAAAGTTCGACGGAGATCAATCGCCGGACGCCGCCGACTCGGTAACCGCTCCTCAGGGTCGGCATCAAAACGGCTCTCTTCCAAATTTCCAACCGACCATCAAACCAAAGGTTCCAAACCAAGCGTCATCGGCAGAGGCTTCGCCACCGAATCGATTGATTGGCCCTGTAAACCCTCCAAACGTCCCACAATCAAACCTGACCTGGGATCCAGGATCAGGAAGCTGGCAGTCTGGGGGGTTTAAGGCAACCTACCCCAATGGAAACTGATTTCCAGGTCGTATTATGCCGAATGATTGAGTTGGGGGTAGATCGTTTGCCTGTACGGCTTACGACCTAACAAATGCCAGCAAAGCCAAGGATGGCGATGGCCTGACAGTTGGCCCCCAAGACACTGCCCAATCGGTTGCAGTAAGTTTGAATAATGTTCACAGGGAAGTGAAGCAGAGATGGGACAAAAAAAGTTCTACCGCATTCGAATCGCGACTCCGCTTGCGGTTGTCGCGATATTCGGTTTTGTGCTTTCCAGTCCCGCCTATTGCGGTGATGGCGATAAGATTATTCTCTCCGGTAGACTTGCCATTACCAAGACGCAGCAATCATTGCAAATGGTGGTGACTACCTCTCAATACCTCACCTTCCCTCAGCCAATTCTGAAGGCAACCGTTCAGAACGACGCTGCGATTCAAGTCCAAGCATCCGGGCGCAATGAAATCTTAGTTTCGGCCATCGCCAATGGGGTCGCGCAGATTGACTTGTTGGGAGCCGACGAACAGGTTTACAACGTACAAGTGGTCGTCACGGGTGACGCTCGCGAACTCCAGGCAATCCTCGCACAGGAATTTCCATCCGCAACCCTGAATGTCCGTCCAATCCAACAAGCCGTCATTATCTCCGGCCAAGTAACTGCGGATGAACATGTCGCACAAGCCGTCGAGATCGCCGAGCAGTACTACCCAACTGTAATCAACAAGATTGAGGTTATCGGTGTCCACACCATTATGCTTCAAACTCAAGTCATGGAAGTTTCCCGAACCAAACTACAACAACTTGGGATCGATTGGTCCATGGGTTTGGGCAATGATTTCGTAACGCAGTCAGCGGGCGGTTTGATCAACGCTGGTGCAACTACATCGTCGATCCTCAATGCGGGTAATGAAACGGTGAAATTTGGTATCGTTGACAACGGTAACAACTTCTTCGGGTTGATACGAATGCTGCGACAAAAGAATTTAGCCAAGGTCATGGCCGATCCAACGGTGGTGGCGATCGATGGCCGGCCAGCTAGTTTCAATTCGGGCGGCGAGTTCCCTATCCTTGTCCCTGCCGGCTTGGGGCAGGTAGGTGTCGAGTTCCGCGAGTTTGGTACGCGATTGGACTTCGTTGCGAAAGTACGCGGCGATAGTCGAATTTGGCTCGAAGTAAGACCGACCATCAGTGAAATCGATCCAGGTCGAAGCGTTGTTATTCAAGGGACAAGTATACCAGGCATTCGCAGTCGATTTGTAGATACGGCTGTTGAGTTGCGAGCTGGACAAACACTTGCTCTGGCTGGTCTATTGCAAATCCGCACAGAATCCGAATCCATTGGTCTGCCTGTACTTGCCGATCTGCCTTACCTCGGTGCACTATTCCGTTCGAATCGCGAAGTGCAAAATGAAGTGGAGCTTCTGATCTTGGTTACCCCGAACTTCGCAGCTGCGATGGATGCACATGAAGTACCACCAGGCGGGCCAGGCTTCAACAGCAACAGTCCACTTGAGCAAGAGGTGTATGGCAAAGGTTACATCGAAGTGCCTCCTGGATGTGCACCGAAAGGGGACTGCCCTCCTGAAAATTGCCCACCAACCAACCCGAATTCAAGCCCATCCGACATGCCCACGATATACAACAACGCTTACTCGCCGACCGGCACGCCCAATGGCGCCTTGATCAGTGGCCAGCAGCGTCTAACGGGACCGCGAGCTCAGACCGCAAGTTCGAACGGTGTGGCGTCGCCTCGAACCGCTCCGCCCCGCCGCTAGTCTGACTCAAACGCCCCGCCAGTCATGAACCGACTCCAACGCTTAGCTTGAACTGAACTTAAATGAGCAATGTACTAAGAACAGCCATAGTCGACCCCAACGATCAGACGCGTGATAGCCTCAAGGCGATGTTGCTTGGCATGGATATCGTGTGGCTCGACGCGGAATGCTCTCGCTATGAGTTTTTCGCGGACGTGGTTGAGCAGTCCAAACCAGATGCAGCAGTCATATCGCTCGACGGCGGAGCTGATCGCGCATTGATGTTGATGGAGAAACTTCGAACCAGTTCACCCGAATGCGTTCTGATCGCCGTTTCGAAGAGCACCGATGGGCAGCTCATTCTAAAGACCATTCGCGCTGGTGCGAAAGAGTTTCTACCATTGCCGTGCGACGTTGAGGAATTGCACGTCGCCCTCGAACGTATTCTCCAGTCCAAGTATGGGAGCAGCGCAGACGGTCGCGCACGCGGTTGCCGCATGATTGCGGTGGCAGGTGCAACCGGTGGCGTCGGCTGTACGTCGATTGCGGTCAATATCGGTTGCAATCTTGCGATGCGACCCCAGAATTCGGTAGCCCTTGTCGACTTGGACTTGGCACTTGGAGACGCGGACGTCTTTCTCGACTCGATTCCAGATTATAGTTTGGTAGACGTGACCGAAAACGTTGCTCGACTCGACTTCCATTTGCTTCGTAAGTCGTTAACTAAGCACTCATCCGGACTGTATCTTCTCCCTCGCCCGGTTCAATTGCAAGATCTCGAGTTGATCACCCCGGAGAGTCTTCGCAAAGTATGTGGTCTTCTGCGTGCGTCCTTCTCGCACATTGTTGTCGACGTTTCGAAGTCTTTTTCGCAGGTGGACCTCACGGCGCTTGAACTTTCGAACGAGATTGTACTGATTGTCCAACTCGACTTGCCTTGTTTGCGGAACATGGTCCGACTGCTAATGAGCTTGCAACAAATCGAAAGTATTCGGGACAAAGTTAAGGTCGTTGTAAACCGCGTCGGCTTGGAAAGCGGTCAGATCAGCCTGAAGAAAGCTCGAGAAACGATTGGTCGCGAAGTCTTCTTCCAAATTCCAAATGACTACCGAACAATGGTTGAAATGCGAAACAATGGCCAGCCCTTGATTGAGCAAGCACCAAAAGCGGCCATCACCCTGGCGGTACAGCAACTCACGGATTTGCTAGCTGGTGCCGAAGTGATCACCCCAGATTTGAGTGAGAAGCCGACTGCCGACAAAACTTCGTCCAGCAATTGGCTGAACTTCTGGCCAGGTAAAGGCGGAGCGAAAGCCAAGACAAAGTAGCCCAAAGTTGCCTGCAACTGACAGGTACTTGCTCAAGTAAGGCCTTTAGAAGTTTGTGTTTTGCCTTCGGGCGTACAGCCTTCAGGCGATCGCTTCATGCTGACGGATTTGCGAATCTAAGCAAATCTTCGTGTGTTTTACCGGAAGGAGCCTCACTACACCGCTGTAAACATCTTTGCAAAGTAAATTTCATTGAAAA
>JAPLNL010000080.1 GCA_026692905.1 Planctomycetota bacterium
CCTTTTGAAGCGCCTCGCGCTGGCCCCTTTTTGGCGCTCACTGACAGTTCACTGCCAAGTCCAAGCGATTCCACAGCGCGCCGCCATCCTCCAAAATGCTTCTTGACGGATCGCTGTAGTTTTCGATCATTCTGCGATTTGAGTGATAAAGCTACTCCGTTCTCGTATAGGTCAATGATCCGAAGTCGCACTTCATCTGCGGTGTAGAATTCACGCACCGGCCGTGGATATCCACAATGCGAACATGATGGAATTTGGAATCGCAAGATAAGCGATAAGCAAGATAGCGAGTGTCCCCATCGGCCCAGACACTCCGAAAAGACCGATTCCATTGGCTACCAAAACGAGATATGCAGCCAAGGCACAAACCACTGGAACCAACAACAAAACGCCATTCAGAATGGCAAAACGACGAAACCACCGAATGCCTTTCAACGGTTTCGTTGACCCGCTCAATGTTGGTTGGTAGGGATTTATTTTCATGCGATGTTGGTCTTGGTCAATCATTGGTGAGTTTAATCGTGCAATTTGGCAATCGATCCATCGTCTCAAGCACTAGCTGATCGGCATTAGGAACAGGGCGATGCGAATGAATCGAAATTTCTGACAGGCTTGGGTTATCTAACGATTGAAGGATAACCTCTTCACGGAAACAAAAGAAGAATCTCACTTCTTTCAGGGCCGTCAATGTGTTGAGCGTCGAAATGACGGTTTCAACTTCGTGGCAATAGTCAACGGTGACTGTCGCAAGGTTAGGTAAATCCCGAAGCGATGCGAAATCCATGCTTTCACCTTTCGGTCCCAATAGATGCACGGTCGTAACTGTTGCCGCAAATTGTTTGTCCTTGACCATCCTTTCAATCAGTTCAGGGTATGCGACGTAGACTTCCGTTTTTGCTTCGCTTACCAGTCTGAGATAGTCTCTCTCGGCCTGCGACCTAAATGACATCTTGACGAGGTACGGATTTGCGATCACAAGAGCAATTACCCCGAAAGCCATCAATGCGATGGAACAGATGGCTATTCGTGCGATTTGCATTTTTGGCTCTAAGAACTGCAATTCTGTTTGAGTTGGCTCCAGATCGCAGTCGTCCTAATGAATGGGTTGCTATCCTATGGTAGGTCGTCCCATGAAACCGAAATACCAATTGCTTTCTGAAGGTTAGGACATTGTACCCAATCTGTGTACCCCAACGGTACCGCGTCCCACATCCAACGGAGTCCTTCGATCAACGCCTGCTGATCAACCGAGATTAGTTTCGATGACCCCGCAGGAACAAACCGATTGAGTGAATACATGAACGAATCAATGCAGTCGAGAGACTTGCTTTTGTCGAGTTCCAAAGCGATGGGGTAGAGGTAAAAGAGCAAGTCCTCGAATCCCAGGAAGGCATAAATCCAACCATAGAAATCCAAGTCATCCCTTGAAACGTCGTTGGGTGTGCGATGATTTATCGCTCTAGTTGCTCGACCTTCAAAGCCATACGAATCCATGATCTCTGCCGTGCGAAGATCAATACGGGGTGGTCCGTGTTTCCTCGATAACTCATAGACCGCAAGGTGATTCATGGAAATCTCGCATCTCTCGCTGGAACAATCAACTCGTCATTGGATGTAACTAAGCCTTGCACAATCTATCAATTGACCTTGCTATCGACCGACCGTTTTCTCCAAGGGATTAAAGCAAGCAACAGAAATAACGAGCCAAGCAAGATCGATCCGGTCAGTGCGAGCATCCCAAACGTTACGCCAATTTCAATTGTCATTTGTCCTTGCCAAAACAATTCCCACGTGGTTTCAGTGGAATAAAGTGTGTAAAACGTCCAAGACTGAGAACAAAAGTACAGGACGCCTGCCAAACAATAACAACCAATCGAAAGTGCCGCCATGACTGCCTTCGTTCGCCCACGACCTCGAACGGCATTCGTTACTTGAGCTGTTGCTTCGAACGGGTTGGTTGAATTCTCATTCTTTATGTTTGTGCTCATCTTTGTTCCAAGTCTCAGGCAAAACGATCAGCAATAACCAATCAGTGGTCCAACGACCTGCTCGCAGAACAGAATATACAACGTGTTCGCTTCGATGCGACTCCAAGTATCAACCCTTTGCGTTTTCCATAGCTCACGGGTGTTGTGTTCAAGCACTTCGTTTTTGCAGGACAGAATCGAACTCTGTTCAGAAAAAGACCTCATCGAAAGCACGGAGGCCGTATCTGGCCATGCCTTTTGGAAGTGGTGATTGATGATCGCTTGGATGATTCCACGTAACGATATATCCTTGTCCACCTCCAATTTCAGACAAGCTTCCTTGAATTGCCTAAACCGTTTCAACTGCTTATCCAGTTCATGCCGACGCTTGCGTGGCTTCATGCCAACGAGAGAGGCCACGTTGTCGGTCATCAAATAGCGATCTTCCATGTCGAGTCCTTCGATCAGTTCGAGAAAACGCTCCATTGATACCGATTCATGCGAAAGATCAGCGAAGGGGAACACCGCATGGACTGGGTGAATGAATGACCAGTTTTGATGATCCAAATGAAGTCCTCAAACTGGAAAATGCGAGTCTGAACGGTTGGTTGGAATGGTAAGCCATCGAGTTTGAGCCGATCCCGCTGATTTGTCAAACTGGTCAGCTTGAAGTCGCAAAAGTGCAATCTTTTTCTGCGAATCAATCAAGCAAGGAACCGATCATTTGTTCGCAGATATTTACGACAGCGATGTTCTTGGTTGTGGGATTGGCGAGCCAATTTTGCATTAGTGCCGTAGGGCGGTCGATTCCTTCGCCTTTGCATGCGAATGCCCAACAACACAGCGCTCCAACCACAGAGACAATAATGTTGTCATTGGGTAGAGCCAATGCACTTTCCATAACATCAAGTCCCGCATGAATGGAGCGGGGACCGATTTCAGGGGAAGGAAAGAGGCTGAATCGATCCCAGAAATTGAAACACAAGTGATCCATCGACAATGGGGCTACCAAGTGACCGGGTGTGTTTAGGTAATTCGGCGAGCAATACTTCAAAAAGTATCTAGAGTAGAGCAACCGCAGATTCAAAATGCCTTGAATGCGACGTTCTTCGTTCGGCAAGCGTGTGTAGCACCACGGATAGTCGGTAAAAGTTTTGCCGTAAATGAGCGAAAACCCAATGACAAGTTGCTCCTCCTTAAACGAGTACATGCCATCATCCATCAAAGCTCGGTCGATGTGGTCCAATGCTTCGGCGAGTCCTAGAGTGAAGGCTTCGCTCTCGCAGTCGGCCTCCTCCAAAGTTTGAATCGGTTGATTGAATACGGCGTTTCGCCAGTCATAGTAGTTCAATGTATCCTCATTCAATTGCCCTTAACAGTTCGGCATCCTCACAACATCCATCGTGATTACCAGATACTTTGAGTAATGATGCAGGTTGCCCTGTCTCCTCATGGTATTGGACGCTGAGGCTCCTGTAAAACAAAGAACATTTCAACGTCTGAAAACCCAAAGCAATTCAAATAGGGCATCATAAGTTGAGGGCATGCACGAAACAGTGGGCGGTAGATTTCAATAACACTTTCGCAACACCGAATATTCCCGGACCGAAATGCGATGGCAATAACAGGCCCGGAACTGGCAACGAATAATATTGCAGCAGGAAGCATAGCAATAGTAGTAGCTGCCAAGGCATTTCCCACAGTCCAACCTTGTTTACTTTTCATTCTTCGAGTCCTGCGTTGAATCTATTGACGCCCTAAGCACATATGCGTTGAAAGCCTAGTTATGACCTACTTTCGCTGGCTAGCAGTCGGGACATTCTCTGTCGTTGCACCTGTCGCCGGGATGCTTGCACTTTCGAATTCAATAACCGAGTCATTGGGATCGACCACTGAATCAAGTTCCCACACGTTGTCGTAGCCGTAACCATAAAGGGTAATGAACGTCGGAATGTTCAGGCCAAACGACCGTATCTTTAAATCTAAATCCGAGCCAAATGCGATTGGATAGGGATGCCTCGACTTCTCAGCTCCAGTTTTGTCCTTCGGGGCCGTTAGGATATTGTTCCTGCAATAAATCAACACCTTCGTTTTAGTGGTCGGAATGATTTTCTTCAGGTTCTCGGCGGAGAAGGAAGTGTAAGGAAGACTCTTGCTCCCCTTGATTCGAAGCAATTGATGAGCCTCTTTTCCCCTTGCGTCAAGTACGATCGTTCCCTGCTCTTTTGCCATTTGCACAAATTGATACGCAGTTATGCGTCGGTCTTTCCGATACACTTCAGCGGCCTTCGCAAATTCGATGAATGATTCGGAATCACAGGCACGCTCTGAATTTGCCAACTCCTCCAGCTTTGCACGGATGTCGTCTTGGCTGTGACAAAGCCCAAGCAAGACAATTGCATGCATTGGCAACATCAAACACGCATTCAAAATCCGTTTCATTGTTGTTCTCCTGAATTTAAGAGACTAGACCGTCCCGATTCTATCACACTTGGAACTGCCAATGATCGCACCTCTGACCATCCTGCGTTTATTTGCAAGTTCTTCGGTCCCAAAAGGACATCAGAATCGTTGGGATGATCAAACAACGGACGGAACCGTGAGTGCTTTCCGAGAACGCCATGTTGAAACGCTGAGGAAGATACCACCAGCAAACCCAAAGAAATAGCTCGCACAATGTGCCCATAAATCGGTAATGAAATAGGCGTGTCGATTAAGTGGAATACGATCCTTTAGGTCTCCAACGAGAACAACCCATCCATTGCTTGCCAAAACAAAACCAACGCCACCCAACAAGATTGCACACGTTCCGCAGAAGAGCATTAGCATTAACATTGGACGCATAAGCTGCCGAGCACTACGTTTCGGAGCAGGACCGAGCCGAGCGGCGAATGCAAGAGGGATGCCAAGCAGTAACCCAACCCACCACGTCGCAACGACACCCCAAACGATTCCAAGTTGCGTCGGGTCATTTGTTCGAATGATGATTGGATGGCCAATCGTGAAATACTCGACGCAAATCCTTGCGGTGATTTGGTCGTGCAACACTCCGTAAGCGATGCAAGAAACGATGGACATGCCGACAATCCTAATCCCGTTCATCTTTCCGAATTCATTTCTTTGGCTCGGGAATATGCTTGCCGATGTGGACATCGCATTTCGGAAGAAGTCTTCTCATGTCCGATTCAAAGCCTGAGGGCATTTCGGTAAGGTCGATTGAAATTTGCTTTGCCTTTCTTAACACGGAAAGTTTACGGACGCCAAGATGCGTGACTTTCGAAGGAAGGTCCCAGTTAACAATAAAAAGTCTCTCGAGGGATTCAAACTTCGAAATGATTTCCAAAGCCTCGTCGTTGATCGGCGTATCCGTGAAACGAATCGTTTTCAATCCCTTACATTTCGAAAGGTGTTTTAGTCCCGTGCCATTAAACCTGCAATTGGTTATCGAAATCTCTTCGATGGACTCAAGTTCTTTGCAGTGCTCAAGAGCTTTGTCGTCCGCTGGAATTTCATCAAGGAATAGGATTCGCAGGTCCGTGAGTGGGGAGAGTAGTGCAAACGTGTCGTTCGTAAACTTGTCTCCATCAAAGCCAATCAAGACCGTCTTACTGGGGGCTTCCCAGTCTCCACCTAGCTTGATGATTTTCTCGACAGCACGCTGCTGCTCGATGGGTTGGTCTAGAATCGTTCGGTTCGACTGAGAGAAAGCGTTGTGGTTCCATAACAGCATCGCAACGACAAAACCGCTGACTGTTGAAACACGCCGCAATGATCCCTCCGGCATAAGTAACAATCTTGAGAGCGATCTTCTGCCAAAGAGAATCGTTTTGTGGTAAATGGAGTTTTCATGCGTGATCATGTCCGATTCCTTGTTCACCGTGATTTTCCTCGTTTCGATTCGCCATTCTGTGTTTAACAAGTCCTGCAACGAGCGACCAGGGCAAGACAATGTAGCGTGTCACTTCTACAAGTGCCGCAACGAAAGCGGTGATTCGTAGCTCGTTTGTGAGCGGGATGTTTGTTCTTGTAAGCGTCCCAAGATCAATTGGGTTCGCCAAAACCCCGCAAGTTGAATTGTAGAGTGCAAAACAGGTCGGAACAGCTAGGAGTAACGACCAAAGAAAGCCATTTCGAGCACCGACCAGAAATGCCAAACGCTTCTCTGGCACGGGCTTACTCGATTGCTCTGCCGAAGGCTTGTAAGGATTGTTCGGGTCTTTCAAATCGTTCATGGCGCTTGTTGAGTTCCGTGAATCGCATCTTGTTGATTGAACTGTGTTGGTAGTCAGTAAGAAAACCGATAGGTTTCCCGAACGACTTCTCCATTTTTCACCTCGGCGTAAATGCGGCCTCGAAAGCTTGGTTCAAAATAGCAGCCGATACTGCTATTTCGACTCTGACCATCCACAAGCATATAGGAAATCTCGACATGGGATTCGCTGGTTGGCTTTACGAAACACGACTTGGTCGCACCTGCCGCAATATCGCCAAGCTTATACGACCTGCCAGTGACTTCCACGACCAACCCTTTCATTTCCATTGAACCAGTATTGTGGATCGAAACTGTCACTCCAGGCCGAAACCACAGATACAATGCCGACAATACTGCAATGATGATGGTTGCGAGCAACAATGACCTTGTTGAGAATCGAGGAATCACGAATCATGACCATGCTTGGTGCGAAGGTTGATCCAAAAGTAATATCCAAATCCAACCAGCGAACCCTGGAACAGAAATCTGTTTGAGGGTGCCGCTACTTGAGTAATTGGCACTTCCCAAACAGTTCTGCTCAACCATTGCCCAAACTGACTGTTGGCGCAGGCCGGGATAAAGCAGTGGCGGAAGATGCTCGTCATGGAGATAGGATTCTTGGACCGGCAATAGATCAACACCTTGTTCTTCGATCATCTTGGTCCAATGAACTCGATGCGATGACCCCGGAAACTCCTTGTGGTAGAAGCAGCCCCCACGGAATGATGTTGCGATTCCAAGTGTTGACGATCACATCAACCTCTTGAACGAGCAGATCGCCTTCAACGATCTCTACAGCGGGAGAACGTAAATCTGGCGTGGCCTCCTTCGTCGAGCAGTCGGGACAAAGTTTCGTGTAGATGGGATCGCTATTGGAATCGTGTCGGGAGTACGGAACGGTTTCGAGCATCCACTCGCACACGGCGAGCGGAACCAATTCTTGCTTTCCGCATGTCGGGCATTCAAAGATCGGCACGGTTGCATTCTCCGTACCGCACGCCCAGCCACACGGTCGGCTCATCTGGCGTCGTCCAATCAACCCTATGCTTCTTGAATGCCGGGATGTTCACGAAATCGCCTACCTTCATCTCGACCATGCTATCCTCGAACTGCAACCGGGCCGCTCCCTTCAAGACGATAACCCACTCATGCTGAGGTAGGTCGTACCAAAAGTCTGGTGCTGAGGCATGGCCGTGGGAGATGATTCGCTCGATACGCACGTCGGCGGCACGAATGAGCGTCTGGACGACTTCCTTGGGCAAATGCTGGGGAAGGTCATCGAAGATGTTCTTTATACTCTCGCCGACCTGCTCACTGCTCGAGCCCAAGGGTTGAAAACGAAGCACTTCATGCCCATCAACCTTCACCGTCTCGGAGAACATCTGCTTCGGACGCACCCACAGCCCGTGTTCACCGTATTCCTGCCGGTAGACGACGTGTTC
>JAPLNL010000081.1 GCA_026692905.1 Planctomycetota bacterium
GCCCAGGACGAAGCTATCCGCGCGAAGCATACACGCGACGAGCAAAATCCACGCACTTTCAAAAACGAAAAAAACCAGAAAAGACCAATGATTCAGATCCAAAAGCAGCAAAGTGAGTGCCATTGGGCGCTAGCCCCGGTTCTCGACGAATGTCGAGTGGAAAACCGGGGCTAGCGCCCAACGGCTAAAGTTTTGTTTTACTTGAAGACTCATACCGAAGTGCTTAGTGTTTTCAAGGGTTAGGGTTTTGGTCGATTCCAGAACACCTTCAATGCCCCCTTGGCGTCTTTGTCCGCCCATTCGCCCACAATCAAATCGATTCGACCATCTCGATCAACGTCGGCGGCCGTACAGGTCGCATGCAAACAGTGATCGCGTTCGATGGAATGTCTTACGAACTCAAGGTTCTCTTTTTGTTCCCACCAACAAACGGAATCGAAAGACATCTTTTCTGAATACGTTTCTGAGTTTGGAAACAAGCCGGCAGCTGCAATATCGATATCTCCATCGCCGTCAAAATCGCCGACGGCTGGTTGCATTGCCCCAATCAGCATTCCGAGTTCCCGCCGTTCCCATTCACCATTGCCTAAGTTTCGGATCCAACGCACACCATGAAAAGGTTTGGGAATAAAACTATCAAAGATATCGCCGCAAGTATGAACCACATCGAGTCGCCCATCGTGGTCCACGTCGGATATCAAAATTGCGCTTGAGTTATAGGAAGGATCAGGCATTCTCGCGATGACTTTTTTCTCATACTTCTCAGGGCCTCGGTTGTACAGTATCTCGATCGTTTCATACTCTTGGCCGTACGCGGTTACGATATCCAATCGCGAATCGCCATCCATGTCCGCGATTTGAATTGCGAGGATTCCGTGACGTGAATCGATGACTTCTTCTGCAAAGCGAAGTGATTCTGGCGGCGTGTTTGGGGGCGTTTGGTTTCGTAGCAATCGGAAGCCTCCTGAACGGTTCCAACCAAACTCGGCTACGAGAACATCCAAATCGCCGTCTTCGTCATAGTCGAAGGGAACTGCCTCGACCGATCGCGCCATGTTCTCCGCGATCACGTGACGAACGACACTTCCATCCGGATTACCGATCATCAACGAGACGCAGCCGAGTTTGAGATCGCTAATGACAGTCGAGCCGATTTCCCCAACCAAGTAATCATTGCAACCGTCTTGATTCCAATCGCAGATGTTGATCCTACAAAGATTCCTACCTTGAGCGATCTCGGATGAGGGGGCCAGTACCATTCTCTCTGACGCGGACATTTTTTGGGAATTGGGGATCGAATCTGGATTCCATCTTCGGAGTTTGCCTGTTGACATGTCTGAAAACAGCAATGACTTCGTTTGCTCCTCCCATAGAATATGCGAGGTTAGAGATGAGGGCTCGTCCGCGGTTACCAAAGGGCTCGAAACAAATTGCACTTGAGACTCAAACTCTGGAATCTTCTCGGCGCTGGGAACGAGCAGTTTTTCTGTTGCGTCACCTTGGAAGTAGCGAATGGTATCGCTAACAACGGGCTCTACCAAGTCAGTGCGTCCTGATTCATAGTAGAAACGATAGCCACGTTCCACTTCAGCGGGCCACTTCGCTCGAGGGAAAGAATCTGGCGAAGGTAACGGATGGCAGTCGCTACAAAATCGCTGAACCGTTTCAATCGCTGCGGTATCGGTCAGTCTCCCAAGTTCCTTTTTGATCGGAATTTCCGGTTTGGGACGTTCGCACCCTATAACCAGAAGGCTGAGCCCAACCAGGCATTTCCCCCATCTGGCTTTATGGTGGCTCAGGCGACGGTGGCTCAGGCGACGGTGGCTCGTGGGTGGGTTTCGGTCCATTGCGTACATTCCACATCTCCGCGGAGAATTACTGACTAAAAACAATATTCTACACCGACCACTACAGAGGGGAAGGTTGATCTTTTGTGGTGGGGCAACCGATTTCGCGATGCAGGAGTTAACTTACTGGATCGAATCAAACTCGCAGTTTGCAGAGCTTTGTGGAATTAATGGTTTGCTGCCAATACGAAATCGATAGCCAGTCCAGAGGAATAGTCCGCAAGTCGCGAGAACGATGGCAAACTGAAATAATTCCATCGTAAAGAAAAGCAACAACTGTTCCATTTCTGTAAGCCGTTGCGAAGAAAACCCCGAACTCAGAAACCAATGAATGTAAACAACGATCGATGCACGCGTAACAGCCCAGGAAAAAAGCGATGCGATACCCGCGATTTTGTACCGACGATCACCAGCGCCGAAACGACACATGTGATCGGCACAATACGAGCGATAGAGCTCGGTGAGCTTGGACGAAAACTCAACCAGAAAACAACAGCCAGAAAAGCGTCGAACTGCGATTCCATCAACGTCCTTCGAATCAAGTGGTCCCAAAAAAAAGAGGTAGAGTACCACGGTCCAATCGAAAGAATGGAGGTTAGTCCAACCACAGTCAAGAAAGCGAATACCAGTGAAACCGGTCGTGCCGAACTGATTCGCGAACTGCGCGATGGAGCGCTAGCGTTGTGAAGAAGCTCTTGTATCTGATTATCGTCCAAGGTTGCCCAGTTGCTTTTAAAGGCCGATTGCTTTTGAAGTGAGATGATCCAAAATCAGGACGGCTACTTCCCTTCCGTGGCCCATTGCTTCATCAAGGTAATATTCTTCTCGACTTCTGCGTTTGGCTTTTTGATGTACTCCTGCATGTCGCTATCGTACATGGCAACCGACTCGAACCCTCGGTCTTGAGTTCGCTCGATCCACCCATCCAATTTCTCGCGATGCAACTCCAATACGGTTCGGTACTTTTCGTTTGTCGCAAGATTGTTCACTTGCCATCGATCCGCACCATATTCGTAGAGCTCTTCCATCGGACGCGTAGGACTGAATAAGAGCTTTTCCGACAACGGTGAAAGTGTCCCGGCCATATGTGCCGCTCGAATCGCCTGGACGATTGCCTTACCGTCCTTATACGCATTTGGTTGCAGATGCGGGCGATACGGAAAGAAGTTACGAACATACAAAAATCGATCGGTGCGGACACTTCGAATGCGTTCGATCGTTTCATCGCATCGATCGCGTGCACCAAACACGGCCTCACGAGATGAATAATCGCTCGCGAGCAAATCACGACCTTGCATGTTCGCGGGAATAGGGATTCCTGCAGCGGCCAGGGAAATCGCAGCGATATCGATATGCTCGACAAGATCGTCACGCACCTTGCTTTTACTGACGCCTGGACCTCGGATGACGAATGGAATGTGCGTACCCTCGTCGTACAAGAACTGCTTACCCCGCGCGTGGCTAATACCGTGGTCGGTCATGAAAATGACAAGCGTGTTTTCCAGTAAGCCATCTTTATCGAGTCTAGCAATAACTTCACCGACGTGTTTGTCGGTCAATCGAACCGAATCGAGATAAGCGGCCCAATCGTCCAGAAGCACAGGGTCGCGAGGGTAGTATGGCGGCAGCGTGACTTTGGATGGATCGACCGCACTTCCGAACTCCTTGATGACGCGATCCTGAAAGGCTTCGCGAGCTTGAACGGCCCCTTCTCGAAGTTTGCCGCCGTGAAGCTGCACTTGCATGAAAAACGGCTGCTTGTCGGCTCTGCCAGCCCAGTCATGGCTGTTGTACATTGCCGTGTCCCACTCGAAATTGTAATCCGTCTTGCCAATCGGATCCGCTTGTTTCTTATTTGGCTTGGCGGCATTCTTGGAAACAATCGGAATGCCCCGATAGTCTTTGTTAACCAGTCCGCTCCCAATGCAGGTGAAGTATCCCGCTTTTTGGAACAACACAGGGAGAGGCGTCATGCCAGCTGGCAGATGGATTTTTAATTCGCCCCGACCGCTGCGATGATGGTGCGAACCGATCGATGTTTGATACATTCCGGTGATCAATGCCGAGCGGCAAGCCGAACAAACAGGCGCCGTCACATACGCTCGGCTAAAACGAGTTCCCTCTGCCGCTAGTTTGTCCACATTCGGTGTTGCGATCACAGTCTCGCCGTAGCACGAAAAATTCGCGGACATGTCGTCGACGACAAACCAAAGGATATTCGGTGGCGTCCGATCCGACGGAGAGGTGGCAATCAATACGCCGGATAATAAAAACGAAAAGCAGGTGAATAGGAGAGAGGTTCTTCGCAACAAGGTTTGGACCTTTTCAAGTTGGCGTCATTCGACGCCGCTTTTGCCGTTCGTGAATTGTCTGGCGCAGTGACTTACCAAGTATACTGCCGTCACCCTCCCGCTGGGAGGGTCGAACGTAGCGAGGGGAGGGTGAAGTCACCGCTGTAAACATCTTTGCAAAGTAAATTTCATTGAAAACCTTAGGGAGGGCGAGGCTCCTGCCGAGCCAACGGTCCAAAGGTTCGGCAGGAGCCTCACCCTCCCGAGCAATGAATTGCTTAGGTAAACTTGTTGGAA
>JAPLNL010000082.1 GCA_026692905.1 Planctomycetota bacterium
CTGCATTGCGTAAACCACCGAAACTCTTGACGAGTTTCGCTACAAAATGCGAAACAGCGTTGCGTGAAACGGCGCCACCTCACTGTGGCGCCGTTTCACGGCTCTTGTATTCATCGTGCCTAGAGACCGTGGGGCGAGCCCCACGGCTACCAAGTGTCGCCGCTATCGCGGCTAAAGCAATTCCTCGCCGGGCGGAAACAAGCTTCTCAGCAGACGAGCACTTGGATCAAACTGCTTCGTGAAGGCGAGCTCGACGCTTGCCGAGAGGCTTCGCCTGACCGTGATCTCCTGCATCAATCCGAGCGGTAACCCATCGATGAAACCACGCAGGGGACGCTTGCCTGAATAATCGATGCTAGAAATCGTAATGATACTTTCGCCCGAAAGAATCATCGGCTTCCAAAAGCGTGGCTGAAAGATGTTTGATCCAGCGAGTGTAAGGGTCGGAGTATCGATGGGAACCGGCACTGCTCCCATTGCTCTTGCATAAGCGGACGATCCAGCGGCGGTGGAAACCAGCATGCCATCTCCAACAACTTTGGCAACGCGAGTTTCGCCGTCGATATCGACGCGCAGCCAAGCCGCTTGGCCCTCGGCTCGCTCCAGCCAAACGTCGCTGAAGGCCAGCCCCAAAGTGGTCTCGCCATCAGGCTTTGTAGCGTCCACTCGCAGCATAGGTAAATTGTAGGAAACGAGCTCCAAGTTCATGAGTTCATCAGGAAGGATTTCGTTCATCAAGAAACCGAGGTGCCCAGTGTTCAGTCCAACAAACGGAACACGCAGTTCCCAATATTCGCGAATCGCTCGAAGCATTGTGCCGTCACCACCCAAAACCAAAATCATATTCGGGGAATTGGATTGGTAGTGGGCATACTTTTCTGCAACGGCATTCGATTTCGGGTTTCGTTCATCGTACTCGATCAGCAGTCGCGGTTCGTTGATACAAAATCCCGCGCGACGTTGACGAGAGTCGGGAACAAATAATCGATGCCTGAGAATGTAATCGTTCACATCCCGGTCAACGCAATCGGCAATCGATTCGCCACGATAGACACGATCGCGGAGCTCTGCCGATGAGGGACGATCGGGGGCAGAAATAAAAAGGTTCCGTGGCGGAAGGCACATGGAAGCCAAAGACGTTCCCTGCGGACCGATTACAACGAAACGGGATTCATGCCAAAGTCGATGCCCTTCACTCCATTGCGTTTGGATGAGAGACTCACCGATGTCTCCTTTTGCGGTCATGCCTAAATTGACCACGTGCCAGACTTCCCCTTGATCGGCGTACTTGGCCTCAACTTCGAGCGGCGACGAAAAGGACTTCATACTCAAGTCGGTGTAGTCTATGGTTACCTTATCCAGCCCGCGAAAGGCGAGAGAGGCAATCGCAGCGCGATGAATGGGGGCCGCATGCTCGTGTTCCCCTTTTAATGGTCTTGGTCCAGTCGGGTATAAAACAACTTCATCAAATCCGCATTTGAGCAACGCATCGACCTCTGCGCGATGGAATTTGCTCGGAGGATCAAAAGTGCTTGCGTAAATGGCAATACGACGATTGGACATGGCGGTCTACGAAAAGTGTGGCTGTGGTTTGGCAGAAGTCTACCACAGAAATCGGCGGCCATGTGTCCTGCAAGCTATCGTTTTCCAGAGTAGGAAGAAGTGGGCTGAACACCGAGTTGTCTTAACCGCGTTTCGCATTGAGCGATGACGAGTTTTGCGGCTCCAACCACATTTTTTAATTGATTGGACTCTTGAGCCTGATGCTTAGCTGTCACGGTAGCAGACTTTGCCTTCGAAGCCTCGGAATGGGACTCCACGCGTGCGCTCTCGAGCGTCCGCTTAGCGTTTCGCCATTCCTTGCTGCCATCAAAAAGCTTCTTTCGAATGTCGATGACCTGTTGCTCCGAAGCCGCCAGTTGCTCTTTGGCAAATCGAAAATTGGCATTGTTCTTGAGCTCACTTTGTTGCGACTCCGTCAATCGCGACATTTCCAGAAATAGCGAATCTTCCGTCGCTTGTCTATTCTCAACCGGTGTCTGCGCCAGCTCATGAAACACTTCATGCAAGTTCGACTTCGCTTCATTCACTTTCTTCGTTGCTTCGGCGAACTCGGAGTGATCCGATTGGGACTCCATTATGTCCGCTTCGACCATCTGCAGTTCTTTGAATGCATCGTGTGCCTCAACGCTTGCTGATTCCATTTCTTTTCGAATTAGGTTCAGCTTGTTCATGGCGTCATACGCCGAAGCCTGCGATAAAGAAGATTTTGATTCGGCGCTAGACAGAAGCTGATGCGCAGCTGCAAGCTGCATTTGAAGCGTGCTGATCCATTGCTTCTTTTGAGCTTGAGCCATCGCAGCTGCGTTTCGATGATAGGAGCTGCTGCGATAGTGATGTCGGTATTGCGCCTCGACTTGTGAATGGAAGATCACTAAAAACGAGAAAACGGCGATTCCAATTTGACGAATCATAATCGCACCCATTCAACTTTCTGTTTTGCCTACTATCAAACGAATCGAGGTGATCCATTGCCGCTGATTATTCGCTTATTTAACCTATCCTAAGTAAGTGAACGAGAGGGAGCCAGTGATGCCATGATTACAAACTTGTCAAATTCAAATTGTCGATGCGCATTCGTTCCTGCCAGTTCCCGCCGAGACACACGATTTTGAAATGGAAGGTTCCTGCCGGAAGGATTGGCGGAAGTGTAAGGATTGTGTAAGGATGGGTAAGGATGTGGGACATACCATTTTTGAGGTTGTAAGGATGTGGGGAACACCATTTTTGTGTGTAAGGATGTGGGACATACCATTTTCGAGGTTGGGTAGTGGTTTTTCAGTATTTCATCTGATTGCATTTCGGTTATGAATCTTATTCTTAATCCTTTTTTCACGGAGGTTTCTGGCTACGGCGTTGCAATTCCCCAACTCCAATTCACTTTGCCACGACGCTTTCGTGTACCCCCACCCTTAAACCGAGAAAACACCTTGAATATTCTGGTTTTTTTGTAAAAAAAGGAACTCAATCAAGCTTCACTTGATTGAGGACTAAGCCAATGCAAACAAAAAAATGCGTTTCCATTTCGTCTGCGATAATGCGGCCCAGGATTACTGGGCCCCTGTTTTGGACGGCTGGACTGTTTTTGATTTCTCGACAATACTAGCAGTGGTATCGAGGGAAAACCCTTAGAGTTATGTCAAGAAACATTATCAAGTGGAACAAGAAATGAATTTAGTAGACCTAATCAAGAGTCAACTCACGCCCGACGTTTTGGGAAAACTGGCCGGACAAGTCGGCGCAAATGAGTCCCAAGCAAAGTCTGTGATTGGAGCCGCGGTTCCTGCGTTGTTATCAGCCCTCGCGGGCTCTGCTTCACAAGCTGGTGGAATGCAGAAATTGCTGTCTGCACTGGGTGGCCTCGGCTCAATGAGCGATATGCTGTCCGGCGCTTCACTTGAAAAAGGGACTGGACTGCTCACTTCTTTATTAGGGGGAAGCACGCTCTCTGGAATCGTTTCGACGCTTGCAAAATTCTCCGGATTGGGAGGGGACTCAACCAGTAAGCTTCTGGGTTATCTGATGCCTATGGTCCTTGGAGGCGTCATGAGCTCGTTCAAGGGAAAGACACCCGATGCTGCAGGCCTATTAAGTTTGTTCTCAGAAAACAAGAGTGCCATTGCTAGTGCAATACCGTCCGGGCTGTCGCTAGCCAGTATCCCAGGATTGAGCAATACGAGCGAAGCAGTCCGATCGGCTGCTGGGACCGCTGGGCGAAATGTTGGTCGTGCAGCCGAGACTGTTAGCGACGCTGCGTCACCGCTCAAGTTTTTGCTTCCCGTCTTGGCACTTGCCGGCGTACTGGGCGGTTTGTGGTGGTTCTTGAATCAAGCACCAGCCGTAAAGGCACCAGAAATAAAGGTACCAGCCGTACAGGTACCAGCCGTACCAGTACCCAAACTACCAGAAGTTACCTTGCCATCGACTCCTGCATTGCCTGCGGAAGCTGTCAAACTCACCAGCGATCTTTCCGGTTGGTTCACTTCGTTATCCGACTCTCTCGGCGGAATCAAGGATGTCGCAACCGCGGAAGCAGCCCTACCGAAACTCAAGGATGCAGCCAGCCAACTGGATTCTGTAAAGTCCGTGTTTGATAAGCTTCCGGCTGCCGGCAAATCATCGGTTTTGTCCCTCATCACATCGAACCTTGGAGCTATCAAGGACCTGATCGCCAAGGTGGCGAGTATTCCAGGTGTCGGCGATCTTGTAAAACCATTCACCGATCCGATCCTGACGACGCTAACTGCATTGGGCAGCTAACGTTCAACCATAGGGTTTTGGCATGACCTGAGCCCCCGAAAAGAAAAACGATTCAGACTTATGAACGCAATCGGTTTTTCTTGATTGGTAAGATTTCAAAGGAAACCCTCCGAGCATGGAGGGTTTCTGCTTTGCTTAGTAGAATAATTCCAGCCGATGGGATTTTTTGTGTTGAATTCCCCTGGCCTTCACAGCGGTATCAGGTCGTAACTTCTGGCAACACATATCCCTTCCGATACTCTCGAGTAAACATTGCGTTCGCCTTGTCGCTTGTGGAACGTTCCGTTTTCGGATCGATCGTTAGCTCTAGCCCCATAGCCAATTGGGTCTTGCTCAAGTCGACTTCGTTTTCCTTGGTGTATTCATCGAAGCTTGTCAAGGTATCCGCAATGTACTTGTTGTCCGACCAACCTTTTGGCCTTGAACCGGGTGTCATTTCCTGTCCGAGCCGCCACGAAACGTTTCCAAGGTGCGCCAGGGCGCTCGACAGATGTCCGTCCTCGATGTCCAAGTGCAAATCTTTGTGATTGCGACTGAGAATCGCTTTTACGAAATTCGCGAAATGCGCTTTGTATTCTCCACCGCTCCACTTATCAATGACATTACCATCCAAGTCAAACGCGACGCCCGAACGGTAATTCGGTGCCACCACATAACCGTCCGTTCCGTACCAGAGATTCGATGCTCCGTCGAATGGTGTAACTCCCTTGAGTCCAAATGTCACTTTCGATTTGATGTCCAAGCCGCGAACGTCCGAGATGAGCAGTGCATCATCCCACTCGTAAAAAGTCACCTGGCTGTTGGCTACGTCGCCGTTATCGATATAGCCTAATCGGCCACCGATACTGAGCACTCGTTTGGGTAGTTCTTGTTTGCCAAGTCCCCATCGTGCTTTGTCCAATTCGTGAGGATTTTGGTTGCCGAGGTCACCGTTTCCTGTCGCACCGACCCAATGCCAATCGTAATGCAACTTCTTTCGAATAGGAACAACTTTCGGAGCCGGGCCGCACCACAGATCAAAGTCCATGTCGGCTGGAATCGGCGCAGGAGTGTCCACCATTCCGATGCTGCCTCGACGGCGGAAGCAAATGGCTTTTGCCACACTCACCTTGCCGATCTTTCCGCTGTGCACAAAGTCCAGCGTCGAACGCATTCCAGTCATGCTTCGGCTCTGAACACCCATTTGGCAGATGCGTCCTAATTTACGTGCCCATTGGGTCATCACGCGTCCTTCGCGAACATTATGACTACAAGGCTTTTCGATATAAACATCTTTCCCTGCTTGCATTGCCCATACCGACATGAGAGCATGCCAATGGTTCGGAGTCGCAATGGAAACGGCGTCGATCGATTTGTCCTCTAGTAGTTTTCGAACGTCTTGAACGTATGCAGGCTGAATCGCTGCATCCTTGAACTTGCCGATTACTTTTGCGTAAGCGGCTGGATCACAATCGCAAATCGCTACGACGTCCACATTGGAAAGTCGTCGCCATTCATCCAGGTGAGCTCCCCCTTGGCCATTGACGCCGATGGTCGCAACTCGCAGTTTCTCGTTGGGTCCGACGCGCGGTTTCGGCTCGGGCACAGCTGCGATCAAGCTGTTGGAAGCGGCACCTGCGGCGAGAGCGGTCGTTGCGGCCAAAATGGCGAGTTCACAAAAATCGCGTCGAGAAATGTCCATCGGTACATTCATGGGAGGAGGTTCCGAAAGGTGTTGAAGCGGTAAAAACGCGGTAGCTGGTTTCTGACAAAACCAGCTACAGTGCAGACTTAGACAAGCTTTTTATCATAGTTCTTCAGAATTCTCCTACCCCATTTGGATCAAAGATTTCGCACCGATTCTGCCTATCATGGGGCAAAACGGCGGAGGAGCCTCGCATTTGCGGACAATCCACGGCGCAGTCCGCGGCGCAGTCCGCGAAATTGACTTTTGCGGATTGAAGCAATGGCATGATTTGCAAGCTGCGACTATTTGTCTCTTTGTTCCCGTGACAACAAAATTGCCAACATTACGGTTAGGCAAATGACGAAACGACCCGACTCTTGGAAAGTATCTTTTTTGAAGCTGCCTTCCACCAAGTCCTGGTAGGTAGTAAACTTTGCGAAACTAATGTCCGCACGCCATGTGGCGTGGAGATTGCCAGAAAGAAGCGACACTTTAATCCATCATGCAACGATTTTTGTTCCCTCGCTGGACGAACAAATTCCTAGCTTTGCTAGGAGTTCTAGGTGCTGCCGGTGGTGCATACGCTGGGGTTTTGTTCCTCGGTGCAACTAGCCCGGTGACCTTGAATACAGGTTACCGACCCGAGCAGCCCGTACCCTTTAGCCACGCTTTGCACGCAGGTGAGCTGAAAATGGACTGTCGTTATTGCCACAATTCGGTAGACAAGTCCGCTCATTCAAGCGTACCGGCCACTCAAACGTGTATCAATTGCCACAGTCCAAAGACGGCGGCAGGAGCACCTCTTCTATCGGCTGTGCATCCGGAGAGCAATAAGCTCAAGCCGATTCACGACAGTTGGCGGACTGGGGAGTCGGTCGATTGGGTACGGATTCACCGATTGCCTGACTTTGTTTACTTCAATCACTCGGCCCACGTGAACCGTGGTGTTTCCTGCGTGACCTGCCACGGCAGGGTGGATCAGATGGACATCGTTCATCAAGACAAAGACCAGTCGATGACCTGGTGTGTGGACTGCCATAGGCACCCAGAGCCTCATTTGCGACCGGTCGAAGAAATCACGAACCTTGCGTGGACCGCTGGCTCGCCAGAAGAGCAGTTGGCCCTGGGCAAGAAGCTAAAAGAAGAGAAAAACATCAATCCTCAAACTAATTGTGCAGTCTGCCACCGATGAGCCAATCCGGTATTGATCACCAAAAGCGTTATTTCCGCAGTTTAGACGAATTGCAGCAAACCCCTGAGTTTGAGCAGTTTTTGTCGCGAGAATTCCCACAGGCGGCTTCTGAGTTTCCTGAGGGTGTTTCGCGTCGTCGATGGCTTCAAATGATGGGGGCGTCCCTCGCTTTGGGCGGGGTGGCTGGATGTCGGTACAATCGCGAGGAAGTCGCTGCTTTCGTTGTTCGTCCAGAGGGTCGAATTCCAGGTGTTGCGGAGTATTTCGCAACAAATTTTGAATGGGCTGGTCGATCTGTCAACGCGTTGGTGACGAGCTTGGAAGGTCGGCCGGTCAAGCTGGACGGAAATGTAGACCACCCTGCCTATGCGAATAGTCAGGCGTCCGATTTCGGCGGCAATAAAGAGTTGCGTCGTAAGCAGGGCTCGAAAGGAACAGATTCGTTCACTCAGGCGGCGATTCTGTCGCTTTACGACCAAGATCGAATTCCGGGTTGCTTGAACCGCTTGGCGCCGGGCGGGGTTCCTGAAAGATTTGTGAAGGCGGACAAGAAAGCGGATCCGGATGACCACAAGAATTCGTTGAAGAGCTGGGAAGTATTTGGTGAGTACGTTGCAAAGAGTCGCGTGGCACTTGCTGAAACCCAGGGGAGTGGTCTGGCGATCCTGTATGAGCCAACTCGAAGCCCATCGGTCCGTCGGGTGCTCGCGGAAGTATTGAAAAAGTATCCGAAAGCGACTTTGGTTCGCTATGAATCCGTTTTCTCAGGAAACATCGCCAAGGCGCTTGATGCAGCTGGTGCTGGCAAAACATCGATGGTCTATGACCTAGATAAAGCGAGGGTGATTGTTTCGCTCGATGCGGATTTGCTTGGCGCCGATGTCAATTCCGTTCAATACTCTCGACAGTTTTCAAATCATCGCTCTCCAACAGGCGAGTGGATGAATCGGTTGTACAGCGTCGAGTCTCAGTATTCAGTAACTGGCTCGGCTGCTGATTTTCGGCTCGCTCTGCAGGCTTCACAGATTGCGATTTTGTTGAAGAAGATCGAAGATGCGATCGATGCAGGGATAATCGTGGAAGATAAGGCGGAAGAGGTCACCTATGACAAGCTCAAGGGACTTGAGCGAGCTAAGAGGGTGATCGAGTCCATTTCAAGCGATTTGCTTGCGAACAAGGGTGCTTGTTTGTTGGCGGTCGGGTCGCACCATGGCCTTGAGGTTCAGCTAGCCGCGATTCGGATCAATTCAAAGCTTGGCAACATCGGCAAGACCGTCAATATCTTTGAAGTTCCGAACGAACTAGCAGAATTCAAAGCGATGAAGCTCAACGAGTTTGTGGCTTCGGCAAAGGAATTCAAATCGCTTTGGGTGTTGCCACCCAATCCTGTGTTTACAGTGGCTGGCGATATCAACCTTGCGGACGCCATGAAAGCGATTGGCGATGTGGTTTATTTGTCGAATTACGATGATGAAACCGCAGATTATTGTGCTTGGACAGTACCTGCTACGCATCCTTTGGAGGCGTGGGGCGACGTTCAGTCTTTGGATGGAGTGTTGGGTGTCGGCCAGCCGATGATTGCTCCTCTGTTAGTTGGTAGCAAGTCGCCGATTGAATTTTTGTCGATCATGGCTGATTTGCCTGAGGTTGATGGGCAGAAAATCGTCATGGAAACAGCCCGGTTGGCTGTTGGTGGAATGCTCTCTGAGCGTGCGTGGAAGGAAGCGTTGCATATCGGTTTCGTAGATGGAACCGGTGGTAAGGTTTTCTCGGGTGAACTGAAGGTTGATGGGGCGACTCTCAGTGCGGGTGAATTAACAACCAAGGCTTATGCGTTGCCGGATGGAGATATTCGGCTTGAGTTGGACAAGTCCAAGATTGAAGTGGTCTTGCATCCGAGCGATTCTGTTTATGACGGGCGGCTTGGGAACAACGGTTGGCTTCAAGAGTTGGCTCAGCCGATTACCAAATTGACTTGGGATAACGCTGCTGTTTGCAGCATTGGAACGGCGAATCAGCTTGGCCTAAAACAAGGTGAGTTGGTTGCCTTGAAGCAAGGTGCAGCGACTGTGAAGTTGCCGGTGTTTGTTGTCCCTGGGCATGCTGAAGGTTCGTTTACGGTCAACTTGGGTTACGGTCGGTCGAAAGCCAAGGGTGGAATTATCGCTGGTGCTGTCGGCACGAACCTTGCTTCGTTCCGACGATGGGAGCAAGCTGCGATCTACACGGGAATTGAGGCGATCGGAACGAGTGAGCCCTATCCGTTGGCGACAACCCAGGATCACTTTGCCTTAGACGAAGGCGGGATGGCTGAACAAGCCAAACGGGCACCTCAGTTGGTTCGAGAGGGAACTCTGGATGAATACAAGAAGAATGCGCGTTTCACTTACGATACCGTCGAGCATCACTTCGATAACAAGTCGCTTTGGAAAGAACCGCGAGTAGACGAAAGCTACAAATGGGGGATGACAATCGATTTGAACAAGTGCACGGGGTGCAATTCTTGCGTTGTCGCATGCCAAGCAGAGAACAACGTTCCAATCGTAGGCAAGGAGCAAGTGATTCGCGGTCGTGAGATGCATTGGTTGCGAATTGACCGATATTTTGAATGCGATCAAGATGCGATGAAGGCGGCTGGCAAATCGTTCAAGGATCCGATTGATGCCACGATCGTGACGCAGCCGATGGCTTGTGCTCACTGCGAGACGGCACCTTGCGAAGAGGTGTGCCCGGTTGCGGCTACAGTTCACACAGAGGAAGGCATCAACGCGATGGCTTATAACCGATGTATTGGAACGCGATATTGCGGTAACAATTGCCCGTACAAAGTGCGTCGTTTCAACTACTTCAATTACAACACCGAATACGGTTATTATTACGGCTGGCAAGACAACCGAGAACAAGCATCGCAAAAACTCCAGTCGCTCGTTCTCAATCCCGAAGTCACGGTTCGTGGTCGAGGGGTTATGGAAAAGTGCACGTATTGCATTCAGCGAGTCCAAAACGGCAAGATCAAGTCGCGGACCGTAGGTGACGGCAGGGTGCACGATGGCGATATTCGTTCAGCATGCCAAGAAGCCTGCCCGACACAAGCGATTGTGTTCGGTGACCTGAATGACAAGACAAGCCGGGTTTTCCAATCTCAAGCCGATCCGCGTGCTTATGCGGTTCTGGATGAATTGAACATCAAACCACGAACGCTTTATTTGTCCCGTATTCGCAACATACCGAAGCGGTTGACGACATCTGTCCAGATTGCACCAAAACGACCCGGCAGCTTGCATGGGGAAGAACACTCAAACGAATCGGGTCACCATGGCGACCATAGCTAATTCTTTTAATCCGAGAGAAATTGACAATACCGATGATATTCCGGGACGACGAGCGCCGTTAGTCACTGGCAATCAGACGTATGGGTCGGTGACGGATATTGTTTGCCGAGTTGCCGAAGATGCGCAGCCCATGCTTTGGTGGGTGCTCTTTGGGTTCTCGTCGATGACGGCTGTCTCGTTTCTAACATTGATCACATTTTTGATTTACAAAGGCGTTGGAATTTGGGGTAACATGAACCCTGTTTTCTGGGCCTGGCCTATTGTGAATTTCGTGTTCTGGGTCGGTATTGGCCACGCGGGAACATTGATTTCTGCAATCTTGTTTTTGTTCCGGCAGAACTGGCGAACCAGTATCAATCGCGCCGCCGAAGCGATGACGATTTTCGCGGTCATTTGTGCGGGTATTTATCCTGGAATTCACGTAGGGCGTGCTTGGCTTGCGTTCTGGTTGTTGCCCTACCCTAGTTTGAATCTCTGGATGTGGCCTCAGTTTCGTAGCCCGCTGCTATGGGACGTGTTCGCAGTTGGAACTTACGCGTCGGTATCTCTCGTGTTTTGGTACATGGGAATGATTCCTGACTTGGCCACCTATCGCGACCGAAGCAAATCGCCGTTGCGTCGAATGGTATATGGAATTCTCTGTCTTGGGTGGACTGGCTCGTCGAGGCACTGGTTGCGATATGAAAAAGCTTACACATTGCTTGCCGCTTTCGCTGCTCCACTGGTATTGTCGGTGCACACAGTCGTTAGTTTTGACTTCGCTGTTTCGCAGGTGGCGGGCTGGCATACGACCATTTTCCCACCGTACTTCGTTGCCGGGGCTATTTTCAGTGGTTTTGCGATGGTGGTTACGCTGTTGGTACCATTGCGGGCGATCTACAAGTTGGAGAATTTGATTACGTTGCGTCACTTGGACAATATGAACAAGATCATTCTTGCGACAGGTTCATTGGTTGGTCTGGCTTATGCGACCGAGTTCTTCATGGCTTGGTATAGCCAAAACCAGTACGAAGGCTTCACGTTCATGAATCGGGCGTTTGGACCGTATTGGTGGGCTTACTGGACGATGGTAACATGCAACGTAATTTCCCCTCAATTGTTCTGGTTCAAGAAGCTTCGAACGTCGCCATTTTGGATGGTGGTCATTTCGATTTTTGTGAACATTGGGATGTGGTTTGAGCGTTTTGTGATCACGGTGACTTCGCTTAGTCGTGATTTTCTGCCAAGCTCGTGGGGCTATTTTAGACCAACCCTGTTTGACGGACTAATGTTCTTCGGGAGTTTTGGGGTATTCATGTCACTGTTTCTGTTGTTCTGCCGATTTTTGCCGACGATAGCGATGTCTGAAGTCAAAGGGATCATGTCGGCAGCAGCACATTCAGAGCATGCCGAAGGAGCTCACGGCCACAATCACTAGTCTACAACGAACTAGTTAAGCGGACGCCGAATGGCGGCCACACCAAATAACCAATTTTAACTGCGCTAACCAATACGAATCATGAGTGAGCATAAGCCACGCAAGACAACAGAAAAGAAAGTGCCCAAGGCGTTCGGCTGGATGGCTGAATACCAGGACGAAAACAGCCTGTTGGCTGCGGCGCGGAAGGTGCGTGATTCGGGCTATACCAAAACCGACGCTTTCACACCGTTTCCCGTGCACGGAATAGATGAGGCGTTAGGGATCAAACCAACGATTTTGCCTTTCATTGTGTTGTGTGCCGGTTTGACGGGTTTGAGCACTGCGTTGTTGATGCAGTGGTGGAT
Organism: Planctomycetota bacterium; assembly: GCA_026692905.1. Classification (GTDB taxonomy): domain Bacteria; phylum Planctomycetota; class Planctomycetia; order Pirellulales; family Pirellulaceae; genus JBKCUI01. The sequence goes on from JAPLNL010000082.1 coordinate 12,275, forward strand.
GAATGGCGTCGATTACAAGTACATTATCTCGGCTAAGCCGTTCGGCATCACTCCAGCATCGATTCCTGTCGCTTTCGAGCTGACAGTGTTGTTTTCTGCGTTCACGACCTTTTTGGGCATGATCGCGTTAAACCAGTTACCGAAGTTCAGCAACCCTGTTTTCACGAATCCGCGTTTTGATCGAGCGACGAACGATCGATTTTTCTTGTACGTAGAGGCCGCTGACAAGTACTACAATCGTGATTCCGTGAAAGAGCTTCTAGGTGGAACACATCCTGATTCGTTGGACGAGGTATTGGAAGATACGACACCGAGTGCATTGCCAAGGCCGATTATTCTTGGGACGATTTTGTTAGTGATCGCTGGCTTGATTCCGGCCATGATTATTTTGAACATCCGTGCTGGATACAGCACGGCTCCGCGGTTCCACGTCTTTTTCGACATGGACTTCCAGCCGAAGAAAAAGGCCCAACAAACAACGACGATTTTCGCAGACGGAAGGTCCATGCGACCTCAGGTCAAAGGTACGGTTGGTCGAGGTCAATTGGAAGAACAGGATCCGTTTTATCTAGGTTACGATCCGTCCAAACTAACCGCGATTGATACATTAGAGACAGGAAAGTTCGTTTCGCTTCAGGAGCCAAAAGCGACAGATAGTTCCGCGGCTTCACCTGCATCTGGACTTACATCGGACGGTTCGGCGCAAACTCCTGCCGCACCCTCAGCTACATTGAATTTGCCGTGGATTGATAAGCTTCCTATCGAAGTGAATGAAGCAAACATAGCTGTAGGGAAGCAAAAATTCGAAACCTACTGTTCCGCATGTCACGGCTACGCAGGATTTGGCGACGGATTGGTTCACAAGCGAGCAGATTCGCTGGCTCAAGGGTATTGGTTAGCACCGACCTCACTGCACGTCGACAAAGTTCGGAGCCAGCCGGTTGGACAAATTTTCCATACGATCACCAAGGGGCAGGGAAAGATGGCGTCTTACGCCTCTTCTTTGAATCCGAAGGAACGTTGGGCGATTGTGTTGTATGTTCGAGCTCTTCAAAAATCGCGTAATGCGGATTTGAGCGAAGTTCCTGCGGATATGGTTAAGACACTAGACGAAGTCAAATAATGAACCTGAACTACGAAAAATCAACCATCGAATTGCCTGAGTCCTGGCGGGCCAAGGCACCCATTTTATTGTCGGCAGGGCTGATCCTCTTGTGCATTGGATTTCTGTGCGCCTTCGGCGGCAGCTCAACTGGCGAAGATAACCAGCAGGGATTCAAGTATCTATGCCACTCGTACCTTGCGAATTTCGTGTACGTATTTTCGTTCACGCTAGGTGCCTTGTTTTTCATCTTGGTGCAATTTTTGACTCGCGCGGGCTGGAGTACTTCCATCCGCCGCGTGGCTGAAATCCTGATGATGATGATTCCTTACCTTGCGTTGCTATTTATCCCGATCATTGCGATGCTTTTCGCTGGCAGTTCCGCACTGTATGAGTGGAATGGCAAGAACATTCACAGCAGTGTCATCGCGAGCAAGGCGACATTTTACCTTTCGAAAGAGTTTTTCACGCTGCGGACAGTGATTTACTTTACATATTGGATTCTGACCGCCAACTGGTTTTTCCGAATTAGTCGAGCCCAAGATGAGTCCGGTGACGCCGAGCTATCTTTACTCCGACAAAAATGGGCTGGCCCTCTGATTATGTTGTTTTCGTTATCGGCTAGTTTTGCGGCATTCGATTGGTTGATGAGCATCGACGCGGATTGGTATAGCACGATTTTCGGCGTGTATCTCTTCGCGGGTAGTATGATGAGTTTCTTTGCGGTGATGATCGTTATCAACATGCTGCTCCAAAACGCCGGGAAAATACAGAAGCTTGTCACGGTTGAGCACTTCCACGACATGGGCAAGTTTCTTTTTGGATTTGTTATGTTTTGGTCCTACATTGCTTTTTCGCAGCTTGTTCTGATTTGGTATGCGAACATTCCCGAGGAAACGTTCTGGTACCAAGTTCGACTCGATAATGGATGGATGACATTTTCCTACTGTATTATCCCAATCCACTTCATTATTCCTTTTCTGTTCCTGATGAGTCGCCACATCAGGCGTAATCGCACGGCTTTGACGATTGGTGCCGTTTGGTTGTTATTTGCTCACTGGTACGACATGACTTTCTTGGTGATGCCAAACGCAGGACCAGCTCAGTTGGTACCACTGTTGGGGCACTTTTTGGGAGGAATTGGGATGTTATCGATTTTCGCTTCGATGTTCATTTGGCGAGCCGATGGTGTTCCGCTTGTGGCTATGCGTGACCCTCGCCTACCTGAAGCGATGGCCTACACCAATCCGATCCTGTAATTAGGTTTACTTCACTCTGGATTTTCGATACCAACAAAAATCATGGCACGATACGACGACCTAAATACGAAAATGATCGCTTACGCAACGGTGTTGAGTGTTGTGATATTGGTGATCGTTCTGCAGGGGACGCAGGCTCTCTGTTATTCCATGTTGAATTTCGAACGCTCCCGAAAAGACACCAAGATTATTGATGCAGCAACCAAGATCAAGAGTGAACAGCTCGGTTCTCTTAGCGGTTCAGCTAAGAGGGTTGAAGTCATTGACGAAAGTGCACCTGTTGCCAAAAAGGGCGAGCAGCCCACGATGAAGAAGGTAATTCGAATTCCGATTGAGGAAGCCCAGAAATTGATTTTAAAGGAATTGGGATCGACACCAGGAGCCTAGGGATAAATTTTTCTGTTTGAAAGAGTTAGATGATGCTTGTCACCATGAAATCGAAGAAAGGAGCGTTGGCTGCATTTTTATGCGTCCTCGCTTGTTCGTTCGCGTTTGGAATGGACGACAAACTCCCTGCTCGACTTGACGGCGTTTCCATAGAAGAGAAGCTTGGAGACGATGTTCCACTGAACGTTCCGTTTATGGACGATGATGGTGGAGTGACCTCGATTGGCGAATTGCTCAAGGATGGCAATCCAATTATTCTAACCTTGAATTACAGTGACTGTCCTGGGTTGTGTGTCGCTCAGTTGAATGGACTTTCGCGTGGGATTAACGAAGTCAGTTCGTTAGGGCTCGGTAAGGATTTCAAAATGGTTTCGATTAGTATCAATCCTCGTGAAAGCCGGGAGCGAGCTGCAGCAACCAAAGCGAAATATTGTGATAGTCTTTCGGATAACCATAGCTCCAAGGGCTGGAGTTTTTTGGTCGGTTCCGAAGCGAACATTCAGACAATCACCAAGGCAGTTGGTTTCAACTATACCTTCGATGCAAAGCATGACCGTTACAACCACGCAGCTGCTGCGATCTTCATCTCACCCAAGGGCCGAATCACTCGGTACTTGTACGAAATTGGCTTCACACCGGAAACTCTAAAGATGGCTTTGGTGGAAGCAGGAGAGGGGAAAATTGGTTCTTTCATGGACGCATTCGTACTCAAGTGTTTCCATTACGACGCGATGGAAAATCGCTACACCGCCAGCGGCAAGACTTTGCTGTCGATCGCCGCAGGTCTGTTTGTCACATTCGGTCTTATTGCCTCTTTGCCTTTTTGGATTTCTTCGAAACGATCAAGAAACAACGCTCGAAGTAAACCACCCATTCAAATCGCAACTTCGATTATCGATTCAACTTCACCGTCCCATTAATTCAAATGATACCAACGTTTTTAGCTGACATTAATGACACGTTTTGGTTTCCAAAGCAAGCGTCGACGTTCGCACACGATGTGGATTGGCTGTACAACGCCATCGTGTACATCAGTGTTGCGTTCTTCGTGCCCATTGTTGCTGCGATGATTTACTTCACCGTGAAGTATCGTGAGCGGCCAGGATACAAAGGTTCGTTTGAAGCATTGCACAACACAACCATTGAAGTGCTTTGGTCTGTGATCCCAACGTTCATCGCTGGTTGGATTTTCTGGCAGGGGTTATTGGGGTATTTGGACATGCAAAGCCCACCACCTGCAGGCACCGAAGACATCAAGGTCATTGCCAAAAAGTGGAGTTGGAATTTCAAGTATCCAAACGGAGCTGAAAGCCCAGAGCTGCATGTTCCAGTTGGTCGCCCGTCAAAAATGATCATGCGGTCGGAAGACGTCAATCACGGTTTTTACGTTCCTTCCTTTCGCGTGAAACGAGACATCATACCGGGTCGGTTCCACTACAGCTGGTTTACGCCGACTCTGGAGGGAACCTACGACCTGTTTTGCAGTGAGTACTGCGGCGACAATCACAGTACGATGAATACGAAGGTCTTTGTTGAAAGCGAAGAGGCTTATGCCAAATTTTTGGCCGAGGCAATTAAGGAGCCTGAGGACATTGTTGAACGAGGTAAGTGGTTGTATGAACGCAAGGGCTGCAAAACGTGCCACTATGCTGGTAAGGAAGGCTCAGCGGCAGGACCAGGTCCGTCGTATAACGGCTCATGGGGGAAACCTGTTCCGTTGGTTAAGGGTGCGGACGCAAGCGGCAAAGAAACCTTGTTTGACGAGGAGTATGTTTTGAATTCCATCATGGACCCAGACAGACAGCGAAGGAAGGGTTACGAAGGAGCCGGAAACATGCAGTCGTATAAAGGCCAACTGAAAATCGAGCAGGTCGAGGCGTTGGCTGCGTTTATCAAATCGCTCGAGTCGGAAACGCCTCCAGCGAAAAAGTAGATCGATCCACCATTCAAATAGTACCATTTTACGGACAGGAATAGACCCATGAGTGTTGTTACTAATCCAGTGACAATGCCAGCCACACACCCAGAGGCGGGCAAGGAAGATAACTACCTGACGCATTCGTCTGGTTTTTTGAGTTGGGCTTTGACGCTCGACCACAAACGAATTGGGATGATGTACCTCGTTGGCGTGATGTCGGCATTCGCACTAGGCGGTGTTCTAGCTTTAATGATTCGTCTTCACTTGTGGACTCCCAATCTTGAAGCAAATCAGGCTTGGTTGCTGAACAAGACGTACAACCAAGTCTTCACTTTGCACGGTGCGGTGATGGTGTTCTTGTTTATCATCCCTAGCATTCCGGCAGCCCTTGGCAATTTTCTATTGCCGATCATGCTCGGCACCAAAGACGTGGCTTTTCCAAGATTGAATCTAGGAAGTTTCTATCTTTGGATTGCTGGCGCGATCTTTTTTCTGTTTTCACTTTTTGCTACCGGACTTGATACAGGATGGACCTTTTACACTCCGTACAGCATCGAGAGCCAAGGCCCCGTTATCGCAGCAACGCTTGGGGTGTTTATCCTTGGCTTTAGCTCCATCTTTACTGGTCTGAATTTCATCGTCACGATCAATACGATGCGACCGCCGGGGATGACTTGGTTTCGTATGCCTTTGTTCTTGTGGGCAGTTTATTCGACCTCGATCATTCAGGTTCTTGCAACGCCAGTTCTCGGTATCACGATGCTGTTGTTGGCTGCCGAAAAATTGCTTGGTATTGGTATTTTTGATTCCAGACTGAATGGTGACCCAATTGCATTCCAGCACTTTTTTTGGTTCTACTCGCACCCCGCTGTTTACATTATGATTTTGCCTGCGATGGGTATTATCAGCGAATTGATGAGCGTTCATAGTCACAAGGGAATTTTCGGATATCGAATGATTGCCTACAGTTCGGTAGCGATCGCATTGTTTGGGTTCCTTGTCTGGGGCCACCACATGTTCACGAGCGGAATGGCTGACGTCACTACAATCGTATTCAGTGCCTTGACCTTCACTGTGTCGATTCCTTCCGCCATCAAAGTGTTTAACTGGATTGGAACGATGTACCAAGGTACAGTTTCATTGAATACGCCGATGGTTTATGCACTAGCGTTTATTTTCTTGTTCACGATCGGTGGATTGACCGGATTGTTCTTGGGCGCGTTGTCAACAGATATGCACTTGCACGCGACTTACTTCGTCATTGCCCACTTCCACTACGTGATGATGGGTGGAACGCTGATCGCGTTCTTGGGAGGATTGTTCCATTGGTGGCCAAAGATGACCGGGAAGATGTTTAACGACTTTGGTGGTATTTTGTCAGCGTCGATTATTTTCGTCGGTTTTAATTTGACCTTCTTGCCACAGTTCGTGCTTGGAACCCGCGGAATGCCCAGGCGATATGCTTCGTACAAACCTGAATTCCAGCTTTTGCACCAGTTGTCAACGATTGGGGCTCTCATGTTGGGTGTGGGGTTGTTGGTCGCACTTTTGGTACTTTTGCACTCGCTATTTTATGGAAGCAAAGCCCCAAAAAACCCATGGGGGGGAGCCACTCTAGAGTGGGAATGCTCTTCGCCACCGCCGCATGACAACTTTAGTTCTGCACCTACGGTTGGCGATCCCTACGATTTTTCGAAGATCGAATTTGATCCTAAGACAGGCAGCTACTTCAAGAAGAAGTAAACAAGTCACAAAACCACCAACTTACGATAATAACTATGACTACTGCGGTAGCACCATCACCCACGGATCATGAACACGACGCACACCACGAGCATCCAGCTTGGCTTGCGCACCATTTCGATGATGCGGAGCAGCAATTTGATGCGGGTAAATTGGGAATGTGGATCTTCTTGGTCACGGAAGTCCTATTCTTCAGTGGTATGTTTTGCGCCTACGCGTTGTATCGCAACCGAAACCCGGAAGTGTTTGAGTTTTGTTCGACTTTTTTGAACGAAAAACTTGGTGCGATCAACACAGGCGTGTTGTTGTTTAGTTCGCTAACCATGGCATGGGCTGTACGTGCTTCTCAACTCAAGCAGACCAAGACTCTCATTGGGATGCTTGGAGCGACTTTGGGTTGCGCGGCCATTTTCCTTGGGGTCAAGGCGGTTGAATATAGTCACAAATGGGGATTAGGTTTGTTTCCAGGGAAGTACTACGTTTCGCAAGTCGAGGGTGCCCCCCACTCTACGGTGCCCTACTTGTGGTACTTGTGTATTCCGGCTTTGATTCTTTTGGTGGCTTTTGTGCTTTACTACGTTTACGCTTTTGTCTCTGCCAGCAAATTTCATTTGAGAGTTGCAGGACCGCTCGTCGTCGCCGCTTCGTGCTTCTTCGGAGGTGTCAAGCTTGGGCAAGTTCTTGAGGCAGAAGAAAGTCATGGTGATTCACACGCATCAGCAGGTGCTGATGCACACGGTCACGAGCATTCTGATCATGCAGGGCATGACCATGCGAAAGAGGTTTCTGCACCGTCCGTCAATTTATTGGGCGAAGCCGAAGTTGTTACGCATGACGTCGCCGTCTCGCCCGCCGAGACCAATACACCAGAATCCAATGTCAATCAGAAGGGTATGGCTGGGTTGTTCTTTAGCATCTACTATTGCATGACGGGTGTTCACGCTTTCCACATTTTGGGCGGGATGGCCGTTATCACGTGGCTAATCGTCAAGTCAGCTCGATTTGAATTCCACTCAAAGTACTATGGGCCTGTCGATAACGTAGGGCTTTACTGGCACTTGGTCGACTTCATTTGGATTTACTTGTTTCCGCTGTTGTATTTGATCACGTAGTTTGACGTGAGGATTCCCGTCTTTCGTTTGATTCGTTGCCCACCACTCCATCTTCAGTCTTCAATATCATGTCAGCACCAACAGCAGATCACACCAGCGATTCGCATGACCACGGCCATGGCCACGATGGCGATTTCTCGCACCCAATGCCCATTTGGATGTTGCTGGCAGTTTTTTTTGCACTGCTCCTGCTGACTGTTGCGACGGTTTATCAATCGACGTTTAGCCTTGGGAATCTCGAAGTGTGGATGTCGCTTGCCATTGCGACAGTGAAAGCAGGCTTGGTTATTGCATTCTTCATGCACTTGCTTTGGGACAAGCCATTGAATGCGATCATCATCTTCAGCAGCTTGATTTTCGTAGCTTTGTTTTTGGGATTCACCATGATGGATGCCCAAGGCTACCGAGAGAATTTGATCATGAATCCAGCGCTTCTTGAGGATTCGCAGCCAGCCGCAGTCAAAGTGGAATTGAGCAAGTAGTTGCCAATGATCACGATTGAGTTTAACGGGGTGCAGAGTGAGGTCGACGAGAAAACGACCATGGAAGACCTGTTACGCTTGGCAAAAGTGGAAAGCCGTTTTTGCGCTGTCGAACTGAATCTAGAGATCTTACCTAAAGATCATTATGCGTCTCAAGTGTTTTGCGACGGCGACAAAATCGAGGTAGTGACTTTGGTTGGTGGCGGTTGATATGGCAGAACCACCGATACCGGCACCTGCCAGCTCGGCTGTTCCTGATAGCCAGCCTCTCCGCGTTGGTAGCCACATCTTGAAAAGTCGTTTGATCGTAGGAACGGGCAAATACGATTCCTTGCAGTTAATGAAAGACTCTTTGGAAGCAAGTGGTTCGGACTGCGTGACAGTCGCAGTTCGTCGCGAAAAGCTTTACGATCGCGAAGGCAAGAACTTGCTGGACTACATTGATTTGGCAAAGTATACGTTGCTGCCGAATACTGCTGGCTGTTATAACGCAACCGATGCAGTCCGGGTGGCAAGGCTTGGGCGAGAGATTTTGAAATCGTTGGAAAACCCAGGTGCCGATTGGGTCAAATTGGAGGTGCTAGGCGATTCGAAGACGCTTTTGCCGGACCCCATTGCGACTTTGGAGGCCTGTAAGTTGCTTGTTGCCGAAGGGTTTCAGGTGTTGTGTTACACCAGCGACGATCCGATTATGGCGGTTCGGCTTAAGGCGGCTGGAGCGGCAAGCGTGATGCCCGCGGGCTCTCCGATCGGGAGCGGCCAAGGTATATTGAATCCAAACAATCTTCGTATCATTCTAGAATACTTGAAGGCGGGTGATCCGGACTATCCGGTAATTGTGGATGCGGGCGTGGGTACTGCGAGTGACGTTTCGATGGCCTTTGAGTTGGGGGCGGACGGCGTTTTGCTTAACACGGCCATCGCTCATGCAAGATATCCGGTTGCCATGGCTACGGCGATGAAGCATGCAACATTATCTGGTCGGTTGGCTTACCAGGCGGGGCGAATTCCGCGTAGACTATATGCCATGGCAAGCAGTCCGGAAGATGGATCGATCACGTCTAGGCCTTGGTAATCGACTAACCAAAGTTAGGTTCGGCTAGTGAATTAGCCGAATTCTATCCTGAAAACAATCAAAAACGAATTTGCAACGCGATGACGAACCAACAGTACGATGTTGTTGTAATTGGAACAGGCCCTGGTGGTGAGGGGGCCGCGATGCAGTCCGCCAAGGGTGGAAAAAAAGTGGCTGTCATCGAAGCGTATGACAAGATCGGTGGAGGCTGTACTCACTGGGGAACGATCCCAAGCAAGGCCCTGCGGTTCTCCATTTACTCAGTGATGGAGGCTATGAACAATCCGATGATGCGCGAGCTCGGGATTCACCTCAATCCGACTCTCGCGCAATTGCGGTCTAGTAGCAAAGCGATTATTTCCAAACAGGTGTCGATGCGTCAGACGTTTTACGAACGCAACAATGTCCCGGTCATTCATGGCAAGGCGAAATTGATCGACGCCAACACGGTTGAAATCGACGGAGAGACTCGTATTACCGGCGAGAGCATCGTTCTTGCGACCGGCTCAAGGCCGTTTCGTCCGGAGGGAGTCGATTTCTCTCACCCTCGCGTTTTCGACAGCGATACGATCCTTGAACTTTCGTTCAAGCCGCAGTCGATTACGATCTACGGTGCAGGGGTGATCGGTTGCGAGTATGCCTCGATGTTTCGGAATCTTGGAATCAAAGTGAACCTCGTCAACACGCGAGCGAAATTGCTGGAGTTCTTGGACGATGAGATAATCGACGCTCTGAGTTACCATATGCGAGACTCGGGCGTTGTTCTTCGTCATAACGAAACTTTCGCTAAAATCGAGGCGCACGACGATGGCGTTGTGCTCTTTTTAGAGAGTGGCAAGCAAGTCAAGACGGATGTATTGCTTTGGGCAAACGGCCGTTCTGGGAATACCGAAGACTTGAATTTACAGTGCATCGGTGTCGAAGCCAATTCGCGAGGGCTTTTGAAAGTCAACGAGCGTTTTCAGACGACGTGTCCCAATGTGTATGCGGTTGGAGACGTGATCGGCTTTCCTTCGTTAGCCAGCGCAGCGTACATGCAAGGTAGGGCTGCAGCTCAGCACATCGAGGGGCTGGATGAGGGGGTAATGAAACTATTGGATGTCCCGAATGGTATTTACACTAGTCCTGAGATTAGCTCGATTGGACGGTCGGAACGAGAATTGACGGAGGCGAAGATCCCTTACGAAGTGGGGCATTCTCAATTCAAGAGTTTGGCTCGGGCGCAGATTACCGGCCGAGCGATCGGGATGCTGAAGCTGCTGTTTCATCGTGATACTTTGGAGATTTTGGGAGTCCATTGTTTTGGCCCAAACGCCTCAGAGATTGTGCACATCGGTCAAGCGATCATGAAGCAGCCGCCACCGA
>JAPLNL010000083.1 GCA_026692905.1 Planctomycetota bacterium
CAAAATTCGCACCTCTCCGACGCGACTATTGAAACGTAGCCGATGTTTTCGTTGTTTGAAATGCTTCACAACGTTGCCGAAACGGGGCGAGGGATAAAATCGCATGGCTTTCGAACCGCATCCGGTGGTTATTACCGGTTAACACCACCGTCAGAGGATGTAGCAGCCCGTTCGGGCTTAGTAAAGCTGGCTGTTGCCTTCCACATTGCCGACACTAACGAATAATCAACAGCTCATTATCCGTTCTCAGCAACACATTCTTCGCATCTGCCGCGATGGTCGATCGGACCGTCTTGCCCGTTTCAATCGCCCCAAGCTTCTTGAATTCGCGGGTGGTTGCAAGAACGTTCACGACACCGTCATGTGAGACATTGATCAGCTTGTCACCAAGTACAACTGGCGAACCGGAATAGTCCCCTCCGATGCGATTGTTCCAAAGACTGGTTCCTGTGGACAGTTCCACACAAGTAACGATTCCGCTGTCGCTCCACAGAAAGAGTAGACCATTCACCGAAACAGGTGTTGGAACATAAGGTGCAGCGCGATTCACTCGGAAGAGTTCTTTACGGGAATCGATGTCAAATGCAACGAGCCGGTTGTCTTTTCCGCCGCCAGAACCATGGGTACCAATAAGTATGTTGCCTAGCAAAACGGACGAGGAGCAAACACGCTGTTCAAAGCAGTTGTGTGACCAAACGACCGAACCATTCTTCATGTCCATTCCAAACATACCTTGAGCCGTGGTACTGCAAATCAATTCGGTACGATCGCCCACTTTTCGTATTGAGGGGACGCCGTAGCAGACTCGGGTCGTGGGCAAGGCTGTTTCCCAAACGGTTGCCCCTGTTTTGCAATCAACGGCAAGCATTTTGTCTTCACCTGGTTCGACCCCGGCAGGCAATTCCTGTGCATCTTGTGAGTTCAATAGAACGATCTTGCCATCGACGAGAATCGGCGACGTTCCAAAGCCGTGTTGAGAAACATATCGTCCTAGCTTGCGTGTCCAGACTTCCTCTCCAGCATGGGTCATGGCCTTCAGTACGACATTTTCCGGATCGGCCCATGCAACATAGAGTCGTTCGGAATCGACACACGGAGTCGAGGAAGCGTACGAGCTGAACTTGTGCAGAGTGTGTTTGGTCGACGGATAGGATTTGGTCCATTCGACTTTGTTCTTGGCAACGTTGACCGCTACGACATGCCGAGTTGCATCGCCCGAATCAGCCGCAAGCAAAAACGCAAAGTCTCCATACAATGCAGGCGATCCATTTCCAGTGCCTGGAAGTTTTACGCTGGTGACTTGCGAATCTTGCCATGGCAATTGGACTTGGCATTCGGGCAAGACACCAAGCCCGTTTTCGCCCCGAAATCGAGCCCATTTCCCGTTTGCAGAAGACGCATCATCGCCGAAGCTCTGGCCGACCAGGGATGATGCAAAAAGAATGGCTACAAGTCGAATTGGGGGTTGTTGAAACAATTGCATTGGTGGGGAAGTAAGTAGAGAAATGGCTGGTTCGGACCACTATTGTAGCATCAACCGAGACTGGCCATGTCAACTTATTTGCCCGCAACATTTTCTGTTTTTGAGTTAGCCGAAAAGAACGAAAGAAGTTCGAAAAAAGAAAGTCACAGAGCGCGTTTCACTATCCTTTTAAAATTGCTTGTGATTTCGACGGGAGGGTAAGGCCCATTCATTGCTCGGGAGGGTGAGGCTCCTGCCGAACCTTTGGACCGTTGGCTCGGCGGGAGCCTCGCCCTCCCTAAGGTTTTAAGCGCTGGCCTCGTCCTTCCATTTTCCACCAAGCATTTTGTTGGGTCCAAAAGTGAGACGGCCTCAATCGGTGAGGTAAGTCTATTGGTACTCCCAGTTTTTTCGACGCTTTTCGTTTCTTTCGGCCAATACGTTTTAGGTTTTAGCCGATCAACGAGCGTTCCCCAACGATCGCAGATAAAACTCCATTGCCAATCGATTGGAATGGAACGCCATACGATCCAAGATATCTGGCGAGATTTCAGTCCACATCCAGGAGGAGACCTCGGACTCATCCTGTGCTATTTCTTGCCCGACCTGGATCTTCGCGGAGTAGAAAATGTCGAGTACCGGCAGCACGATTCCATGATAAGTATAAGTGTTGGGAGCAGTCATCAGAAACGTAAGCTCGCCCACAACGATACCGACCTCTTCTTGGATTTCCCGTCGAACCGCGTCTTCGGCGTTTTCATTCGGATCGACAAACCCGCCCGGCATTCCAAGCTTCCCTAGCCCTGGCTCGCGCGCTCTCTCAATAAGCAGAATCTTTCCATCTGAATTGGAAATAACGGTCCCGACGGCAGTGACTGGGCTGAAGAAACTGGTATGACCGCACGCTTCACAACGAAAGGGTCGCGCAGGGGTAAACGCCGTTCGCTTGGTACCGCACAGCGGGCAGTACCGATAGGCTTCCGAAATTTCCATCGTGTTCTAGATTTTCTTCTATCTTTGGCTTGATTGAATCGCGTTTTTGCGAGCCGCTTCGAACTCATCGCCCGCAGACCATGACTGCATTTCATCTGCATTGGCAGCCATCCAGCCAACGTGAAAAAGCAAACGAACATCGACAACGGCACCGGACAAATCCCAATTCGGGTCGTATTCATCGGATCGTTGGTGATAATGTTTTTCCGTCCAAGCGTCGAGCTGTTCCTTGCCCCACCCCTCGGGCTTGCCAATGACGACGTTGCCTGAATGGAGATACACGCCAGGAACGCCAACTTTTGCCAACGAAAACTGATCGGATCGGTAGTAGTAGCCTTTGCTTGGTTCGGTATCTGGTACAACAATACGGTTTTGGTACTTTGCCACCGTGTCGACCAATCGATCGAGCGAGCTCTTTCCGAAACCGATCACGTTGACGTCCCTTGTTGCGCCTATGAAATTGATCCCGTCGATATTGACCACAGCCGACTGCTTGCCGTTTGGAATCGGCGGATGTTCGGCAAAATACTTTGAGCCCAAGAGCCCCTGCTCTTCGGCCCCAACGGCAGCGAAAACGAGCGATCGCTTTGGTCGAATTCCACCTTCGGCAATAGCCTGTGCAATCGCCAGCATAGCCGCTGTACCCGATGCGTTATCGATGGCACCGTTGTAGATGTTGTCACCGCGTTCATCGCGATCGACTGCAATACCGATATGGTCATGGTGAGCCATGAACAGGACGAACTCGTTTGCGAGTTTAGAATCACTACCCGGCAAAACGGCCAACACGTTGGCGGTCGATTTTTCTCGTATTTCACAATCGATGGTTGTGCTCAGATTTAACCCAAGCGGCACGGGTTGAAAGTCTTTGGATTCGGCCTTGGCTCGCAGGGCGTCCAAGTTCATGCCCGCGCGCTCCACGAGTTTGGCCGTGGCCTCATTGGTCATCCAAGCCTTCATGTTCATCCGTGGTCCCGAGCTATCTTGAAGTTCGAATTGTTCGCCCGTCCAAGATGTTTCAATGACTTTGAATGGATAGCCGGCCGATGGAGTGGTATGAATAATGATCGCACCCGCTGCACCTTGTCTGGCCGCGCTTTCGTATTTATAGTCCCAGCGTCCATAATAAAGTCGCCTCGCACCCGCAAACAACTTGGGATCCGACTCTGGATCGTTGTTCATCATGAGAAGGATCTTTCCCTTGAGATCCTTTCCTTTAAAATCATCCCACTGGTATTCCGGTGCTTGAATGCCGTAGCCGACAAAAACGATCTCGGCGTTGTTGATCTCGATTTTCGCTTTGGGCTGCCCAGCAACGGCAATATAGTCCTTAAAGAACTGGAACACAGCAGGCTCGCCACTTTTGTCTGCCGCAGCGATCTTCCACGTTTTGGAGGGCGAGGAAGTAAGGCCAAGCATCGGAAACGGTTGGCGATAGGATTGGATGGACGGAAGAGGTGCAAGCCCCATCCGTTGGAATTGCGATTCCAAATAAAGTTGGGCGATCAAGTCACCTTTGGAGCCAGGCCCTCTCCCCTCTAGCAGATCGTCTGCCAGAAAACGAAGGTTTCCGTGCAAACCCTTTTCGTTGATACGATCCGCAATGGAGATTGCGTCCTCTGTGATTGCAGGCGCGTTCGAAAAATCTTGAGCGTCGACTTTATCATCGACCCATCCGATCGCAAGAGCTGCCAATACGACGAACGCTTGCTGTGACCACAGGCCCCAGTGTATTAGGAATCGTTTCATGCTGATTACTCTTTGGCTAGAAGCTCGATAACTTTGGCTGCAATCTTTCGACCACGCACGTGAATTTCCGCGACGTTGCCATCCTTGTCGATGAGGGCAATAAAAGGGATGGCTGAAATTCCGATCTCAGCGACCAATGGGGTTTGGAATCCTATAGCGTCTGGTTTGCTGGAGACGTAGGTTGTCCAAAGTAGTTTCTTGGAGCCGAGAAATGAGGTCAACTCGGATCGATCTTCGTCCAGATTAACGCCGATGACTTCGAAGCCGTTCTTGTTTTGAGCTTCGTAGACTTCCTCAATATTCGGAATTTCTTGCAGGCATGGACCGCACCAAGTAGCCCAGAAATCGACGAGTACAACCTTGCCTTTGTAGCGAGCCAAATCGAGCGGCTTGCCTTCCAGGTCGACCAACTCGCTCAAGTTCATCGGTTTGTTCAACGTTCCGATGCGGGACAGGAACTTCTTAAGATTGCTTTCGAGTTCTTCTTTGGCTTTCTCATGTTTGAGATTTCCCACTTGGGTTTCAGCTACTTCGTACAATTCCTTGGCCACAAAAATTCGACCGGAGTATTCGACTTGAGTAGCCACCTTGACCAGGTAAAAGGATGTCCAGGGAGAAGGAACTTTGGCCATGAAGGCTTCAGCCAGTTTTCGAGCGTTTGCTGGGTCTTGATCTTCCTTCGCATCGGATTGGATCAAGGTTTCGAAGTCTTTCATCTCGGGAACCATCCTGGCGTACAATTGCCAAGCACCGAGAGCCAATTGCGGTTCGTCACTGTCACGGAAAGCTTCCGCGGTGTCTTTTGCTAATTGAGTTGCCACCTCGTCTTCGGAGCGTTTGGCAATCGCCTCCATCGCATGAGCCAAAGCGTTTAGATTGGCCGGTGCGAGGTCTTTGGAATCGGCCAAAATCTTTTTAGCAGCAGTCATCACGTCGTCGCTTTTGGCGGTTCCACTTTCGTAGTCGCTGACTAGCAGACTTAGCGATATTGACTTGGCGAGCTGCGCAACTCGCTTGTCTGCATTCTCGGATTCCTTCAGGGCCAATTCACGCAAATTATCCGAGGCCGCGACATCACCGAAGCTTGCCATTTGCGAAAAAGCTTCGAGCTTTCCGGCAGCGGACGCAACCTTCTGGTCGTTCGTGGTCGCGATCTTTTCTAAACGCTCGGCTGCCTCCAGCTTCATTCTGGAGAGACTCATCCCGCGTTCAAGCTGCATGTCTCGGGTCAACATTTTTTTCCGTCCGTCGGCCAGTAGCTCCAGGACGGCGCGAGAGCTCGTATTCAGGAACTCCACGAGTGGCTCGGGGCCATTCAAATCGCCGAGCGTCAACGTCATGTATTGCTTGGAAGCGATCTTAGGATCGAGTTTACCCGGCTGAAATTGTGGAACAGCGGGTGCCTCCGCTAGCGTCTTGCTTTCCGCGCTGCTGTCACTGGCGGGAGCGGCAACTGTGTTACCTTTTTCAGCCGTTGCAAGCTTTGTGTCCGCTGCTGCAGGTTTTGGATTTGACGGAGCGTCCGGTTCCGAAGGCTTGTAGCCACTCGTAGCCGCTGAGATTTCTTGTGGTTCCGAAGGACCACAGCCGCTGGTCAAGCTCAACGCGAGGCTTGCTAGCAAACAATAGCGAACAGCAGCGGTACAACGATTGGCCGTGCGAAAAGGGCGTTTTTTGATATCCCAGGACATGATCGGCTTTCCTAATAATTCAAGGGTTTCGAATTAGGGTAGCTTGACGGATCTGGGCCATGGCTGCAAGTCCGAGTAGAAAGCCTGTCCCATTTCCCCGCCTATCTCCCTGATTTCACGAAATGTGCCCCGGGCGGCGATTATGGTGCTCCGCCGGAATGAGAACTTTGTCATTTTAGCAACAATCAGCTAGAATCATCAGAATCAAGATCGCCTGTTTCCGGAGAGTATTTGTGTCCACCAAGACAAACCTAACCTACGCGGACTATGTTGCGATTCCCGACGACGGATGTCGGCACGAGATCATCGATGGAGATCATTTTGTGAACCCCGCCCCCAATCTCTACCATCAACATGTATCGCGCCATTTGCAGCTACAGTTGCTTCACCATATCGAACTGGCAGGGCTAGGAGTCGTGATCAATGCGCCTGTGGACTTACAGTTGGGCGAGCACGACATCGTGCAACCCGATTTGGTATTCGTATCGCATGCCCGCCGCTGGATCATGACTCCATCACGAATCAAAGGAATTCCGGATTTGGTTGTCGAGATATTATCTCCCTCCAACAGCGAGCACGATACCAAACTAAAACGTTCTTTGTACGAAAGCTTTGGCGTACCGGAATACTGGATCGTGTTCCCGGATGATCATCAGTTGTTGCAATTGGTCTTGGCTGGCGGTGTTTACGTCGAAACACTTTGCAACATGGAAGTCGTTATGTCCGTCTCGCCGCACACCCGTGTTGATCTGAAGAAGGTTTGGTAGAGGTCCGATCAAGCGGGGGTTGGACGCCAGCCGGACTCCTCTTCTGAATTTCCGACCCGAATGGACTGCCCCGCTGCGGTTTCAGCCGGCGTTGCTTGATTTAGGCCCACATTCTTTAGCCTTTTGAAGTGGTTGACGCAATCGAATCCCCAGAGAAGTGCAACCACGATTGCAGCTACCATTCCTGCAAACGGCGCGTTTAACGCGAATCCATTGAAGAGAAATAAGGCCACAGCCGAGAACACCGCTAGAGCAGTAACGCCAAGCTTTAAGAAGAACGCAGAATTGGTTTTACGGATATCACTGCGAGAAATCGCGCGTCGGGCGTTCGTGTTGGCAAGCTCTCGGAGGGCAGCCAGATCATTTCGTTGCTCTGGGGCCTGTTGACGCGGTACGAACAGTTCTTCGCTCAGTCGCTCGGAAACAGGGGGAAGCGACTCCTCCATTTCTAACCCCATCGATGCTGCAACTCGGGAGCGCGGCTTCGAGGTACTCGTTGGATTGTTTGGGGGTGGCGCTACCGTGGCTTGTATTTTAGCCTGCGCTGTTGGGTCGCTATTTTCTGCTTCGCCTCGGACGCGATTCAAAAGCTTCTGCATGTAGTCTTCAATGGATTCCTCTTCAGCCTCTTCTAGCTCCTCTCCTACGGACGGCGTTTTGCCTGCCACGGAATTGGGAGCACCCTGACCAGGAGCATCCTGAACCATTGGCTCATTCGCATAGGTCGCTTGCGAATCTTCGAACTCTTGGTTCCTTCTATGAACGGCTTCATCTCCCTGGCCGATTATCGAAGAATGGTCATTCAGTGGTGGCTCAGCAGCTTGTAACATCGAGCCTGCGATGGCTTCAACAGTGGCTTCGGAACGCCGAACATCATTGTATAAGGGCGATTCACGGTATTCAGGGCGTTCGGTCTTGATATCCGATAGAATATCTTCGGATGCGATTTCAGCTGGCGGCGTGTTGAATTGCTGTGACCAGCTTTGAGAAGTATTTTGTCTATTACTGGTAGGGGATCGACGCTGTTTCGCGTCAGCCAGCATCCGTTTTAGCCTGTCGGAAATCGAATCCAAATCAGAACTTTCATCACCCTGTTTCGAATCATCTTGATCGGATGCCGAAGAAGTCGATGAGTCCAGGAAAGAGTTGTCGTCGTATCCTGGAGCTGTTTGTTCCTTTGTTTCGGATGGGGATTTAGCTTCGTAGTAACTGCTCAGATCAGGCGTCGAATGCGAGATCGGGCTTTCTGGGCTATTGGCATCATTGGACGAATAAGCTGCAGATTGCTCTAACTCGTCATTGGCTGGAAATGGCTCAGGTTCGTCCTGCTTGTACCACGCAGGCAATTCACGACCTTGGGACTTGGGAGCTTCGTGCGGTTCTAATTCTGGTTCTTTGCTCGTGTCAACATGCTCTTCGACAACTGACCTTCGAATCGGTTCATCGGCGGATGGCATCGCCTCGTAGCCTCCAAGAGAATCGCTTTCGTACATCACTCCTGATGGTAGCTCGGGCGAGTGCTCAGCCCCTACCGAGCTCGCTGGATACGGATTCGATTCAAGGGGCTGATTCAATGGCTCTTGATTGATTTGCCAAGATTCGGAAAGGGATGCGATCCGCTGCTCCGAAGCATCCCTCTCCCTCTCCAACTTGCGAAGTTGCAAATTCAATTCTTGGATCTGGACTTGCGCGAGTTCCAAGGAATGAGCCAACTGATCATCTGAAATGGCATAGACGGGCGATGCCGCGTCCGACGAATGGGCGGGGTTTGCCGGCGCGTCCTCGAACTCTGTACTGGCGAGCCCACTCTCGAAATATTCGGGATGTTCAGCAAATTCTGGATTGATAAGACCCGTCTGAGCGTCAGCAAGATGGTTTTGCGTGAGTCCTGAATCAACAACCAGGGGCGTGTCGTTGGTTTGAATGGGTTGATTCCATTGACTAGATGGACCACCCGCCTGCAAAATCTCCGTCCGTAATATCTGAACGGCATCCATCAAATCATTGCGATGAGTTAACAAGTCTTGGAAGCGAGCTTCGATTTGTTGTTGTTCCGCAGTCGCTTGAACAAGCAACTCATTGAGCGTGCTCGTTTGGATCGTGCTCGATTCGTAGAATCGATTCAACTGCTCATCGATCGCTCCAAAGCGGCCGCTGAGCTGATCGGCAATGCCTGCAAGAAACGACTCTTGAACGTCGGATTGGCTGCTGAGTTGCTTATTGAGGTCAGTAAACAATCGCTTGCCGAATTCGTCGATCTCCATAGTTACCGACTGAACGATTGACTCGCTTGAGCTCTTGGCGTCCAATCCAATCGACGACTGCATTTTCTCAAGCGATTGCTTCAACGACTCCAGAAGCTTTTCAATCGCATCGAGCCGCGCCGCGGCGGTCGCGTCGAATGCCTCAATGGTTGCTGGAGCGACGTGCGACGGATTTTCTTGCGATGGCAGAGCGATCGATTGAGTTGAGGACAGCTTATTAGCAGCAGGTGGGTCCTTGCAGATTCGTGAAGCTTGTTCCAACAAGTTCTCTGAGTGCACCACGTTTGCCATAACACAGTTGGATGGATGAACGATCAAACGATAGGGACCAATGACGAATTCAGTAGGCTCATCGATGAGCCACTCGCGGACATGCCTCTTGGAAATGAGAGTCGGTCCGACCGAACGCAACAAAGTATGCTTCTTCCCGAAAACGAGCGTTGCGTGCAGAGGCGCAATTACAGCGGCTGTGAGCTGGACATTGCAATCCGAGCTAGAACCGATCGTGCATTTCGGCTTCCTTATCCTCCAACTCTTGACAACTTCCCCAGATTCTCCAATCAAATCAATTTGCCCAATGGCCAAATCAATTCCGGCGGCTCTGTTTTGAATTGGGAGGGAAGGAGCGAAATTGGGCATTTGCTCAACTGCGGATTGAAGGAAAAAGGAGAAATCAGACTACCAATTGTCTGTATCGACTGCCCGTCTCGAAACTCTTGTCAAAAAACGAAAAGCGGAGGATTTTGGCGAGTCTTCTGGTTAGACATTTAAGATGCCGACAAAAATGCAAGCGAATTCAGAAAAAATTGCAAAGAAAGTTCAAGAAAGGATGTGACGCTGCAAATCCTTTGCTGGCAGAAGATTGCGCGTTAAAAGTGTGAAGCACACGGGTTTCCGGTGCCAAAAAACGTGTGAGAACCATTAATTAACGAACACTTTCATCTAGAACACGTACTATAGTTCATCGCACCCGATACCCTTCGTCAGGTGGGGGACCACAATTTTCGCGGAGAAACAACATGTCACGAAAAGAAGCCTTGAACAAATTGCGGGATGTTCTGCTAGTTCGCCGCGAAGCCTTGAAAAAAGCGCTAGATGGCGATTTGAGCATGCTCCAATCCCTCTCCCAAGAGGGTGGCGACGTCATCGACGCGGCGATGGATACGGCTCAGGACGAAATCAGCAGCCAGCTTGTTGAGGTGGAAAGCCGAGAATTATCGCATATCGAGGACGCCCTGAACCGCCTCCGCGACGGACATTACGGCGACTGCGAACAGTGCGACAAGCAAATTCCTTTGGCTCGTCTTCAAGCAGTTCCCTACGCAGTGACATGCATCGAGTGCGCCCGGAAACAAGAGAAGTTCTCGCCACGGTTTACCACCGGGATGGGCGATTCCTCTCAAGCCTCAAACGCATCCCTCTAGGGACCTAGATTTCCAACCCTCCTGCCATAACAGTCGCTTGACGTCCGCTAGAGCGAATTGACAAGGATTCCTGGTGCACGTCGCCTGGAATGTGGAAAACACTTTAACTTTTATCGGTTGTGGGGTTTGATGCGCCAAAGGGCGATCTGTTGGGAGAATCCCCCAGTGTAAAACGATTGTCCTCAATCGTTTCGGCGTTGCCACCGGGTCAGGCAGTAGGGTCGGGTCTTCGGCCCGGGGAGAGTGAACTGACTTTTGCAATCGTTGTTGGCACTTAACCCTCCCCTCCCCTCGCTACGCTCGACCCTCCCAGCGGGAGGGTGTCTAGACCGGTCTCTCTCCCCTAGCGTTACACCAACAACTTGAGCAGGCTAAAGCCGGTACACCAACCGAACTGGCTTCGGCGAACTTATGCTGCAGCCAAATCGTCAGCTCGTTCAGTCACCTTCTCAAGAATGTCTAGTAGAACGCGGTCGCACTCGACACCTTCGGCTTGCGCTTCGAAATTGAGCAAAACACGGTGACGCATGGCGGGCAAAAACACTCGGCGAATGTCTTCGAAGCTGACGTTGTAGCGCCCGTCCAACAGAGCACGAACCTTCGAGGCCAAAGCAATGGTTTGTGCTCCACGAGGGCTTGCCCCCCATCGAATGTATTGGTTGGTTACATCCGGCGCCAGGCTGCCACCAGGATGCGTCGCAAGCACCAATCGGGCGATATAGTCTTGGACGTGCTTCGCCAATACAACCTGTCGAACCAATTGCTGCCAATGCTTGATCTCCTCACCATCCATGACCTTTTCAGGAGTAATGATGGTGCCGCGTGTCGTACGATCGATGATCGTGTTCAATTCTTCGCGAGAGGAATAACCTACGACCAGTTTGAACATGAACCGGTCTAACTGGGCTTCGGGAAGCGGATAGGTTCCTTCTTGCTCGATCGGGTTCTGCGTTGCGAGAACGAAGAACGGCTTCTTTAGCTCATAGCGGTTACCGGAGACGGTAACGGTCCCCTCCTGCATGGTCTCCAAAAGGGCAGACTGTGTCTTAGGCGTGGCGCGATTGATTTCGTCCGCCAAGCAGATTTGGGTAAAGATCGGACCTTTCTGAAATTGAAACTCGCGTTTCCCCTCGTTCTCCACAATCATGTTCGTACCGAGAATGTCGGACGGCATCAAGTCGGGCGTAAACTGAACGCGATTGAAGTCGAGCGAA
Organism: Planctomycetota bacterium; assembly: GCA_026692905.1. GTDB lineage: Bacteria > Planctomycetota > Planctomycetia > Pirellulales > Pirellulaceae > JBKCUI01. Next base: position 11,565 of record JAPLNL010000083.1, read on the forward strand.
AGGGTTTCCGATAGAGTCTTGATCAGCATGGTTTTCCCTAGCCCAGGGACCCCCTCCAGCAAGCAGTGTCCGCCTACGAAGACCGCGGTCAGCACCCCGTTGACGATCTCGTCGTGACCGACAATGACTCGCCCAATTTGTTCCCGCACTGCTGCGTATCGATTGCGAAACGTTTCCGCTTGTTGTTGCATCGATTCTGCGACGTTACTCATGGAGATTCCCTATAATGAAGTGCTAATTGTTCTTATTGGCTTTTCGCTTTGCATCCAGCAATCTAGATGTATAGCTTCTCTCGTCTTCAATACCCATACTTGGCTTTTTGGGTAACGAATCGGATCGAGTCGTTTTCGATTCGCCCACACCAAATGCGTCTTCGGCTGCTGTGACCGAAGCGACGATGTCTGGATTTGGTTCGTACTGTGTGCTCGCGCGTTGCTTCTCGAGATCGTCGCCGATGGTCGTCTTGCTGCTCCTGAGCCGATCGAGCCTGCTCTTCTGCTCGGCTTCCGAAGCTTTGACGCTATCGCTGCGACTCCTCAACCGAGCTGCAATCATTCTAAGCGGCAAGCCAATGTCCAACGCAACGCGGCGCACGAAAACATCGGCAAAAAACAAAGTTGCACCGATGAGAACCGCTAATGGCCATACATCCTTGAGACTCTTGGCTGGCGGAAGTCCTTTGCGATACGTATCCAGCCCGAGGATTTCCTTCAATGATTCCTTTTCAAGCGATGCGGAAATGGTCCCAGCCGAACCACCGACGGGGGTTCTGGCTGCCAGCGATTCTAACAGCGGCATGTTCGCTTGTCGGACTCGATATTCATCTGAGAATGGCATGGTCACGCCGGTTGTGATCGGTGGCTTTCCACCGCCAGGGACAATGCTCAGCATGTAACTGCCAGCCTGCTCTGGAGTCAATTCACCAACATAACGACCCGACGCCTGCTGCTTCATGGCAACACGGATCGGTTTGAGATCGGGTCCTACCGCGATCGCATTCATATCCAAGAAGTTCACGAAATTGTCATCCGCGTTCAAGGCAGTCACCACAATTTGAACGCGGCCGTCTTTGATGTTGGTGGCGATATTGTATTTCGAATCGTCGTTGGATGGCCGCATGGTCCATCGAACCATCTGCGAAAAGAACTGATCGTAAAAAGCGGAATTAACCCAACCATCGGCCCAACGATGGCCAGCGTCCGTGGTGAAAACGGCGGTTCGGCCAAGCCCATAGGTCCAGGTCGCAAGCAGCGATGCGGTATCGGTTTCCGCTGGCTTCGTCGATCGCAACGGAACTTCAACCAAAGGACTGTCCTTGCGTTCGGTGAGCACGAAGCCACGAATGTTGGGCAACTCTCCCGTGATTCCCGAGAGGATTTCATGCGGTTGTGTGATGACCGCTTGAACGCCCCCCTCCGGCTCGAAAACCAACGGCCTCGCAACTCTGCGAGCTTCACGCATGAAAATTTTTGGTAATGCAGATGCGTTCTGTACAACGTAGTAATTGCCGCCCGTTTTGTTCGCGATACGTTTTAGTTCGTTGCTTCCCGCTGGACCGTGTGAACCAACTGCCACCGTCGAAATTTTGATCTTCGCGCTGGTGTACTGTGCAAGGATCCCAGACGAAGCGGGGGTGGGGTCTCCATCGCTGATCACGATCATATGCTTGAGCGAAGCAGGAACGGTCTTCAACCCACGCATCGACATCGTGAGTGCCGAGTCGAAGTCCGGCATGTCGCCTGGTGTCATCGCATTCATTCGCGATTTCATCATGGATTTGTTCGGGCCGACTGGCAGCAGCCCTGCCGTCCCTCCCCACAACCATTTGTCGCCCGACATGTCGTATTGAACTACTCCGCAATAATCACTAGGCCCCAAAGCTTCCAAAGCAGCTTTCCCGATCATCTTTTGCCAATGGTTCCCCTCCGGGATTTCACAAGCGTGCATCACCATCGCCAAAGCCCCTACCGCCTCTACCTTGCTGTTCTTGATGGCGAAGTTGACCGGCATGGCTTTTTCCAATTTTGTATTGGTCCATCCACCAGCCCCAAAGGCCTCGGGGCCACCCAACATCAAAATCCCCATCCCAAACTGCTGGGCACTTTGGACCAGCATATCGATTTGCTCATCCGAAAAGGAAACAATTTGAGTCGTATCGTCACCGGTCGTTCGAGGTGCGCCAGCTAAAATCACGGAGTCATACGACTGAAGCTCAACCAGACTCGAGAAAAGATTTCGCGTATCGCGCACCTCGACATCAATGTCGTTCCGACGCAGGGCATCGACAAATTGCTGATAGTTTCCGGGATTGGAACCATCTTCGATCATCATGACTTTGCCTTTGCCGCGTGCGTACGAAAACGCGGTAGCTCGATTGTTTTGTGTGATCGTATCGTCGGCTTCGCTGTCGGTTGTAAACTCGGCTTCGTAAGTGTACCCGGCGGTCTCCTCGATTTTGTGAGGAATCGGGATGACATTGATATCGCGATCTAGCGTGTAGTCGCCGGACGCAAGGGTTTCCGACTGATTGCCGATGCGGCGAATGACTCTCAATTTGCCAGGGATGTCTTTTTCACTTCCAGGCTCGCAATAGCGGTTGATAACAACACGCGCGTCGACCGTTTGCCCTTGTCGAACGAAGCCCGGCACGTCAATCTTCTCAACGAGCACCTCCGTCTTAGAGTCCAAGCGGACCGGAACCACATCAATTCCAATCCCCGTTTCACTGAGTCGTTGCGCAGTCGCTTCGGCTGAGCCAAGCGTTTGGTTCCCATCAGTCAAAACGACGATGCGTTTGGCTGAGTCCTCCAGGAAGCTAGCTTGTGCGAGCTTCAGTGCGCTCTCTAAATTGGTAGCATCCGATTTCCCAAAGAACGATTCCGCACGATTGATGTTCGGTAACGCCTCATCAAAAGGTGGGATTTCAATGGCTGCTTCACGGCCGAAAACAATGAGACCAGCGCGGTCCTGTCGCTCAGCCTGCCTGTGGGCTTTGACGCTTTGGATAGCATACTCGAACATCAACTGCCGCTTGGCAACCGGAATCGAATCGCTTTGATCGAGCAAATAGATGACCGTCAGCTTTTCGCTGGACCAGATCCACTGAACTCCCGCGATTGCCAAAATAATCAGAAGCATCACGGCTGTTCTCAATGCCAACGCAATTCCACGACGCCAAGGACCGAGCCCCGCAAGCGATTTCAGTCCCAACCACCAAACAACGGGAATGATCAAAAGCAACAAAAGAAACCATGGGTATTGAAAACCAAGTTCAATTCGGCCCATGATAGGTCGCTTTTGGAATTTGAGATGATAAGGTAGATTCAGCGAAGGATGCCAGTGCGTGAACTGAATCGTTCGTTATTATGGTCGAATCCAATGGACGTTGGCCATACGGGATGGCCAGATTTTTAAGGAATCTCTCTGAACTTGGGCTTGGGATGCAAATAAACGGGATTGAAGTCGAGGATACATTCGCAGAAGCCTTCGATATGACGGGCACCCGGATCATCATTACGGCAGCCGAACCGACATGGGCGAGGCGAGCAGCAGAGGCGATGACCGGCTTCGCCACAAGCGTGATCGGCTGCGGCGTCGAGGCAGGCATCGAACGGTTCCTGGAATCCGACGAAACGCCAGACGGACGGCCTGGAGTGTCCATTCTCCTTTTCAGCGTGTCAGGCAGCGAGTTGGAAAAGCAACTGGTTCGAAGAGTTGGACAATGCGTTTTGACTTGCCCGAGCACCTCGGTCTTTGCGGGACTCTACAGCGAAAAACGCATCGCGATGGGATCGCACCTGCGGTATTTCGGCGACGGACACCAAATTTCCAAAAAGATTGGCCAAGAGCGCTATTGGCGAATTCCTGTCATGGACGGCGAGTTTGTTTGTCAGGACTCGGTTTGTCGCCAAGGGGCAGTGGGGGGTGGCAATTTCTTGGTGTTGGCCGATACGATCCACGGTGCCCTACACGCATGCGATTATGCCGTCAGCGCGATCAAGCGTTTGCGAGATTGCATCACACCATTTCCAGGTGGCGTTGCTCGCAGCGGTTCGAAAGTCGGTTCCAAATACAAAATGCTGAACGCGTCTACCAACGACGCTTTCTGCCCAACCCTTCGGGAACAGACAAAATCATATGTCCTCAATCATACAAGCGCCGCGTTGGAACTCGTTATTGACGGCCTCTCGCCTGAAATCGTAGCCCATGCCATGCGAGTTGGAATTCGAGCTGCCTGCGAAGTCGGACCCTCATGTGGCGTCAGGAAAATAACGGGTGGCCACTACGGTGGAAAATTAGGCAAGCACCATTTCTATCTGCATGAGATCTTGTCCAACTAATTCGAGAAGGTAACGTGGTACACGCGACCCAGTTAGCAGCCACCTTCATCACAGCAGCATCGCCGATTTTTGAGTAGCGTTGGAATCTTGAGCGACATTGAGATTGCCCCTCGGTGCATTGATCTAGCACGACGCGCAAGCTAGTGAATTGGAGTGCGAGTTCACTAGCTTGCGCGTTTTGAAGTTGCACACTTTTCGAAAGATGGCCGAGACTGATATTGCATTGAAAGCGAGTTCCCCTGTAGGCGTTTGTTACCAAGCACACGACAAACAAGGGAGTTCTCGCTATGGTAATGGTGAA
>JAPLNL010000084.1 GCA_026692905.1 Planctomycetota bacterium
GGCCATGCTGGTTCTCTCTTGGCAGTAAAAAGAAAACCAAAACAGCGGCGCAAATATCGTGCCAAAGGGCCTGGGGTCCCTGCGAAAAATGACTAGAATCTCAAAGAGAGTGCCATTTGGCTAGCGCCCAACGGCTAATTGCCCCTTAAACCCACCTAACGCTACGAACCAGCGTTTGCAGCGTCTTTCTTTTTCTCACCATCAACCGGCTTGGTATCTTCGGCAAGCAATTTCTCGATCATTTCCTCTAACGCCTTCGCGTTTTGAGGACCTGATCCGACTTTGATCATGCGCACTACCCCTTGCTTGTCGAGCAACACAGCTTGTGGGATACCGGAGACCGCAAGTTGCTTGTTGTACTCGCCCCCCTTCGGAGTCAATACAAAACCGTGGCGAAGTTCATGATGCTTGCGAAACGACACGAGCATCTCAAGTTCCTGTTCGTGGGAAACGTCTGTTCCACGCACCGCTTGCTTTTTGTCCTCGTCCCAAACAAATCCTTGGTCGGAGGTCATGCCTAAAATAGCAAAGCCTTTGTCCGCATAAGCATCATGCCAATCTCTCAGGTGTGGGAACGTTGCAATGCAAGGACCGCACCATACCGCCCAGAAATCGAGAAGAACCACTTTGCCTTTAAGGCCAGCCAAAGTCGTTTCTTCCATTCCAACGAACGATTGAGCTTCGTATTCGGGAGCAACGGTGCCAACAAGTCGCTCGCGCACCATCGAGGACTCCAATCTGGAAGCCATCGACTTAAGGCTTTTGCCCATCGCGTCCAATTGCTTGATTTCGATGGCATCGGTGGGAGCCGGAAAGGCTTCCAGACGCGCTTTCACTTCATTGGCAACCTCGATACCCTTTGCCGGGTTCGAGTAGGTGAGTTCATTCATTTGGCTGGATCGCAATGACAAGTAGGCCGACAAGTCGTTGAGCCCACAATCTTTAGAGTCAAGCTTCTGAAGGAGAAGCGCTTCGACGAATTGGTTTCGGTCGTTCACTTCGTCGGCATTGGTCTCATCGAACATGCTAGAAAAGGAGTTCGTAACTCGAACGAGGTCACGCAAATCTTCGGTTCCGTTGGCAACGCCCGATTTGACGCTGTCAACGGATTCTCGCATCAGCTTGAGGGCTTCTTCTTTCCTTTCCGCTTGCATCAAGAATCGTGCATTCATTGATTCCAAATCTCGTCGTACGGCACGGAGGGAATCGCCCGTTGCGGTCACGGCTGCCAAGGATCGCTGTGCAACTTCGATGGCTTCAGGCAAACGCTTTTTCTGCATCAGCATGGAGCTCAACATAGAAGTCGCCATCGAAAGGCTTCGAGCGGACTCAATACTGATCGGCTGAGCAGCGCTCCACTTTTCGATCAGGCCAGCATATCGCTTTTCGGAGGCTTCTGGCTGTGTACGCATCGTCTGATTGGCCAGTTGAAAGCTCAGAGACAACAACTTGGCGGAATCGGGATTGGCCTTGAGTGCGTCGTCTACCAACGCTGCCGCTTCATCCCACTTAGCGCCTTTGATGAGCTCATTAAACTCGGCAATGTTGACGGTGTCTGCTGACTTACCCGCCGCTTCTTGAGCAGATGCTTGGATTGCTGACAGCCCAAACGCGAGAGATAGACTGGCGATACGAACGAAAGATCTCATTTGAATTCCCTAAAACCAGATGATTGATTGACTGTAATGCGAGCGGCAGTTGAAAAAGACCTCAGCACGACGCGCAGACCAGTGATCTTGTGAGTCAGTCACTAGCTTGCGCTTCGTGCTGAGTCAGTCACTAGCTTGCGCTTCGTGCTGAGTCAGTCACTAGCTTGCGCTTCGTGCTAGGTGCATTGGAACGCACCGCTCGCCTAATTAAGCACTGTTTTTTCTGTGGGCATTTTGAGGGACAGAAAAAGGCTAGGATTAAAGATACCAAGAAACTCATCGCTTGGGCGAATTGTTCTGAAACTCACCCAAAAAACGCTTTCATACAAAACCAAGACGATCAGCCAGGTAAAATCGAGCCGCAGTTCGACACTAGTAATTGATCGCCGAATCGCCGGCTTCCCCATCTTGGTGCTTGCGGACTTCTTCCATAGTCATCGCAATGACATGCACGTAACGACGAATCGCTTCGCCGTAATTTTTCGATTGCTCAGCCGACTTTGCCGCATTGAATTCTGCATCAATCTTCGCGGAATTGATCTTCCACTTGTTTTCTGTAACCCACTCACGCAACTCGGTAATCACCTGGGTTAAATTTGCAGCGAACGTTGCATCTGGTTTGCATGTCGCTTTCCGGTAAGGCGCGCGTCCGTATTGCCCGTTAACGTCGTTGCTCACGCGTTGGCTTTGGAATTTAAACCAGCCTGTTGCAAAGGCCACTGCCGCCGCCCCGGCTGCCAAACAAGCCACAGGAAATTGCCCTAACAAAAGCAAAACCACACAACTCAGCAACCCAATCGCAGTCGCAATCCCAAATGCAACCGGAAACTGTGGTGCCACGGCAGATGGATTGGTGTCCATCGCAGCGCCGCTCTTCATCAAGCCTTCGTTTTTGACTTCCCCAACCACAACCGTAATGTTATCCGGACCACCGCGGAGGTTTGCCAAGTCGACCATCGCGTTGACCGCGGATTGAATGTCGATCACTTGCAAAAGCACTCCCATCTCTTCATCCGTGAGCTGACCGCTGAGTCCATCGCTGCAAAGTAAAAACTTATCGCCAACCCTGAGCGGAAACGGCCCTTCTAAATCTACTGCGACCGTTCCGTTTGGCCCCAACGAACGCGTGATCACATTCTTCGGAATGGCGTTGCTGCGAAGTGCCTCCTCGCTGACTTCACCCGATGCCCGCATTTCCCATACGAGCGAATGATCGAAGGTCAACTGCTCGAATTGGTTGCCTCGTAATCGGTAGACACGACTGTCCCCGACATGCGCGATAACAGCACCCTCAGGCAAAATTGCAAGAGCGCAGGTCGTCGTTCCCATACTGCGAAACTCAGGGTTAGCCTGCCCGCGACGATAAATCTCGCTGTTTGTCTCGATCAGAGAACGCTGAAGCGCCTCCGAAGGAATCCCCTTGAGCAACTTGCCATAATGATGAGGAATCAATTCCACCGACAATCGACTTGCCAACTCGCCAGCCGCGTGGGCCCCCATACCATCCGCCACAATGAGAAGGTGCCCCGACTTCTGCCATGCCGCTTCGTCTTCTGCCATAACGACCGCAAAACTATCTTGGTTGTTACGGCGCCTCATGCCAACATGGGTCGCCGATGCAACTTCGAATGAGTCTTGCCAATTGAGTTGTGGGGAGGAAGGGGGCTGAGGCAAAATAATGAAAATCTACAAACGGCATAGACGAGCCAATGGCCAGTCTGATCGGAAGGGACAATATTACGCTCTTTTCTTATGATACCACGTGCTAAGCATTGCTTCGATTCCAGAAGCCTGTGATTTTGAAAATCAATTCGAATCGACCGGTATGTTTGGCAGACAAACAAAGTAGCAGGCACACTCCGTTTGCCGTAGCCTCAAAAAACCATGGGTTTTTGAATTGCAGACGACACATGGAGTGTGCCTGCTGCTATCCGAAAATATTGTTCACGCCTGATTTCTCACCAAATTGTGCAAGATGATCCCCGCCGCCACACTAACATTCAACGAGTCCGTTCCCAGCGCCATATCGATTCTGACACTTCGGCTGGCCGCAACCTGAATACTCTCTGGCAAACCATGAGCCTCATTCCCAAAAACGACCAACCCTGAGCCCCGACGACGGAACAAACTAAGCTCCTCGCTCGTCTTGGCCAAACAAGCTGCAATGGACTCAATCTCTTTCTCACGACAGTATTTCAAGGCTGCCAGCGGATCGGTAACGTCCACAAAACTTAATTTGAAGGCGTTTCCCATCGAAACTCGCAAAACCCGCCTTGCAAACGGATCCACACATTCAGGGCCGATCAAAACATCGGAGATCCCCAACGCCGCACACGTTCGAAAGATTGAACCCATGTTTTCTGGATCTTGGAGTCCGACCAGAAGTACGCCAAGCCATTTGGAGTTCAAAGCAAAGGCCTCACTCCCCTCCTCCAAGGACTTGAATTTTGGGCGAATGCCACATGCCAAATAGCCTCGATGGAAGGCAAACCCGATCAGCTCCGAGACTTGCTCGCCGGAAACAACGAAAAGATCCGTTCCTGGCGGTAGCCAACCAACCGCCTCATCCAAATATTTTTCATCGATCAACACGGAGTCGAGGGCCATCCCACTTGCAACCAATCGCTGTACCAAGGGCTTGCTCTCGGCGATGAACCGACCGCTAATACGAGTCAAATTGGTGGTTCGTAAATTGCGATAGGGATCCAGTCGAGCAGAACTTAGATCGGAAAGACGATGAACCGGCATCTACTTGGACCTTCGTACATTCGTGCGTTGCGAACCAGAAGCCCACTCGGTAGTGCCATAAACAAAGGCTCTCACTACGCATCTACCACGACATTCGGGCGGAACAGACAACTCAACCGAGAAATCTCCTCCCGGAATCTCCTTCTCCTGCTTGGTCAGCACGAGATCGGTTGCGCGAGCGTAAGTTTCCTGCATCGATTTTCGCTGCTCATCTGTCCCTTGAAAGTCGCTGATCGCACGGATCCCTTCTGGCAATCGATCTCGCGTCAACACCAACTCAAGCCGCAGCTTTCCAGCATGTGGCGCAACGCCAGTAACGACGAACGCCTCTCCCGATCTCAACTCGCTATCGCAGTCTAATCCCATCTCCAACGGATGGCGAATGCGAAGCAGCGGGTCTCCCAATAAATTCATCAATCGAACATGCTCTCTTCGCTCCTCGGTCAAATCATGCCCTTCGGGACTCAACGCCTTGGCCATTTGTTGAAACATGGCTTGCTGTTTCTCCCTCTGCCGCTGCTCTGGCGACGCTTTTTCTGATTTCGCTTTGGCCAAATCGTCCGTCGGGCCAACTTCTCCTTGCTTCCAAATGTTGCGTTTGGCGTTCAAGAGGATACCACCGAGTGTTGGGATTTTTTCACGGAAACAACCTTCCATCATTTCGGTCGATAATTGGCTCATTCCATAAGGCATCGTGACTCGCGAGCCTGCGATAACCGCGATTGGGCCTTTGTTGTTTGCCAGCAACGTCTCCGCAAAGCAATCGACACGCGCATCAAACGCGCCAGTAAAACAAGCCAATATCAACGCGATCGGCGGACCGTTTTGGACATCAAATTGTGCCACGTTCTCCTTCATGCAAATCGGGATCGCTTGTTTGCCAACCACAAAGTCATCGAGCCTATCCACATTGCCATGCCCTATGTACACCCAAAACAATCCCCCCTCATTGATCTTGCCGATAAAGGTACGTGTTAACGAAAAAGGGTCCGGACAATAAGGACTCGTCAAGCTGGCATGGGTCATGTTCAACTGAAATCGATCAGGGATACCATCGGCAAGAAGTCGTTTCGCAACACTTTCAATTGCGGTATCCGCCAGTACTCCGAATCCACCAACTCCCGCAGTCGCATGAATGCGATCCCGCCAAGGTCCAAAGGTTTGCGACTGCTCATAGTCGATGCTCCGACGCAGCATGCGGGTCAAGTCCTCAGGTGTCTTGGCTGGTAGCCGGCCGACCGCTAAGTCAGGGCATTCGTCGCCATCCACGTCGCCGTAGAAAACATCCGTTGCCAAAGTCGGTGTCGTAAACGGACCAAGCTTGACACGTGTCTCTGTCTCAAACGTGGGCGTAATCGGAATGAATCTCGCCTTGCCGGACTTGCCTTCGTCCATGATGCCGATATCACCGCACAAGAGCACGGCCGAGACCGGAAACTTGGCCCGCTTCGCAGCTTCGAGGATAGCACTCTGTAGGTCATGAGCCGAAGCAACGGAGTCTACTTTGATAACCTGATAGTCCCGCTCCCGAAACTTCACCCATTCCCAAACCGCGTTGTCCCAAGCCTTGGGGCGAACCAAAATGACCGACGAAGTCACGTCAGCTGCCATCGCGTTCTCGAACGGATACGAGGCCATTGAGAACAGGCAAACGAGAATGTACATCACGTCCCTTAAAGACCTTCGGGAGAGCGAGGCTCCTACCGAGCTTGCGATACTACGGTTCGGCAGGAGCCTCACCCTCCCGCTTTTCAAATTGCGAGGGTGAAGTCGAACGCTACCGCAGGGGAGGTATCTCAACTTCCCGAGCAATGAATTTCCAAATTTCCGAAACCGCACAAATGGATTAGCTAACATAACCCTAGTTTACCAAATTGACTCTCTTCTGCGATGCGCCAATTTGATCGAGCGATCAAGGCAAATCAGAGTTTTCCGACTGCGATTCTGAGTTCCAAACCCGTTCATTCCGCATGGTGCGACGGACCCTGTACCACAATATTACGGGAAAAAACGCCATGAAAACACTTACGAGTCTGTCGATGAGCCGCCGCGACCGCTTCGGCTTGCTTACGGTTATAAAAAGGTCCGATCGAATCTAAGTCCTTCAAGCTGGGACGATCCTTAGTTGATCTGTAAAGGACAGAAATAGCGGATCCTCCCTTGCGGTTATGAATAAGCTCGATCGTATTGATCCGTTCTCTATCGAAAACCTGATTCAACAACTTTCTCGTAGCTGCCAATCGGCGCTCCACCGACGCGAGGTCGGTGGAGGCGATCCGAGAAAAACAACAATGATTTTTCTTAACGGCCTCATCATACCAACCAAAGTTTGTAAGCTATGCGAATATTCACGAGCCGTAATTAAGCAGTCTTACCGGAATTCAACTATGCGTCCCTTGTTGTCAGGTATCATCCCTCCCCTCGTTTCGCCGCTCAGCTCACGTGACGAGATCGATCAAGCTGGGCTTGCTAGGCTCATCGAACACGTACTCGCTGGCGGTGTTCACGGATTGTTCTTGCTCGGCACCACCGGCGAAGCCCCCAGCTTGAGCTACCGATTGCGACGCGAACTAATCGATCGCGTGACGACGCAAGTCGCTGGTCGAGTTCCAATCTTAGTCGGCATCACAGATACTTCTTTCGTCGAGTCGGTTCGCTTGGCCGAACATGCCGCGCAAGCAGGAGCGACTGCGCTCGTCCTTTCAACACCGTATTATTTCCCTGCTGGCCAAACCGAGCTGACAGGCTACATCGAAAACTTAGTCCCCGAACTGCCGCTGCCTCTTGTCCTGTACAACATGCCAAGCTTGACCAAAGTTTGGTTCGAAATCGAAACACTTATAAGACTAGCAGCGATCCCTAAAATCATCGGACTCAAGGACAGCAGCGGCGACCTAGCCTATTTTCAAAAGGCGATCGAACTCAAAAAAATCCGCCCTGACTGGTCCATCATGATCGGACCAGAAGCCAAACTGCCTGATGCGATGCGAATGGGAGGCGACGGAGGAGTTGCTGGCGGTGGAAACATTTTTCCAAAGCTCTTTGTGGACTGCTACAACGCATGCGTCTCTGGTGACTCTGTTCGGGTCGAAGCTCTGCAATCCGACATCAATGCCCTCCAGCAGATTTACGAGGTTGGCAAATACGCCTCGAAATACATAAAAGCAACCAAATGCTGCTTGTCGTTGCTCGGTATCTGTGACGACTTCATGGCCGAGCCATTCCACCGCTTCCGAGCACCAGAAAGGGAGCGTGTTCGAGCGATTTTGGATTCGCTGTCGTTCCGCGGAGGCTCTGGGATGGTCGGGCCTTCGGGCCGGAGAGGGTGAACTGACTTTTGCAATCGTTGTTGGCACTTCACCCTCCCCTCGCTACGCTCAACCCTCCCAGCGGGAGGGTGTCTAGACCGGTCTCTCTCCCCTAGAAGGCTACAATGGTCGAGGCTTCGCTGAAAATTCGTTTAACAGTGAGTCTCTGCGAACTTTGGGTTTCAATCCTGCTTTCAGTTGAGCGGATTACCTACTCAGCAATCTTTTTGACCTTAAAGCTTCGGAAGGCCACGGGGTCGCTGTGACCGGCGAAGCCGATGTGCCCCTTGCGATTGTCGAGCCCCTTCGGCGGATGCTCGATTTGACTTCGGTCCAACTCGTCCATGTTGACATCGAGAATCTTCGTGCCGTTCAAAGTGACTTTGATGGTCTGGCCGCGAACTTCGATTTCTTCGTAGTTCCACTGTCCGACCGGTCTAAGGAAACCATGCTTGCCACCCACGCAATGATAGAGTGATCCGTGATATTGGTATGGCAATAACTGCCCATTCGGATGCTTGGCATTGTAGCCGTCGCTATCGATGACTTGAATCTCAAGTCCATCCGAGGAAGAATGCCCTCCGAGCGGTGTTCGCAATGCGATACCGTTGTTTCCTGCAGGCGGCAATTGGAATTCAAATCGCAGCGTGAAGTTTTCATATTCATCCTTGGTCAGCAAATCGCCTCCCTTACCCTGTTTGCAAACAATGGAACCATCTTTGACTTCGTAGTTGTCAACCGCTCCAACCCAATTGCTCAAATCCTTGCCATTGTTGAGTTCGACAAAACCATCCGCGTCGCGAGCCGCAAGAACCTTATTGGCTTCCTCGGAGCCAATCTCGCGAATGAAGACGTTGCGCCAACGGATCTCGCTACCATGCGTTTGCAACTGAATCGGGCCTTTTGGAAAGGCTGGATCCAACATGAAGCCGTTCGGCATCTTGGTGATTTCGCCATTTTTCTTCGGGTCCGGTTTGCCATAGGCCAGATAGCCACTCTTTTGATTGGCAAAAAAGTTTTCGAGCACCGCGTGGTCGACCACTTTTTCGCCATTGAATACGACGGTCACTCGTTCGCCGATCATCGTCATCTTGAGCGAGTTCCATTCGCCAAACGGTTTGTCCATTTTTTTGGATGGGTCCTTGCCCGGCGAACCTTTGCGGTTGTTCCAAAGTCCTCCCGAGCCTCTATCTTGACCAAGCCCACGAGGATCGCCCTCGGTTGCGTCCCAAATTTGAACTTGGGGAATACCCCGCAGATAAACACCGCTGTCTCCCTTGGGCAGAGCTTTGTACTCCAGATGAAGCTCGAAGTCGCCGTAGTCTTTATCGGTTGTTAGGTAGTCTCCGTGACCATCATTCACGAGCTCATGGTTTTCCACTTTCCAGTGCGCATTGAGATGTTCGTTGGTAGGTTTCCCATTCTTGTCAACCGCACCGCCTTCGATGGACTGCTTTTTGAACTTGGCTTGCTCTTCTGGCGTCATAGCCCAAAGAATATTTGGATCGCGAGTTGTCCATCCATACCAACCGCTTAGGTCCGAGCCGTTAAACAGAGCGGTGAAGCCTTCGGGGGGCGTCGACTGCGCCTGCAACGTCGCACAAAACGATAGTGCAATCAGAGAATAAAGAGAGAGTGCCAGATTCGATTTTTGGGGGTAGTGGTGCATGCTCATTGAGGTCTTGCTGGAGGGGGGAGGTGGGATGTCCGTTGGAAAACAGCTCACAGTATAGTAGATTCGCCCCCGATTTGGTGCTACCAAAGGACAGACCCATTAGCCTGAGGCTGGGAGGTCGTCTCACTTCACTCTCGGACTTGCCGGCAATTTCAACGGGAATGCGAGGCTCCTGCCGAACTTGATGTGTAAATGGCTCGGGAGGGTGAGGCTACAGCTGTAAACATCTTTGCAAAGTCAATTCCATTGAAAACATTAGGGAGGGTGAGGCTCCTGCCGAGCCAACGGTGCAAAGGTTCGGCCGGAGCCTCACCCTCCCGAGCAATGAATGACTTAGGTAAACTCGTTGGAAACATGTTTACAGCGGTGGCCTCGCCCTCCCAATTTCCCCTAAGCGTTCGCGTGCTCGGATAGCTGCTAGCTGCGAACCGTTGGCACGGACGAACCAAGCTCGTCTGGGGCCTCTTCATTCAACTCACGGAAAAACTTCGAGTATGATGAAGCAATCACATTATGAATGGATCGGAACCTGGATGAATCAACGAATACTATTTCAAACGCTCATCGCGCTAGTTGCGTATGGAACACTCAATGCAGCCGCTGTCGACTTTGAGTCGGAGATCCGGCCGTTGCTGAAAAGGCACTGCGTCCAGTGCCATGGGCCAAAGAAGCAGGCGAACGGCCTTCGGCTCGACGCGAAAAGTTTCGCATTTCGTGGTGGAGAAAGTGGGCCTGCGATCGTTCCTAGCGCAAGCCAAACGAGTGACCTCCTGCGTCGCATCGCCAGCAAAGATGAAGAGGAACGAATGCCACCGGAAGGACCCGCGTTGCAGCCATCCGAACAAGAGCTCATCAAAAAATGGATCGACGAGGGTGCAACGTGGGTTGAAACCGACGAGGACCGAGTCGCTTCGCACGATCCACGCCGTGACCATTGGGCATGGCAACCGATTCGCAGTAGGACTCCACCAGTGGCAGTCCCTGCATTGAATGACACGTCGCTCTCCCGTCCTTCATTGGGTAACGAGATCGACCTCTTCTTGAACGCCGAACGAAACAAGCTCGGGCTAACACAATCTCCTGAAGCCGATCGAAGAACACTCATTCGTAGGCTCTCATTCGATCTACTTGGTTTACCTCCAACTCCGGAACAAGTCTCGGCATTCGAGTTGGATACCGACAATCGAGCGTATGAAAAACTGGTCGATCGTCTGCTGGACTCACAACATTACGGTGAGCGATCGGCACAGCACTGGTTGGATATTGCGCACTATGCAGACACGCATGGCTTCGAACGCGATCAGATCCGCGAACACGCTTGGCGCTATCGCGACTGGGTCATTCAAGCCTTCAACAGCGATATGCCATTCGACGATTTTGTCCGAAAACAGATCGCAGGTGATGCGCTGGCCCCAGACGATCCTGCGTCTGTTATCGCAACAGGCTTTCTTGCCGCTGGCCCATGGGATTTTGTTGGTCAAGCGGAAACGCCAAGTCCTGTCCTGCGTCGACTGGCTAGAGCCGACGATCTCGACGACATGATGACACAAGTCATGGCCGCAACGACTGCCGTCACCATCAATTGCGCGCGTTGTCACGATCACAAACTAGATCCAATTTTGCAGCGAGAATACTATTCGATAAGTTCCGTTTTTGCCGGCACCAAACGAGGTAGCAGGGCTGTTAGTGTCGCATTGGAAAAGAAACAAAACGAAGAAAAAGCGACTTTGGCTAGCAAGATCCTGGAGCTTAAGAGACAGATCCAATCTCTTACCGCACGAGGCTGGGACCTAGCGGATATCGTCGGCGGAGGAAATGGGCTGGGAACAGGCCAACCCGGCGCCGGCATCGATCCAAATTCAGGAGCCAGCCTAAAAGATACAAGAGGGTTTTTGGAGGACGCTGTCCTAAATCGCTTTAATAAGTCTCCCCTGCCGATCATTGACGGCGTATCGATTCCGGACGGTCAAGATCATGGTAGCGTTGTCGTTTCCTCTACAGGCCTTAAAACAAACAGCCTACCAGCAACCTCAGGCAAGGTATGGGACGCAATCCGAAACGGCCCCGTGCATTCGCAATTCTCAACCAAGCTCGGCGACGTCGAATACAACGATGGTGTTCACAAGCTTTTGTCACTGCATGCGAACGCCTTGATCACTTTCGACCTAGCAGAGCTTCCACCGATAAAGTCAGGCAACATTGTCCAAAAAAATGCCCACAAGCTTCGCGGGGAGGTTGGGTATTTTGGCCAGACACCCAAAGACGGTGCGAGTACCTTTGTCTTGATCGATGGAGAGATCGTCTTCAAGCGAGAGCAGTTCGGTCGAAACGACGGGATGATCACTATCGACATCGCGATTCCAGACAGCGGACGTTTTTTAACGCTAATAGCTACCGACAATGGGAACGGAATCAGTCATGATCAAGTCTGTTTCTCCGATCTTCGAATCGAGCCCATCGAATCTCCCTCAACAAACAAGAAACCGGACATCGAATCCCAACAGGAAGCCAAAGTCGCAAGCCTCAAGCAAGAGTTGGATACGCTCTCGAAACGGCTTGCGTCCTTCGGTGAAACGGAAAAGGTTTATGGTGTAGTGAGCGAAGCCCCACCGAAGGTTTCCGTGCTGGCTCGAGGTGATACCGAACAACCCCGCGAGGCTGTCCAACCCGGGGCGATCGACTGCGTTGCTGGACTACCAAACTTTTCGTTACCGGACTCCGCTTCGGATTTAGACCGACGGCTTCAACTCGCACTTTGGGTTACGGATAGCGCAAACCCTCTCATTTGGCGAGTCATTGTGAATCGAATCTGGCAACAGCATTTTGGAGTCGGCATCGTTTCTACGCCAAGCGACTTTGGATTGGGTGGTAGCTTGCCAAGCCATCCCGAATTGCTGGATTGGCTTGCAACGGAATTGAGAAACCGAAAGCAATCGCTCAAGGAAATGCATCGGCTGATTTGCTGCAGTGCTGCCTATCGTCAACAATCGCAGATTCAGCCAGCCTCGGATCAACACGCCAAAGGTATCGCCGTCGATTCTTCCAACCGATTGTTGTGGCGACAAAACTCGAGAAAGCTAGATGCCGAATCGCTTCGAGATGCTTTGCTTTCGGTGAGCGGACAGTTGGATAACAAGATGTTTGGTCCAGGGTTCCGCGAGTTCGATTACAAGGAAGAATATGCTCCCGTCTATTCGTACGTCACAAAGAATGAACGCGAATTGTTTCGGCGGAGTATCTATCGATTTCGCGTGCGGACAACTCCCAATCCATTGCTCACGACTCTCGATTGCCCCAATTCGGCAAATCTGACCCCAACTCGCCACACAACAACCACGGCATTGCAGTCGCTGGCATTGCTAAACCATGATTTCCTTCTGCAGCAATCCAAGTCCTTTGCAAATCGATTGGAACGAGCCGATTCCAATATGGCAAAACAAGTGTCGCTGGCATGGAGTTTGGTTTTTAGCCGCGAACCGCTTGAAAGCGAACGCGATACCGCTCACGAGTTGATACAGAAGCATGACTTGGCAACATTCTGTCGCTATCTACTCAACGCGAACGAATTCGTTTCTATAGACTAAGACGGTATCATGACGTACTTGCAACCAATCGGCACAAAGAATCCAGGTGACTTCATGACTGGCCGGCGACAATTCTTGAGTCAACTCGGCGATGGGTTAGGTGCATGTGCGTTGATGGCAATGTTGCATGCGGACGGCGTGCAAGCTCGATCACCGAGTGCAGACGAACTGGCAACCAAAGCAACCGCCCTTCATCATCCTGCCAAAGCGAAAGCGGTCATCCAGATTTTCTGCCCTGGCGGTATGAGTCACGTTGACACCTGGGACTATCGGCCGGAACTCGAACGACACCATGGTACTCCGTTTGATTCCGAGCTTGGTAAGCAGACCTTTGCCGGTGTTGCGGGCGAGTATGCAAAGAGTTTCTGGCCGTTTCAGCAACACGGCCAATGCGGACGATGGATAAGCGATTTGTTTCCCAAGCTAGCCAAGCATGTTGACGATATTGCGTTTATCTATTCGATGCAAAACAAATCGGCGCTGCATGGTCCTGCGATGTTCATGATGAACAGCGGGTTCATTCGCCCAGGTTTTCCGTGCATGGGCTCCTGGGTAACTTATGGTCTTGGCAGCGAAAATGAGAACTTACCCGCTTTCGTCGTCCTGCCTGATATGCGAGGATTACCGCCGGGTGGAGTGTTGAACTGGAATGCAGGATTCTTGCCGGCGATACACCAGGGAACTGTCTTAGAGACTGCTGCAAGCAAGCCTCCCATTGCCAATCTTTTTCCCGCTCAAGGTCGAGAGGTAGAGCTGGAACGGAATGGGCTTGCGTTTCTTCAAAAGCTCAATCGGCAGCACGCTTCCACGCACATGGGTGACTCGACGTTAGAAGCACGGATCGCTAGCTACGAACTTGCCGCCCGATTGCAGTTGAGCGCTCCCGAAGCTGTCGACCTTAGCAAGGAAACGGATTCGACGACGCAGATGTACGCGCTCAACGACGAAGACATCGGACCCTTTGGGCGTCAATGCATTTTGGCAAGGCGAATGGTGGAACGCGGGGTGCGTTTTGTTCAGATTTTTTGTGGAGCGGAAAACACCGGCAGCAAAAAGATTCGCCCCAATTGGGATTCGCATGAGGACATCGTTCGGGATCACGGCTACTGGGGCCGAATTTTGGACACAGGTGCTGCTGCACTCCTCGCTGATCTAAAACAAAGCGGACTGCTTGATTCTACGCTCGTCATTTGCACAAGCGAGTTCGGAAGGCAACCGTTCATGCAAGGCAAACAGCGTGGTCGCGACCATAATCCTGGTGCATTCACTTCATGGCTAGCCGGAGGCGGTATTCGAGGTGGAACCAGTTATGGTAGCAGCGATGCGTTTGGCTTCAAAGCGGAAGAGAAGCCAACATACTCTTACGATCTTCATGCGACTGCCCTGCATTTGCTGGGAATCAATCACGAACGCCTAAGCGTTTATCATGATGGTATTCAACGCCGCTTAACCGATGTACATGGCCACGTTCTGAGCGATATTATTTAGCTCGGAAATCATCTAGCTCGGTAGCCCCTAGATCTCTTCGTCAGCGAAGCAAGGCGGCAGAGGGATTAGCGATGGCTTTGGCCATGTCCTGCAGAAAACGGGCGGCGGGAGCACCGTCAAGGATGCGGTGATCGAAGGTAAGACTAAGGGTGATTTGATGTCTCGCAACGAATGTACCGTCGTCGAGTACGATCGGTTCGCGTCGAATCGCTCCTAGTCCTAGGATAGCGGCTTCTGGAGAGTTAATGATTGGCGTGAAGGTATCGATCCCGAATGCGCCCAGATTGGTTATGGTGAAAACGGCTCCTTGCATGTCGGCTGCGGCAAGTTTTCCGCTGCGAGCTTGTTCTGCGAGCAGACGCGATCGAGTTGCTAGTTCCACTAACGACAATTGCGCGACGCTGCGAAGGACGGGAACAAGTAAGCCATCGGCTGTATCGACTGCCATTCCGAGATGCAGTTCGTTCGCGGCGGGCAACACGATCGCGTCTTCATCCCAACGACCAGACAGTAAAGGATGCCTTAGGAGCATCCCGGCAACGAGCTTGATAATGATGTCCTGAAATCCGGGGATGATGGCCATCCCACCACTGGATTTGAATTGCTCTCGCAAGTTGACTAGGTTCTCTGCATCCGCTTTCGTCGTTAAGGTCACCGGGACCGTTTGCTGGCGACTTGCCACCATGCGCTTCGCAATCACACGACGGCGGCTTGTCAAAGGTACGCGTTTTCCACCTGCGGCGAGATGCGATGATTGCGATTTTTTAGCAGTCAAAGCGGCAAGGACATCTTGTTCGCGAATTCGCCCTCCTGCGCCCGTGCCAGAGAGCTGAGTCCAATCGATTCCAAATTCGGAGGCTGCGCGTCGAGCGCGAGGACTGGCTGCAGACGCACGCTTATCACGCCGTGGATTTGAACTCGCACGCATAATATCGTCGGCTAGGATTCGCCCACCTCTCCCTGTTCCCTCGACTTGATTGAGTTCGACTCCCACCTCTCTGGCCATACGTCGCACTGAGGGAGCTGCGGCAGGCGCCATCACAGCATCCCTTGAGCCCGTTATTACCGACACATGAGAAGCCCCTTCCAAAGGCTCCGTGATTTGTTGATCGTTTTCTAGAGAAGCAGACATTGGGACTTCGGGGGACGCCTCACCCACAGCAACAAGATAGCCCACGATGGCACCGACCTTAACTACGCTGCCGGGTTGAGGACCGTTGGCAGGGATCCGGAGGATGCCTGTGTCGACGGCTTCAATCTCTTGAATCGCCTTCTCTCCTTCAAGTTCAAAGAGCGGATCACCCTGCCGAATCGTCTCGCCATCCAGCTTCAACCATCGGGCGAAAACGCCTTCTTCCATGGACCAACCCAAACGCGGAATCGTGATTTCAAAGGCCATGGTTACTCCTTCACCAACAAGCGTATGGCATCAGCGATTTGATCGGCGTTGGGGACAACGGCAGCCTCGAGCGGAGGGCTGTAGGGGGTTGGCGTAAAGACTCCGGTCAAGCGGCGGATCGGAGCATCTAGATCATTGAATCCCGCGTCCATGACCTGAGCTGCAATCTCAGCAGCGAACCCGCATGGTGCAGGCGGCTCGTCGACGATAAGCAATCGCCCGGTCTTTGCGACAGACTGAAGAATCGTTTCGGTGTCGAGCGGAGAGATCGTGCGCGGGTCGATCACTTCGACCGAAATCCCCTCGCGTTCGAGTGCCTCGCAAACCGACAGTGTTAGGTGCACCATGCGTGCCAGCGCCACAACCGTGACGTCGCGTCCTTCGCGGGCGATTGCAGCGCGCCCAAATTCGATCTCGTAGTCTTCTTTTGGAACGTGCCGTTTCATGGTTAGGATTTCGCGATGTTCTAGAAACATCACTGGGTCGTCGCAACGGAGAGCATGCTTCATCAAGCCTTTGGCATCGTAAGCGTTCGATGGCACCACGACCCGCAATCCTGGGACTTGAGCGTACATCGCATAATAACTGCCTGAATGATGCGTTGCCGCCGAGTGCCCGATGCCGATGCAACCGCGAAGTAGCACCGGCATTTTCAGCCGCCCGCTCGACATGTATTGCATCTTGGCAATCTGATTTACGATCTCGCCAACAGAGTCCAAGATGAAGTCGGCAAACATGAAGTCGACCACGGGCCGAGTGCCGGTCATGGCCGCGCCGCCCGCTAGCCCCACGAAACCACGTTCGGAAATCGGCGTATCACACAAACGCTCTGCCCCGTAAAGCTGGTAAAGACCTGCTGTCGTCATGAAATTGCCACCGCGAACTCCAATCCCCTCCCCCATGACGAAGATGCGAGGGTTAATCGCCATTTCCTCGGCGAGCGCCTCGTGGGTCGCCTGTGTGAAACTGATTTCCCGTCTCGCCACGATTTGAGCCTGGGGCAGTTCCACATGACGCACGACGGTTCGAACTTGCGAATAAACATGCTCGCTAGCCGATGACGCATCTGGCAACGGGCTTGCCTCCGAAAACTGACGGGCCTCAGAGACAATGGCTGTTACCTCCGTATCGATAGCATCAATGATCGCTTCATCGATATCGAATTCAGTCCTCATCCGCAAGCGAAGCGACGCCAATGGGCAACGCTGCTTCCACTGTTCCACTTGCTCTCGGGTACGGTAGGTAAAGTCGCCCATCCCTTCGGCGTGAGCTCGCGTGCGATAGGTTTTGCACTCGATGAGTGTGGCGCCGCCGCCGGAACGCGCTCTGGCTATCGCTTCACGGGCAATTTCACTTACAGCGATCACATCGTTGCCATCCACTTCAAATCCCTGCAGGCCGTAGTTTGCCGCTCGCCTTCCGACGTCCGGAATGCCGCTGGAGTAGGCGAAGGGGACTTCCGTGGCAAACTGGTTGTTCTCACACACGAACAGAACAGGCAGCTTCCAGATGGCGGCCATATTCAGTCCCTCGTGAAAAGCGCCATTATTGACGGCGCCATCACCGAAGAATGCGACGGCGACACAGCCGGATTTCATCAACTTGGAACTGTAACCACCACCGCACGCTTGCAGGATACAGGGCCCGACGATACCGCTCGTCCCCATCATGCCGATCTCGGGCGAGAAAATGTGCATCGACCCGCCCCGTCCTCTCGAGCAACCCGTCGCTCGACCGAACAGTTCTGCCATCAGCTCCCGCGGCGGCATTCCCTTGGCCAATGCATGCCCGTGCCCGCGATGCGTGCTGAAAATCGGATCTTGATTTGTGAGATGGGCGCAAACGCCGGTCGAAATAGCTTCTTGGCCAACATACGTGTGACACGCGCCGAAGATAAGGCCACGCTGGTGGCACCGCGCTAACTCCTCTTCCGTCTGCCGAATGATTTGCATCGTTCTGTAGAGGGCAATAGGCGCAGATGGCAACGCGCCGTCGTCAACCGGGGAGAAGGCAGTGGATGTTGATTCGGTCTCTAAATTCATATTCGGTTTATTCCGAGAAAGTTGTTCTTCGATAAATTCATGTAGGCCTGCCTTGCTTCGGTTGCCAAGCTCCGACGGGCCTTTTTTCGTGCCCTGGAGTTCCACCGGCGTTCATTGCCATGTTGCCGCCATCCATCGGAATGATCGCTCCGGAAATCCATTCAGAAGCATCGCTCGCGAGCAGGACGGCAAGTCCCATAATGTCCTTTGGCTGGCCCAGTCGCCCTGCCGGTATGCCCTTCAAAAAACGGCCTTCGAGCGTCGGGTCCTGATCCATGCGGGCGATCAAGCTTGGGTTGACGACTTGCGCGGGTGTTACGCAATTCACGCGAACACCGCGGCAGCTCCATTCGGTACTCAGTTCACGCGTCATTTGAATCACTGCTCCCATCGCCATACTGTAGGCAATGTGTCCTCGTCCCAAAGCCGTCGAACTCGCCAGCGAGCCGATATTCATGATGGAGCCGCGACCTTGAAACAGCATTCGTCGCCCAGCCTCTTGGCACATCGCAAAACGGCCTACGACTAAGTTCTGCAAAACCCGATGCAGATCGGCGATTGTCAGGTCTTCGGGTTGAGCAAGATGACCGTCGCCAGCGATGTTGCCAAGAAAATCGACTCGTCCGAATTCAGAATCGACTTGACGAAACAATTCGCTGATCGCATCCGGGTCAGAAACGTCGCAAGCCGACGCAATTGCCTTTCTCCCCAGTCGCCTCGCCGCTTCAGCTGTCCCTTCTGCTCCGGGCAAATTGCGATCGACCAAGAACAAGTCCGCACCCGCTTCCGCAACCGCTAGCGAGGTCGCTTGCCCTAAGCCTTGTGCGGCTCCCGAGACGACTGCCACTTTGCCGGATAGGTCAAATAAAGTTGTTGCCACTTGCAATGACTCACTGATTTCGAGGACTGGATTTTTCTTGTACGACCAACACAAGCACAACACCGGCTAAATGAATCGCGGCCATCGACCACAATCCAAACGTTCCCAGGATCGTCGCGCCAAAAAAACCGCCAATATTAGCGACGGAGTTGATCATGGCGATACCACCCGCAGCCGCCGCTCCTGTCAAGAAGGCCGTTGGCAATGTCCAAAATACGGGCAACATGCTCAACATTCCTGTCTGAGCGATGCACAAACCAATCAACGATACCAATGGCGATGGGCTCCATGCCGTCAAGCTCCAACCAATCGCCGCCAGCATCGCCGCTGCCGCTAAGTGCCCTCGTCGTTCGTTCTGTCGATCCGAACTGATGCCTAATAGTGACATTCCGATCACGGCGCAGATATGGGGGATTGCGCTGAGCAGCCCAATCTGTACCGTACTCAATCCTACGAACTGTTCTTTGATCAACTTTGGGAAATAGGCACTGCCTGCATTGGTACCGACCGCCACCGTAAAGTAGATGGCAATCAACCACCACACTCGCCATTGGAAAATGGCGGCGAGTCGGTCCGCGTTGTGGTTTTGTCGCCTCTCCTGTTCTTCAACTTTCAGTTTCGATACCAGCCACTCTCGTTGTTCATTGGAAAGCCACTTGGCGTCACGCGGGTAGTCGGTCAAATAGTAGAGCACGACGATTCCCATGATGACCGACGGAATGCCTTCGAGCAAAAAAAGCCATTGCCATCCATGCAACCCCGCAAATTGATCCAAGTATTGCATGATCAGACCGGATATCGGATTGCCCAGCACACTGGCTAAACCAATTGCAACCATAAAGAACGCCGTCATTTTGGCCCGATCACGATTCGGAAACCAATAACTCAAATACAGAATGATGCCTGGAAAGAAACCCGCCTCTGCTATGCCTAGCAATATGCGCAGTCCGTAAAAAGTCCATTGGTCTTGGGCAAACAATGTCAGGGACGAGATCAGCCCCCAGCTAATCATGATGCGAGCGATCCAGAGCCGCGCCCCTACGCGACTCATCAATAGATTGCTGGGGACTTCGAAGAGCAGATACCCAACATAAAACATACCGAAGCCCAGATTAAACGTTGCCTCACTCAGGCCAAGTTCTTCCTGCATCTGCAATCGCGCGAAACCAACATTGGCTCGATCAAGAATATTAAGCAGGTATAACACGCAAATAAACGGGATCAGCCGCCAAGCGACTTTTCGCAGCGTCTGCTGCTCCATGGTGAGTTCATTCATGAGGTTTTTTCGCGTTGTAGGATGTGAGCTAATGCGTGAATACCTCGGAAGGCATTCGTGCCTGGTGTCTTTCCGTTTCGAAATACGACTCAATAGAGCACGATGGCACGACCGGGGCCTCCATGACAGTCGCGTATTTTGACCGCAGCAAATAGGAAATAAGATTCTTTATCGGTAGGGATCTTGCCCAAATGGTGAAGAAACTCAACTCCAACCATCTCTCGACTTCCAAGAGCCCAATAAGTCATCTGTGCCCGTTTGGGATCGACTCCTCCAAGGTCAGGAGCGTCAGTCGCGACGCAACGAATCCCTTTGCTCTTCAAGTACACAATCGCCTCTGGGCCAGGCGCGGGCCACCCTTCACTCTTTCCTTGCAAAGGTTCGGTCCAGACGCCCGAATCGTTTGGTTGTGGACGGAGTTGTCGATCGAGATGGCCAGTATGAAACAGCACAATGTCGCCTAATCTTAGCGCGCCGTGCTTTCGCTCGAACTCTTGAATGAGAGTCGGTGTGATCTCTGGAGAGACTGGCAATGGTTTCTTCTCCGTACTACCTACCAGCGACCGAACGTCGATCACGCGTGCACGTCCACACGTCCAGTCGAGTGGTACCTGCTCGGTTGTCATCGAACTGGCTCCACGCAGTCCATACTTTTGCTCGTATTGTTGCAACCAGCCTCGCACTTCGGGGGCATACGCCGGTTTGCTCCCTTCCGGTGGCAAAGCATACGAGGGTGGAACCAAATGTGTTCCAGTCATTGAATCCATCAAATGCGTGTGGTGCCACATGTCAAGATAATCGGAATAGAGGAAATCCACTTTAAGATAAACTTGGCGATGCGCACCTGTTCCGATGCCAGGCGAAGTCAGCGGAAGATTGGGTGCAAGTGTCGGCGAAAGGTCGATTGCTCGTTTGTTCTTTACCGAATCAATCAACCGTCCCGGCAATGGACCTCCGACAATGGAAAATGCCCGCCCCTCACTATACGGCGATCCCTGATGCTTTGGTCCGAGCATGCAGTAGAATGCTCCCATTGGTGGAAGCGTTCCCAAATTTGTCGCACTTTCGGTCCAGATCATTCCGTGCTTAAGACCCGCATAGTGTGTTGGTTCCGCTAAGTCCGGCAGCGGTCCCATACTGGCGCTGTCGGTTCCAAGTGTCATCACGCCTCGCGTTGCTAGAAACTCCATGCAGTCCGGATCAGGGTCCGGAAAGCCTGGAGCCTTGCGATCCAGTGCATCTGCGATGAACCGATTGCCATCGGGCAACGGCAGATAGTATTTATCCGAATAGTCGCTGCGAAACAACACAACATCGCCAAATCGCAGTTGCCGATTCTTTGTTTCGAAGCGTTCCACAAGTTCGCGTTTGACGAGCGGACTAATTCCCTTTGATTCTTGGTCGAGAAGCTCTCGCACATCAACCACGCAAGCCTCGCCTCCAAATTGCCATGGTTCGATTTTGTCGGTATACGCCAGTCCGAGCTCGCCTGACTTCGGCCGTCTTAACTCCGGCCGGGCAACGGAATGTGGCGGAACGTCCAGCTGCGTTCCGGTATTGCCGTCGATCAAGAGCACATCAATGTTGTAAGCCGACTCAGGACCAATGACGCGCTGATGCGTAATTTGAAACCGAGGGAACGGCGCTGACGGCCAGGTGCACGGATACTCCGGCGCAACCAGCAGCGAGTGATCAACGAATACCGAAATTTCAGATTCGGCTTTCTCTGATTGTGCCGTTGCTGAGCCGATACCATCCACTACGCTCAACCACAAAGCCAATATCAAGGTCAAGAAAGATCGAATCGATTCGTAATTGCCTAAGGGTAGCCAACGGCAGAGAGAAACCATTGTCAAGCACTCGATGCCTTTGTGTGCTGCAAACATCGTTTAAGTCTCCTCGATTACGGGGTTGTTGAGTGAGCCTATACTACCGATTTCAATGGAGACATCGTCACCCTGTTTTAAAAACACCGGAGGCTTGCGAGCAGCACCAACACCATGGGGAGTTCCCGTCAGAATTACCGTGCCTGGGAGCAGTCGCGTGCTGCCGCTCAGAAACTCAATCAAGGTAGGAATGTCAAAGATCATGTCGTTTGTATTCCAGTCCTGCATCGTCTGCCCATTGAGCACGGTTTTGATCGGCAACGAATTCGGATTGGGGATTTCATCGCGTGTGACGATCCATGGACCTAAGGGGCAAAACGTCGCAAACGTCTTTCCACGGCACCACTGACTGCCTCCCATACGGATTTGCCAGTCACGGGCACTTACATCGTTAGCACAAGTGTAACCCAGCACGTATTCGAGCGCATTCGCTTTCGAAACGTTGTAACACTCACGCCCAATGACGACTGCTAACTCGCATTCATAGTCCACCTCATCGCTCCGCAAGCGACGCGGAAGGATGATAGGATCCCCAGGGTTCTGCAAGGCTCCAAGATTCTTCATGAAGACCACTGGGAAAGTCGGAATTGCTTGATTCCCTTCCACCGCATGCTTGCGATAGTTAAGCCCGATACAGAGAATGTCGCTTGGCACAATTGGCGCGAGCACCTTCGACACCACTGCCTCAATGCCTGTATCCGTGAACGACGCAAGAATATCTCCGTCGATTTGAGTGATTCGGCCATCGTCGTGGCGTCGCCCGTAAGAAATCCTGCCAGAGGCATCTTGGTAGCGAACGAGCTTCATGGTCTTTTACTTTTCTTTCTTTCTTGGATTTTCGTTGGAATGACTTTCATGGAAAACCCTACCGAACGCCATTCACCACGTTCGGTAACGATTCGCCTCGCAACGCCATGGCCGCAAGATTTGCGGCTGTTTCCCGAAGGTTTCGTACCGCTGGGACGCTGCATGAAGCGATATGTGATGCGACAATCACGTTATTCATTTTCAGGATCGCGTGGTCGGTAGGGATGGGCTCTGGAGCAAAAACATCCAAGGCCGCGGCCGAAATATGACCGCTTCGCAAAGCCTCCGTCAGCGAGTCCGAATCAACCAAATCTCCGCGAGCCACATTAATTAGAATCAAGCCTCGTTTCGTAATCGCTAGGGAATCGCGATTGATCATTCCCCGAGTCTGCGCTAGCGATGGACAATGCAACGAGATCGCGTCCGACTTAGATAAAAGCTCTTGCAATGAAACGGGCTTCGCGCCAGCTAATTCAATCTCGCTACTTGCGACCACCGGATCATGGACGAGGACTCGGCATTTGAACGCGTGCAATCTCGATACCACTTCACGACCGATTCTACCGAAACCGACGATGCCGATTGTCATATCGCGCAGAGCTCGCATCTCTTCCAAAGCCGTGGCCAAGCCCCAACTGCCTTCTCGGTTCCGCACGCAGTTGGTCACCACCTGTCGCGTCGTCGCAAGCAGAAAGGCGAGCGTTTGGTCTGCCACTTCGTCAATACAATAGTCCGGCACATTGCAAACTGGGATTCCGCGAGACTTCGCCGCTTCGAGGTCCACATTGTCCACCCCGATACCGTATCGGACAATGACTTGCGCCCTCTGCATACTCGAAATGACTTCCGCATTGACAGACGCAAACTGGGTGATGACAGCATCGGCATCAGCCACCAAAGTTGATAGTTCCGCGGTCGATTTTCTCTCTTTCCACGCCGCTATGGAGTAGCCCAGGGGACGCAGTATGCTCTCTTCAATCTCGAGACTTGGAAATGAGTAGTCGGTGATTGCGATTTTCATTTGCTGATTTCCATTGAGAACTCGGCACTACGAAGACAGCGGCCTCTTGAAGGTGGTCTGATTGTCAGATAATCTAATCATCTGGCAACGTGTTCGTCAATTGCCCATCGTACCCTCATTGATAAAGTTATGGTCGAAACGATTGAAAGGTCCAAGCTGCGCGATGTCGTAGCGGACCGCTTGAAGACATTCATTATGGAGGGCGGCCTCAAATCGGGTGACCGCCTGCCAACTGAAACGGACCTGGCAGCGATGTTCGGTGTCAGTCGACTCAGCCTGCGAGAGGCGACCAAGTCGCTGGAATTCCTGGGGATAGTACAGGCTAGGCCAGGACGGGGACTGACTGTCGGTAGCGTCAATATGCAACGGGTAACCGAGTATCTCGGTTTCCATCCGGCAATGCACGATGTCTCTCCGGAAGAACTGATTGACACACGAGTGCTCATCGAAACGGGAGTCCTGCCACATGTCGCTAGACGTATGAAGCAGAACACTCAACTATACGATCGCCTTAACGCAATCAACGCGGAACTACGGCAAGCTCGAAGCCTTGTCCGCTGGGTCGAGTTGGATATTGCCTTTCATCGCGAATTGATCTGCGCCAGCGGTCTCTCGCCATTGATGGCGTTTACCGATGTGCTATCGGTGTTTTTTAAACGTTTTCGTGAAAGCGTGAAGAAGGCCGAATGGTCGGATGGCATCGAAAGCCATCAAAGGATAATCGATGCGCTCAAGCTAGGTCGCGTTCGTGAAGCCGACCAGGAACTGCGAACGCACATCGAGAGCCACCGCGAACGATTGTAGCGAAGTTCAAATAGTTTCATTCTTCGTGTCGCTTGTAAGTTACAGACGCACCATGCAAATTATGTGTTTTTCGGAGCCGGTGCAGGCAGCCCGTTGGTGTACCGACCTCCGCCGGCTTAGCGATCATTAAGAATTGCGATCTGTGCCATTCCGAGGCAAACAATCTTGCTATTGTCAAAATCGCACAGGTCACATCGCGATCCATGTGTTTTTCATTGTCGATGACGGCGGTATGCGATTTGCAATACTCCATGATCAGAGAAATTTTTCCCCACAATAAAGGAACGTGATAATGGCTGGCAAAATTGGTGTTTGGATCGATCATCGAAAAGCAATTTTAGTCCGTTTTAACGATGGAGTTGAGGTTGTGCATGAAATCGATTCAGAAGCGGAAAAACACGTTCGAGATGCGGGAGGATCGGGTTCCGGGGCCTCGCACGGTTCCCAAGATGTTGTCGCTGGCGACAAGCGAGACCGAAAGTTCATGAATCACTTGAACACCTATTACGACCAAGTCATTCAGCAGTTTGAACATACGGAAGGAATTGTCATCCTCGGACCAGGCGAAGCCAAGGGTGAGTTGGACAAGCGAATCACGAGCAAAGAAATGAGAAAGCACATATTGCTGGTCGAGACGGCTGATAAGATGACTACGCCTCAGCTGGTTGCGAAAATGCGATCGTGTTTCGAACTAGCAGATCACGTTGCATAGCTGCCACCCTCTTGCGATCTTTCCACCTTGCGTAGTATTTGGGAGAGCGAGGCTCCTGCCGAGCTGCTAACGTAACGGCTCGGCAGGAGCCTCGCCCCACCCCTGTAAACATCTTTGCAAAGTCAATTCCGTTGAAAACCTTAGGGAGGGCGAGGCTCCTGCCGAGCCAACGGTGCAAAGGTTCGGCAG
This sequence comes from Planctomycetota bacterium, assembly GCA_026692905.1. Taxonomy (GTDB): domain Bacteria; phylum Planctomycetota; class Planctomycetia; order Pirellulales; family Pirellulaceae; genus JBKCUI01. The sequence continues at coordinate 25,469 of JAPLNL010000084.1, forward strand.
GAGCCTCACCCTCCCGAGCAATGAATGACTTAGGTAAACTCGTTGGAAACATGTGTACAGCGGTGGTCTCGCCCTCCCAAAGCAAATGGGCACACCTGCCATTGCTAATGTTAATGGAATTCTCGTGTCGGACTGCGATCTTTGAGAGCTCATGTTATGATTCTCGCCTTGCTACTTCGATTTCCTTTCCAAAGGTTTCCGTGATGTGGGGTGTTGCTGGAATTGTTCTGTCGCTGCTTCTGTTGATCTATTTGGCCTATCGCGATGTGAGTGTTCTCGTCTTGGCGCCGCTGTGCGCGCTAGCAGCGGTCCTTTTCGATGGCAATTTGCCGCTTTTGGCTACCTACACGCAAATTTATATGGGGAGCGTTGGCCAATTTGTCAAAGACTATTTTCCGATCTTTATGCTCGGAGCCATCTTCGGGAAATTGATGGAGGAGTCTGGCGCCGCAGCCAAAATTGCAGACTCCGTCGTTAGAACCGTTGGCGCCGAACACACCATTCTGGCTGTCGTCCTCAGTTGCAGTATTTTAACCTATGGAGGTGTCTCGCTTTTTGTCGTCGTCTTTGCAGTATTCCCCATGACCCGCTCGCTGTTCCGAGAAGCGAACATTCCAAGACGGCTGATTCCGGGAACGATCGGTCTGGGCGCTTTTACCTATACCATGACCTCCTTGCCAGGCTCCGTGCAAATTCATAATCAGATTCCGATGCAGTTCTTTCGAACAAACTCGTTTGCTGCCCCAGGACTTGGCTGCATCGCTGGCGTCATTATGTTGACCTTAGGGATGTGGTGGCTAAACTCGCGCGTCGCTCAAGCTCGCAGGAATGGTGAAGGTTTCGGACCAATCCAACCGGGTGACGAATCTCAAGCGGAAGGAACAGCGGCAGGCACTCCTCGCCCGCTGCCTTCCGCTTGGTCTGCGATACTACCCATCATTTCTGCAGTCGCATTAAATATGCTTTTCTCGTTCTACGTGATCCCAAATTGGAAAGCAGACTACCTTGCAGAAGAGCAGTTCGGAAAGACAGAGCTAAGTAGGGTCATCGGAAGTTGGTCAACCATTTTGTCATTGACCATCACGCTTGCGATCACAATCCTGCTTCACTTTCGATCTTTAGAAAGGCTCAAGTCAGCAATTGCCGATGGCGCTAGGTCTTCGCTGATGCCGCTCTTCAACACGGCTTGCGAATATGGATACGGCAACACGATCAAAGCGCTGGCTGCTTTTGTGGTGGTGCAAAGGTTTGTAACGGGAATTGCCCCCGGAAATCCTCTGATTTCGGAGGCGATTGCGGTCAATACGCTGTCCGCGATTACCGGCTCCGCGTCCGGCGGCTTGAGCATCGCACTCAAGACATTTGGCGAAACATATTACGAACGAGCGATCGCGGTCGGGATCGACCCACAGTTGCTCCATCGCGTCGCGTCGATGTCCTGTGGTGGACTCGATAGCTTGCCACATAATGGCGCCGTCATTACGTTGCTCTTTATTTGCGGAGTCACTCACCGTCAAGGCTACAAAGATATTGCCGTGACCACGATTGCGATCCCGATCGTGGCGACGATTGCAGTTGTCGCGTTAGGTTCGGCTTTTGGTGCCTTCTGAATTGGCTGCAATGTTTTTGATGGACTTGGATGTAATGAGAGAAAATGGGTTTGCTTTCGAGTGCGCGTAGCCCATCCGCTCCGAACTTTGGCAAGACACATCGTTCTTCCAGTAATACGCTTCTCTATGATCAAGTTGCATTTGGTAAAGCGAGCTGCTAGACTTGAGCGACCCGCCTAAAAATCCTTCCTGCCCTGGTTCCTGCCCA
>JAPLNL010000085.1 GCA_026692905.1 Planctomycetota bacterium
AGATGTTTACAGCGGTGGCCTCGCCCTCCCGATGAAATTGCAAACAATTCCAAAAAGAAAGTGAGACGGCCTCCTGTGACCGCGGGGGCGATTGAGATGGTCCATAAGTCAGTCTTTCTTTGACGGCAATATCATAGACGACACATCGTTGCCTTACATCGAGAACATTACTCGGGAATGATCAGCGACTTGGATGGCTTGCCGGCGATCTCTTGGACGTATTTGGGCACTGCGTAGCCAGGAAGGCTCTTTGTCAGTTGCTCAAGGATTGCGAGACCTTTTGAACGGTCTGCTTCGAAGTGCGTAGCGCCCGAGACACGGTCGAGCTGATGTAGGTAGTAGGGTAATACTCCGCAGTCAACGAGACGTTCGCAAAGCGCCCCAAGTTGTTCCGCTGAGTCGTTGATACCTCGCAACAGAACGGCTTGATTCAAAACCGTTGCGCCGGTTTGTTGTAGCTTCTTGATGGCATGCCCCACATTCGAGTCGATCTCTTGCGCATGGTTGATATGTAGCACAATCCACTTGGAAAGACGCGATTCACGGAGCCAACCACAGAGTTTTTCGTCGACTCGTTGTGGGATAACAACAGGTAGTCGCGTATGAATTCTCAATCGCTTAACATGTGGGATAGCAGACAAACGCTCGGCTAGCTCAGAGAGATGCTCGTCGACGACGGTCAATGGATCGCCGCCGGACAAAATCACTTCATGGATGCTTGGATCGTTTTGAATGGTATCGAGTGCTGGCAACCAGCGTTCAATGCTCTTGGGTGCCGAACCGTATGGATAGTGGCGTCGAAAGCAGTATCGGCAATGGACACCGCAAACGCCCGAAACGATGAGAAGAACTCGGCCGGTGTATTTGTGGAGTAATCCAGGTGCTCTTTCGACGGCGGAGTCGCCCACTGGGTCTGATCCGAAATCAGGGTCGATCTCCGATTCCTCTGCGCGGGGTAGTACTTGAAGTAGAAGTGGATCGTTAGGGTTCCCCGGTTGCATTCGGCTCAAGAATTCGAGCGGTACAAACACTGGAAACTGAGCTTCACCGTCGGCGGATGTTTGGAATGTGTCCGAATCGAGCTCGAGGGCGGTGAGCAAATCTCTGGAGTTGCGGATGGCTCGTTTCATGGCGTTCTGCCATGACTGCGTCATCGGTTCTTGTTCAAGTAGTGTTGTCAATTTACGTTCCACTACGTTCGCTTGTTCATTTCGATTGGCCTGTACCGAACTCGATATTCATTGTAGAGAACGAGTAGGGTGGCAGGAATGAAAGGTAAGAAGTAGTAGATGACTCGAAATAGCACGACCGCGGCAACGATTGCCCCGTGCGATTCCATTGGAAAGAAGGACAACAAGGTTAATTCCAAAACACCGTAGCCGCCAGGCACGTGCGTCATCACAGTAATGATTTGACCTGTTAGGTATGCCACCAGGACCGTCGAAAAGTTGATATCCGGATTGGCTTCGTGAGGAATCAACCAGTAGAGGACCAGTGAAGCAAGTAGAAAATCGCCCGCAGACACCATGAGCTGCATTGCCGACAAGCGAACGGGCGGCAATGTTACTTCAAAGTCGCGAATTCGAATCGGCTTTCGGTAAAAAGCGCACGCTGAGAGGTAAATAGCGATCGATGCGAGGAACAAGTATCCCCAAACGTGGTGGTCCAGCATCAATTTTTCCTGAACGTCTTCGGTCAGTTTGACGGGCAGCCAGATAAAGGCGACACCCGCCAAGAGAAACAAACCCAACCAAAAAGTCGTGGCGAGGATCGTCACAAAAGCGACGATTTCGACAAGGGAAAACCCCCATGTTGAATAGAGACGATAGCGCACGGCGTTTCCCCCCAGAAGCCAGCCAAGGACGTTGCCATAGGAGTATCCAACGATGGCGCCAGTCATCACTTTGGACATAGGTAGTCTCTTCTTCAAGTGCCTCACAGCGATCCAGTCATAGCCGGTCAGAATCAGATAGTTGAGAGCCGTCAAGGCAAGCGCCAAGCCAATCTGCCAGTACGGAACGTTGGAAATTCCTTCTTGGACCTTTGCGACGGTAACTCCAGCTTGAGTGAGTTTCCATTTTACTAGCCAGAACGCCACGAACATAATTGCAACGATGGCCGTGATCTTCGCGGATTCACCAAGTCGGCTCACAATCTGAGAACCTGGATTCGTCTTAGAAATTTCCGCCGCAGCAGTTGATTCTTTTTCGTCGTCGTTTGAGTTCAAGGACTTTGCCTGCAGGTTTTCAAATGGGCTGGAGCGGAGGAATGGCAGCTTAATAGTTAGTAAGCTAGGTAATTCAGGGTCAGTTTGGTAGGCCTATGCGAAAACTACGATTCTAACGGTTTTTCCTGCCGATACGCAATTGTCGCCATGTTTCGGCGAAACTAACGTCTAGCAGGGACCCGTTCTTCGATGAATCTTCTTCACACTACTCTGTCCGTCAGTCTTGGTCTTAGCCTCTTTGCTGGTTCCGCATTGTGTCAGAATGCAACCGACATCGTCATTCCTGGGACAGGAGTTCAATTGACTCAAGTTGGTGACGATTTTGAAGACGAAGGTTGGGATTTTATTCCCAATAACCCGAAAAGCTCCGAAGATATCGACGAAAAACAGCGAATGCCGATGGGGAAGTCAACCAATGGCCGCTGGTACGAAGGAGCAAAAAGGGGGCATCCGGACGTTGTAAAACGAGTACCAACACCGCCGGGCGGGTTGCTTGGTAGCGAGGGAGCTTTGTTGCTTAAATCGTTGCAAACTGGCATTCCAAAGTCACCGAGCTTCACAATGCATCAGGATGATTTTATTTGCAATGTTCAGTATCGGCTGGGTGGCACCGTCAAAGTCGCTCAGTCTCCGAGCATGACCACCCGCGTCTTTCTGCCGCCCATGGACCAATGGGAGAAACGAAATGGCCCTCACTTTGCATTCCGAGCCGCCGTGGAGACAACCGTTCAAGAAACGAAATCCAAATTTCTTTTCGCATCCAAACAGGAAAAAGACGAAATTTATTGGCCTGGACTGTTCATTTTGAGGGCTACTCGCACAGACAATTGGAAATCGGTTCCGTACGCCCACTTTCGAATTCGAGCAGACAAACGGGGCGGTGACTTCATGGGCCCAGAAATCAAAACGATGGGTTGGTGGACGCTCGGCATTTCCTTTTCACCAGACGGACTCACGCATTACTTTGCCAAGCCTGGCGTCGAAGAACTAACGATGGACGATTACTTGGCGACTGCGATGCCCTATGGCTACCGGTGCGAGGAAGTTCGGTCGTTCTTTTACAATGTCGTGAACGGCGACAACGGTAAAGATTGGTCAACCGATTGGATCGTCGATGATCCCAAATTTTACGCTTCGAAAAACTCGGGTTTGGTGAACAAGAAGTAGGTCGATTCAATTCGTTGTTGACGGAGAAGCTTCCGATTCCGCGAGTGGGGGCGGAGTGACTTTCCGTCCTGCTTTTTTTCTGGTAGGACGAACGACCTCGAGCGCGATGCAATAGTCCAAGTTGGGTCGAAAAATCGTGAGGAGGGCCAGTGGAATAAACCAGGCCATGTAGAGGCCGCCACCGAATCCGTGCCAAAACTGAGTAGCCGCCATGATTGCGGAGGAGCAACTAAGCAATGTTGCTAGATTCTTCTGAGCAGGCCAGACCACGAAGGAGAGGCTCAAGAGCACGAAGACCACGATGATTGGAATTCGCATAATGGGATACCAGCCCAAGCCCCAAATCCCATCCATGCCCGTCATGGCAACTTGCTTGAGGCCGAACATATAACCTAAGTCTTGAGAGAGATTGTTGGGATGCAAGATGATCATTGCAATGACGAGAACAAAGATCGCAACGGCAAAACCTCCTGCAAATCGCTTTATGCCTCGCTGCCAATAAAAACTGCACCAAAGGGGCAGGAGCGAGAACGGGTAATAGACCACACCCGCCGCGCAGCCCAAGAACAGGCCAGCAACGAAAGGCTGCCGGTACATCAAAATGGCGAGGAGCAGAAGTGCGCTCGGGACGACATGATCGACTCGCCCTGTCATATGAGCCGTATACGGTAGGAGCAAATAAAACGTGACAGCTCCAACACCCGTCTTAAAATTCCCGAAGTGCCAATAGCCTATCGCGAGAATGCAAAAAACCAGGGTCAAATTGGCACCAATTGCAAGAACTCTCGCCAAACTTAGCCTCACGCCGCTTCTCGGGAGTCCCACGTTGTCCGTTAAGTTCGTCGTTTGCTGAGGCGTAGTCGCAATCTGGGGAAGCGCACTGAGCAAAACATATCCAGGCCCAATTTCAGGGCTGCTCCTTCGTTGCTCCACTGGGCTACTAGTTGCAACATTAACCATCAAATAGAGCAGGAGTGATGTCCCAATAAAAAGCATGCCCCCGCTCGAGAGATTTGGATCCAGAAGCGGGCGTCGCACAATCGTAGTGTCTAAAAGCATGCGAGTTACGGTCAAAAAAGCGCATATGATCAGCCACACAAAGCCCCAGTACCGCAATTTTTCTGGAGGCCATGAGGAATCCCCCACACGGACTTCCGAATTTTGGATCGAAGCAATTCGCTCAGTCTCGGTGCCCCCTTGAGTTGCTTTGCCGCCCTGAACCTCGGTGCCTCCCTGAACCTCGGTGCCTCCCTGAGCCTCAGTGCCGCTCTTAGCCTCGGTGCCGCCCTGAACCTCGGTGCCAACTTGAGCCTCGGTGCCGACTTGAGCCTCGGTGCCGACTTGAGCCTCGGTGCCGACTTGAGCCTCAGTACCGACTTGAGCCTCAGTGCCGCCCCGAACCTCGGTGCCGACTTGAGTTGGGGCAACGACTATCTCTGGTTTCGGGATTCGAAAGGCCTTTTGCCTTCCTTCGTAAACCAGCATCATGCCGGGCGTGAAAGCCAAAACAAGTAGAATATCGAGATTTCGGAGCGACCAAAATCGATGAAACATCAGAAACAGGCCGATTACCAGCAACGTCGACAGAAACACCCAGTTCTGAGGCTCGAATCGAACGTATTGGATGAGAAACTGGCTCATGGAGTGCTTGGCCTGAGGTAGCTCAGCCTTTAACATGACTTCCTGTCGAAAACGAGGAACCTAATGTTTTTCACGAAAAAGTACAAGGGTGCGTGGAAATAGACGGGAAATTATCTCCCGACTCCATTTGTGAAAATTACCCGTTTTGTAATTGCTCGCAATTGCGGCACGCAAGGGGAATCATCGCGTACTTCGGCATCCAGAATCTTCCGCATGTGAAGATGGCCTTATTTTCATTTGTTCTCGCATTTCCAATTCGGAGTTTTGTAACGTGGTCCTTGATCAGCCTAAACAATTCCTGCCGATCGTCGTGGATGCTATTCAGGACGAGTTGGTCTTTTACAGCATCGATATGGATGGGCGGTTCGTCTTTCTTAGCAATTCCGCAGAGGCTGTTTTGAATCATGCCCCAAAACAATGGCAAAACCGCACCTTTATCGATGCGTTGACCGAAAACCCGTGTAACGATTCTATCCGCACCTGTGAATGGAATTCGTTGGAAGGAAACAGTTCGACAGGCAAAATCTGCGAAATTTACGATCGTGACGGCAATCGCCTATTGCTCAAATACTGGCGTGTCCACATCATTCGGGACGGTGTGCCGATTGGACTTTCTGGGATCATTCGCCGGCTAGACGTCAACGCAAATGGCATCCAAGAACTTGATTCCGTGGCAGAAAGAGAGCTCATGAAGAGGGTGGAATCGCTGACCCCGGTCGAATTCCAAGTGATTGATATGGTAGTTGACGGAAACATGAACAAAAAAATGGCGGCGACATTGGGAGTTGCCGTTCGCACAATCGAGTCGCGTCGAGCCCGCGCGATAGCAAAGCTGCAGTCCAAGACACTTTCAGAACTGATTCAGACTTGGGTGCACGTCCGACGGATTAAGGCGAGACAGAGTTAGCGAGTTGTTTAAGACACTCCTCATTGGCCGCCTAAAATCGATCGATTCCGTTCTATCCTGCTGAGCACAAGCACACGGAGAAGGCGAGAGTCAGATTATGCCTGTGCTCACAATTGGACTATTTCATAAGGTTTCTTGCGGTTAGGCTTAATGCTCACGCCTCGACACGATTAAAGCGATGAGCAAAATTGAAAGCCCTAGTAAAATCCAAACGAGATATTGGACTCGAACTCCAAGACGTTCCGTTCCCCAAAATTGGCATCAATGATTGCCTGATCCGGGTGGAGAAAACCGGTATCTGCGGGACCGATCTGCACATTTACAATTGGGACGCTTGGGCGCAGAAGACGATACCTGTCCCGATGGTTGTCGGTCATGAATTTGTGGGGGAAATTGTCGAGGTTGGTTCGAATGTGACTGACTTCTTCCCTGGCGAGATCGTATCTGGCGAGGGGCACGTGGTTTGTGGCCGCTGTCGCAATTGCCTTGCCGGCCGCCGTCATCTTTGCAAGGACACTCAAGGGGTCGGGGTCAATCGCACCGGTGCGTTTGCAGAATACATTTCGCTTCCGATGACCAACGTTTGGCACCACAATCCTGCTATCGATCGGGATATCGCTTCGATTTTCGATCCACTTGGTAATGCGGTTCACACGGCCCTCAGTTTTGACTGTCTCGGTGAAGACGTGCTGATCACCGGCGCAGGTCCTATTGGATTGATGGCAACCGCCGTCGTTCGCCACGCGGGCGCTCGTCATGTGGTTGTCTCCGACGTCAACCCATTTCGTCTCGAGCTAGCCAAACGGATGGGTGCAACGTTGGCTGTCGACGCGAGAACGAGAACCATGGCTGAGGTTCAGGAAGAGTTGGGGATGCGAGAAGGGTTTGATGTTGGACTGGAGATGTCCGGTGCCCCGTCGGCGTTGCGAACCATGTTAGCCAACATGTGTCATGGAGGAAAAATTGCCATGCTCGGTATCCCCTCGGAACAGATCGCCATCGATTGGAATCTCGTAGTCTTTAATATGTTGACGATTCGAGGCATCTATGGTCGCGAGATGTATGAAACTTGGTACAAGATGTCTGTATTGCTCGATAGCGGTCTCGACATCTCGCCAGTGATCACGCATCGCTTTCATTATTCTGAATTTGAAAAGGGATTCGAGGCAATGCAAACAGGTCAGTCCGGCAAAGTGATCTTGGATTGGTCAAAATAGTTTTTCCACTCGCAAGCGATTCACGCGATTGTCCATTTCGAATTCAAAAGCACTTGTTCAACCATCTGAAACAATACGCAAATCAATGACTGATAGAAAACTCTTGGTGACCGCGGCCCTTCCTTATGCCAATGGACATATCCATTTGGGGCATCTGGTCGAGTACATCCAAACCGACATTTGGGTCCGCTTCCAAAAACTGCGTGGCAATCCATGTTTGTTCGTTTGCGCAGACGATACGCATGGGACCGCGATCATGATTCGCGCTCGTCAAGAGGGACGATCCGAGTCCGAGCTGATCGCCGACATGCAAGCAGCCCACGAACGGGACTTCGCTGGCTTCGGTATCGCATTCGACCACTACGGTAGCACCAACTCCACTGAAAACTACGAACTTTGCAAAGACATCTGGCAATCGCTGCGAGCCGCCGACCTGATCGCGGAGCGCGATGTCGAGCAACTGTTTGATCCGGTTGCTGGGACTTTTCTGGCAGACCGATTTGTGAAGGGAACTTGTCCGAAATGCAACTCGGAGGATCAGTATGGAGACAACTGCAGCAAGTGCTCCGCGACGTACTCGCCCACCGATCTAATCAACCCTGTCAGCACATTGAGCGGGGCGACTCCAGTCACAAAATCCGCGAGCCATCTGTTTGTTCAATTGGAAAAACAACATGCGTTTCTCGAGGAGTGGACTCAGTCTGGCGAACATCTTCAATCCGAAGTAGCCAACTACCTCAAGGGGCATTTTCTTGGTAACCCGCTCCGCGACTGGGACGTCTCGCGACCTGCGCCTTACTTTGGTTTTGAGATCCCAGATAGTCAGAACAACTTTTGGTATGTCTGGTTCGACGCACCCATTGGGTACATCGCATCAACTTGGCAATGGTGCAAGAAAAACAACGAATCGTTGGCCGACTGGTGGAGAAGCGACAAGACCGAAATCCATCACTTCATCGGCAAAGACATCACGCACTTCCACACATCGTTTTGGCCTGGTGTGCTTAAGGCTGCAGGATATTCTCTGCCCAAGTTTGTGCACATCCACGGATTCCTGACGGTCAACGGGGAGAAGATGTCAAAGCGGGGTGGCACTCAATTTCAAGCCAGCACCTACCTCAAGCATCTTGATCCGGCTTACCTTCGATACTACTACGCATCCAAGCTGGGACCGAAGCTCGACGATATCGATATGAACCTAACGGAGTTCGTCAACAAGATCGATTCGGATTTGGTGGGCAAGGTGATCAATTTGGCAAGTCGTACCGCCCGCTTTGCGGAACCACTGGGACTGTCCATCGAGTACCCACACGACGGAGGACTGTTTGCCGCAGGAGCGGTTGCCGGAGAGCGAATCGCTCAAGCATACGAGCAACTGGACTACTCGAGGGCCATGCGGTTGATCATGGAGTTGGCCGACCAAGCGAACGCGTTTGTCGAAAACTCCGCTCCGTGGACACTCAAGAAAGATGCGACGCAACAAGTGCGATTGCAAGAGGTCTGTACGATCGTCCTGAATTTATTCCGACAACTATGCGTCTATCTCGCACCTGTATTGCCACGTCTGTCTCAACAATGTGGCCAGCTTTTGCAAGCCGAACTCATTCACTGGGATGATAGCCAGACACCCCTGGTCGGTACAAGTATTTCTAAATTTGAACACCTATTACAACGCATTGCACCGGAGAAAATCCAAGCCATGATCGATGAAAGCAAAGAAGCCGTTCCTGTTGTCGAACCAACAGCCCCAGCCGCGTCTGCTCCAGCAGCAGTGGCGGATTCCGGCGATGCCTTGTTGCAAGAGCCGCTGGCTCCAACTTGCACAATAGAGGACTTTACAAAAGTCGATTTGCGAGTGGCCCGCATCCTCAAAGCCGAAGAAGTTCCTGAAGCCAAAAAGTTGGTAAAGCTGACCGTTTCGCTTGGTGGTGATAACACGCGAACTGTGTTTGCCGGAATCAAAGCCGCCTACACCTTGGAACAGCTTCAAGGCAGACTGGTCGTAATTGTGGCCAATTTGCTACCGAGACAAATGAAGTTTGGATTGAGCGAAGGGATGGTTACCGCAGCTGGACCTGGCGGCACTGAAGTCTTCTTGCTCGGTATCGACTCGGGTGCTGTTCCTGGCCAACGAGTTCATTAGCGATGAGCGACGAGCACACCTCGCAACAGCCGGAAGAATCATCAAGCGCTAAGAAGCCGTCTCGCGATCCATTGCATGGCGTGACATTGGAAATGATGATCACGAGATTGGTTGATCGCCATGGTTGGGACGAGTTGGGTAGGCAGATACCCATTCGCTGCTTTCAGAATGACCCGAGCGTGAAATCGAGTCTGGTTTTCTTGCGTAAAACCCCATGGGCTCGCAAGCGAGTCGAAGACTGGTATGCCTACGATGCGAGAAGGAAACTGATGCCGCCGGGGGAGGAGTAAGTTTTTAGTTGTCAGTTGTCAGTTGTCAGTTAAATCAACCCAGGCTCCGCCTGGCGTTAGCCATGCTTTGACAGCTCGGGAGGCAGGCTGTAAACATCTTCGCGATGCCAAGTCCAGTTCAGACCTTGGGGAGGGCGAGGCCACCCCTGTAAACATCTTTGCAAAGTCAATTCCATTGAAAACCTTAGGGAGGGCGAGGCTCCTGCCGAGCCAACGGTGAGAAGGTTCGGCAGGAGCCTCACCCTCCCGAGCAATGAATGACTTAGGTAAACTCGTTGGAAACATGTTTACAGCGGTGGCCTCACCCTCCCGAGCAATGAATGACTTAGGTAAACTCGTTGGAAACATGTTTACAGCGGTGGCCTCACCCTCCCGAGCAATGAATTGCTTAGGTAAAATCCCAGAAAATATGTTTACAACGGTGAGCAGGAGCCTCCGGCCTTGCGTTCCCGGGGGGAATCTGGAACGAGTTCAAAAAGTCAAGACTTTGAACTTGAAGTTATGGCTCCCGTTCAAAACTTATAACTTAAAACTTGTCCCTCACCGCTCTTTCGCTGCTTCACAGGCCTTGAGGACTCGCATCATGTTGCCTGACATGATCTTGTGAATGTCGGCTTCTGAATAACCTTTTCGGAGCAGTAGTTCCGTAATGGCTGGGTACCTGGAGACATCCTCAAGTCCCTTTGGAAGCATGTCGACTCCGTCGAAGTCACCACCGAGGCCGACGTGGTCGACACCTGCGATCTTCGCGACATGGTCAATATGTTCCACCACGATCGCAATATTGCCAGGAATCGTGGGGTGTAGTGCTTTCCATTTTTGCATCGCGTTCTTGCTCGCATCGGTGTCGCTACCAAACTCTTTTTCGATAGCTCTTCGTGCACCGAACATGTCTTTCAAATTTTTGGCCGACTCGGGCACAACAAATCCTGAAAAGAAGTTGATCATCACGAGCCCGCCGTTCTTTTGGACACGAAGCAAAATATCGTCCGGTACGTTCCTTGGATGATCCGCGATCGCTAAGGCGGAAGAGTGCGAAAAAATGACTGGAGCGGTTGTGATGTCTAATGCGTCCGACATGGTTGCCGGTGAGACGTGGGAGAGATCTACGAGCATTCCCATCTTGTTCATTTCCCGAACGACCTCTTCGCCAAACGGGGAAAGCCCGTCACTTTGAGATTGGTCTGTGGCGGCATCTGCCCAGTCGAGGGTATCGCCGTGCGTAAGAGTCATGTAACGAGCACCTCTCGAAAACAACTCCTTTAGTTTGCCGAGAGAGTTTTCGATGGAGTGCCCACCCTCAACTCCCATCAAGGAAGCGATTTTACCGGACTTTTGAATCCGTTCCACGTCGCTCGCCGTCAGCGCGATTTCAAAGACCTCAGGGTACTTTTTGACGAGGGCGTACACACAATCGATCTGTTCCATGGTCGTCTGAAATGCGGTACCAGCTTGTCTTGTTTTTGCAGGAACGAAGACCGACCAGAATTGTGCTCCAACGTTACCTGTTCGCAGACGTGGGATATCGGTATGCAATTTCGGCTCATTCCAAAGGTCAATCTTTTCGAATCGCAAATCGTTTCGTTCTCGGGCAGCCCAGGGCAAGTCATTGTGGCCATCCCACACATATCCACTAGCATGGATTTTTCGGGCCTTTTCAGAGACCACGACCGCTGGCTCATCGCAGAACACGTTGGGCGTAAACAAGAGCGACAGAATCGTCAACGTGGCAAGTATCGATTTAGGCCAATTCATAGGTAGCAGTTCCAAGGTAGTAGAGCATAGACTCGCTGTGGCATGAAAAAAAAAGAGGCTGGGAGATTCTCCCAGCCTCTTTGCAAAAAATCAAATGGTTCGTACCGGGTCTATTGACCGCGTCCGCCACCTCGGGCTGGTGGTGCAGGGAATTCAAACTTTGGTCCCTTCATTTCTTCCATTTTGGTCTTCTGGGTTGCGGTCAAAAGTCCCATGGCCTTTTCTTCACTTTCTTTACCAACTTTTTCCATCACTTCGCGGAAATCTCCACCTGAGCTCATTGCAGCGCCCATTTCTTCGCGGACAGCGTTTGCTTGAGCAGTTAGCTTTGCCTTTTGGTCTTCGGTGATTTCAAGTCGGGTTGAAACAGTCTTGCTGCGGAAAGTGCGAACGCCATCCCTTTGCAAATACAGCCCGACGAGACGGTCCATTTGCTTAGGATCCAAAATATCAGCAATCTTGGCTTCCGACTTAGCTTGTGCGGTATCCATGTTTTCTTGCATCTTTGCACGATCTTCGGCACTCATATTGAAGCCTCCACCGCCAGCTCCACCACGCCCGCCGCGACCGCCTCCACCAGCACCTCCAGGCCCACCAGCACCTCCAGGCCCACCAGCACCGCCAGGTCCACCTGCACCGCCAGGTCCACCCGCTCTGCCGCCAGGGCCACCCGCTCCTCCACCGCCAGGACCGCCTGCTCCGGCAGGACCGCCTGCTCCGGCAGGACCACCGCGACCGCCACCGAAGGCTGCTCGCATTTCTTCCATGACTTCTTTTTGATACGCTTCAAGCTCTTTGGTCTGTTCTTCGTCCATCTTGAGTTCTTCACGAACTTCTTTCATTCCGAGCAGGGAAGCCATGCCGCCTCCACCCATCATGCCTCCGCCCATCATGCCACGCATTCCACCACCGCCCGGGCCGGCTCCACCACCAGGTCCGCCGGGGCCACCACCGCCTCGCGTCGGTCGCTCTCCGCCACCTTGCCCAAGTGAAAAGGGAGCCGCAGCACCAACGATGCAGCCGATAAGTAGAAATCTTGAGAACAGTCGACTGATTCGCATTTTTGGTTAACCTCGGGTGAGATAAACGTGAAGAGTAGAATTCCAAACCCATTACGTGGGTGAATCCATCTTTTAACACGTTTCAACCCGTTTCGTTTCGCCCTGACAAAAAATTTCCCAAAAACTTAGGCAATTTCCGCGAAACGTGTCACAAGCCTGGCAAAAGCTATTTTTTCACTTGAAAGTCGAGTTGGCTCTGGCCAAATTTGTGAGCTTTCATGTCTTCCACCGTCAAGCGAAGTTGGTAGTTTCCAGGGGCGATCTGCTGGGGCACGTAAATCTTGTAGACGATGAAGTAATCTCGGCGATGATTCTGGCAAATTTCTGGCTCCATCGGCAGCAGCTGGTCTGCAATTTTGCGACCTTGGGAGTCGATGATCTCATAGCTACCTTGTAACTGCGATTCAAAACCTTCTTTGCTGACTTTGCTGGCTGCAACGTTTTCGATTTCACAGTACAGGAGTAACTCCTGGTCTGCTTGGAACTGGTACCTTGGGAATTTGGTGATTGAACCATAACGTTCTACCTCAGTGCAAAACGCAACCGACTTTACCTCGAGATTGCTGACAGCCGCGAGCTTGTTCGTGGCGTTGCGTTGGCTGTCCATGACGAGCGACCAGTGCCTCGATCGCACGGGCATCGCATCTGGATTACTGGCTTCGTAAAGTGCCTGCATTTGATATTGAAAGTATTCATTCTCCTCGTTCGAAAGCGAATCCATTTTCCGAGTCGCATCCTCCAGCCTGCGTTGGCTGACATACAGCATTCTCAAAGTAACTTCTTGGCTCAATCTCAGATTTTCATCGCTAGCTGGAACTTCTTTGATTTGTTTTTCTAGCTGTTCGATGGCTAGATTGAGCGTTTGTCGCCAATTGGTCGGCGACGCCATGGGCATCGAGAGACTTGGCGATTGTGTCGATGGCGCATTGGACGGGGGCAGCGAGTTTGGCAGCGACGCGGAAGGTAAATTCGTTGGGAGCGGTGAATTTGCTGACGCCAAGGCTATCGTTGTCACCGGCGTGTCCAGTGGATAAACCGCAGTAGGATTGGTTGCGACTGCATTCGAAACCACTGGCTCGTTCATCTTTGGCGCCGACATATTCGATGCGATTGCCGAATTGCGATCCGCTCCTGTGTCGGTCATACGAATGGAAACTTTGTTCGTGCTCTTGTCCGTGGAAGCATTCTGCGATTGGATATTGTCCGACTGGCTAGTCGCCAACAGCTCTCCTTTGATCATCGGGCGGCTGTCCCCGTCGTCCGAGAGCGATCGCGTTTCAGCGGTCTTTGCCTTCGTATTTGCAAGTTCCGTTTCGAGGTTCCCGCTTGCTTGTCGTTGAAGAGCATACAATTGATTCTTCATGAGATCTCGATAGGGTGGTGGCAGAGATGCTAGCGCGCCATCAATATCGATTTCCTGCTCGTTGGTATTCACAACCGGTCCAGTAACATCATCGTCAGACAGGCTCGCCCGTGCAGGGCCGTAATCGACCACTGCCGATTTTTTCCTAAGGATGCCACTGGCATTATTGCTGAACATAGTGCCACCTTCTCTGCGGCTAGGACCAGCAAAATCCTTGGCCGTCGGTCGAGGCACTCGGCTTTGCGGCGCATTTGGCAGAGCCCAATCGTCTTGGTCGGCCAGCATTCGATTGAAGTCTTCGTCGCGATTACGAAAACCCAACTGCTGGCAACCAACGACGCCAAACGAGGCGGCCAACAAAGAAGCGATTGCGAAGCTTTGAAGCGGCTTGCCAACCAGTGACCAGTCAATGCAAGCGACACGTTGACGATTAGGGTTCTGCTCGTTCGACATCATGGAATTGCCTTAGCGGAGTTTACGATGCAACAGTTTGAGCTTCCAATTTGGACGCGGTCTTGGCTTCACGTGCGAGCACTTCGTACGCGAGCGACATATAATCTTCAGAGCCATGGCTATTGGGCGCATAAGCAAAGATGGACTGCCCGAAACTTGGGGCTTCAGCCAATCGAATATTGCGTCGAATTTTCGTTTGGAAGAATTTTGCTTGCGCCCATACGGGACTTTGTTTCGTGCTCACTTGCAAGAACTCTTCGACGTCGCGGCTCACTTCCGCGGCCAAACGCGTTCCGGATTCGTACATGCAAAGCACAATCCCTTCGAGTTTGAGATTCGTGTTGAGTCGCTTGGCCACGAGTTCGATGGTTTTCAGCAACTTGCTCAAACCATGCAATGCCAGGAAGTGAGGTTGCAGTGGCAAGAAGACTTCGTCGACCGCTGTCAATGCGTTGAGGGTCAAGACACCCAAGGAGGGTGGGCAATCGAGGATCATGAAGTCGAAATCGGAATTGTCCATTTCGATTTTGTCTTTCAAGATCACTTCTCGGCCCACTTCACCGGCCAATTCCATCTCTGCAGCCGCCAAATCGAGGCTGGCCGGCACAATAGCTAGGTTCGGTAACACCCAACGGCGAACATGCTCCAGCAGTGCGTCGCCGCACAGTAGGTCGTAGATGCTGATTTCGTTTTCACCGAGGGTTAATCCCAAGTGCAGCGACGCGTGTGCTTGAGGATCCAAGTCCAAAACGCATACTTTTTGGCCGCATTGCGCCAGCCCAGCGGCCAAGTTCACAGCCGTGGTTGTCTTGCCGACGCCACCTTTTTGATTGAGAACAGCAATTTTTCGCATCGTCAAATGGTCTCGTTTACGGGGTTGAGCGGGTTCAGATGGACAGTAGCAAATGGATTCAGGTCAAATCCAGGTCAAACTGGCCCGCCCGTTGACAATTCTCACATTTCGAACATCCTTTCGTTCACAACCAACTTCAAACTCGATCCCAGAAAGTCATTAGCCGTGCGAAAGTTCTTTATTGCTGGCAATTGGAAGATGAATCTATTGCGAGACTCGTCCGTAGCCCTCGTTCACCAGCTGATAAACCATTTGCAAACCAGCGGCAACGTCGATGTAGCAGTCTGCCCACCTAGCGTTTATTTGAATGATGTCGGTGCGGCCCTCCGCGGCAGCGTTATCCATCTGGGTGCCCAAAACGTTTACCACGCGGCCGAGGGAGCTTACACCGGAGAGATAAGCTGTGGCATGCTCAAGGATTTGGGCTGCAAATACGTGATTCTTGGCCATAGCGAACGGCGCGCAATCTTGGGGGAAACCGATGCGGACGTGAACACCAAACTGCAAGCCGTTCTCAAAGCAGGACTCACCCCAATCGTCTGCATCGGTGAAACCTTGGCGCAACGCGAAGCCGGCTCGACTCAAACCGTGGTTCGCGGCCAATGCACCCACTCTCTTGCGAGCCTAACGAGCGACCAAATGGCCAAAACGGTTCTTGCCTACGAGCCTGTTTGGGCCATCGGCACCGGCAAGACCGCAACTCCCGCCCAAGCCGAAGAAGTTCACGCAGACATTCGAGAACTGCTTAAAGGACTGTTCGACGCTTCGGTGGCAAATTCCGTCGTCATTCAATACGGCGGTAGCGTCAAAGCCGACAACGCAAACGAACTTCTAAGCCAACCGAACATCGATGGTGCGTTAGTTGGGGGAGCGTCCTTAAAATCGGAACTATTCCTACCAATCGTCCAAGCAGCCATGAAAATCAAGAAGTAGTTCGCATTCGAATTACGTACGCGGTAGACTAAAAGGAGGCTGAGACCGTTCTTCTGTCTTGGCACGTCCACCAATGGAAATAGGAAAAACCGATCATGAATTGGAATTGGGTTCGCTTTGGGGTGCTCTTTCCTGCCGTCTGTTTTTTTGGGCAAGCCCCTGTCTTGCGAGCTGACATCTTTGAAATTCGTGGTGGCGGTACCATTTCCGGGACGCTTCTCAACGATCCAAAGAGCCCCGTCCTTCAAATCCGAACCAACGACGGCGTAGAAATCGAAATTCCAAGCGGTAAGCTAAAGCAACCTGTTACGGTGAGTCCAGAGATCGAAGCCATTTACAAGAAGATGGCAGGCAAAGAAGATACGCCGGAACTTCATCGCGCTCTAGCACTAGAACTAAAAAATGGCCCGTTGATCTACGCGCATCGAGAACGCGTCGTGGAACTTGAACCCACAGATTCGAATTGGGCTGCTTTGGGTGGGCATGCTCCCAATAAACAGACGGGTGAATGGGAACGAAAGGACGTCTTGGAAAAAAGAAAAGGCTTGGTTTTGTCTCAAGCAAACACTTGGGATACACCTCAATCTCAAGCCATCCTCAAGAACAAGAGTGCTGAGAAACTTGCAAGTGCCGAGATGGCCAAGTTGTTCAATCAACACCTTAAAAACTTAGACAGCAAAACCCCAAAGCTAAACAGCGCCGCTACCGAATTCTTCTCGCTTCTCGGTAACTCGGAAGCTTTTTATCAGAAGTACCAATTGAATCATCGTTTAGCCATTAAGGTCATATCGGACCTCTTGCTACCAAAGGCGGACGCGCCACAAGCGGCATCCCCCGCATTTTTGATGGATCTGCTCATCAAAATGCCCGACTACCTGACTTACTCAGTTTTTGTTGAGATCGCCATGGAATCTCCCAACTCTCAACTTCAACAAGAAGCTCTCGAGTTGCTAAATCGAACAGACCTAAGCCGCGAATATGCTTTCATGCGCTTTTGGAACGAACTCCTCAGCGCAAGCACAAGGGATAAAGAGTATATTCCAAAAATCGATCGAGCAGGCAGTAACCTACAAGGCTTTGCCGACAAACGTGCTATCCCAATTCTAATTGATCGGCTGCTCTCCAAGGTAACTACGACCGTCAAGACTCAAGGTTCTCAATCGTTCAACAGGGACGGTAGCGGTGGGGGCATGAGCACCGGCGGGGAAAAGAAGATCGAGAATTTTTACCAACATCAGACCATCTTGAACGCGTTGGTTGGAATAGCAGAGGGCGAAAGCTACAACTACGACCAGCAAGCATGGCGTCTTTGGTACGCTCGCAAGTACGCAAAAACCAACATGGATCTGCGACGGGACGAGTGAAGGTTGCCGTTCTTGAATATCTGTGCGGCAGTGGACAGTTCGAAGCTTCCTCAATGTCGTCTTTGATCCGCGAAGGCCTCGCGATGCTTTCCGGGCTCGCCAACGATCTTGCGTTGTGTGACCACGAGGTGCATACCCTTCTAGACCGGCAGACAGTTCATGCCACGACTCACTTTCGTTCTCAAGTGCATGTGCATTCGTTGGATTCAACGACGGGCGACTCGAGGTGGTTGGAACAGTGGAGCGATCTGGCGAAAGCTTGCGATTTGGCCATCGTTGTTGCCCCGGAACTGGACAATCAACTAGCTTGTATTGTCGAACATCTCCGCTCGTCGGGAGCAAAGGTGCTCGCTCCCTCCGTTCCTTTCTTACAAGCGACCAGTGACAAACTCACGACAGCGAAGTTGCTGTCCCAATCCGATATCGCTCATCCGCGGACCCAAACGTTGACTGAGTTCCAGGCAATGCAACGCAGCAAAGGCTTGGGGGGATCAGCAAAGGGCGATTTACCACTGACGCTCAAGCGAAGAGATGGGGCTGGCTGCGCCGACATGATGATCTTCGCGGATCGGGAAAGACTCGAGCGATGGCTCTCGATCCATGCAAGTCTTTACTTAACTGGGGAGGACTGGCTAGTTCAGGAGTGGCTAATTGGGCGTCCTGCAAGTATGGCCATCATCGCTGGGCAAGAATGGCGAATCGTCGGTGCTGTCGAACAAAACATGCAATGCGATACCGCTAACCAAGATGGCTGGTCATCGGTTAGTTACCTTGGCGGAAGAGGCCCGCTCCAGGGCATTACCGACGAGATTCTCGAGCAGTTAGCTGGAGGCGTGCAGCAGGCGTTGCCGGATGAAGCGGCCGGTTGGATTGGCGTCGATTTCCTGGTTCCGAACGATCCGACCCAGCTGCGAGATTATGTGGTCGTTGAGATCAACCCAAGATTGACGACTAGCTACCTCGGATATCGAAAATGGTATGGTCCTCAACTAGCCGGTACCCTCCTCAAAACACCCGACAATCCCGCCTTTTTCTCAGCGATGCAAAAGCCCCCCATCGAGTTCTCGGTCTACGAATTCGCGAAGAATCACGGAGAAACATGAGATTCCGGGTTTGGGTGCCTTCTTCAGCGGGTGACACCAAGCGACGATTGCTATATGCTTTTAGGTAGCTGTATTCGAGTCTTCGACTCCAAATTCCCTCATTCGATTTTAACTTCACATGACCGAGATCATCGTTCCCTCCGTTGGCGAAAGCATTTCCGAAGTCCAAATTGGACAGTGGCTTAAAAAGGAAGGGGACTGGGTTGCAGCCGGTACCGACCTCGTCGATCTCGAAACCGAAAAAGCATCCGTCCAAATCTCGGCTCCCGAAGACGGAATTCTGGTTAAGATTTTAAAGCACAGCGAGGAGTTTGCCGCCGTTGGAGACGTGATCGCTTCGTTTCAACCCGCACCGAAAACGGCTGCTGCGCCAGCTAGCCCGGTCGCTGCTCCCGCTCCAGCCGGACCGACTGCCACCATTTCGGCAGCCCCGCAACCCGCAGCCGGCGCAACTCGAGTTATGCCTGCGGCTCAGCGGATGCTCGGTGACAATCATCTGAACGCCGGCCAAGTGCCTGCGACCGGGCCTGGCGGCCGATTGTTGAAAGAAGATGTCGCTCAGTTCGTCTCGCAAGCGGCTTCGACTGCAAGTGCGATCGCGGTCGGGGCAGGCGTCGCCGCAGCAACGGCAGCCACCGTAGTCGGGAAAGCCGTTGCCAGCATCGCAACGACAGCAGCGACTCCGACCACTACGGTCCCAAATCAGTCGTTGATGCAGCAAGGCTCGCCAAACCGCAGCGAAGAGGTCAAGCCGATGAGCATGATCCGTCGCACCATCGCCACCCGATTGGTTCAAGCTCAACACAACGCGGCTCTGCTGACCACCTTCAACGAAGTGGATATGCAACCGGTCATGCAATTGCGAACCAAGTACAAAGACGCGTTCAACGACAAGCACGGCGTCAAGCTGGGCTTCATGTCCTTCTTTGCAAAAGCATCCTGCGAAGCGCTCAAACGCTTCCCATCGGTCAATGCCGAAGTGCGAGGCAACAACGTTGTCTACCGAAACTACTGCGACATCGGTATCGCAATCGGCGGTGGCAAAGGGTTGGTTGTTCCGGTTCTTCGCAACGTTGAAAAGATGGGCTTTGCTGACATCGAACGAACGATTGGCGAATACGCAAATCGAGCCATGGCCAACAAATTGATGCCAGACGATCTGGAGGGCGGCACTTTTACGATCAGCAACGGCGGTATCTACGGCTCCCTGCTGTCGACTCCCATCGTGAATCCACCACAAAGCGGCATTCTTGGCCTGCACTCCATACAAGAAAGGCCGATTGCACTCAACGGCCAAGTGGTGATTCGTCCAATGATGTACCTGGCCCTAACCTACGACCACCGCATCGTCGACGGCCGCGAAGCTGTCTCGTTCTTAAAGACGATCAAAGATGTGATCGAGGATCCGTCTAGATTGTTCCTCGAGATCTAACATTGGCAACCAAATATGCTTAGCCGTGTAACGCGTGTAACGGCGGCATTCCGTAGCTGCGGAGCTCGCCCCGCAGATATATTCCGAAATCAAATGCAAGAGCCGTGAAATGGCGCCACGTGGTGTCGCCGTTTCACGGCTCGAATATTTATCGTACCTAGAGTCCGTGGGGCAAGCCCCACGGCTACGAAGTGTCGCCGCTATCGCGGCTAAGAATCGCTCACCAGCCATTTCGACAAACACTTGTGATTCTACAGGGCCATGCAGATTTGCTCTCAGAGGGCCCAAGCGTCCGAACCATCCCGTGTAGTTTTCGTCGATCAACAAAACACACAAAACACCTAAGTCTGATGTTGCAAGGCTAGTTACACCCTCTCGTATGTCTTGGGGGACGCAAATGACTTCTTTGTCCTCCGCCAGACCGAAACCGGATGGTCCAATGGTCACTGTACCGACCGGAACATCTTCAATCAAAAACTCGCCCCGATGATTGGTTCGAAACGGCAGTCCAAAAGGATCGCCTGGGCGATGGAGGGTGTAGACGGCGAATGCATTGACGGTTGTCTCAACATTAGGTGGTTGGGACGAATCCATCGTTCTTTCTTTCACGATCCCTTTCAGGTTGCCCAATGCAGGAAGCACGATTTTTGGGACTTCGATATCGTCAGAGCCGACTTCGATCGGCCTGACATTCTAACAACAAATATCATGAAGGCTTGGCAAATCAGTTGCGAGACTTGGGCTTCAAATTGTTTAGCCGTGTAACGGCGGCAGCTCGTAGCTGCGGGGCTCGCCCCGCAGATGTATTCCGAAATCGAATGCAAGAGCCGTGAAACGGCGCCACGCGGTGGCGCCGTTTCACAGCTCTTACATTCGTTGTGCTCAGAATCCATGGGGCGAGCCCCATGGCTACGAAGTGTCGCCGCTATCGCGGCTGAGAATCTTTAGTACACCCAGCATGTTGTGAACATTGGGCTCGAGGCCCAAGTTCGCTGTTGTGCATAAGGCATGTGCTTGCGAAGGGAGTCGACTGGTGGGCTTGACTCACCTAGGTCGCAAATGCTTGGCGTGCTCCACGCAGAAGCGAACGATGAATGCGTTTCCCCTACGGCTTGGCGATCCAGTTGCGAATGAGGGTGCCGTCTGCTGCATTCCAGAGTCGGATTTCACCGTTGATCGAACCGCCAGCGACCCGATTGCTGGCTGCGTGCAATGCTGTCGATAAGACCCAGTCTTGGTAGCCCGTCAACGCGTTGGTAACCTTGTTGTCCGCTTGCGTGATCCGGCGGAGTTGGTTGTCGGCTGCTGGCACAAATACAAATCCGTCGCCCCGTGCAATCTTGTATGCCTCGCCACCAAACGGGATCTCAACCAATTTCTTGGCCCCCTCGACTTCCCAACGATGCAGCTTCTTGTCTGTCCCCGTGGTCAAAACTTGCTTGCCATCCGGCAGAAACGCGACTCCGCGAACCGCTGCCGCGTGACCTGGATAAGTCGCAATCATTTCGCCGCTATTGCCATCGTAGACCTTCGACGACTTGTCGCGACTAGCAGATGCAAGTCGTGTCCCATCGTCGCTCCATGCGATTGCGGTGACCCAGTCGGCGTGACTCGCGATCGTTCGCGTTTCAGTCAGCGTTTCGATGTTGACGATTCGGATCAGTCCATCCGCTGACGCGACCGCCAACTCATTGCTGGCTGGCCGAACCGCAAGATCGAGCACAACGTCATGAGTCCTCGCAACGACTCCCTTCAATTGTCCCGATTCAAAATCGATCAGACGCACTTCTCCGTTGCGGCCTGGTTCTCCACAACCGACGGCGATGGTTTTCTGATCAGGCAAAAAAACAATGGCATGAACCCGCTGCCCAATGTTCTTCATCCGCTTCGCCAAGGCTCCGTCGGCCACGTTCCAGACCAAAAGCTCATGGTAACCACCGACCACGAGCAGAGCCCCATCCGGAGAAAAGGCCATCGCGGTGATCGGAACTGGAGCAGGATAAGCCGCAGGAGGATCTGGATAGACTTTCGGCGGCGCGACCAAGTTGAGCGGTAAACTCCCTTTTTCGCCATCAAACTTTGCACCTTCGGCAAGCCAACGTTTTACGATTTCGACTTGGGCTGCCGGCAAAGCGTCGGCGCTTGCGGGCATGCGTTCCGATTTATCGCTTGACGTGATCCGACGAAGAAGTTCGCCACTGGCAGCAGCCGCGATTGGCATCGCACCGGTGTCACCTGGCTTGACGAGTTCGTCGAAGGTATCGATGCGATAGCCCCCCTCAGCCTTTTTGGGACCGTGGCAAGCGACGCAGTTTTCAAGCAAGATCGAAGCGACATCGTTGCGAAAACTGACAGGTTGGCCTTCGGGTTCTGCTGCAATAGAAGGAGTAACAAGACTGCACAATGCAACCAGCACGCATATCCCCCGGAACCTAGCGATCGACTTCGTGAGCGATTTTCTAAACACGTTGTTTTGTCTTCATGGATTTTGGAAGGAAATAATCTCTTTAGTCACCCTCCCCCTGGGAGGGTCGAGCGAAGCGAGGGGAGGGTGAAGTGCCAGCGGCAATTGTACAAGGCAGTTCACCCTCCCCGGCCTAAAGGCCGACCCTCCCAGAGGGAGGGTGACTTCTTAATGTTGAAACAAAAACTCATCCGTGTTCAGCAGCACCCAGCATAGGTCTTCGAAACCTGCAACCAGATCACCACCGCGCGACTGGCAATGTTGCAACGAAGCCTCCAGCTCCGTATCGCTCGGTTGCCTGCACAACGCCGCCAAATACAATTCGCGAATCACTTCAGGAGGCGTTCGGCCTGCGTTGTACGATTTTCGGAATCGATTGTTGGCATCGCGTAACTTCTCATAGACGAGCGGACCATTAAAGAGTTCGATGGCCATCCCCAAGTTTGAATCCTCCGCCCGCTCACAAGCACACACGGTAGAACGTTCGGGTTGACCAAAGACTTTCAAAAATGCGTTCTTCGCAACATCCGGCGCTGGCAACTGCGTCGCTTTCATATCCGCCGGCAATCCAGCAAACGTTTGAGTCAGTCCCGTGACATGATTAATGGCGTCGAGCAATTGCTCTGCACCAAGCATTCGAGGTGCTTGATGCGAGAAGTAGATCTTATCTTTGTCGTTCCATTCGGACGCCTCGCTGCTAGCTTGATACGTTTTGCTGTTGAGTATGGATCGGATCAAGTGCTTGCGATCGAAACCGCTATCGACAAAGTCCTTGGCGAGGGCTTCCAACAACGGTTCATTCGAGGGTGGGTTCGAATCGCGGAAATCGTCGATCGGGTCAACGATCCCACGCGCGAACATTTGACTCCAAATGCGGTTGGCTTCGATCTTGGCAAAGTAAGGGTTCTTGGCATCGATCAGCCAATTCACAAAAGCAGGGCGACGGTCTTCTTCAGGCTTGGGCTCAATGCTGCCAACCTGAGGAAGCCATGGCTTCATAACTTCACCGGTTCTCGGCTGAGTCACTTCTCCAGAGGCTGCTGTCCAAACAAACATCTCGCCCGGGCGCTGACTGGTCTTGCGTTGGAGTCGATTGAAAAATGCCCCAAGTCCATAGTAGTTGTCTTGAGTCCAGCGTTCGAAAGGATGGTTATGGCATTTCGCGCATTGCAATCTCGCGCCGAGAAAGACTTGCGAAACCGTTTCCACACATTCGTTCATGTCGGAAGAGGTTCGATAAAAATTCGCAGCAGGGTTTGATAGAGTACTACCCGACGCCGATAGCAACTCACGTGCAAACTCATCGTAACGCATGTTCGATCGGATCGCCGATTCTAGCCACCGATGGTATTTGTAGACTCCATCTGGTCCGACCAGTTTGCTGGTCATCCTCAACAAGTCCCCCCACTTCAAAGCCCAGAACTTGGGGTACTCATCTCTTTCTAGTAGCTTGTCGATCAACTTGGCGCGTTTGTCCGCCGCAGCATCTGCAAGGAACGCATTCGTCTCCTCGATGGTAGGCAAGACGCCGATGACATCCATGTAGACTCGACGTAGGAAGACCGCATCGGTACACGTCGGAGCAGGCAGATACTGAAGCTGTTTGAGTTTGGCGTTGACCAACAAGTCGATGTAGTTGCCGGTTGCCGGCTCGCTCCATTGGAATCCAGGCACGTCATCCACAAACATGAGCGGGACTGACTCGATGTGCTCAAGGTAGCGGACCAAGATGACGGCCTCGCCCCGGCCGTGCGGGGTGACCAAGCCTTGTTTGTCCACGGTCGCGACTTCGTTGTTGGTACTTTCGTAAGCAACCAATCGCGTCGCGTCTCGTTTCTGGCCGTTCGCAAAGATGGCCGTAGCAGACAACTGCTGTGTCCCGTCGGTTCGCTTTAAGACTCGCTTTTGGCTTGGGTATACTTCTAGTTTGGTGCATCGCGGAGTGCCGGCCGGATCAGCCTTCGCCCCTTCGGCAATCCAATCGCGAAGCAACTTGTAAGCGATGTCGTCTTTGCTCAGCTGCTGGCCACCGCCGTGCGCTAGTTTCATAATGGGCTTGAGCAGCAACAAACTTTGCTCTGGTTCGATCGGGTTGACGCGTCGTCCGAAGTCCTCACGAATCAAGGTGAGTTCATCGAGTACTCGGTCAAAGGCTCGCAACGACAATCGGAAGTTCCCCTTTCCGCTTGGCGAGCCGTGGCATGCTCCCGAATTGCAACCTTGTTTGGACAACGCTACGAGCACTTCGGATTCGAAGGCGACAGGTCGCTTCTGTTCTATGCTCGCAACCTTGACCGGAATCGCTTGGCGGGTCTCCCCTATTTGAACCACGATTTCGGTGGCGCCATTTGCGACAGGCACCACGGTGTTGTTTTGGATCATCGCAATCGCAGGGTTAGCAGACACAAGGGAAACGTCATGGGTCCAGTCCTTCGCTTGTCCAGCGGCGTCAAACCCGGTAACCACAAGCTGCTGCGATGCGCCCGCACCTTCCAAATCAATAGTGGCCGGATAGGCCTCAAACCTTACTGGTCGATCGACCCATTTGACCGGTACCTGAATCGTGTCCCAATGCACGCGATCAGGGAGTTCCGTGTATCCCAAAAGGGTCAAGTTCGCGGGCTCGCGGGCGGTCGGGTTTGCATCCGGCGCAGGTCGAGTGATCGTGAAGGTTAGTGTGTCCTTATCCGCTTTCGAGGTTAAGCCCCAGCCTGGAGTGAGGAGACTGCCGTCGACAGACACACCCGCTTTGAAGTCCTTTTTGATTCGGTTTACGTTGACAACAACCGAATGGCTTAGAGCGGCTCGGTCCAGTAGCAACTTCGTTGGCGACTCGAGAGTGAACAAGCTTTCTGTCTTGCCAACACCTGCTGCTGACAAGACGCCGTCGTTCCAGCTCGCAGGTGAAACGAGATGCGGTTCGAGGACTCTTGTCAGCGTGCGACTGGAAACTTCACAGGCCATCGCTGGGTTACCAACAGCGGTCGCATGCAATCGAATCAAAGAAAACGATTGAGGCTGCCAACCGTCGATGGCCAGGAGAATCGAATGGTGTTCCTTGGCCCCAACAGCGACGCGAGGGTTCAAAAGCCGGAGTCCTTGGCCAGCATCGATCGACAAATCAATTTCACCTTCGTATCCAAATCGAGAGATCAGTAAATCAACTGCGAAGCCTCCGTGCAATTCTTCTACGACAAAGGACTGCCTTCCTTTCGGATCAGGCTTCACTGCAATCGAGAAATTACCTGCAGGCGTGGCTTCAACAAGATAACCAAATGCACTTCCGCCACGCTTGAGCAGATCTCCAACTTCAAGCCGATATTCGCCATCTTCGGGAAGGGTAACATCAAAGCTCCATTCGTCCGACTCGTTGACAGGCGTCTCTGCCAGTTTCGCACCAGCTGCATTCCATAACTGCATTTGAAGCATGGTTGCACAGCCAAGACTACGTGTTCGCGATGCAAAGCGAACCACTTGGCCTTTGGTCCCACGCAACCAATAGCTGTCACGCTGGCCAGTCTGCTCCAAACGACCGCTTATGCCAATGGGCAGCTCTAGTACTTGCTTCACAGATGGGTCTTGGGCAACGGGCTCTGTAGCGGCAGACTTGGCTGGCTCGACATGCTGCGGAGCGTTGCTGAGCGCGATCGTTCCCCAAGCTGCAGACTTACCGTCTGGTCTGCGTGCTGATACGCTAAGCGTAGAGTCCATCATGGTTGGAGGAACATTTAGATCCGTGACGACATCTGCCGAAGCGTCTGGGCCTACGAAAGTTATCTTCACGTTTTCGCCACGCCGAACCGCGAGAGGAAACGCATGATGGACAATAGGAAAGTCACCGATCCGGAGATGGTACTCGCCTCCTACTGCGTAATGGCTTTCGCCCACTTGCAACAAGTAATCGCCGGCCTCGACAAACGTATGGCTGAAACGGCAATCAGGACCTGTCGCATCGTCATCTTCTACATGCAACACTTGACCATCGGCTCGCATCAAACGCACGATCGGATCCATCTTGGAATGGATCGCTTGGGTTAAAACATCGAATGCAATCCGTTGACCAGCCACCGCGCTAAAACGATAGTAGTCAAACTGGGAACCTTCGCTCACTCCATCGATCGCGACAAATGGGGCCACGCTCTGAGCGGTCGCAATCGAATGGTTGTTGCCGTTATCGAGTGCCGACGGAAGGTCGTCGACAAGAATCAACTTCGTCGCGAGCGGACCGCTGGCACTGGCAAACCAAAGACCGCATGGCCCAAGTCGACTCTCAGCCGAGGCGGTGATAACAAGAATGGCTTGAGTGTCCGTAACGCTTTCGATTTCGACTTTGACATCGGAGCGATTGGTACGAACGCGCAAGTCTGGTGGTAACTTGCTGCCGTTCAACGTCAACTTGCATGGCACACCGGGCTGGCATGAAGCAGGTTTTATCGAAGCAATTGTAGTTTGAGCGTTAGCTTGGCAGCAGGTTGAAAGCAGAGCGATGACGCTTGCCATGCAAAGTGCTACGCGGGTTCTGCATGAACTGGCCCTGCAATGAAATGAATTGGGAATTGCTTTGCTTGGGAGGGTGAGGCTCCTGCCGAACCGTGGCGTCGCAAGCTCGGCAGGAGCCTCGCTCTCCCTTAGCTTTTTAAGGGACTTAGCATTGCAAAGAGGCTTGGAGCGGTCGGCACACCTGCCGGGTGTGCCCATGAAATGGAACAAATTCTTGAGCGGACTTGTCATGAGCTACGCCCAGTGTAGAGAGGATGAATGATCGTGCCGTTAAGCAAATGATGAGGTCGTTGCAATGGATCCATGATAGTTACATCGTGTTCGATTCCCAATGCATTGAACAAAGTCGAACAGATATCGGCGGGTGACCAAGGTCGAGTGATTGGATACGCGGCGCGGGCATCGGTTTGCCCGATGACTTGGCCACCCATGACTCCGGCACCGGCAAACAGTCCCGAATAGGCGTGTGCCCAGTGATCGCGGCCCGGCAATGTCTGACCCGGCAAAGTTGAGATTTTGGGTGTGCGACCAAATTCGCCCATGACCACGACCAATGTTTGCTCCAGAAGCCCCAACGCCGCCAAGTCTTCCATCAAGGCGTCGAGCCCCTGATCCAGCTGTGGAAGCAGGGTATTCTTGAGTTTACCCCAGTTGTCCGTATGGGTATCCCAAGTCTGCACGATTCCCATGGTAGCTTGCACGATCGGTACGCCTGCTTCGATAAGGCGGCGCGACAATAGCAGCGATTGCCCAAACTTGTTGCGTCCATAGCGATCGCGTACCCCATCGGCTTCACGGCCCATATCGAAGGCCTCGACCATTTTGCCGGACGTTAACAGATTGAATGCGACTTGCTGTTGATCGCGAAAGGCGATCGACTCTTTGTGTGAGAGACCGCTAGGATTGGCTCGATCATGATTGAATCGATCGAGAAGCTCACGTCTTGATTGCAATCGATCTGTGGTGATGCCGTCGCGAAGGCTTAATGCATCCATCCGAAAGTTCTTGTCGTTCGGGTCTGCTTGTATTTGCCACGGATCAAATTTTGGACCGAGGAAGCCCGAGTGTTGTCCAGGCCACGTCAACGGACCTTCGATGAGGTAGTTCGGTAGCGAAACACCGCTTGGGATTCCGTTGCTGGAGGGACGCACATAATCGAGAGCTGAGGCGAAATTCGGGAAGTCCTCTCTCGATTCAACACGGTCCAAATCGTTCCCACCTTTTGGGATTGGGCCTGGACGGCCCGTCAATGCGACATGGGTTGCTAGCAAGTGATTGTGCTCACGATGCGCGAGCGTTCTCACGATTGCCCATCGATCGGTTTGCTTGGCTAACTTTGGCAAGTGTTCGCAAACCGCGACGCCAGGGATCGTGGTCCCGATGGTGTTGAATTCGCCACGAATCTCGGCTGGCGAGTCCGGCTTGGGATCGAACGTATCCAACTGACTTGGGCCGCCACTGAGCAACACGATCAATACGGATTTCGCTTTGCCTTTGCCAAGCTGATCGGCTTCGGATCGAGCGCTACCAAGTCCGGTTGGCCATGGGATACTCGAGCCAACAACGCCAGCCGCCCCAAGCCGCAGAAACCCGCGTCGATCCAAGCCGTACTTTGGCTGCAACATGTTATTGGCTCCTCTGAAAAAGGTAACTATCCAAACAACGACTCGATGACCTTGCCGGAAGTTGTTCTATGCGGTCTTCCCTCTCGGTCTTCGAGGGTGGCATCGACCGGGATACCAAGAGCGTGAACGATCGTAGTTCCAAAGTCTTGCGGACTGACTGGATTCGATTTCGGATAGGCGGCATTGGCATCGCTTTCGCCATACACCATTCCGCCC
The DNA here is from genome assembly GCA_026692905.1 of Planctomycetota bacterium. Taxonomy (GTDB): domain Bacteria; phylum Planctomycetota; class Planctomycetia; order Pirellulales; family Pirellulaceae; genus JBKCUI01. Next base: position 28,715 of record JAPLNL010000085.1, read on the forward strand.
CGAATGCCTCCGCCGGCCATCAGTCCGCTGTAACAAAACGGCCAATGTTCTCGACCGGCATTGGCCGGAGTGATTTGTGGTCTACGGCCAAATTCACCGACCCAAACGACCAACGTCTCTTCGAGCATGCCCCTCTGCTGCAAGTCTTCCAGAAGAGCCGAGAGTGCCATGTCCGCCGGCGGAATCAAGTCGTTCTTGAGCCGATTGAAATTGTCTCCATGGGTATCCCAAAAGTTTTTGCCATCGTTGTGCCAATTCACGGTAACCAGCGGCACGCCATGTTCAACCAGTCGTCGAGCCATCAAAACAGACTGGCCATGAATATTGCGACCATAGTCATCGCGGACCTTGTCTGTCTCGCACGAAAGATCAAAGGCTTTGCGGACCTGTGGCGACGTGATGGATTCGAAGGCACGGCATTGATGATCGTGCAACTGGCCCGGAGCGGTACCGGCGTAGGTTGTGTGCTGGCGTTCAAGCGATCGAAGCAGGTCGTATCTAGATTGCATTCGCTCCAAAGGCATGTCGGTTGGAAGCGAAAGAGCGCCGGGCTTCCATTCCTTTGCATTGGGATCGCCCGTCAACAAAAGCCCATCGTGCCTGGAGCCTAACCACCCGCCATGCTGGCCAGGGGCTTCGCCACCAGGTGCCGCCGGATGAAAGGCTTTCCAAGGCAAGGTAACGAACGATGGTAGTCCCGCACTAGAAGGCCGTACCCTCGAAACCAGTGCCCCTATGTGCGGCGAGTCTTTGTCGCTAGGTGGCGTTGCGTCGCTTTTTAGTACGGGGGCCAATTGGCCAGTGACGGTTGCATGCCCGCTTGAAAGGTGAGCCGGGTCATCGTGGGTCAGCGATCGAATGATCGCAATCTTGTCAGTATGTTTTGCGAGACGAGTAAAGTGTTCGCAAATTTGCATGCCTGGGACTTGGGTCGAGATAGGTTTGAAAAGACCTCGAACTTCGGCCGGAGCATTGGGCTTCAGATCGAATGTATCAAGCTGGCTTGGCCCGCCCCACATGAACAAAAAGATACAAGCCTTGGCAGGCTTGGCGCGGACACTACTGGAAACGATGGCCGCTTGGGATGGACTCAAACCATTCGTCATACCTATTCCCAAACAACCAACCGAGGCCGCGTGCAAAAAACGACGACGGTCTTGCCGGGCGAGAGTGGCGCATGTCGAGTCGCGAAATGATGGCATCGGTTAGACTCTGTCGGTGGGAATGTTTGGTGGGAGCCACGGAAAACCGGAGCGGAGGGCTATGTATCATAGCACAAAAAAGGGCCAAAGTCACTTCCAAAGACGGGAGCCGATTCGCGGCAACGGTAAAGTCACCCTCCCTCTGGGAGGGGCGAGCGAAGCGAGGGGAGGGTGAAGTGCCAGAGTCAATTACACAAGTCAGTTCGCCCTCCCCGGCCTCAGGCCGACCCTTCCAGAGAGAGGGTGACTACGGAACGCAATCCACTTTTTACGGAGCCAAGCGATGAATCGACCATTCTCTCGAATTCTGGGAATATTCATATCGAAATCGATCATGCAATCGCGAAGGTTTCCCCTGCCAAAACTCGATCATTCTTGGCACGACTTTGTAGCCACCCCAGTTGTCCGGGCGCGGTATCGTCTGATTTGCAAATTTGATTTCGAGTTCCTCAATAGTGCGTTCTAGCTGCATTTCATCAACGAGCAGTCGCGACTGTGGCGACGCTATAGCCCCCAATTGGCTCGACCTCGGGCGGGAAGCAAAGTATTGATCCGATATGGCAGCTGTGGTTTTTACGGCTTCGCCCTCTATGCGAACCTGCCGATCAAACATGGGCCAAAAAAAATGGAGCGCGACTTGCGAATCAAAAGCAATTTGCAACCCCTTATCGGAATCGTAATTTGTGAAGAAAAAGAACCCAGCCGCATCGATCCCCTTCAACAATACAATTCGGCTACAGGAGCCCCCGTTTGGGTTCGCAGTGGACAAGGTCATGGCGTTAACCTCGAACCATTCCGGTTTTTCTACGGTCTGTAGCAGCGTGAACCATTGCTGAAACAGTTGCATCGGCTCGGCCGGAAGATCGGCTCGTGTAAGTCCTCCGTACGTGTAATTTCTCCTCAAATCCTGAATACTCATTTACACTCCTGATTTCGGCACCGTTTTTGCTTGCCAGTATCTCCCAGCTTGTCATTGTGGCAATCCTATCACCTCCCATAATGGAAGGCGATAGTTCTGGGATGTTTCCTTCAATAGGACGACAGTGAAATTTCCATGAATCGAATACCTGAATCCTCTGGCTCCAAAGAAGATATTGCTCGGGTTTCACTCGCAGGGCTTTTGTTGATTGCGGCTCCAGGAATTCAGGAGCCTGTCTTTGCGCGTTCGGTTTGCATTGTTGTTGAGCACTCGGAAGAGCAAACTATAGGCATTATGCTGAACCGGCGCTTGGCGATGGACACAAACGCGCTTTGGGAACAGCTGCTTGATGGAAACGCAAAGCCAAAGAATACGCTATCGCACGTGAACTTTGGGGGACCGCAGAATGGACCTGTCCTGGCCATCCATGACAACCAACAGTTGGCAGAGGGGGGCAACAGCCAAGGAGTCTATCTATCCGCCCAGTCCGACACATTGAGAAAACTCGCTCAAACCACACCTGAACACTGCCGACTGTTTATTGGGCATGCGGTTTGGCAAGTTTCGCAACTTGAGACAGAAATTGTGCGGGGCGACTGGCATGTTCTCCCTGCGATTCCAGAATTAGTATTTGCAGACGAGCAATTGATGTGGTCCAAGGGTATCCAAGCGATCGGAAACGGTATTATCCAAGCGATGACAGGACTGCCCCATTTGATGGCGCAGCCGTTTTTGAATTAGGGTAGTGACGGTAGCTGAGTTCGTCAGAATTCAGGACCATCCGAATTCTGACGAATCCTTCTACGAATCCCGCTTACCCGTCGGGTGTCCAAATTCATGAAATCCATTGCTCGACCTTTGCTCTACCTATGGCCATTACCAAACACGCTTTTGGGTTTGTTCATCGGCTTTATGCCGTTGATGGGACATCGAACTTTGGTTCTGAGACGAGGCACTCTCGGCATATACGGTCCAAGCTTAGAGCGACTATTGAGCCTTGCGCCTATCCCTGGCGGCGCAATTGCAATTACATTTGGGCACGTCATTCTCGCTGCCGATGAAACGACCTACGAGGATTCTTTTGAGCACGAATGGATCCATGTCAAACAGTATCTCTGGTGGGGCCCCTTCGTTATCCCCGCCTATCTTTTGAACAGCCTGTGGCATTGGTTCATCGGTGACGGAATGTACCTCGACAATGATTTCGAGCGACAAGCTCGGATGTGGGAAGCCCAGGACTAGCCTGAAACCACGTGGACCGCATCATTTGCGGCGATAAAAATGCTCGATTGTAGGGATTGTACGGAATGACGCTGCAGACCACATCAATTCTGATTCGGCAAGAAACGATTTATTGCCGTTATTCGACCATTATGCCGAAATCGAAGTAGAACTGGGTAACCCTATGCGTATCTCACCGAAAACCATTTTTGAGATTCAATCGAGATGTATCGATCCTTAACCAACCGACTTCGACGACTTCTAGTCGAGGAAGATGGACCAACTGCGGTTGAATATGCCGTCATGGTTTCACTGATCGCTGGGGCATGCATTGCGACAGTCGGCCAAGTTGCGACAGCCACGAAGAATACATTCAACTCCTCGAGCTCGGCGATCAATGGTGCCATGAGCCCCTGAGCGAACAGTGGGTTCTGATATGACTAGCACGACGCGTCATGCTAGCTTGCGCGTTTTGCTAGTGAATCGAACATTCATTTCACTAGCTTGCGCGTCGTGCTAGTGAATCGAACATTCATTTCACTAGCTTGCGCGTTTTGAAGTTGCACACTTTTTGCAGTGTTCTATGCAGCCATCCGGTATTCCCTTGGTGAAGTATTATGTAGCCATTGTTTGAGTTTTGCGATGCCTCCGGAAGTTTTTAATCGATTTGAGATGTA
>JAPLNL010000086.1 GCA_026692905.1 Planctomycetota bacterium
GTCATTTTCATCACGCGGACCATTAGAACACCAAAGCGGTGTCCCGTCGGGACAAGCCCGAGCCGGACAAAACGACAAATATCAAAAGTCAATGTCGGCAAAAGTGACTAGTCAAAATTCGCACCTCCCCGACGCGACGATTGAAGCGTTGCCCTTTGATTTAGCCGTTGGGCGTTAGCACCGGTTTTCGACAATGAGGAAGCTCGCAGCGGAATCGCGAATGCGATGGCAGTAATTAGCCTGGGGGGAAGTTCGCCTAGCGAACGCAACCCCAGGTCCAATACCGCGTAGGATACAGAGCTCTGAAGGAGCGACACAATTCCGAATCGTTGTCTACCTGAGTGTCAATGTCGTTGCTTCGCGACTCTCAACCCGATTTGTGACTTTCCGACCAAGGATTGCATCCTCATCTTTACCCAGATCCTTGAACATCCCATTCCAATTACCTTGGGTTTTTCGTACTCGTACTCCGCCCGAAGGGCAGTACTCGTACTCGATCGGATGGGCAATCGAGTACGAGTACGAGTACCATTTCATTGAGTACGAGTACGAAAGCTGGCGACGCATTGGCTCGGCAGGAGCCTCGCCCTCCCAAGTGATGAATTAGTTGAGTAAACTCGAGAAAAACAAGGTTACAGCGGTCGCATCCATTGGCTGGCGTGGGCACCTATCAAGACATTGCAATCGCAACGTCCATCCCAAGTTCCGCTGCCGCAATCGCTTTGGCTTGCATTGCCATATCGGCCTCAGCGGCGCTGTTGGCATACGCGATTTGAATGTGATTCGCTTGATGCTTGGCCATCATCTGGTCGCGAGTCACGCCGTGGAGCACCGCATGCATGATCGGCCACTGGGGTGTTGTGGCATTCCATCGTCTTTCTGTTTCAGCTCGCGGCAACTCAATCGCCGACGCTCGCCCCAAGTCCATCTTTAACCGCCCGTCTGCAATATAAATACGAGACCAAACGACTTCGCCTGGTTTCGAAATGCCCCGAATGGTGCTGCCTCCCGATGGGAAATACATGGCCGGCTGCCGGAACCCTTCGGCCTCTGCCCAACCTTTTGCAAAATGCGATGCTGGAACAGCACCGCTGATTTCCAGCACCCAAACTTCGTCCGGCACCGTTCCCGAGACATCTCGATCGGACCATCGCAAATCGTGAAGCGTGTTCTCAACGGGTTGTCCTAGTGCACGGTGAATCCGATCTGTCAGCAAGCCATCCAAACCAGCGCATTCGTCGACTTCGTTGAAGTGCGTAAGAGGGCGGTTGGCGAACAGTTCCCTGGAACCGTCGCGAGACTTTACCGGCGGCCGAACCGAATCGTTGAGCATGCCTTCGACAAGATCACTCGCAGGTAACAAATCCTTTAAGCCTTGTTGGTATTGAATCCCGATCGCATCGCAACCAAAATCATCCGCAATGCGAAGAGCAGCGATGTACATACGGCACTGATCGAGGATCTGCGCGTCGGTCAAATCCGTAGCGTGGTTGGGACCTGTATGAAAGACCATTCCATTTTGGTCGAGCCAATTGCGGACTTCTTGTGCTTCGGCATCGCTGACTTGGCGAGTTTCAAAATAGAGGGCCGATTGGCTTAGCCGTTCTTTGAATACCCCCAATGGGTTCAGTAGCGAATCCGGGATGATGGCGTTGAACATCCCCATGCAACCCTCGTCAAAGATACCCAGAATGGCTTTGTCACGGCGCAATGTCTCGGCCACTTGTTTGCCGATAGATTGCGCCGTGGGATCGCATTTGCTTGGGTTGAGAGGCTTGGCGTGCGAAGTGTCATGTGTAACATTACCGGTTTCAAGCCACCCCTTTAGCTTGGCGAGGAACGCGGCATCGGTAAAGGTTTCGCTCCATAGCGAACTGTACTTCACCCCCGCCTTGGTCAAGGAACCGTTGAGATTGAGCAAACCGACTAGACCAGGCCATTGCCCGGACCAGTTTGCGACCGTCAGAATCGGGCCTTTGTGAGTCATCAGGCCTGCAAGCACATGGTGCGAATATTGCCAAACGGCTTCGGCGACGATGAGCGGCGCATTCGGATCGATGGTCTTAAAGATTTCGATCCCTTGGCGCTGCGAGGAAATGAAGCCGTGGCCTCGCGATGCATTGAAACCGTGGCCTCGTTTGACTTGGCGACCGAAACTTGCGATGGCTGCGATGAGCTGCTGTTCCATGTGCTGCTGAGCTTCCCAGCAGACACGGTTGGCGGAATCGCGAAGATCGCCAGAAGCGACGAGAGTGATTGACGTATGGTTGGTGTCGGTCATTTGGATAATGGAGGGTTTGCGGTGTAGGATGCGACAACTGGCATTGGCTTCCAGCCTGTGAAAACGTTCGTACACAGGCTAGAAGCCTATGCCACTTCGGTAGTTTTCCGCCTGCCGCTCGCTTAAGAGGCATTCAAGGTCTGGTCCGCCATGCGGCGGTATTTTTGATAAATAGGATTGTAAAGCAGAGTTTGTTCTGGTCGAGCCCGTACGATATCTTGTTTTCCATCGCAGACACTCGCCATTGCGGTCGCCGCTTCGATGACGGTTTGGAAGCCACTGATCATTGGCCCAGCAGCCATCATACCCAGGACGGCGGCACCAACGGCGGGACCTTGAGTGGATGGATGGATTTCGATATCGAGTCCAAGCACATCAGCGTACACCTCAACGATTGCTCGATTGTGATGCGGCAAGCCACCGGTTGCGACCAAGCGGTCGATTGCAACGCCACCTTCCCTGAGCAACTCGACAATCCATCGAAGGCCAAACGCGGAGGCTTCCATGAGCGCACGGTACAAGTGTTCTGGTCCGTGCTCGAGCCCCAAACCGGTAAAGGCGCCACGAAGCCCTCCATCCATCAACGGAGTTCGGCACCCATTCATCCAATCCAAGCATAAAACGCCATCAGCACCTGGCGGTAAGCGTTTCGCAGCTTCGGCTATCGAATCGAAGGAGACTAATCCGAGCAAGCGGCGCAACCAAGCGAACGCGTCCCCCACGGCAGCTTGTCCTGTTTCGTAACCGAACATACCAGGCAGGATGCCACCGTCGACGATCCCTGCAATACCGGCCACTTCAGAAAGTACAGTTGAGTTAAGCATGTGGCAACTGCTCGTACCGAGCACCATGACCAAGGTCCCTGGTTCAGCGGCACCGACGCCAGGAACCGCAGCGTGCGCGTCGATGATGGCCGCTGATACCGGCGTTCCTTCTCGTAGACCCAATCGCGTTGCCATTTCACGTGTCAGCAGACCCGCACGCTCGCCTGGTGATCGCATGACACCGGGTAAGCACTCCGCGACTGCACGTGCTAAATCCGGATGTACGGCTTCGCAAAAGTCCCGTGATGGATAGCCCTCGGCCGCGGACCACATCGCCTTATAACCGGCTTGGCATGTCGAACGTGTAAGTGTTTCTGCAGGTCCGCCAACGAGTTGCCAAACGAACCAATCGCCAGCCTCCAACCAAACTTCGGCGGCCGCAGCAACTTCGGGCGCCCTTTCAATCGTTTCCAGCATCTTTGGAAAGAACCATTCCAAACCAATCGTGCCTCCGTACCGTTTTAGAAACGATTCATTGCGATATCTTGCGATTCGATTGAGCCGTTCTGTTTGGTCGAGGGCTCCGTGGTGCTTCCAGAGTTTTGGCCAAGAGAGCGGAACGTGCTTAAGAGATTCCAGTTCGCACAATGGTTTCCCATCGAGCGTCGTCGGGAGCATGGTACAGCTTGTAAAATCGACTCCGATCCCAACAATTTCAACAGGCGAGATCCCGGCAATTCGAATTGCATCGCGAGTTGCTTTGACGGCCGAATCGAGCCAGTCGCTAGGCGACTGGAGAGCATACCGCGGCGGCAACTGTTTCGTCGTGCCCGGCAATGTTTCGGTGATTTGACCGTGAGCATATTCGCTGGTCGCGATAGAACGTTGAAGGCCGTTTGTGTCAACGAGAATAGCTCGTACCGATTCGGTACCAAAATCGAGACCAAGCGAAATGGGAGGAGGCATTGCTGGCTGCAAAATGGGGGGAAGATGAAATCAAGGTACTTTCACGCCCCATTGTAGCCTTGTTCGCCAGAACGGGGACGGCGATACCAAATCTTGTCCGTCTCGCATTACTAAATAGTCGACGTCTCGCATCTCGTCTTCGGACAATCGAGGAAAATCGATTACACAGTTGACAGGCATTTTCCCCCCCTCATCTATGGGAACATTCTTTGACAGGAAAATTATTGACAGAAAAATGGCTGTAACAATAGTGCTTATCAATATTCCTGTCATCAATATTCCTGTCATCAATTTTCCTGTCCAATCTGTGCGCCTCCGTCAGACAAGCTTGAAGGGTCGTAGTCTTACTACATTCTCTTCATTGTGTACCAATGGTAGTCGTTTGGCACGAAGCCGGGCTTCATGATAACCTTGCCCTTGAAAAGTCCGCGGACGAATTCGCTAAAAGTATCTGCGATTTTGAGTTCCACAAACTCGTCCAAGCTTGTCAACTCACTTGCCAAGTAGCTTTCATCCAAGTCTTCGTCCAATTGAAAGACAGCCCCGAAGTACTTCTCGGAGAGCGACATCCAAATCGGATTATTTCCGTCATGAAATGCGATTGGCATGAGGGATGACGGGTTGGAGTTGCGAGTCAACGTTCTGCCAGCCAACGCATTTTTGAGCGAATAATCTCCTCGACCGATGTGGCAGAACTCTCTCACTTTGGGATGTTTTTTTGTGAACGCGTTGACTTCAGCGAGGGCCTGCAAGACCTTAAACTGTTCTGCATTTGGTTTCGGGATCATCCACTGGGTTTCGACCGGCTGTGGTTCAGGCCATTCGGTATTGTTTGTCCACTTCGGATATTGATAGGAATTCGCTCTGGGTCTACCGCCATTCACCCGCAGAAGAAAGCGATGGTAGTCTTCGGGCAACGTCAATTGATGTTTTTGAATCAACGCATCGATCTCAGTTGGAGCCGGCAATACTTTGCAACCTCTGAATTCGACGCCGTTGAAACTTGCCTTGCGAACAGCCATCGGGATCTCGATTGATGAAATGGACCAATCCGTCAACGTAGCTGCCGCTGGAGTTGCTGCTAAGATGCTGCTGCGGAATGGAGTCGCAAATCTTACCAAGTTTGACCAGGGCGGACCGGTTCAATTTTTATAGATAATTGAACAAACTCAATTGAGAAGCGCTTCCAAGGAGTTTCAAGCTGGCTTCATAGGATGCTTGGCGGGCCGAAAGTTCTGAAATGGTTTTGGCCAAGTCGGCGTCGATGTTGATCGACTCTTCGGACTTTAGCTGTATTTGATTTTCCTCTTGCAGACCCTTCAGGTCATCAATGCGTTGTTGCTGAACCCCCAGTTCGCCGCGACTCAAAGAGAGCCGAGACAAATCGGTGTCGACGAGCCCCACGGCCCTTGACATCGCGGCTGTATCGTTCTCCTGGATGGCATTTCGTAACCGAATCAACGAATTGAAGACCCCTTTCACTTCTTGAGGATTAGGGTCCGTTCCTGTCACGCTATAGGTGGTGCCCGTGAGAGACGCGACAGCTTCGGTACTCCCCTTTGGGACCAGCCCAAGCCCCGTTGCGGCCTGGCTGCCACCAGCATTTCTCACTTTGACAGGGCCTGGAATCGTCGTCAATGGCGGCCCAAGTGGATCCGGGACATACTCGACTGAATTAATGATGATGCCATTGCTAACCGGGTTCAAGCTTGCAGTGATCTTGGTTGCTGGATTTAAGTTGTTTGCATCATTGTTGATTCGATCCAGCACATCTTGGACGTTTGTGGTTCCTTGCAAGTCGATCGAAAATTCACTTCCGTCGTTTCGCGAGAAAGTGATGTCCGGTCCATCTGCGGAATAGATGCCTTGTCCGAAGTTGAGTTGGTCTAGGCGGACTTGATTATGAAAGGTTCGCAGACCAAGGCGTTCGGCGAGGTTGCCTGCGACCTCGCTGATGGAAAAATCGGCTCCACTTTGAGTGGACCTAACGCGCAGGCCTCGGCCGTCCGGAGTTATGTCAGCACGAACCGATGCGCCGGATTCGTTGATGGTGTTGGTGACATCTTGGAGAGTTACTGCCGTGCCAAGATTGATAGAGTAGCTCTTTCCATTTTGTTCAATACGAATGCCACCGGTTGCATCGAAGCCTGTGTTGCCATTGAGCTGGGACAAAAGCGTGGTTGGCCGAAGGACAGGATCAAGGGTGTTTCCAATAATAGGCAGTGGAGTGGTTTGGCTTGGGACGTAAATTCCAAGATCAGCCGCAGTTCGACCTGTACCGCTTTCTAAAATTCGTAATTGCCCAGGGCTGCCGTCAGCGTAACCAGCGACAATGGCTCCATTGTTGATACTGAATTGCACTTGGCGGCCACTGATCGTCGGAGCCGTATTCACGCGTTCAATAACATTGTCGAGAGTCTCCGCGCCAGATAGATCGACTGTAATGCGTTCTAATCCGTCTGATAACAGAATTGCGCCAGCCGCAATCCCTTTGCCCCCGTTGAGATCCGATAGACGAGTCGTACCGATGGCCGCTGGCCTCAAATTGACACGCGAGACCACGCCATCGGAAATCAGTCCCAGTGCTTTTTGTCCTGTCACATTTTGCGCAATGTATTCGCCATTGTCAGCGATCGTCATAAGGCTTAAGTCGTTACCAGAGAATTGAATTGTGCTATCCGAATTCTTCACAGTTGCGGTATTGACTGTGCCACCGGAAAAAAGATAGCGGTCTTGGTAACGCGTATTCGCGGCGGCGGTGAGTCTCTCGATAGTAGCATTGATTTGAGAGACCCAGCCCGACCGTTCTTCTTCACTGCTGACATTTCCTGCACTTTCAACTCCAAGACCACGAAGCTCAATCAACTGATCCTGAACGTTTCCCAAGGTCGATTCTGTGACGTTAAGGTAACCTTGCGACGAGTCAAGGTTTCTGAGCGTCTGATCTCGAAACTCTAGGTCGCGTTGAATGCCGATGACTCGAATGGCGGAAGCCGGATCCTGGCTAGGCAGAGAGTAGCGTTTCCCGGAACTGAGCTGATCTTGAAGCTGTTGGATTCCAATCTGGCTTACTTGGACCTGGTAAAGCGATCGGTTTCGCGACAACGCATCGCTTGTACGACCAGCAACCACCGGATAAAAGGAGCTCAGCATAGTACGATGTTTCTTTGCTAAATTAGATTAACTAAGGTGTTTAGCATATCGGACGCTACGGAAACCAGCTTCGAGGTCGCCTGAAATGCCCTTTGGTAAAGCAGCATTTTGACAGCTTCTTCGTCCAAGTTGACTCCGGAAATTCCCAGATTTTGTGCCTCAAGAGATTGTTGGAAATTTCTTAGTCCGTCTGTAACTCCTTTTTGGGAACTGATCTCTCGTGTGGTGCTAGCGATCATTTCATCATAAAGTGCATTAACGCTCCGACCACCCAACAACTCTGTCGGTTTTGTGAAGGCTTCAGCAATTTTAATCGCGTTGTCCGCACCGTTACCAACACCATTGAGACTGATGGCCAATTTTGATGGATCGGCGATGATGTCGGGCCTAACTTCGATTGTCGAAGCGGAATTGCCGCGAAAAAAAGTATTGATCCCAAGTGCCGCTAATGTACCACTGGTGTCTTTCGCAAAGCTAAATTGAATCGCTTCCGAATCGGACTTGATCTCAAGCCGACCGTCGTTCGTGATTCGGGCGCTAACGCCGTCGATCGCGTCAAGGGCCGTAACCAGTTGCTTGGGAGTCGTGTCGGACGTGAGTCCCTGCTGCTTGACTAGGATATCATACGATTTCGTTTTGCCTGTTTTCGCGTCTTGGACATTGATCGTGAAAGAGCCGTTGTCGATGTCGAAAGATGGTCCAGACTGTTCGATCGGTGCATTGACGTTGCTAATCACGGTTTCGCCGGTTGTGATACCGAAGCCTTTTTGCCCTTGGCCTTGCGAGTGAAGTCGATTGACTACACGAATGACATCGCTCGCGAGAGAATCCAGTTTCCCCTTAAAACCGGTCGATGTCGCAGTTTCAGCAGATTCGTAGAGTCCTTTTAGTTTGCCCCCAGTTACCTTTAGTGGAGCGTCCGTATCCACCAAGCGCACCTCCAGGCCTGTCCCGTCGGCATTCGTATCAGCTTTAACATGGCGAGGGATTCCGTTGCTAACGAGGTAATCACCGCCAACGAAAACCGTAACAGAGCCAGTCGCATCTTCGCTCGCCGAGACGTCAACAAACGTTGACAGTTCATCCAACGCTTTCAATCGCTCGTCTCTCAAACCGACAGCATCGGAATTGGAGAGTGAGCCCCCTTCGACCTCAACGATCCGTTGGTTCAACTTTGCGATACCATCGATAATGCGATTGATGTCGGTGGCAGCAGAAGTAATCTCTGTCTGATTTTGTTTTGAGATGTCATCCACACTCGAAGACAAGTTTTTTAATTGGGTTGCCAGTTCCTGTCCTCGGGAAATCGCAAGCGATCGCATCGAATCACTGCCAGGCTGGTTGGCCACATCTTGAAACGCGTTGGCAAAGCGACTTAGATTCGAAGAAAAGTCCTTGTCGGTCAGTTCATTGAGCAGGCTTTCAACTTGTGCATTCGTACCCTCGAGTTGTTCTTGATACGAGAGTTGGCTTTGCGTTTGACGAAGGCGTTCAACAACGAAGTTATCCAGTTTTTGCTGTACACCAACGGCCTGAACCCCTTGACCGATGACTAAATCACCAGCCTTGTAACCACGAGCAGGCGCTTGAATCAGCTCCTGGCGAATGTAGCCCGGTGTGTTGACGTTGGCAATGTTATTGCCAACAACCTGCAATCCGAGTTGATTGACCCGAAGAGCATTGGACGAACCCTGAATAGCACTGAACAAACTCATGTGTGAATTCCTGCCGCTACGTTTGTCGCGGCTTTCTTTCGTTCAAAAGGTCACGCCGAAAATATTGCTTCACCCTCGTCCTAGGGTTCTACCTTGGAATGCACCGCTTTCGAGGCTCCGCCTCGCGATTGGTCGTGGACTTGCCTGGTAGGCAGGAGCCTCCGATGCAATGAGTCCCCAGGCGGAGCCTGGGGACAGGTACAAAATTTTGCGTTAGGCTGCTTCGTTGATGAGGAAGCCGCCTTCATGCGAATGCGATTCGTTGGGCGAGTACGTTGCTTGCTCCATATTCCCTGTCGCCAAAATCAGTAGCAATTCGGAGACAAACGACTTGGACTGAAACGCCGTAACCCATAGGCTCATGCTGAGTTGCTGTATGCGATTTAATTGGTATTCTAGGTTGGTAACGCGATGTGACCACAAGGCGGGCCACTGAGAGTCCAACTGAATAGACAACTCTTTCAGGCTATGTGCAAAGTATCCTAGACTTTTTGCCCCGACGAGCAGTTGCTCGCGTTCGTCTTTGCAGCTTTGGATCTCCGAATGGATATTCTCACCGACCTGGCTCAGGCTAGCGATCTGCGAATAGTCTCCCAGCAGATAGCTCTCTTGCACCTGTTCGAGAGTTGATTCCCAACGGTCTAGCACTTCACTAAACCGATCCAACCATCGCCCTGTATCGCTAATCAGTATTGGAATCATTGTGCTTTTCGGAATCTAAGTTAGAAAAGCGTTCATCCCCAAAGTGAAGATGAACGCATTTGGAATTTTTCGAACGGTACGCCTAACCTTTAAAACTTGAAGGTCACGCCGAGATCGAGACCGTGCAGGAAGAATGTGTCGCTAACCAATCGAGAGGCTGGAGCAACTGGATTTCCAACAACAGTTGGATTGATATCCACATTGCGATCCACTTGTCCACTCGCCATGGCAACGCTTGGGAACACGAGCAGTGAGTACCCCACACCCAGTTCGGCACCTCGAAGCTTGTACTTCATCTTGGCACCAGCTTCAGGCAGGAAGGTGAACTGGTCCCGTGTGATCGTGCCGATGTTGCTGTTTTGGGAGAACAGCCCATGCCCTGTGACCACTGCCGCTTGGTTAGGAACCGTTACTGTGGACCGACCGCTGATCGTGCTCGACTGGTGCATGTTTCCTAATGCCACTTTGCCGAGTGCGGAGAAGCTAAATCGCCCTCTGGAAACTTCGTTCAACAAGCCGATGTGACCACCATGAAATTGGTTCTTGGTCCCAAACGTATCTTGGGTCGTGATGACCGTACCGTTCTGGATTAGGTTCGTTATTCCGTCGGTGAACTGAGTTCGGAGTCCAAACTCGCTATCCAATCGGGCAAACGTATAACCGCCGAGCAAGTCTACGCGACTGTTTCCGTCTCGAATCAAAAGGGCTCGACCGTACAATTCGCCAGCGACCAAGTCCAAATCGTTCTTGATTTGGATCGTTCCAGTGTTGGCACCATTGGCTCCGTCCCGGAAATTGATCAAGTAGGTGTCAGGACCGGGCGTCAAAGGCCCAATCGAAGTATTGAAGAATGGAACGCCGGTGGATTTACCATCGTTTGTATACGTTTTGTTTGTGCCATCGGAGAGTATTCCCCAACCTCGGGCTCCGACGCCAAAGTTTTGATTGCAATCGGTCCAAACACCGGCGTTGAGCCTCATCCCCAACAACATTTCGTTTCCGATTGGATTGTTGGAGCCGCCAGCCAATGGGTTCGTTGGCAGTACGGTCTGGCTGTTTCCACCCACAACGAAAGGCGTTCCGGAAACGCTCTTTGGCCACCAAAGCAGGGTTTCACTTTCGAACCAGCCTGACGAAGGGCTGCTGCAACCGGTTGTGCAAACCGAAGTGCTGCATGGTGCCACTCCACATGTGCCGACGTTTTCTGAAATCCCCATCGAGGGTGAGGAGTAACTAACGGGAATGTCGGAATAGGATTGCCCCATTCCGTTATCCGCTACTACATTCGAACGAAACGCTGCAGGTCGAGCGTCCTGTGCGAGTGCAGCCTCAGCGGCTGTTGACTGTACGCCGCCGTCACCGATGCGACCAACGCTCGAGATGGGGCCTGAGGTGGAGTAGTCTTGTCCCAAAGTGTTAACGGAACTACAGGTTCCACACAGAGAGGCAATGATCAGGGTCAGCTTAATTCGGTTTTTTCTCATAATTTCTTTCTCGCTAAGCGATGGCTTGCGTACCGTTCGCATAATTGGATCGGCATGATTCCCAGGAATCTGAGGACAAATAGGAACAAGAGGCACACTCCACCCAGACTTCCTAAACCGCCTAAACTTCCTGAACCGGATTTTCGTGTGAAAAACCCCAGGCGAAAACACTTTGAATAAATTGCTCCAACGAAATCCAAGACGATTGGCAAGGCGATGCGTACAATAAAGAGACTGAGGCGTTGACGTTCAGCGACTCTGAATTTCCCTACAAACGCACCGCCTTGCAGGCGGGACACATCTAAAAAATCCATGTCCAGTTTGCTTGATCCTGCGCCAGAAAAACCGTCCACATTAAACGCCGACAAATCAGCCGGCGATCGCAAACTACATCTCCCTAGCCGTCCGCACGTGTCCGCTGGATGGGTCCTACCTGGTGTGGCCCAATACAAGATCAATCAGTGGCTAGACCAAACCCGAGCCGTGAATGGATGGGAAAACCACCGCCGAGAATTGACCGAACCTCAGTTGCGCAAAGAAGCGCTCTCGTTGGTTTATCGATCCAAAAGCGGTGAACCCCTTTCGACTCTGTTACCCGAAGCCTACTCTCTGATCCGTGAGGCCGGACGGCGTTCGCTCAACATGCGGCACTATGATGCGCAAATACTCGGGGGAATCTGTTTGTTTCACGGATGCATTTCTGAGATGCAGACAGGTGAGGGAAAAACACTAACCGCCACATTGCCTTTGGCGCTCCACTCGCTGCTCGGCAAAGGCGCACACCTAGCTACGGTTAATGATTATTTAGCCGAACGCGATGCCGAGTGGATGAAACCTCTCTACCAAATCCTGGGCATGAGTGTCGGCACCGTGTTGACACAACTCGATCAAGATCAACGTCGCAAAGCATACGCAGCCGATGTCACCTATGGGACCGCAAAGGAGTTTGGCTTCGACTTCCTCCGCGATCGATTGCTGATGCGTGCGCAGGGGCGAGCCGTCGATGACTTTCTCGGTAGCGGTTCGCAAGAGCGATGGACCTCAGCCGGTGAGCAGCCGGTGCAACGCGGAATGCACTTCTGTCTGGTCGATGAGGCAGATAGCATTCTAATCGATGAAGCGAGAACGCCATTGATCATCGGTTCTCTCGGGGACGAATCGCGCGATGTGGTGATCGCGACGTTCAAGTGGGCCGCGGAACATGCCCCCTCATTTGTCCTAAAAGAACATTTCACGATCGAAGAAGACACTCGCAAAATCGAGTTGAACTCCAAAGGTCGCCAGTATGTCCGCTCGCTCCCTCGCAGCGAAGACATTCGATTGGCTGCTCTGGTGGACTTGTATGAGTACATGGAACGGGCAATCAAAGTGGTTCGCGACTTCCATTTGGAACGACAGTATGTTGTCGTCGATGGCGAGATTGTAATCGTTGATGAGTTCACGGGACGATTGGCCGAAGGACGAAAATGGCGAGACGGTATCCACCAAGCCATCGAAGCCAAAGAGAAAATCGATGTTACTGTTCCAACAGGTCAAGCGGCACGCATCACGGTTCAAGACCTGTTCTTACGTTATCGCTACTTAGCAGGGATGACGGGTACCGCGGCAACCAGCGCTGGCGAACTCCGACGTATCTACAAAACGCCTGTGGTTCAAGTTCCAACAAACCGTCCACCGAAGCGTCAGCGTCTCCCAGACGTTGTCAGCCACGACATGACAGAGAAATTCAAAGCCATTGTCAAGGAAGTGCTGGAGGTGCATGCCGTTGGCCGGCCAGTCCTGATCGGCACACGTTCCATCGACAAATCCTCCATCTTGGCGGATATGTTGCGCAAAGAAAACTTGAAAGTCCAAGTGCTCAACGCGCACGAGATCGAGCGAGAAGCCGAGATCGTAGCCAACGCCGGTCGCAAAGGGCAAATTACCGTAGCGACTAACATGGCGGGGCGAGGAACGGACATCAAACTGGAAGATGACGTCCGCGCCATTGGTGGCATGATGGTGATTTGTACCGAGCTTCACGACGCTGCTCGGATTGACCGGCAGCTGATTGGACGTTGCGGCCGACAAGGCGATCCTGGAACGTACCGACAGTATTTGTCCATGGACGATGATATTTTAAGGAACGGTTTTGGAACAAAACCCGCTGAAAAGCTTAAATCAAAAGGGAAATCCGGCGGTTCGTTGCATGGCCAGGCCAGCCAGTTCAAAGCCGCTCAACGAAAAGTTGAAAGGAAACACTTCCGAGATCGCATGGCTTTGCTACATCACGAGAAGGAACGAACTAAGATTCAAAGGGAGATGGGGCAAGACCCGTATCTAGATACCGCAGAATAATGCATTCTGCATAGATTGCTTTCCGACTGCGGTACCGATTTTTGGCACCGATGAATTGGCACCGATGAATTGGATCAATGACCCTTTAACCGTCGTTACCCTCCAACAACCGCGAATGCGGAAAGGGTCGTTTGCGAGCCTCATTGGAGCCACGCCCCTTCTCGATGTCTTTGTCGCCGGTCCCGAGAATCAGCTCGTGGTCGAGTGCCTTGCACCAACCGGTATCGAACAACTTGTAGCCCGCTCCCCTCTTTATCTTTATGGGCCAAGTGGCGCCGGAAAAACAGCACTGGCCTTGACCTTCGCGGCTCGGTGGACCAACGAAGCCACCAATCGAACCGTCACGATGACCAGCGGCTCGGACTTTGCCAAAGCCTTCACGCGAGCGATCGAAGCGGACGACATGGATCGTTTCCGCCAGCTTCATCGGCAATGCAATTGCCTCGTTGTGGACAACATCCATGAACTCGCAACCAAGCCAGCAGCGCAAGAAGAAATGGTTGCGACCATTGAACGACTGACCCAGGATGGAGCAGCTATCATTGCGACAGCCCTTGAACTGGCCAATCTAGTGCCAAAACTGAAGCTCTCGTTGTCGAGCCGCCTCAACGGCGGTTACTCCATGCAAGTCAATCTGCCATCTAGCGCGACGAGGCTCGAAATCATGCGACGGCTTGCCTCCAATCTCCAAATCGAAATCAACGAAGCGGATTTGGACTCGCTCAGCTCGCAATTGCAAGATGGAATGTCACCGCTGCAATTGCAAGGGATTCTCATACGCTGGTCGCATCAAAATCGCGTTTCCCCGGACCGTTCACAGAAGGAATCGAAACGACTGATCGACAAGCTCGTCGATTCGCAAATCGCAAAAGGACCGACGGCTGCCGACATTGCCAAAGCGGTTGCAAAAGAAATGCGAGTCACAATGGAACTATTGCGAGGCCCTGGCCGAAAGTCCAGCGTGGTTCGAGCGCGTGGGTTGGCTATGCTGTTGATGCGACAATGGACTGACATTTCTTTCCAAAACATTGGCGAGTACTTCGGCGGCCGAGACCATACGACGGTTATGCATGCGTGCAAGAAAACCGAAGAGGACTTAACCAAAGACATCGACCTCGAACGCATGGCCGATCGCATTCGGCAAAAGCTCAAGTCCTAATTGGATTTTGCCAAAGTGGGTGTAGCCAAAGTGGGTCGCATCTGCCGGATGCGACCAGTGGTATTCACGAACACGAGGGTCTTTGGGCTGAACTGCGGAGCAGTGGTATTTTAAAGCCACGGATGAAATCCGTGGGGGGCCATGAACGGATTGTCTTTGAGTCGCGAAGCGACGGCATGCCCACGGAATCTACTTTGCCTGATAAGCAACATTGCATCTGGTTGAGGAATGCTTAACGCCCAATGCCGCTCCTTCAGAGCTTTGGAGCAATTGGGGGCGTAATACCTGGGGTTTCGTTCGCGGTGCGAACTTTACCCCAGGCTGAAAAATGTCATCGCATTCGCGATTGTATCGCAGAACGCGCGCTCGATTTGTTTTGACTTGAACTGCCAAGCAATTGCAAGACATCGAATAAAGAATGTTCCACACAAGGTCACACTCGGCAAGTGTGACCCACTCAACGCCGAAATCGATCCCAATCGATTGCAAGCTTCCGCATCTTGGCTCGTAGTGTATGGGGATTGATCCCTAGCAATTGGGCGGCACCTCGGTTGCCTTCGACTTGACCGTTCGTTGCAGCCAAAGCGCGCTCAATATGCCGAACGATGGCGGAGTTGAGTGAATCGACGGGGCCGAGGTCCTCCACCGAGCTTGACGTGTGCGACGTCGGAGAACTTAGTACCGTTGACTCGGGTATGACTTCGTAAAACGTTGGTTCATCCGAACTTGGAAACGAAACGGGTGGCTGAATAAACGCGTTCCCTAACGACATCGCAACGTCCAATCTCAAGCCGCCACCTAAAATAACCGCCCGGTCCATAACCGCTTGCAATTCGCGGATGTTTCCTGGCCAGCGATAATCCATGAGTTGCTTGATGTCGGCCAGCGATGGTTCGACATAGGGCAACCCAAACCGATCGGCCGCTCTTTTGGCAAAGTGCCTGGCCAGCGATGGAATATCTTCTACCCTTTCCCGTAAACCCGGGAGCAAGATCGGAAACATATTGACGCGATACCATAGGTCCTCGCGAAACGATCGACTATGTACCATTGCGGAGAGATCTCGGTGCGTCGCTGCCACAATGCGAACATCCACGTGGATATGCTCTTGACCACCTACGCGTTCGATCTGGTGATCCTGCAGCACACGCAACAATCGAACCTGCGCCGCTAAAGGAAGTTCGCCTATTTCATCGAGAAACAATGTTCCGCCATCCGCCCGTTCGAACCAACCTTTCCGCTGATCCGATGCTCCCGTAAAACTGCCTCGCTCGTGCCCAAACAACTGGGAGTCGATCAACTCCGTCGGAATAGCGCCACAGTTCACGCGAATGAACGGCTTGGCGCTTCGCGGCGAACGACCGTGGATCGCGCGAGCAACCACCTCTTTCCCCGTTCCAGTTTCACCCAGGATCAAAACAGGCATATCGGACGGTGCCACTACGCGCACTCGTTCCATCACAGCCCGAAGTCCCGTTTCGGAACCCACAATAGCCTCGCGCGCCTCATCCGTTGGTCCGCTGGACACAGCGTTCGAACTGGCTACTGGTGCATCACCTAACAATTCAGGCCAGCGCCGGCCAACTGCCCTTTCAAGGACCAGCCAAAGAATAGGACTCCATCGTTCAAACCATCGAAAGTGCTCCTCGCGAAGACTGCGATTCGAAGCGATCTCAAAAACCGCCGCTCCGACCGGAACGTCAACATCGCTGCACGCATCGCGAGTCGGTCTAAGGGGTATTGCAAAAACCTCGTTCTGGATGGCGTCAGGCGTCAGCGTGTTAAGCTTGCCAGTTCGTTTGGACCCAGCTTGCTGAATAAGAACACCTGATCTACACCAGTCATTGACGCTCAACCACTTTGCGTCGGAGCAAATCAATGTCGCGTCCAGGGCAGATTGTCCTGCGCCTCCTCCGGCAACCAATACGACCTTGAGGCCCTTTGAGTTGGCATCCACCAATTGCAGGATGAGTGAGTCGATCGGAGCGAACCCTTGTATCCTCGCCAAATGGCCATCGAGCGGATTCCGGTTTCCGGTCTCAACGACAGCCGACTCCCAGGCGCTCAAAAGGGAGGATACCAGTTCCAGTTCTTGCATTTTCTTGTTTCTAAAATCGGAAACCATACCCCAGCAAATAAAACGGGATTCCATCTAATATAACGGCCAAGCCGTGCAATGCGATGGATTATTTTGCTAGCTTTTGATTTTTTGTTGAATTGGGAGAACTTTGCTGGCACGGATTGATGTACTCCGGATTGGCCCAGAGGTTGCGTTGTAAGGATTGAGCGGGATTGAAACCAAAATTCCGCGATCAATTCCTTCAACCCAATCGAACTCTGATATGACCGTGAATCGAATCAACGCATTTTTCGTTCCGCTAATCGTGCTGAGCCTCATTGGCTGCAGCAATAGCAACTCGCCCAACGCGGGGACGTCCGGCAGCAAGACTGTCAAGCTCCTGAATGTCTCCTATGATCCGACACGCGAGTTCTATGCGGAGTTCAACCAAGCTTTCTCAAAACACTGGAAAGAAAAGACGGGAGACAACGTTGAAATCGATCAGTCGCACGGTGGCTCGGGCAAACAAGCCCGTGCAGTCACCGAAGGTCTGAAAGCCGATATTGTATCGCTGGCCCTCGCGGGCGATATCGCAACCATCGCGAAACAAACCGATCTCATTGAGGGGGACTGGCAGAGCAAATTTCCGAACAATAGTTCACCCTATACCTCAACCATCGTATTCTTGGTCCGCAAGGGAAACCCCAAGGGGATCAAAGACTGGGGCGATCTGGTCAAGAATGGTGTCGAGGTCATTACGCCTAACCCAAAGACGGGGGGCGGCGCACGCTGGAACTATTTGGCTGCCTGGGGCTTTGCACTCCATCGTGAACTTGGCAGCCTAGAAGCCTTAAAAGACGCAAGCAAAAAAGTAGAAGTGGACGCGGCTATCGCCAAGGCCAAGTCCTTCATGGGCGACTTGTATCTCCACGTGCCAGTGTTGGACGCATCCGCTCGAGCTGCCACCAACACCTTTATTCAGCGATCGATCGGAGACGTTTTGCTCACGTGGGAAAACGAAGCGTTTCTGGCCTTCAAGGAACTTGGAACCGATCAAGTTGAAATGGTCGTGCCTCCCATGAGTATTTTGGCCGAGCCACCGGTCGCTGTCGTGTCCAAAAATGCTCAAGCCAACGGCACAACCGAGGTTGCCAACGCTTACCTTAGTTACCTCTACACATCCGAAGGGCAGCGATTGGCAGCCAAGCACTATTACCGCCCTCGCAACAATGACCTGCTCTCGGATGAGCAAAAGGCTGTCTTCGCGAAGTTAACTCTGTTTCAGTTAACCGACTTGGTATCCGGTTGGGACGAAGCTCATGAAGTCCACTTCAAGGATCGCACCGGTGTATTTGATCAAATCTACCAAGCCGATCGCAAATAGTTCCTCTCTGCAAAACCAAACCTGATGCTAGAAAAGCAAGGGAAACCATGTCCAACAACGCACGATCGAAAGCCATGTTGCCGGGGTTCCGGCTGACCATGGGCTACACATTGCTCTACCTATCTCTAATCGTTCTGATTCCATTGTCCGCACTGTTTTTGAAGGCTGCGACCATGGATTGGAATGACTTTTACGAAACGATTACTTCGCGACGCGTGGTCGCCGCCTATCGATTGACCTTCGGAGCATCTTTGATAGCGGCCCTCATCAATACCGTCTTTGGCGCTTTGGTGGCATGGTCGATTGTCCGCTATCGTTTTCCAGGTCGACAGCTATTGGACGCCATCATCGACTTGCCCTTTGCCATGCCGACGGCCGTTTCCGGCATCGCGTTGATGGCTATCTACGCTCCAACAGGCTTGATCGGAAAACACCTGCTTCCGTATGGAATCAAGACCGCCATCTCTCCGCTTGGAATCGTGATCGCGTTGACGTTTATCGGCTTGCCATTCGTCGTCCGGACTTTGCAACCGGCCCTCGAAGAGCTCGACGGCGAAGCCGAACAGGCGGCTGCCAGTTTGGGTGCCAACCGATGGCAGACTTTTTGGCGAATTATTGTTCCGTCCTTGATGCCATCCCTGTTGACCGGTTTCACGCTTGCGTTTGCTCGGGCCTTGGGTGAATACGGAAGTGTGATTTTCGTAGCGGGCAACATTCCGATGAAAACCGAAATCGCCTCGCTGCTGATTATTAGCAAACTCGACGATGCCGATGTTCCTGGTGCGGCTGCGATCGCAGTCGTAATGCTGAGCGCCACTTTTTTGATTTTGTTGGTGGTTCAAGGAATTCAGTGGTGGTCGCAGCGCATGACGGGGAGGGCATAACCCATGTCTGTTAACGCTAAAGATCTTCAGACAGGAAGCAATGACCCGTTATGGGTGCGCACCACAGTCATTACGATCTCGGTTACCTTCGTCGCATTGATGCTAGTATTGCCGCTCGGAGTCATATTCTACGAGGCTTTTCGCAAAGGGCTATCGGCTTACTTTAAAGCCTTTCAAGATCGAAACGCCGTACGAGCCATCACGATGACTTGCTTGGCGGCAGGCATCGCAGTTCCACTGAATTTAATCTTCGGCATCGCAGCATCGTGGGCTATTGCCAAGTTTAACTTCCGCGGTAAAGGCTTATTGATTGCTCTGATCGACTTGCCCTTTGCCATCTCGCCTGTCATTTCGGGACTGATTTACATCCTCGTTTTTGGGATGCAAGGTTGGTTTGGCAAGTGGCTAGAGGCGCATGGAATTCAGATCATTTTTGCTGTCCCTGGAATCATCCTTGCAACTATTTTCGTGACCTTCCCGTTCGTAGCTCGCGAGTTGATTCCGCTCATGCAAGAACAAGGGAGCGAAGAGGAATGGGCTGCAATTTCCTTAGGAGCAAATGGCTGGCAAACCTTCTGGCGCGTTACGCTTCCGAATATCAAATGGGGTGTTCTCTATGGTGTCCTGTTGTGCAACGCCAGAGCCATGGGAGAGTTCGGTGCGGTATCGGTGGTGTCCTCCAACATTCGCGGTGGAACCAACACCCTCCCATTGCATATCGACGCTCTTTACAACGACTACAACTCCGTTGCCGCGTTCGCCATGGCCTCGATTCTGGCGTTGCTCGGAGTCGTAACTTTGGTGGGCAAGAGTCTGCTAGAACGCAAACTAGAACAAGAATCCATTTCGTCACTTGAGTCGAAAACGACAGAGGTATCCTAATGAGCATCGAAATCAAAAACATCAGCAAGAGCTTCGGCTCGTTCACCGCCCTCAAGGATATCTCGCTGAAGATCGAAAACGGTGAACTCATCTCGTTGCTCGGACCTTCTGGTTCGGGAAAAACAACACTTCTACGAGTTATCGCTGGGATGGAATCGCCCGACCCCAATCCCGATAGCCAAGTTTTATTCTTTGGCGAAGATGTCGCTAGAAAGCCAGTCGGCGATCGGAAAGTTGGCTTTGTATTCCAACACTACGCTCTCTTCAAGCACATGAGTGTCTTTGAAAACATCGCCTTTGGATTGCGTGTGCGTCCGCGTTCGCAACGTCCTGCCGAATCCGCCATTCGAGACAAAGTGCATTCACTGCTCAATCTCATTCAGTTGGAAGGCTTTGGCAATCGTTTCCCCAAGCAGCTTTCCGGTGGGCAGCGTCAACGTGTTGCCCTGGCTCGAGCATTGGCAATCGAACCGCAGGTACTTCTGTTGGACGAACCCTTCGGAGCATTGGATGCGAAGGTCCGAAAAGGCTTGAGAGACTGGTTGCGAAGCCTGCACGATGAGTTGAACACAACGACAATCCTAGTCACACACGATCAAGAAGAGGCGCTGGAAGTTTCTGACCGCGTGGTGGTCATGAACCAAGCGAGAATCGAACAAGTCGGTGCGCCGGATGATGTGTT
Organism: Planctomycetota bacterium; assembly: GCA_026692905.1. Lineage (GTDB taxonomy): Bacteria > Planctomycetota > Planctomycetia > Pirellulales > Pirellulaceae > JBKCUI01. The sequence continues at coordinate 20,453 of JAPLNL010000086.1, forward strand.
TCATCAACCCGCATCGGAATTCGTGATCGACTTCCTCGGAAACGTCAACGTCTTTCACGGTCGCGTTAATCAAGGGCAACCGGTGCTCGAGAATATTCAAGTTGGAGGTTCTCGTGAGTCCATTCCGGACGGGGAGAAAGCCAACGTTTATGTCCGTCCCAACGATATTTCTATCGACCGCACTCCCACTGGCAAATCGAGCATGGCGGCCATCGTCACGCGTATCAATCGAGCGGGGGTACACGCCAAGATCTCTCTGGAACTGAGCAGCAAAGAAGAAATTCGTGTTGATGTCTCCATGGAACAACTTCAGGAACTCCATTTGCAATTAGGTGATTCTGTTTTCGTGCATCCAAATAAGGCCCGAGTTTTCGTCCCCGATTTCACTATTTAGATTTATCCCCAATCACTCTCCAAAGACGTTCAGTCGTCACTTATGAATTCAACCATCCAACCATTCCTTGGCAAGGCCGACGCTATGAGCAACGATCATTCTTCAAAATCTTTTCGGGACAATTTGACAAACAGCCAATCTTCGGAACAGGAATTGCGTTCCTCTTTGGAGCAAATTGGAGGCGCCCTACGGGGCCTCAAGTTTGGGAGTGTCAATGTGATTGTTCAGGATGGAGTTGTGGTTCAAATCGATCGCACGGAAAAAGTGCGGTTGAGTCGCAACTCCCGTCCAAGCTAGCAAAGCACTTCCATTTCAGTCCGACTCGTCAACCGAGAGGAAAACTAGTTCAAATCTGCCGTGACTGGAACTCCAGAGCGCTGGAAAAAGCTATCAACGCTTGATCGAATTCAAGGTTTTTGGCGTTAAGGAGTTGGGATGAGTCGAACAGAATGCGTGAGGGAAACGCGAAGTCAAATTCTTGGCAACGTACGAAAGAGTGGCCGGCAGATTTTGTTTTTGTTGTTGGCTGGATGTGTCTCTGCGACGGTTGGTTGTAGCCAAGGAGAGTCGAAGTTGCCCACCCACAAAGTGACGGGCAAAGTAGTTAAGAACGGTGCAGGCGTACCCAACGCAACCGTCATTTTTCACGCCAAGAATCCGCCAAAAGACTTTGTTAAGCCGCGAGCCATTTCAACCGCCGACGGTACGTTTGTCCTGACGACCTACGAAGCCGGCGACGGTGCACCTGTTGGGGAATACGAAGTTACTTTAGAGCAGTGGCTCAACGACAATCCACAAGTTGGGGCAACCAATCGCCTGCCACAAAAGCTCGGGTCTCCAGACACATCTGGCATCAAGGCCACGGTTGCGTCCAATGAAAATACACTTGCTCCCTTTGAGGTTCGTTAGGCTGGGGATTTTCTCTCCTGACGATGCTCTTCGAATAAATAAATCAAGAAACGCTATTTAAGAAATACTTTTTTACTCTAGAAACGAGATCAAAATGTCCAAGAAAAATATTCGTCGCCACGGTTTTACGCTTGTCGAGCTGCTGGTGGTAATTGCGATTATCGGCATCCTAGTCGGGTTGCTATTGCCTGCGGTCCAAGCCGCCCGCGAAGCAGCACGACGCATGCAATGCTCCAACAACATTCGTCAAATTGAACTGGCGTTCCATAATCACCACAGCGCTCACAAGTATTTCCCGAGCAATTTGAGACCATCCGCAACAAGCACGGTTCGCGTACGTTGGTCAACCCACATCCTTCCCTACATTGAACAAACGAGTTTGTACAATAGCATCGATCTGACCAAGAACTGGTCCGACATCACCCCCAATTTTTCTGCAACAGGGCCACTTAATTACGATCTTTTCGGCACAAAAATCTCGCTTTTCGAATGCCCATCCAACCCTGTCGCTGGACAAGTTCTCGATGGTGCTCCCGATGTTAGCCCTGTCTTTCAGCACCGAGTCGCTAACGGAGACTACTCTGGTTTTTATGGCGTCGACCCACAACTGTTTACTCTCGGCCTTGTCGACAGAGAATCCGCCATTGCCACCAATGGAGCGTTATCGAAGACCGTCAAATTAAACTTCGGCAGCTTCACCGATGGAACGAGCAACACGGCTCACTTTTTTGAATCAGCGGGCCGGCCTAACATTTACCGCGGAAACAAACTTGCAGTTCAGGCTGTTGTCGGTAGCATGAATCGAGTCAATGGTAGCGGCTGGTGCCGCCCTGCCTCAGAACTAAATGTCTTGCGAGGTGCATCCCGAGATGGACTCACATTCCCGGGCCCAAATGCAATCAATGCCACCAATGGAGAAATCCTCGGAACATATCCTCACCCCTATTACGGCGTAGATGGAACAGGCCAGATCTATGCTTTCCACACTGGCGGAACCAATGTTTCGTTCGTTGACGGAAGCACCAAGTTTGTTGGGCAAAACATCGATATCCGAACTCTGGCTCGCTGGGTCTCCCGCGATGGTGGCGAGGTTGCTGTCAACGACTATAAGACGCAAACGGGCACTTCCATCCACGCCATAAAATAGCACAGCAGGCCGTCAGAAATGACGGCCTGCTGTCGTATTACACGGGACGTTTTGATGGCAATCGTATCGTATAGGTCGCTCTCGGCAAAAGCGCCCCACGGTGGGGCACACCCGCCGGGTGTGCCATGAATTGTCCGACCAATACGCAGGGTTCGTTACCTGTTGAGCCTGACTAACCACTTTGTTTTTTAGCCGCGATAGCGGCGACAACCAGTAGCCGTGGGGCTTGCCCCACGGTCTCTAGGCACGATGAATTCGAGAGCCGTGAAACGGCGCCACGGCATAGTGCCGCCGTTTCACGGCTCTTGCATTCGATTTCGGAATGTGTCTGCGGGGCTAGCCCCGCAGCTACGAGCTGTCGCCGTTTCACGGCTAAACATTTTCCAGAACAAAGCGAGGCGGCCTCCTAAACCGCTGGGGTCTCAGCGTCGGGTTGCCAAAGATCTCGAAGTACCCGAACTACGAAATCGTACTCATCAAGAAGAACTTATGAATTTATTTCGCCTTGCAAACGTTTGGAACACCGATTGCATTGGTGGTAGTAATCGCAAGGCCGAACAACTCGATACACTGGAGCACCAGCGGGTTGAAGCGAACATGCGGAAGTTAATTACTTTCTTCAATCACCTATACCCACTGGTCAACCAGAGGCTTACGAGACGGACATGGAGTTCCACGTATGCCCCTTCAGCTATCTCCTCGGAATTTAGTCTTCCGTCATCTGCGCTTGCTATCCATTCGACGCACGAACACGAGTACGCGTTGTTGTTGTTGCGTTCTGTAGCAATGGGTTTCGGCTTCGGTGTATCGCTTTGCTTCAAGCTACCTTGGTAGGTGCTTGGTGCTGAAAAAGCTCACCGTGGCGTTCCTGCTTTGTCATCCTGTGCCGCTCTGAATTGTCGATCCGGGTTGTGTTTTCGCGCTCTGGTTGGTGGTGTCGTTTGCGCCCGGATATTCGTCTGCCTTTTGATGCGTAGTACGAAAAGACTTCCGTTGACTTAAGCCAAGTTTTTCCTATCGAGAACTCCAGTGAAACTTCAAAACTTAATTGAGATTGTCAGGTTGCGATCAGCTACACCTGTTTCGCATCGCGTCCCCGAAGCGACGCATGCAAATCAGAGATCGATTGCGAGTAAGCGAGGGCTTCCTCAGTTGACCGCATGGATTCGCCGTGCCCGCTGCAATGCGTTTGTGATTCCCTCGCCCCTTTTGTCTTTTGGTGACGCAAAGCCTGCGTACTTTGCTCAGTCATTTTGTCTGTCAGATCATCGGCGATTGGATCGCCGATCCTATTTACTCTTTCCTGTAGAGGTTCCTCAAGTGTCTAAAACCTTTTCACGTGCAGCCAGACGACCGTTTGTTGGTCGAAGGGCGTTTACTTTGGTTGAGTTGCTCGTTGTCATTGCGATTATCGGGATTCTTGTCGGTCTTCTGTTGCCGGCTGTGCAGGCAGCACGCGAAGCTGCCAGACGAATGCAATGCTCGAACAATCTAAAGCAGATTGGTCTGGCAACACTCAATTTTGAGAGCGCGTTCAAGTTCTTGCCGCCAGCTTTCATCGGTGACAATTCCGATGCCTTGAACAGTTGGCCGACTTGGCATGCGATCATTATGCCTTACGTCGAGGCAGCTTCGGCAGTGCACACACTGGATTGTGCCAGTTTGTGCTGGGGGATGGAAGTGTGCAGTCGCTTTCCATTAGTACGGAACTCGATGTCCTTACCAAGTTGGTGACACGGGACGACGGTGGCGTGGTTAGCGTGGTGCAATAGCCGTGAGGACAACCAAAATGAAAGTCGCAAAATCGAGAACAAGCTTGCTTGCCTTCTTGCTTGCTGTAGCGGCTGGCTGCAGTCCTCAAGGACTGCAGTCGCTCGAGGGTAAGGTTTCGTACCAAGGTGGGGATTTCGTCTTCGCTGGCGACACAATTGAATTGCGATCCGCAGCGGATACGTCCTTGCGTGCCTTCGGTGAAATCAAACCGGATGGGACCTTCAAAGTGGACACCCTGGAAAATGGCAAGGTCGTGACCGGTGCCAAGCCGGGTACGTACGAAGCTCGCATCGTTATTTCCGATGACGACTACGAACACAAGAAGTTGGCGGCCAAATCGATCAACAAAAAGTACCTCCGTTTCGAGGCTTCCGGTTTCAGCGTGACGGTCCCTTCATCAGCGGTCACGCTCACGATTTCGAAGTAGCAAACGAACGCGGAAGATCAGTGCGAGTTGACGACAGCAGCGAACTACACACAATCTACGGCTTGCACCAACGATTTGCATGCAACCATTCTGGCCTGGATGGGACTGGACCACGAGCAATTGACTTATCCGTATGCAGGTCGCGAATTCCGACTTACGGATGTAAGCACATCCGTATTTGTTTTTCGTATTAATTAGCCGATGGGCGCTAGCCCCGGTTCTCGACGAATGTCGAGTGGAAAACCGGGGCTAGCGCCCAACGGCTAAAGGTTTGTTTCACTTGAAGACTCATGCCGAAGTGCTCAACAGGAAAAGTTGCAAAGTAAATTTTTGCGTAGCCAATAGGACGCGAGTCCCGTTGTTTACAATGGTGTACCGTAGTGGGGACATTCCTTGTGCCGCCCGCCCCTTCACTCATGCGAAACACAAATTACGGGAGCTACAGGAGCATAGATGAGAAAGCTAGTGATGCAAAAGTTGAAAGTACTCACAGGACTATTGCCGCTGTTGATTTGCAACCCCGGCGCATCGGCCAGGGCAGACGCTCCGAACATCGTATTGATTGTGGCAGATGATCTTGGCTGGGGAGACGTTGGTTGGCATGGCAGTGAGATCAAGACTCCTAATCTAGACAAATTGGCCAATGGCGGTGCGAAGCTGGAGGCGTTTTATGTTCAGCCTGTTTGCACTCCGACGCGTGCGGCACTCATGACAGGCCGCTATCCCATTCGACATGGATTGCAAACTGGAGTCGTACGGCCTTGGGCACAATACGGACTTCCTCTCGAAGAACAAACGGTGGCCCAGGGACTAAAGTCTGCAGGCTATGCGACGGCGATTGTCGGGAAGTGGCACTTGGGACATTTCGAAAAAGGCTATCTGCCGACGCAGCGAGGCTTTGATCATCAGTATGGTCATTACAATGGCGCTATCGACTACAACACCCATGTGCGCGATGGTGGCTTTGATTGGCACAAAGACGACGTTGTCAATCGCGACGAAGGCTACAGTACACATTTGATTGCCAAGGAATCGACTCGGATTGTTCAAACCTACGCAGCAAAGAAGCCTTTTTTCCTGTACGTTCCGTTCAACGCGGTCCATGCTCCCCATCAAGTTCCCGAGAGTTATTTAAAAGGCTATGAACATCTCAAGGGAGAACGAAAGATCTATGCTGGAATGCTCACAGCATTGGATGAAGCCATAGGCCAAATTGTTCAAGCGATTGACACCGCCGGAGTGCGAAGCAACACGTTGTTTTTGTTTACGTCAGACAATGGTGGGCCGCAGCCAGGTGTCGTGACCAGCAATGGCCCCCTGCGTGCGGGCAAAGCCACCCATTACGAGGGTGGAGTTCGTGTTGCTGCCTTTGCCAATTGGGAGGGACGAATACCCAAGGGCTCCGTTGTGAACGAACCATTGCACGCCGCCGATTTGTATCCGACCCTTCTCAACTTGGCGGAAGCCAAAGTCGACCAAAAGTTGCCGCTCGATGGCCGCGACGCATGGGCAACGATTGCGGATGGCAAGCCCTCCCCGCATGAAGATATCCTTATCAATGCTACACCGCAGTCGGGCGCAATTCGAGTTGGTGATTGGAAGTTGGTCGTCAATGGAACCAAGTCGACGGCGGGCTTCGACGGCGAGGAAGTTGAGGAATCAGACAAAGCGCAGAAACTCGAACTTTTCGACCTAAAGAACGATCCTTATGAGAAAACCGACCTGCACCAAAAATTTCCGGACAAGGCGAATGAGCTCAAGACCCGGTGGGCCGAATACCAAAAACAGGCAAAAGCGCCCAAGACGCGGCCTAAACCAAACGGATTCAAACCACCATCCGTTTGGGGTGAAACCAAATTAACCGGCGAGAAAAAATGAAGTCATGATCCAAAGCGTTCGCGTCGAATCTTGTGATCGTTCATGAGAACTCGTCAAGACTTTCGGCGACAACACCTACGTAACCGAAACTCTTGACGAGTTTCGCTACAAATGCTCATAACGTTGCATTCTAGTGGTACTCCTATGCGCTATTGAACCATCTACCCCTAAATAAAAAGCTCCCTATTTATGATTTCCTCATTGCATCGAACGTGGATCTCCGGCGTCAAACACACTGTCTTGTTTGTTGCCTCGGTAGTAACGTTGACAGTCGCTTCATTTTCGCAAGAGAAACTTTCGCAGCCCAACATTCTGTTCATTGCAGTCGATGACCTTAATCATTGGGTTGGTCATCTTGGGCGGAATGCACAAACGAAAACCCCGAACCTCGATCGACTTGCGTCCCGGGGCATCACGTTTACGAATGCACACTGCTCTGCGCCCGTTTGCAATCCTTCGCGGGCGGCACTGCTCTCTGGCAAGCGACCGAGCACGTCCGGCGTGTACGACAATGGAATTCCCTACGTTTCTGCCATCAAATCGAGCGACTCTCTTTTTACACAGTTCAAGAATGCTGGCTACGAGACCCTTGCGATGGGGAAACTCTGGCATGGTGGGATTGGGTTCGAAGACCAATGGACGAAAACCGGCAGCAAGGAGCGTGAATCGATTAATGAATCCAACCTCGATGATCGCAGTATCGCCGGTATCAAATTTGGAATCGTGAATGCGGGGGACGACGCGATCGTGGACACACCCACTGCGGACTTCGGAATCGAAGAACTCAAGCGAACACACGATCGCCCCTTCTTGCTGGCACTTGGGTTTCATAAACCCCACATGCCTTGGAATGTACCCAAAAAGTACTACGACTTACACCCGTTGGATCAGATCGAACTTCCACCGACTCAGCCAAATGATCTGGATGACGTACCAGAAGCTGGTCGCAATATGGCCAAGGCTTTTGGCGATCATGAAGCGGTAACCAAGTCGGGGCGATGGAAAGAAGCCATCCAAGGATACCTTGCAGCCATTAGCTATCTCGATGGTCAAGTCGGACGTGTGCTCGATGCTCTCGACGAATCTGCCCATAAGTCGAACACCATCATCGTATTGTTTGGCGATCATGGTTGGCACCTCGGCGAGAAACAGCATTGGCGAAAGTTTGCCTTGTGGGAAGAATCAACTCGCGCTCCGCTCATTTGGGTTGTTCCTGGAATGACCAAAGCGGGTGATCGGTGTGGTAGACCTGTGGACTTCCTCAATATTTATCCGACACTCTGCCATCTGGCAAAAGTACCTGCACCAGCGCATCTCGAGGGTCGTTCGATAGTCGGGTTGTTGTCAGACCCCAAGTCAGCGTGGGACGGAGTTGCATTGACGACATTCGGACAAAACAATCATGCGGTTCGAGACGACCGCTGGCGCTACATTCGCTATGCCGACGGCGGCGAAGAATTGTACGATCACCAAAACGATCCTTATGAATGGACCAATCTCGCGAAGTTACCTGAGCATCAAGCAACGAAAACGGAATTGGCAAAGCACTTTCCAGAAATCAATGTCGATCCGGCTAATGCCTCTGGTGGCAAGAAGCAGGCCAGACAGCGAGCCCAACGAGACAAGCAATAGAGCGACCAAAAGCAAGGTTGATGGTCGGGCGAACTAGAATCTAAATTAGTGGCGTCGCTTCGCGACTGTAGAGTTGGCAAAAAGATCGAACGCAGAAAAATGTTTGCAAATCGTCTTTTTGCGTTCAATCTTTCTGCCGTTGACTTCCGTGGGACTATGCTTGCCTTGAACGGGGCGGCGTATGGAGTCTGCCGAGGTCGTAGGCAAATCGAATGACGTTCAATGCGGCAGGTGAAATTGGCACGTGAATTGCAGTTGTTTTGTGTTCCCTCAAAGTTCGATCTCACCTGTACGTTAGGATAATCATGTTCAACAAGATCTTTCTGCTCACCCGTTTCAACACCAAGTTTACCTGCAAAACCGGCGCATGCGCCTTGGTCGCGATCCTTGCAAATAGTGCATCAGCAGATCAATTTATTGGCCATCAAAATGGACGAGAAGTCGTCGTGAACACCAGCCCGATTCCAGTTTTTTTACACCGTTTGGTTCCACCCAACTATGGCCGACACGTAACGGTTCGGGAGTACCAAGCCACTCGCCGCTCCGTTCAACCAATTGTTACGACAGCACCAAATGGCAATGTTGCCAGAGAAGTCAAAAGCAAGCCATAATTGCTGTGCACTAGAGCATCTTAAAGCAGCGAAGGACCCTCTATCTGCGTTTCAACTCACTAGGCAAATCATTGAGCAATTCGAGTTCGATAATCTCACTAAAGTACCACGGCTTCTCCGTGTTTTTCTTAAATCCGATGCATTTCGCCGCGTACTTCACTCCGTCGACTTCCTTCCAATCACTGAACCGGTGGATATCGCTACGCCAATCAATCCGAACTAAGCGACTCTCCGCCTTGTCGAAATAGATTTCCATGGGCGGTGTTACTGATCCACTGACGCGCAAGCCAATAGCAGGTTTGTTCGACTCGACGATATCCGGAATCACTTCCAATTTGGATGCTGGGTCAGTCAGTATCCCAAGAGTCCACGCCCAAACCAAAAAAGTAGCTGGCTCATCCGGCTTAGCGTCGTCTTTGACGCGTTCATTCTTGCCAGTCCACCAGTACTTTGGGGGCTCATACACCGATACTCGCTCTGCGACCTTCTTCTCCGGATCAGAGCTGGCGTTAACCGTTTCTCGGGTTCGAAACATGCGGAGCAATTTGCCCTCTCCACCAACGGCTTCGAATACCTTTTTAATGATCGCCCCCGTGTCGGGGTCGGAAGCGAAAGCGGACCTAGATATACAGGTAGCACAACAAAAAGCAATTAAAAAGACAATTCGCATTGGGGATTTCCTCGTAATTTTCATGGGATCCTAGCCAATGTAGTCCAATCAAGAGCGAGTTGCAATCTGTACAATGTCTTCCCAAGCCGCACCTGCGACGGCAGATCGGATTCGCAAAGCAATCCAAGGACTCGCAACTCTGAAATGAAAATCCGATGGGCGTACTGCAGCGATACGATTGATTTAAGCTCAATGTCGCACCCGGCAGGTGCGACCCACGGTTTGCTGCCTGGACTAGTATTCTAGAGCATGTCCAGGGGGTCGATGTCGATCAGGTACAAGTTGTCGCCAGTTGCCTTAATCGATGCTTGGACGCGCGATAGGATGGCATTCAGTGCTCCTGGTTCTTTTGAAATGAGCATGGCATGGAATCGATAGTGGCCTCGCAGTTTCGCAATCGGTGGCGGGGCCGGACCAAGCACTCGCACTGGGGCTGAAGCCTTGGAAATCTCCAACTGGATCTTTTTGACAATCCCTTCGGCAAATTCTTCAGCCTCTTGTTGCACCGGGCCACGCATGATGATGCGGGCTAGCGATGCATACGGTGGATAGCCGAACTGCTCGCGTTGCAATAGCTCTTGCTCCGAAAAACTCTTGTAATCATGCTTGCATGCCGCAATGATCGCGGGATGATCAGGCGAATACGTCTGAACAAGCACCACTCCACCTCGTTCACCGCGGCCCGTGCGTCCTGCTACTTGAGTGACCAGTTGGAACGTTTTTTCCGATGCTCGGAAGTCTGGAAAATGCAAGGCGGTATCGGCATTGATAACTCCCACCAAAAGTACGTTGGGGAAATCCAGTCCCTTGGCTATCATCTGCGTTCCCATCAAGATCTGAATGCGACCGGCACGAAAATCCGCTTGAACGCGCTCGTGACTCCCAGGCTTCTTCATCGTATCGGAATCCATTCTCGCGATCGAGGCGTTTGGAAACCGTTGCTGGACTTCCATCTCCAGCTTCTGAGTACCAAGGCCCGCAAATCGAATCGCGTCAAAACCGCACTTCTGACAAACTTGCGGAACCGCGATCGTATAATCGCAAAAATGGCAAAGCGCTTTACTCCCCTCGCGGTGATGCGTTAACGCCAAATCGCAATCCGGACATGTGACCACGTGGCCGCAAGCTGGGCATTGGATCGATGTGGCGAAGCCTCTGCGGTTGAGCAACAAAATGGTCTGCCCGTTCTCAGCCAACGTCTTCTCTATGGCCTGCACGAGCGGCTGCGAAAGACTCCCACGGTCGACATCAATGCGATTCGATCGCAAGTCGATCGTCGTCACTTCGGGAAGTGGCCGATTCAAAATCCGGCGAGGAAGCGCCACCTTCTTGTACTGGCCAATGGTCGCTCGATGAAATGTCTCAAGCGACGGAGTTGCCGAGCCCAGCACCAGCGGGATCCGTTCGAGCGAGGCACGGTGGATGGCAACGTCCCGAGCATGATAGCGAGGAATCGTTTCTTGCTTGAACGAATTCTCGTGTTCTTCGTCAAGGATGATTAACCCAAGATAAGGCGCAGGCGCAAAGATCGCGCTGCGAGGGCCGATGATCACTTGCACGGCTCCTTCCGCAATTCGCTTCCACTGGTAATGACGTTCCGGCCCGCTCATTTTCGAGTGTAAAACGGCGACGCTCGCAAAGCGATTTTGGAATCGCGAGCGAGTCTGCGGCGTTAGACTGATTTCAGGTACAAGCACGATGGCTTGCCGACCATACGAAATCACCTGCTCGATCGATTGCATATAGACTTCGGTTTTGCCGCTTCCAGTCACTCCGTGCAGCAAAATGGTCTCGTGCTCGCCCGAGTCGATAGCACCGTAAATAGTTTGCAGTGCGATACGCTGATCCGAAGACAGAGCAGGAGGCAGGACACGCTCGTAAACCTCGGTTGCCACGTCTTTGCCGAAGGTCATGACACGCTCTGTATACGATTCAACGAACTCGAGCTCGCAAAGTTTCTTGATGATGCCGTCGGAGCATTGAGCCAGATGCCTCAGCTGCTCTTGAGATAAAGGCTCGTCTGCCAAGATCAATTGCTGCAGTGTTTGCCGCTGCTTGACCGACAGCGTCTTGACCAGAGTATCATCGGTGGCTTTTAGCGATGGTTTCAGAAGCGTTTGATTGCGTGTGCCCGCGCCGGCCCGAACGCCAGCCGGAATGACCGCTTCGAACACTTGTCCGATGGGGACAAGATAGTAACGACTCATCCACTGGATCAACTGCAGCAAATTGGAATTGCAAAGAGGTTCGTGATCGATGGCCCGCAGGATCGGTTTGATCAGTTCGCGAGGATGCTGGCTGATATGGACAGCGATCGTGTAGCCGACGATTTCGCGATTGCCTCGACCGAGTGGGACGACGACTCGCATCGCAGGCTTGATCTGGCCACCTAGTTCGTCCGGAATACGATAGTCGTAGGGACCAAAGGGGGCTTCGGGGAAGGCGACAAGTGCGCACGGAGTCTCGGCCGCCGCATCGATTTCCCAAGGGGCGAGTTCGTTAGTAAACAACTCTCCCTGTTGGTAGTCCATGCTTGAAGTGGGAAGTACGAAGTTAGAAGTTTGAAGTGGGTCGCACCTGCCGGGTGCGACTTTGCAGTGTTGGTTTGTCGCACGATTGTCTCAATCGTCGCCTGGGCTAAAAACAACTGCGACTCAGCACGGTGAACATCAGCACGAAGAACAATTGAGACAATTGTTCGACACTCGACTTACGTCACTCTTGCCGTGATTTCGCTGACACAGTCGTCGATCTTAATGCGCCATTGTTCTAGCGTATCGCGATCGCGGATGGTAACGGTTCGGTCTTGCAAGGTTTGCGTGTCGACAGTGATGCAATAAGGGGTTCCGATTTCGTCTTGTCTTCGGTATCGACGTCCGACAGCCGCTTTTTCGTCGTAGAAGACGTTGAACTTCTGCTTGAGCGCGGTGTAGATCTCTTTGGCGACCTCGGGCATCCCGTCCTTCTTCACCAGTGGCAAAATCGCAGCCTTGACCGGAGCGAGTCTTGGATGCAATCGCATGACCGATCGCGTTTGCAGTTTGCCGTCCTCATCGGGAGCTTCGTCTTCGTGGTACGCTTGGCATAGGAAAGCGAGTGTCGCTCGATCCGCGCCAGCAGAAGGCTCGATGACGTGAGGGATGAAGCGTTCGTTGGTCAGATCATCGCGGTAGGAAAGGTCTTTGCCGCTGCCACGGTGACGAGGCTTGCCCTCTTCATTGAGTTCCAATTCAAGCGGACGTTTCTTTGGATCGAGTTTCCCTTCGGAGTGCGATCTCAAATCGAAATCACCTCGGTGTGCGATCCCTTCGAGTTCGCCATATTCACCTTCAGGTAGGAAGGGGAATGCGTACTCAATATCGGCAGTACCACAGGAATAGTGGCTGAGCTCTTCTTGATGGTGTTCACGCAAACGCAATCGATCGCCAGCCAAGCCAAGCGCGAGGTACCATTGCATACGGCGATTGCGCCAATATTCATACCACTTAGGAGAATCGGCAGGATTGCAGAAGAATTCAATTTCCATTTGTTCGAATTCGCGGGACCGGAAGGTGAAATTTCGCGGTGTGATTTCGTTCCGGAAACTCTTCCCAACTTGTGCGACACCAAAAGGAACGCGAATACGGGTGCTATCGACGACATTCTTGAAGTTGACAAAGATTCCCTGGGCTGTTTCAGGGCGAAGAAACGCTGCCCCCTCTTCGCCGCTCAGTGCACCGACGTAGGTCTTGAACATGAGGTTGAATTCGCGAGGGTCAGTCAATGTACCTAGTTCGTTGGTATCTGGCCCTAGCACGCTTGGACGTTGGCTTGGATCGAGTTTATCGAGTGTCAAAAACGAGTCACCGAAGGTTAGTTGACCGACGTCCTTGTTGCGGAGATTAAAGAACTTGAGCGCGCGTCGCGTCACTTCTTCTTGTTCGAGCTCAGCGTCCGCAAACATCGTTACGAAGATTTTTTGCTCGCCGCGAGCGACCCATTTCCCTCGCACTTGATCGAAACGGTATCGCTTCTTGGTAGCGCGGCAGTCGACCATAAAATCATGAAAGAGGTCATAATGACCAGAGCACTTCCAAACCTGTGGGTGCATAATGATCGAACAATCCAGGCCGACCATTTCGTAGGTGCCAGGGGCACCCTCAGGCTGGATTAGTTCGTTGTGCCCTTGGCACATGTCTCGCCACCAAGCGTCTTTGATGTTCCGCTTTAACTCAACTCCAAGCGGTCCATAATCCCAAAAGCCATTGAGTCCACCGTAGATCTCACTCGATTGAAACATGAATCCACGTCGCTTGCAGAGCGACACCAATTTTTCCATTTGCATAGTTGAGTGATTTCTAGGAGAAGTTTAGCGTTTTCAGTTGGCAGTTGAATCAAGTTTAAACGGGGTTGCGTTGGGCGACGACTAGTCGCTTGAGACGTGCCAAGTCTTTGACAATTGTAATGTTTACCCAATGGTTCGTGCTGGCCATGTGGCTTTCGACTTGGTCGGCTATCATGGGTGATAGCTCACAGATGAACCAGCCGTTTTCGACTAGTTTCTGAGCCGCTTGGGCAGCAAGCTTTTCGATGATTTCGGTTCCCAATACACCACCGACCAGAGCGATACGAGGCTCATGTTCCCGGACGGTTTTGTCCAACGCTGCGTACTCAGCTTCGGAGACATAAGGTGGGTTGGTCAAGACAAAGTCAACGCTATTGTCCGGGATGGCTGTCAAGAGATCGGATTCAATGACGGATATCCGATCGGATAGCTTATGCATCTCGACATTGTTCTTGGCGATGGCGACCGCCGCCGGACTAAGGTCAATGGCGGTGATGCTACATTGGCTGAGGTGTTTGGCGACACTCACTGCAATGCAACCACTTCCAGTGCAAACGTCAACGATATTGAACTGCTTGGTAGGCTCACCGGCCAAGATCGGTTTCGCATGGTCCAAGCATTCCACTACGATATGCTCGGTTTCCCCACGGGGGATCAAGCAATCTTTACTCACGTTGAATGATAGGGAGTAAAACTCTTTCTTGCCGACCAAGTAAGCCACCGGCTCCCCCTGAGCGCGACGTTTCACGACTTCGCGAAATCTGGCTTTGACCGGCTCGTCGGGTTCTTCGGCAAAGGCTGTGTAGAGGGCGATGCGCTCGCAACCGCGGGCATGGGCCAAGAGGACTTCCGCATCGAGCCGCGGAGATGGCGAGCCGTTCTTTTTGAGGTGCTCAGTGGTCCATTGAAGCAGGCGTAAAATGGTCCACGGATCCGATTGCGTCGTGCTCGTGGAGGTCATTTTGTTCGTCCTTGGGTGGGGAAATGGGTTTGTTAAGTAACGACTCTTTACTCTTTACTTTGCTCCCCTCGCCCCTTTAGGGGCGAGGGGGAGAATTACACGTCGTATCTTACTCCTCTGTGTCGTCGCGGAGTGTCGAACGTTCGTATTCGATCAATGCGTCGGATACCGGTTGCAAGTTGCCTGCTACGATTTGATCGAGCTTGTACAAAGTCAAGTTGATACGGTGGTCGGTCAGACGGTTTTGCGGAAAATTATACGTTCGAATACGTTCGCTTCGGTCGCCGGAGCCGATCAGAGACATGCGTTCGTTTGAGCGCTGTTTGATTTCAGCTTCGCGTTTGGCTTCGTAAAGGCGAGTTTTCAAAACACGCAAGGCTTTGGCAAGGTTCTTTAGCTGGCTCTTTTCGTCTTGGCATTGGACCACTACGCCGGTCTCGTAGTGCGTTAAACGAATGGCGGATTCGGTCTTATTAACGTGCTGACCGCCGGGCCCAGATGCGCAGAACTTGTCGACTCGATAGTCTTCTTTTTTCAAGTCGATTTCAATGTCTTCCGGTTCAGCCATCACGGCAACCGTAGCCGCTGATGTGTGGATTCGACCTTGCGCTTCGGTTTCTGGGACGCGCTGAACGCGGTGGCCACCGCTTTCGAACTGCAGTTCGCGATAGACCCCTTCTCCCTCGAAGCCGAGAATAATTTCCTTGAAGCCCCCGCGCTCGGTGGTGCTGGAGTCCATGATCTCGACTTTCCAGCCTTTGGCGTCGGCGTGATGCTTGTACATGACATAGAGATCGCGAGCAAACAAAGCGGCTTCTTCGCCACCGGTGCCAGCCCGAATTTCCAGAACACATCGCGTCCGAGCTGCGTCCTCGCCACCGATGCTCATGTCGAGCAAGCCATTCCAAATGGTCTGGCGTTCTTCTTTAAGCCGATTGGTCTCTTCGAGAGCCATTGCCGCTTCGTCGGGATCAGCGGACGCGAGCATAGGTGCGAGTTCTTTGATCTCGCCAGCCATTCGTTCGTAGTTGCGAAACATAGTTGCAACCTTGAGCAGTCCGCCGTGCTCACGCATGATATTGGCCATTTTGCCAGAATCGCCAGACAAGATGGCTTGGTCTGACATCATGGCTTCGAGTTCATTAAACCGGGCGAGGGTTTGCTCGAGTTGTTGACGTATTTTCATTGGTACTTTGGCTTAGGAAAAAACAAAACCGTCGCATGCCTCAGTTGGCAATCTGCGACGGTCTTGAGATTCTGATTGCCAGAGCCACTTCATGAAGTCAACGCAGAATACTGGGCCGCGTTGCCGATTGGCTCAAGCAGCTACTTCTTTTTGGCGGCTGGCTTTTTCGCACCAAGACTGGCGTAGGTGCCAGCAGCAAATTTGGTCTGGAACTTTTCGATACGGCCCGCGGTATCGACGAACTTCAGTTTGCCGGTGTAGAAGGGATGGCAAACATTGCAAATGTCAACGCGAATTTCTTTGCGAATGCTGCGAGTTTGGAAGGTACTACCACAGCCGCAGGTGACTTTGGTTTCTTGATAGTTAGGGTGAATGCCGTTTTTCATGGTTTTCTTTGATGCGTTCGCTTGGGTAGAACGCAGAAACGTGGATTGGAAACTGAAATAGGCGAAAAGGGACTCGAACCCCTAACCCCCACGGTGTAAACGTGGTGCTCTAACCAATTGAGCTATTCGCCCGAATGTTCGGGGGGTGCAAAGCGGACTAGATGCCCAGCAATCGCATACGTCGCGAGCGACGCTCAGCACGCTGCTTGCTTCGTCGCTTGATTTCACTTGGCTTTTCGTAAAACTCGCGGCGGCGCATTTCTTTCTTTAGTCCGCTTCGTTCGACCAGTTTGCGAAAACGGCGTACAGCCTCTTGAATCGTTTCCCGGTCACGGACTAACAACTTAACCATGCAAAGCCTCCACCCTTTTTTTGTTCAAATGTGACAATGTATCAAAATACCTGGCTGCCGATCAATTCCATGCAGCCAACTCATTCCACCCGTCCTTTATTTGGGGAGATGAGCGTCACATCGGGAAGCGTACGACCAAGAATTTAGAAATATAGCCAGGATTCTTCCATCGGTCCAGGCCGGATTGCAAGGTTCGGTCGCAAAATTCGCTCAAGAAAATGCCCGCAACTGGTTTTTTTGCAGACAAAGAAAGGCTATTTTGCCTCTTCTTTTTTCGAAATCGTTCGATTGGGAGTCGTTCGCGCCAAGGCAATTGCGATTTCCTGGACACTTTCCAGCAAGCCAAGCTCTTGATCGTACGGACATTCGTTTGCCGAATCAGAGTTTTCCAGCCATGATGCCTCAACCCACGAATCCCGTTTTTCCTCGAAGAAGTCGATTTCTCCCGCTCCGAAGCACGCATCGACATCTACGGCCAAAAGCGATTGCACATCTCGGTAGTTTTCGATTGCAACGCGCTGGTTTGAAATATTTTGCAAGATCAAAGGGAAGTCGACAGCACGTCCTTCTGCATTCGCGAGCGCCGGCGTATCTGGATTCAGGCTTCCTGAGGCCAACGCGCAGTTTCGGTTGCCTGACGTACTTCTTTGGCTTGTGCGAAACTGACTGCGATACGAATTCCAAGCCATCGCATTGACGTACGGCTCAAGTGCATCGATTTTATCGAGCGATGAAGTAAAAAACGATTTCATAGAAACCTCGCGTGCTAGATTTTCACACCCCATGAATTGCGAATAAAATCTAGTGCGCGGATTTGGCCAAAGTAGGGAGAAGGCAATATGCGGCGTGGAATGCAGCACGTTTCTTTTTTAAGATGAAGCGTTTGTAGGACTCGTAACGAAGATTCCGGTCGAGTCACTCTTGCTCTGGATGCCTGGCGTTCCAAACGTGCCGGAACCACATCGGCAATCGAAACGTGTGCGGGTTGGCATTTGGAATTGCATGGATCGTCGGTTGTTCGCTTACCTCGAGTCGCAATTGGCCGTAGCAATGATTGAATTCCTTGACAAATATCTCGGTAGCTTCTGGCATGGAAACGTTGCCAACTACCTTGTTGCCTTGTCGCAAAAGTCCGCAAGGCCGATCTCGTTCGCTACCAGATGACATCGTATCAATCTCCAGCTTGTAAAAGCGAAGGAAAAATCGCAAGTGCTTGCTTTAATCGGTCGGGACATAAATTTCCTGTTCGCTCAGTCCCGTTGCACACCGCTCCACGAACACCCACCCAATCGCAGCCCAAGCTGGACAAGGAAGACAACTGATCTAGTTTGAGTGAGCCTGCCAACGCAACGCCAAGCTTGCGTGCTCTTGCGGTTTCAATCATTTCACCAAGTCTTTCCATCGAGTAGTACACTAAGAGGCCACCACTCTCTTTGCGATACGTGTCGATCAGAACATACTTTCCCCCCAGCGAACCGGCCGCTTCGAGGACTTGCTCCCAGGATGGTGCGTTTGCATTCATAACGTCCGCGTAGTGCACCAAGATCAATTGCGATCGTCGGACCAATGCGACAGAAATACGCTCAGCAACACTGCGCCAGTCCGTTCCGTTGCAGTTGTGCAATGCCATCTTGAGGTAGGCCCGGGCAGGTAGCTTGGCAGCCAAATTGCGATCCAAATCCAGTGTCCAACTCTTCAACTCTCCTCCCGCGATACTGACCTGAACCGATTCGGGTATGTCGAGCTCAAGAACCTCAAAGATAAGCTCAAGCGATGGCCTACCGAGGGAGCCTAAGGAGGGTTCTTTGAGATCCAGCCATTTGCAGCCAGCCTCAATGATCCCTTTCGATTCTTGCAAGGAACGCGCACTGATCAGCAGGCCGGTTTGGGGAGCCCATAAGACTTCTCGACTCGCCGGAAGTGTCGCCGGATTTGCGTTCATGATGGTGCGAATTTCCAATTTGCGCCTAGTTTTTGGTTTCGATTCGGGGGCATGGATGACTGTATCGTTGTCGGCAAACGCATTTTCGTGTACAAACACCAGTTGTTCGCCAGCATTTCCATCGAAATGGTATCCAACGGTCATTTGGGCCGCCGCTTCGAAGGGGCAAATCCTCAGGAACCATAACAACCGCAGGGCAGCGTTTGAACGCAAACTTCAGTTATATCACAAACCCAGAGTCCCTCCATCAGCTTTGTGAAAAGATAGCCGCCAAGAAGCTTGTCGCCTTTGATACTGAGTTTGTTGCAGAGGATTCTTACCGGCCAGAACTTTGTCTTGTTCAGGTCGCCACGGAAGATGAGATCGCTATCATCGACCCATACGCTTGCACCGATCTCAGCCCATTTTGGAATTCGTTGATCGATCCGAACACGACGGTCATTGTTCATGCGGGCCGAGAAGAGACTTTGTTCTGCTATCGAGCGACCCAAAAGTTAATTCCGAGATTGTTCGACATTCAGATTGCAGCTGCATTTTTGGGATTCGAGTATCCCGCTTCTTACGGCAATTTGGTTCAACGATTTACGGGCTTGGTTTTGGACAAAGAGGAAACACGGTCCGATTGGCGAAACCGCCCCTTGACCAACCAACAACTGCAATATGCGGCGCAGGATGTTCGCGATCTGCCTCGACTGTTTAAAACACTCAGTCAGCATTTGATCAAGCAGGATAGACTATCCTGGCTGGAGGAAGAGACAAAGCGTCGGCAAGAGGAGCTTGCGGATTTTGAGTCGAACGAAAGTTGGTTTCGAATCAGCGGCATCCAAGCATTGTCCGGAAACTCACTATCGATCATTCGGGGACTCTGGAACTGGCGCGACGCGAAGGCCAAGGAGCGCGATGTGCCGCCAAGAAAAGTTCTTCGCGACGATTTATTGATAGAGCTTGCAAGGCGTGGGACATCCGATGTTCGGAGGATGACTTCCTTGCGTGGCATGGAGCACCGACACACGAAACAATACTTACCTGAGCTTTCCAAAGCCATCGAAGAGTCGCTTGTCGGTCCAGTACCAACCTGGCCAAAGAAACATCGTTACGGCAAGGGCCAACCGGCAGGCATGCTGACTCAATTCTTGTCTGCAGCACTGGCATATATCTGCAGAACCAAACGGATCGCACCAGCCATCGTTGCCACCTCAGACGATCTACGGGACTTTGTGAAATATCGACTAGAGGCACAAGCGGACGACGCACCGCCGCCGAGCTTGACGCAAGGCTGGCGTGCCGAGATCATTGGCAAGGAGTTAGACGAATTGCTAGCTGGGCGATTGGGTATGGTTTTGGATAACCCGTCGAGCGACATGCCCATAAAATTCTGCCGCCCTGAAGAGCTGTAAGGGTATCGCACAATTGTCCCAATTGTTGCTCTTGGGTTCTAGCAAGAATATTGTGCGACACTAGTTTTTTCGCTTCCAGCTGGCAGAAAGCCCCTGCTTGTTGATTATGCAGGTTGGAATCGTAAAACTTGATTGCATCACCAACGATTTTCGCGAGCTTTGTTCGACGCAAGAAATACGCGCCATGACACTCATCCAACGATCGATGACTTCTTTTGAAATTGTGCGACACTAGAATTGCGAGACACTACTTCGTTCGTTCCATCGGGACTCGAACCCGGATCGGTTCTCGTACTCCGATAGAGTTACGGACAAACGATCGCAATCGTTGGATCATGTTTTCCGACAATTCATGGCCGTAGCTTAGCAGGATGTTACCGTCGAGAGAAAGCACATGGGTCTCGACAACCATGCCGACGAGTAGCTCAGAGACTTTGAGCGACCGAATCTCGTTATGGCCGAAAACGATTCCCGAAAAAACATCGAGTGCCGAGGAGTCATACGCGGCTCCCGCTTCCTTTAGGAAACGTATTGTCTGGTCCTCGGAATTTGTTTCCGACAAAACATCGTAGTCGACCAGCATGCGAAGCATTTTCGAGCCTAGATTAACCGAGTTCGGTAGCTTTGGGTCCGGCACGTCCGCGTACTGGTTACCGATCATGGCGGCGATGTCCTCGAGACGTGGAATGTGCCCGATGATCGAACAGCTTGTTGTTGCTTGGATTCTCAATTGCTTCTGAATAGCTTCAAAATCGTTGGCCGCCATCGGGCACACCGTATGCGCAATACAACCAACTTGCGATAGCATCGCCGCGACTTCGAATTGCCATGCATCCTGAAGATTCAGTTCTTTGCAAAGCTGCTTCATCCATCGTCTCAGTCGTCCGCCTCTGCCAAACGCTTTCGGGCTTGCGACCGATAGCAACTCGTTGATCAAGCCGACGCAGCCGGCTAGTGTCTTGGAAAGCAGTTCCTTTTCGGCAATCACTAAATGATAGTGTCGCAATCCTTCGTCGAGGATGTCTCCAAACTTCTCACTCGGACACGGCTTATTGACGAATCGAAAAATCGAGCCATCATTCACGGCGTCGACCGCGGTCTTCTGATCCACATTTCCGGTCAGCATGATGCGAACGGTATCAGGCGAGTGCTTGCGGGCTGCAGATAAAACTTTCAGTCCATCGACTTCGGGCATTTGCATGTCGCTGACTACCAAAGCGAATGGACCATTCTGGACGATTTGCTGGAGTCCTGCTTCTCCACCTTCGGCGAGCACGAGATCGTATTTGCCTCGAAAAGTGCGACGGAAGGATTGGAGCAAATTCGCTTCGTCATCGACCAAAAGGATTCGATTGTTCATGATGGGCTCTTCAATGCTCCCGATTTCGCCTCGCGAGGATCCATTGGCAGGAGAATGTGGAATGTTGAGCCGACTCCTTCGACGGTATCGAAGGACAACGTCCCTTTGTGCATCTCCACAACAATGCTGTAGGAAATGGAAAGTCCCTGCCCCGTTCCTTTCCCAACCCCTTTCGTTGTAAAGAATGGGTCAAAGATGCGATTCTGGATAGCCAGGGGGATTCCGGTTCCGTTGTCTGCGATATCGATTGCGATGCGATCGTCCTCCCGACGTGTTGTGATCGTGAGTTTTCCCAAAGTGTCTTTCTTTTTGGCTTGGATGGCATGAGCGCCGTTGACAATCAAATTCAAAAAAGCTTGGTTCAATTCACCTGGCAAACACATGATCCTTGGTAAGTCAGGATCGAAATGCGTCTCAACTTCGGCACAGTATTTCCATTCGTTTCGGGAAACGGTGAGGGTGCTCTCCAAAGAACTGTTGAGATCGACCTCTTGGTACTCCTTGGTTCCTGGATGCGAAAAGACTTTCATGGCACGAACAATTCTGGCTACGTTGTCTGCACCTTGGAGCGTTTGCTCAATGGCCAAGGGGATTTCTTCGCGAACGAAGGAAAGGTCAAAAGTCTGATAGGCTTCTTGAACATTTTGGGCAACGCGTCGCACGGCATCGTTTCCCTGATCCTCTTCGAATATTTTATCGACACGTTTTAGGATCTCCTCGATTGCCATGAAAGACTCTTGTAGGAATCGGGTGTTATCCCCGACGAACTGAATCGGTGTATTTAGTTCGTGCGCGATCCCAGCCGCCAACTGCCCTACGGACTCCAATTTTTGGGCCGTTGCCAATTGAGCTTCGAGTGCCTTGCGTTTGGTCAGGTCCCGAACAATGCCGCTGTGTGAGCTTACTCCGCCATGGGAAAACGTGCTAACCACGAATTCGAGATGCACACTGGAACCATCGACTCGTCGACCTGAAATTTCATTGCTTGCACCAGTCAATTCCTTTAAACTGGATACAAAACAATTCTTGTCATCTAGTTTACAGAAAGCTGCTTCGGGCAAAAGTTCGCAGATGTTTTCCACCTCTCCGTCCGCACAAAGGCCGAAAATATCTTTGGCCGCCGTATTGAGGCACTCAATGCTTCCATCTCCTTCAAAAATAATGATCCCTTCTGCTGCAGTATCAAAAACGGCCTTGGAACGTTGAGCTGTTTTTTCAAGAGCGATCGACGATTGTTGGAGCTCGTGGTTGGCCTGATCGAGTTCAAGGCTCTTCTGCTCAAGCAGTTCTTCAGCCTGCTTCCGAACGCATCTTTCACGTTCGATGAATTGGAGCAGCACCTCGTTTGGAGCGTTTTCGTCAATCGTGGAGAGAGTCATCGGTACGTTTTCCTTTGACGGTTCAATCGCTTTCGTGGCCATCCGAGTATCTCCACCACCGTATCAACCATGAAGACTTTTCGAGCTTTGAAAAACCTGCCTCATTGCAAACATAGGTCGCAAATCGACCTTAGGTCAAACTTAGCGTGCAAATTCCGAACACTTCTAAAGCGATAATGTGGCCTTCAACGGAAATAGGATACAGAATGTCGATCCTTTGCCGACAATCGACGTAACTTTGATCGAGCCACCATGCCGTAACACAATCTGCTCCACGATCGACAATCCGAGGCCTGTTCCCCCGGCAACTCGTGAACGTGATTCTTCGACGCGATAGAACCGATCGAAGAGTTTGGGAATCGATGCTTCCGGAATCCCAATCCCGGTATCCGAGACTTCAATCTCAATCGTTTGCTCAACGAGTTGGCAACGCACCGATATTAGACCGTTTGGATGGTTATATTTGATCGCGTTGGAAAGCAAATTATCGATCGCTTGCCGCAACATCGAACGATTGCCGTCCATTTGAGAAGGCTTTAGGTCATACTCGACTCGGAGCGAACTCGAATCCAGCAGTGGACGAATCGAGTCGATCGCTTCCTCAAGCAGTTTGACGATGTCAATGGACTGAGTCTCGAGCGTTGGATTCGCATCGAGCCGAGCCAAGGTCAACATCGAGTCGCCGAGTTCTTGCATTCTTAAGGCTGCCCTTTGGCATTTGCTAAAATGCTCTCTGTATTCCTCGGCAGTTCTCGGCTTGGCAAGGGCAAGCTCGCTGCTGGCAAGAATAACGGAAAGTGGCGTTCGGAATTCATGCGATGCGTCCGCTGTGAATTGACGCTGTTGTTCAAAAGATTGCCCCAATCGATCCAGCATCGTGTTGAGTGACGCGCCGAGTCCCTCAAGTTCCGAATCGAATCCGGACAACTCGATGCGTTCCGACAAACTATTGCCACTAACTTTCTGGGCCGTTCGAGTCATACGCTCGATTGGTTCAATGGCTCGCTTGCTAGTCCACCAACCGCCGACAAGCCCAACGCCCATAACGGATAACCCGGCCAAAGTAAGCGTCCAAGTCATCGAGTTTACTTTGGCTTGCTCACCTAAAGCAGGGCGTCCCACACAGATCGTGGTCTCGAACGGCCCTCGAATAAACACCTCACGGTATGATCCACGTTGCTGCCTCGCGTATCGATCTCGGTCGATTGCAGTGGATACGGGATTCGTTGGATAAGGACTTTGCGGCGGCACCTTAGAATCCTTGAGCACGCTACCATCATTACGCCAAATGATAAAGTAGGCTGGGCCTTCCAAACGCCCTAATTGTTCGGGCAATTGAGGTGGTAGCTCAATCGATGCCTCCCATTCCTCTTGTGTTAGGTCCGATTTGTTCTCTCCCGTGGTTTTAGGAAACTTCCAATCCTGAAGAGGACGCGTTCTCGTAGGCTCTACCTGGGGAGGCCCGGCAAGCGGACCGTTTTCAGTCGGTTCGCGCCGTTGTCGATTCAATGGAGGGGGCAACCGACGACGTGGCCCGCTTCGCGATGTCACATCTTTTGCCATTGCCTCGAGCACGGTCGATGGGACAGCATTCATGGCTCCCTCTAAGAGCCTTGCAGCACCAAGCAATTCATCGTCCACTCGATCCCAATGAGCGCGAACCATTTCCCAATGCAACAGCGAACCAAAAACGACTATTACCAAACAAAGTATGATCGCATGCCAGGATTGCAGCCGCCATCGCAAGGACCTGAAGAGCTTAAACATGCAAGATGTACCCTTGGCCTCGCCGCGTCTCGATAAAGTCTTTGCCGAGCTTTTTGCGCAAATGAGAAATATGCACATCGACGAGATTCGAAAGCGTGTCATCGTTTTCGTCAAAGATGTGGTTGTAGATCATCGTTCGACTCACCAATTTACCTGCATGAACCGCCAACAACTCAAGCATAGCGTATTCTCGTGCAGTCAATTCAACAGGATTTCCAGACTCTTTTACGGTCTTGCTCGACAAGTCGATTTCGACAGTACCAAAGGTAATTCGATTCGATGCGTTGCCTGTCGAACGTCGAATGAGCGAACGAACTCGTGCCAATAGCTCGACCAAGCTGAACGGCTTGATCATGTAATCATCTGCCCCTTCGTCCAAACCCGTAACACGATCTGAAACGGCATCTTTAGCGGTCAGCAGCAATACGGGCGTTTTTTTCTCTCGCCGCAATCGACGTAATACTTCAATGCCATTCATTTTAGGAAGCATCCAGTCGAGGATGATCACGTCATAATCCCAGCTTTTTGCTTTGTACAAACCGTCTTCACCATTGTCAGCCGTATCGACGGCGTAACCATCCTCGCGAAGAGCTTGTGCAAGCGACTCTTGCAGATCGATTTCATCCTCTACCACCAAAATACGCATTCAATGTCCCTGTTTCCGAGGTTTGTTTTATGAGGCCCCCATCACCAACGCTGCGGTTGCCGCTCAGAAAACCGGGGCTAATGTCATTACCCATATCTTTTTGACTTTGCTCCCCTCTCCCCGAAACGGGGCGAGGGGAGAAAATCGCAAACCAACGGGCACAAGTACTAGTCTACTCGATTTAAACTCGTCTTCTACGAGCAGCCGCGATATCGCTCATAACTTGATCGATCCCATCCGCTGTGACCAAAGGTGCTGGCGTTGCAGAAGCAGTGGCTGTTACCGCTGCAGGCGCTGCGGCAGTTGTCGAAGCCGCAACTCCTGGGGCCGTAGCTGGTGCTGGTTGCGAACCTGCAACGGGTAGATCGAGGCCGCGGACAAATTGATCCCCTCGTGTGATCGAAGCCGATAATTGCGAGCCGAGCGACACCGCGACTCCGCTCGCATTCTTGACGACGCGTACTCGGTAGTCACCCGTTCGCACACCTGACTGAACGTCGAACTTGTAGTTGCCTGCCCGATCCGTGACCATGGTACTGACGGTTTCGCCAGCCGAGTTGATCAGAGCAACCGTCCATCCGGCTAAACCGTTCTCGCCCGGGTTGCGACGTCGATCGTTGTTGCGATCTGCATACACAGTCCCTTCCAAAGTCGCTTGGAAAACGAAAATGTTGTCCTGCAGGTTCCGCATGTTGGTATTGCGTTTTAGAATATCGGACAAATGCGTGTTGTCGATTTCTCGCAGCAGCTGGCCACCGAACTGATTTTGGTACCAAAATCGATCGCCATTGCGAAGCCTTTGGAATTGGTCAACCAAAATGCGCGCAACCGTTGGCCCGACGCTAGCGCCCGGCAAATGATCTTCTGCAAGTGCTCCGACCCACAAATCGATCTTATCGACTGAGCCATACAATTGCTGCAGCTTGTTGGCTAGCTCTTTGTTGCGAGTGATTTCGGCGAAGCTACGAACTTTGGGAAGCCCTATAGCTGCTCGAACATCGTTAAAGTCCGCGAGTCCGTGATCTCGACCGCGTTGGATGTTCAAACTGGCCAGATCGAAGCCGCCTTGACCAGGTGCTCCAAACAGAAAATTGCGTACACTCCCGACCACTTTCGTATCGAGCTCGGAGGCCGGATCGGACGACAGGTACTTGAATACGGACTCGATCGTCTTTCCGCTCAATGCTGCGGGGTTAAAGAAAACATCGCTCAATTCCATTGCCGGTGATACCGACTTGCCATCCTCGCCGAGGAACTCGACATCGTTGCCGAGTATGCTATGTCCAAAGCGAAACGCTCCGGTTGAAAATTCGTTGCTCAAGCCGGGATTCACACGAGCATTGTAACCTCGGTAGGGAGTAAGTCCCGCGGGTCCGAGAAGTGAAGGGAGCCATTCGTTGTACGTGATCGATTGGATCTCGCCGATGACGAGGGCTCGAGCGCGCTCGTACAATTCTGAGTCTGTCAGGCGAGGATTCTCGGCTGCTAGACGAGAGGCCCAACGATTGTGCTCGCGAACAAATAACGACTGCAAACTCGTCAGTTCTATGTTCTCGTTTGCCCGAACATCGCCCGCTGCCAACATTTGGTTGTCAGGCAGTCGATGTGCATCGTTGGCCATCGTGACCGTTCCGTTGGGGAAATTGGTAGAGTTGTTGACGGGCAGCAATCCATCTGCGCCTATCTTGAGCTTGCCACCCGACATTGTTCGAAGCGCAACGGCCGTCTTGGTATCCGAGCCGTAAATCATCGAGCCATCGATCCAGGCTGTAATCGTATTGATTTGTTGGCGGGGATTCGAAAGACTCGTTCCTGTGGCTGAATCAAAAAGCGATCGACTCGTCGTCATCGACTTGGTGCCAGTGGAGGAAGGATCGAAGTACGGATCTCCTTTTGGTACAGCGATGCTCATCTTTTCGGTGCCGGCCGTTGGCGTGAGACCAATGTCGTGGTCAATGAATTGCCCCCAAACATAAGTGAACGCTGCCAAGTTGCGGTCGCTGATGATGTCCTGTTCACCTTGGTCGGCAATGGCATTGCTGATCGCTCGGGCGCTTGGACGGTCGGTACCGTTGGGAGTTGATACTCCATCGCCGTATTCGGCTTTGGCGAGCCGCAGCAGATCTTCCTGCGTACTGCCCCACTCGATTTGAGCGATGTTGTTTCCTGTCCCATCCACGGAATACGTGGCGAAGTTACCCGCTCGCAGAAGTCCTGCCATATCGATTGCCATGAGTTCGCGTGGCAACAGTTTTTCGAGCCGCATGACGCGGCTGCGCACCTTCTTCGAAAGCTTTTTCATGGTTTTGTCCCTGCACTAACAAGATGAGAATGTGACCAGATGAGATTGCCGAAAAGTCGACGTCGTGGATTGTAGGATTCGGTCCCTGAAGAAAGCATTAAGGGAAGAATAAGGCTTGTTTTTATTCGAGAGGCCGCCCTCACCCCCTGCCCCTCTCCGCTAAAAAAGAACGCGGCGAAGCTTTTTGTAGCGAAACTCGTTAAGAGTTTCGGTAGTTTAGGCGATGCAACCGAAAGTCTTGACGACCTTCGCGACAAAAGCCTGTTTTTACCATCGCAAAGTACTTCAACGCGTTGCCCAAAAAGAGGCGACGGTAGGGGACCGTGAGCTACTGGCGATTCAGTCCAACTCCAAGTTCGTCGATTTTAGCCGTTGGGCGATAGCCTAATGGCACTCTAAGAATGGCTTGCGGCTTGTTGATTTACGACTAGCACAAATGTATTTCGGTTAACAGTCAGCCGTCGTAGGTGTACTGTCAAAGAATCTAAGTACGCCTACGGCTGACTGTTAAACGACTAGCCAACAATCCAACTGACTGCGAGTGAGGCAACGCAGGCTGTGATCAGCAAGACTCCGATCCAGCCGAAAACGTTGGTCCATTTGCCAATCCTTGTTGTACCGACAACCTTCGGATCATTTGCCAGAAGCTGGAGCGCTATCACATGAAAGGGTAACAAAACGGCGTTGACTACCTGGCTCGAATAAATCAACGGTACCAACGGGAGATTCGGAAGCGAAACGACGCTTACCGAGGCTACTGTCAGCCCGATAAAGGCAGCATAAAAGAATTGAAAGTGTTTCGAATCCAGGTCCAATGAGGCAGGTGCTCCGATCCCTTCCGCGATCGAATACGACGTGGCAAGCGGTACAATAGCTGCCGCCAGTAGCGATGCGCCAAGCAGCCCCGTACCAAAGAGAATCGTCGCGAAGGAACCTGCAAGTGGTCGGAGCGCAATCGCCGCATCGCTCGCGTCTTGGATAGGGATCCCCTCACGGTGAAGCGTCGCGGCGCAAGCAACCGCAATGGCGAGTCCGATGACACCTGTGAGCACCGAGCCTACGATGACATCGATCCGCTCCCATCTTAGATTGGATACTTGGATCTTTTTGTCGACAGCGTAGGATTGCAAAAAGGCAAGGCCCCAAGGTGCAAGCGTGGTTCCTAAGGTGGCAGTAATTGCGATCCAGCCCGCGTTATTGATTGGAAGGTGAGGGATCAAGGAATTTTCTAGCAGCAGAGGCCAGTCGGGACAAGATAAAACCCCATCCACAACATACAACGCTAAGCTGGACGACACGATGAGCAGAATGATCTCCACTCGATGAAAGGAGCCGTACACGACCATGAAGGAAATCAAAAGCCCGGCGATAGGAGTACTTATCCAGGACGGAATGTTAATCAGTGAAGCTGCCGCTGAAATTCCCGCATACTCCGCGCAAATCGTTCCGAAGTTTGCGAGCAGCAATCCTATGACGGCAACGTACCCCATTTTTGGGCCCCATCGCTGGCGTATGACTGCGACAAAGCCCTTGCCGCTGGCAGCTCCGATCTGAACTGCCAACAAGTGGAAGTACACCAGCAAAACCGTAGAGGCCGGAATAATCCAAAGGAGCCGATAGCCGTGCTCAGCCCCGAGGAGTGAGTACGTCGTAATTCCTGCAGGATCATCGTCCGAGAGACCAGCTAGCAATCCTGGCCCCAATACAGCCATAAATGAGGCAATTGCCCCCGCCCCTGCATTCCTCAACTGCACAAATTTCGCAGCTGTCCCTCGACGACGATGCGAAATCGTGTGTCTGTTATGAACTTGACGGTGACTTTTCATGCAACTTGATTCCAGATGTGCTGAAGTTTGTTCCAAATGTGTGCCAAATTGCGCCCTCGCCGCATCGCGAATTTCTTTTTGTGGAATCGCAATTCCTGTGCCTAGACGAATTTGATCCTACACACATTGGCAAAGCGGTTGTACGAAATCAACCATTGGGCGCGACGTTTGTTCCTTTGGTACTTGTTTTGCATTGCTCGTTTCTCAACCAACCTAAGCAGCCTTGCTGCATCCTAACCTTTCACGAGTATCGGAACGGTACCATGGCCACCCATATGACCAACGCAAAATATAACGATATCTCGAATCGTGATGCTCTGATCGAATCGTTGCTCGACCCAGCTTCGTACGTACATTCGGTGGAAGGTCCTATTTTGCTGCGTGAAACACACATATCTTGGGTCATCCTAGCTGGTAATTATGCCTATAAGATCAAAAAGCCGATCCAAACAGACTTCCTTGACTACGGCTCGCTTGAAAAACGTCATCATTCATGCTGTGAAGAACTTAGGCTTGGCAGTCGCTATGCGGTGGGAATGTACCTCGATATCGTTCCGATCACATTCGAGGATGGTCAAGTACGAATGGACGGCGATGCCCAACCGATCGAGTTTGCGGTCCGCATGCGCCGATTCGACGACGAAGCACTGTTAAGCGATAAACTCGCAAAGAACCTCATCTCAACGGAAGACATGGTCCAGTTGGCTGCCACGATGGCTACCATTCATGGCAACGCTTTTCGACGGGAACAATCTTGCGAAGATTTCGCTCAGCGAACACTCGCACAAGCCAAACAGAATTTCGATTTTCTTTTCAGCGAACCGTTGCTTTCTCAAAACCCGGTGATTCAGAAATTGGAAAGCTGGACCACAACTTATTTTGAGAACCATCGGCAGCATTTCGCAAATCGCACAAAGAACGGGGCGATCCGAGAATGCCATGGAGATCTTCACTGCGGCAACATCGTTTGCTGGAAGGGACATTGGGTACCCTTTGACGGTATTGAATTCAATGCAGAATACTTGTGGATCGATGTCATGAATGACATCGCATTCTTGGTAATGGATTTGCAAGAGTATGGGCACCCTGAACTGTCAGCTGTTTTTCTTAACGCGTACTTGGAGCACACAGGAGACTACCAATCGCTTCGAGTTCTGAAATGGTACATGGTCTATCGAGCCCTCGTACGCGCGAAAGTCGCCGTGATGCGTGCACGGCAACTTAATGAGGTTCAACGCTTGAGCATGCAGCAAATTGCTCCCGCCAAAACCTACATTCGCTTGGCGGAACAAATGAGTCAATCAAGTCCGCGAAAACTTTGGATCACCCATGGAGTGAGCGGAAGCGGTAAGACAACTGGAAGCCACCAGATTGTCGAACGGGAGAGAGCGATTCGGATTCGATCGGATGTCGAACGAAAGCGACTTTTCAAGACATCTCGGTCAAACCCAGAGCAATACGCACCTGGAGAGGGAATGTATTCTCCAACTGCCTCCGAAGCGACTTACAAAAGGCTCTACGATCTATCCAAAAGTATCCTTCAATCTGAATTTAACGTCATCGTCGATGCAACTTTCTTGAAGAAAGCGGACCGCCAAAGGTTTCGTTTATTGGCGGAATCCGAAGGAGCTGAGTTTCGAATCCAAGACTTCCAAACCGATGAAGAAACGTTAAAGCAACGCATTACGAATAGAAGATCAAAAAATAGCGATGCGTCCGATGCCACTTTGGGAATTCTCAAGAGTCAGCTCGCATCTCAAGAGCCTCTCTCGGAAGAGGAGCTAAAGATAGTGGCTTTCGATGCGAAAGTTTAAAGAATCTCGGAAAGGCAACAGTCATTCATGACTTGGGAGGGCGAAGCCACCGCTGTAAACATGTTTCCAACAAGTTTACCGAAGCAATTCATTGCTCGGGAGGGTGAGGCTCCTGCCGAACCTTTGCACCGTTGGTTCGGAAGGAGCCTCTCCCCACCGCTGTAAACATGTTTCCAACAAGTTTACCTAAGTCATTCA
>JAPLNL010000087.1 GCA_026692905.1 Planctomycetota bacterium
CCAGGACGAAGCTATCCGCGCGAAGCATACACGCGACGAGCAAAATCCACGCACTTTCAAAAACGAAAAAAACCAGAAAAGACCAATGATTCAGATCCAAAAGCAGCAAAGTGAGTGCCATTGGGCGCTAGCCCCGGTTTCCCACTCGACATTCGTCGAGAACCGGGGCTAGCGCCCAACGGCTAATTAATACGAAAAACAAATGCGGGCGTAATACCTGGGGTTGCGTTCGCGATGCGAACTTACCCCAGGCTGAAAAATACCATCGCATTCGCGATTCAGTCGCATAAAATTTGAGGGGTGAGGATGAAATCCGTGGTCAATATCTAGATCTAGCACGACGCGCAAGCTAGTGAAATCGAACATCCACTTCACGAGCCTGCAAGCATTGAAGTTGCACAAATTAGGTCTGATAGGCCGTCCTATCCCTAGCCGTGGCTGATAAGCCACGGTGCGAAAACGGTGTCACCCCTTCGGGCCTTGAAATCCTTGGGATTAGCAAATCCGGAGCTTCACGCCAACTGCAAAAAACATGTCGAGCCTTTGGCCCTCAATACAAAAACGTGTTACTTCAGAACGCGCAAGCTAGTGATTTGGAAAGTAAACTCACTAGTGCCGTTTTCACTAATTGAGCTTGATTAAAAAACTTGAGTCTGAGGATGTGGGATAGGCTTCCAGCCTGTCAACCGCAGTATCGACAGGCTGGAAGCCTATCCCACGTTAACTTAGAATCGCACCACTACCCTGCGCGTCGCGCTACACCGAATTCATCTAGCTACAAAATCGTTCTTCACCCAGCCATCGCCTATTTCAGCGAAATGACCAAACGTCCAACCGTTCGTCTCGTCAAGCACAATAAACTCAGCACCATCCTTGAGCGGTGCATTAAACGCAGGTTCATAATCCTTGCCGATCCCCTTCCTGGCAACCGTCTCACCCGTAATCACTGCCAATCGATTACGCCCCCGCTCAGGAGCGTTCAAGAAACCATCGATCGAGAAAACAATTCCCAAAATGATGAGCCCAATGGCAACCCACACAAGATGCCTTCGGCGCAGCAAGACCGAGGCAAAGATAAGCAATGGAGCGATCCCAACGAGAACGAGCGCTAACCAAACTCGAGTCGGATACGACAACGATTCCGCCCAAAACATCACTGGAGACCACCAAGGCTTGGGAGGAATAGCAATTCGGCCCGGCGCGGATGCAAGTGCCTGCTGGAGGTTGGCTTCTAAAAGCGAATCGCTAGGACGATAGGGCGCTGCCTTTCGATAATTCAAAATCGCTCGACCGAAATCTCCAGCTCGGAAATACGCGTTCCCTAAATTGTAGTACACCGCGCCATTGCAATAGCCATCTACGAGCAAGGTTTCAAGCACCTTGGCCGACTCCCGAAACTCCTCGGGCGTCTTCGCTTTGTCAAATAGCTCCAACGATCGAAGAAAATCTCGCTGTCGATCACCCTCTTGATCTGCACGCAAGCTCGCGGCGAATACGCACGCAATCAATATCGCCCCAAACAGAAATGGTATTCGAATCATCGTTTGCCTCCCCGCTCCAAAAACGGACCAACTCTCTTCACGAGTCCCGTTGCTTCCTCAACCATCGTCGCGGTATCCGAAGCATCGCTTGCCCCGTATTCAGCAGACTCGATCCGTTCCAATAACGCCTCCAACCGCACGCAATCTTCCTCAGGGACGTCGCACGCACGCATGGCCGTGCTCAAGTCTCGGATGGTCAAACCCTCCGCAATCTTACTGCCAGTGTCCGCCACTAAGCCCATGACTGCCGCTCGCAATTCACGAAGCGATTCCTTTTGCTTTCCCTGCGAAAGGAAACTGCCGGCGGTCGTTAACCTCGATTGTGCGGTCCGTCGAGCCGCTGCCTTTCTCAGACCATCCACGTCCGAATTTTTGTTTCGAAAAAACACGAGCGAAACGATCGCGATACCGCTAACGATCCAAAGTCCACCAACCCAAACAATCCCGCTCATTAAGGCCACTCGCTCGTTACGCAATTGCGATAACTCGGTCACATTATGGAAAATCCCTTCCGACCGAGTCTTGATTTCGGCAGTCGAGCTGCCACCTCCAAGCGATCCAACCAAATCGCCGCTCGCCAAAATCGCCGACGCTTCCGCCACGTTGAGCTCAATCGGCTCAGTCGTAATATCGACAAAGGCCTCTGTCGATGGATCGAAGGCCGATAGTTTGAGCGAGGGTATCGATACTCCAGCGCGCTTGGGGCGCAGCGCGAATGCGAACTTTTTTGACTTGTTCTCCATGCGACCCACTGGGCTTTTGTCAACGATGTCAAACTGCTCCGCAATCTCGGGCAATTCGCTCAAATCCGGAGCAGAAATCAATTCTAACGAGCCGCTGTTTTTGCCTTGCGTGAATTGCAGATTGAGGGTCATTGGGTCGCCAACTCGCAATTTCATAGGGATCGCGCTGGCAGTCACCCCATAGCTACCTACGCCACCCGTAAAATTAGTCGGTCGCGGGGAAGGGATTTCCGACACCTCAACCTTGACCGGAGGTGCAATCGCAATGATACGTGTTGCGAACATTCCCTTGATTACCGCAGGACCAAACGTATAGCTGCCAGTCTTTTCGGAGACAAAGGTTCGTTCCAGCTCATACACAAAGTAATCTTTCGTCGATTCATCGATTCCCTTTCGAGACTCCTGGCCATTTCTCAAATCGAATAGGGCTAACCTTTGTCGCTCAAAGATAGAACCGGTATTGCCACTCACGCCATTGATCGAGAAGCCTACGTTGTTCGTTGAAAGCAAAGGCTGAAGCCACTCCGAAACCTCTTCCGTCGCAGAAACACCCTCAGGTGGCTTGAGCCACGTGATTTGAATGCTTGGCGGATTCTGCCGCATCTGCTTCAACGTTCGCAATGGATCTGTACCGGTCTCTGCGATCGGTTCCAAAAGAATGCGAAGCTTGATTGTGAAATTTTGAGTGGGATAAACTCGAGCTTGACTTGGAACGATCTCCACCAAGACCGAATCCTGCTTTGGTATCTCTAGAATTCGAACCGCAATGGAATTGCTCGAAAGTGTCTTGCCGTCGATCGTCACAGTCACCGCAGGGATCCTGAAGGTGCCCGGAGTCTTGGCGGTCAATTGATACTGATAGAGGTGACTGAAGCTATTCGACTGCGAAAACCGGCCATTGATGATCATGGTCTGAGACTGGTTCCTCGACTGATCACCGAGAAACTCGACTTCGAATCGTTCTTTCAAAGCGTCAAGGTTAGGTAAGGACGGGTTCTCTGTATTTTGAACATCGACCTGAAACGTTATGGACTCGCCGACAAACACCTCATTCTCGCTTACCGAACATACAACCTCAGGTGGCTCTGCATATGACTCCCCGCGAAGCGATGAACCGATCGCAGTCCACTGGAAACAAATTGCAATCGCCAGCAAGCCCTGAAATCGCCAGAAACTTTGGAAGAGCGAGGCTCCTGCCGAGCTTGAAACTCCACGGTTTGCCAGGAGCCTCACCCTCCCTAGCAAAGATTCGCTAAGCAAAATCAATGAGAGCAAATTTAGCCCAAACACCTTTGCAATCCCAAGTCCCTCCAGAAACTTCGGGAGAGCGAGGCTCCCGCCGACAATGCGGCTCAACGGTTCGCCAGGAGCCTCACCCTCCCACTTACTACATTGGTTGGAAGAATCGAAGAAAACGGGTTTATGGCGAACATCAAGCCACGTGCGATATTGTTCTCTGTTCATTACCAATCCTTGTCCACTGGGGCACGTCCCATAACACGTGCCTTGAGTTCTCGGTCTCGCTCTCGCTTTTCTTGCTCGCGTTCTCGAACTCGACGCAACGCTTCCTCGATTCGATTTTGAGAGACCTTAGATTCTTGTCGCTGCTCGTCTTT
Organism: Planctomycetota bacterium; assembly: GCA_026692905.1. Classification (GTDB taxonomy): domain Bacteria; phylum Planctomycetota; class Planctomycetia; order Pirellulales; family Pirellulaceae; genus JBKCUI01. The sequence continues at coordinate 3,901 of JAPLNL010000087.1, forward strand.
TTTGCCCTTTTCTTTCTTGTCCTCTTCTCCTGATTTTTTTCCCTCTTTTTTGTCTTGGTCTTTTTCGTCTCGCTTTTCTTGCTCGTCCTTTGAGTCCTGTTTTTCCTTTTCTTTCTCTTCGCTCTTCTTTTCGCCGTCTTCTTTCTCTTGCGGTTCGTTTTTCTCCTGTTGCTTGTCTTGATCTTTTTGGTCTTGTTGCGGATTCTTTGGCTGAGCATCTTGAATCTCTTGAAGAATGCGACGAGCTTCTTCTGCGTGGTTGGCTGCCTGTTCTCGATTGCGATTTCCAAGTTGTTTCACAGCTGATTCCATTTCCTCAGCGGCTTTCGGAGCAAGCTCAATTGCCTTCTTGTAGCCCGCTCGAATAGCCTCGGGATCCACTTTAGATTGCGATCCCGTCGAAGCGTCGCCAACTCCCACCGGATCGCTACTCGTCGCATCGTTTGGTACGGCCGCCTCTGGTTTCGGCTGGCTCTCAAACTGCGCGAGTTCCGACTCAGCTTTCGGGCCAAGAAGGCGTGTTTTTCGAAGCGCTAGTTCTTGTCTTTCTAATAAAGCAGTCCAATCTTTCTCATCGACAACTAGGGATTGCGGTTGCTGACCAGACTCCTCCACTGCCTCGCTCTTTTCCCCATTTGTTTTAGATGAGTCTTCTGTTGCCGCTTCGTCTTTTCTTGCATCACTCGCTAAATCTGGTGTCAATTGCTTGGCAATTTGAATCTGTTCGGAAAGCTCTTTGCTTAGCAGAGGTTGGAATGGTACGACCGCATCCCAAATTTGGTCCAACTGATCCGCCGCCAGCTTTTGTTTCCCGGCTGCAGAAGTCCCATCCCGCTTTGAAAGCAGCCCCTCCGCGGCACCCATTTTCGAACTTGCCTCGTCTGCCCATCCGTTTAAAAGCGCGATACCACGCTCAAGGTCTTCGTCAGCATTCGGATTCTTGGAGTTTGCATTGCCCGCTTTGTCGTCCACTTCCTTGGGTCGCAGCTCCGAATCGATCTTGTCCTTCAGATAAGGAATCTCGTCGCGTAATTCCGATTGAAGCCGCTTCATTTCAGCGAACGCATTCGGAGAAGTGCTTGTCTTGAAGCTGTCCGTCGTCTCTTTTAAGGCCAATTGACCTTGTACCAAATACTCCAAGAATTGGATCAAGTTCGTTTCATCCCGCCGCTTTTGAAGATCCGCCTCACGCCAACGGTCGTTGTAATACTTAATCCACTGTCGAAGCAGTTCTAAATTGCGCCGCGCTGGAACATGCTTTGGGTCCAGTTCCAAACAATGCCGATACGAATCAATCGACTTGGTCAACTCGCCAATCAATTCTTTGCGTTTCTCGGCAGGAACCGTTTCAGGCGTTTCGCCCGCAAGTTTCTGAGCTGCATCCGAAGCGATGACGCCTAGATTGAAGTGGGCACGCGTTGCGATCGATTTGTCTTGACTCAAGCCCGCTTTCAAGTAACGCTCTCGCGCCAACTCGAGGTCCCCTTTCCGATGAAGAGCACATGCTTCATCGAAAGCCGCCACGGCGACTCCGTCCGATTTCGCCTTCTCAAGCGATTCATTCGCAGCAGCAAACGCTTTGCTCGCCTCCTCATATTGCTCCGCAGAGTAAAGCTTGATCCCCTCGCGAACCTTGCTGGTCGAATCGTCCGCAAAAGTATCATACGAACACGCCAGCGACAAGAATAAAATAACGCTGACACATAAGACAACGAGTGGTTTTTTTTCCATCATGTTCGAACTCCTGATCCGAGATCTTGTCTCCTAGAATAGGAACTTAAGCACCAATCGGTTACCAACGCGAACAAGGCAATTGCCAAAAAAATCTGATAGCGTTCGCCCCGGCGCGTTCGTTTCTGAGCTTCGGCGTCTTTGCCACGTCTACCTTGCAAGTGATCCGCGTACAACTGACCTAAATCATAGGATCGGGTTCCTGCTGGAATGTAAACGCCAGATGTCTTCATCGCAATCTCTTGCAGAAGCTTGTTGTCCAGCTTGCTCCACACTTGCTGTCCCTCATACTCAGTATAAGACCCCGAGGTCCCTTTTTGAGGTACTCGCGATCCTTGGTCCGCGTCGCCAAGTCCCACGGTAAATATAGTCACTTTCCGCTCCGCGGCGACCGTAGCAGCCTCAAGCGGATACGAAGCCTGATCGTCGCCATCGGTAATCAACAAGATCGATTGTTCCCGATCTGCGTTGGTATTGTATACCTCCAAAGCCTTGCGAATCGCGTCTCCAATAGCGGTACCTCCCCGCGGTGCGCTGTTTGGATCCAGTTCGTCGAGCGCACGGCGAAACGAATCGTAGTCGACCGTCAAAGGGCATTTCACAACCGCTTGGCCCGCAAACGCAATCAACCCAACACGCTCTCCCTCCAAGCGATTCAACAGCGAAGCAACGTCCGCCTTCGCACGCCCAAGTCGAGTAGGATGCACGTCTTCGGCTAACATAGATCGAGACACGTCAATCATTACATACAGATCGCTTCCACGCGGAACAACCACCTCCACTTGCTCGCCAAATTGTGGCCCCGCGATCGCAACCAATCCCGTCACCATGGCAATCTCGATTAGGATCAGCTTCAACCAAAATCGCAAATTCGATCGCGATGGTAACATCCGAACCATCATCGGTTGCATCATGTAGGCCAAACGAGCCGACGCGCGTCGCCCCTCTGAGTAGATAGCCAGGGCCAACCAACCTAAGCACAATGGCAAAATAAAATACAACGCTTGAGGATACTGCCAGTCCATTGTTTTAATCTCCACTCGACACCGCAAACAATCAAGCTTACGGCAATGAACGGAATCGCGTCTCCTTCATTATGTAAACACACAACACCATACCCAGGCCTGCGCATGCGAACCACCGGAACAGCTCCGTGTACTGCGAGAACTTGGCCTCTTCAAATTCACTCCGTTCCATTTGATCGATCTGAGCGTAAACCTTGGCGAGCCCATCTGCATCGGACGCATGGAAATACGTAGCGCCAGTCGATTCGCCCATCTCCCTTAACAACGTTTCATCGACCCGAAACTGCGCTCGGACCAACACCCGTCGACCAAACTCATCTTCCTGCGGAAACGGCACCGGGCCATTGCGACCAATGCCAATCGTATACAACTTAATACCCAACTCCTTCGCAATCGCTGCTGCCTCGCGTGGTTCGATCACTCCCGCATTGTTATCACCGTCCGTAAGAAGAACCAACACCTTGCTCTTGGCCTTGGTATCCTTCAAGCGGTCAATCCCCAAAGCCACACCGTCGCCGATCGCAGTCGCCAGTTCCTCGTTCAAGGTGTCCTGATTGATAACTTTGCCGCGTCTGTCTCGGATCGCCCGTGGAACCTCCAGACTCTTGACGATCTCAACCAAAGCACCGTGATCTAACGTCAGCGGACACTTGCTATCGGCGAACCCGCAAAAAGCCACCAATCCGACAAGATCATCGCGTCGCCCAGCTAAACCGCTTTTTCGAGAGCCCGCGATGAACTCACCTACGACATGCTTCACCGCTTCAATTCTGCTTACATCTTTGCCGTTCAGTTGGAAGTCAAGTGCCTCCATGGAACCTGATATGTCCAATACCAATTCGATCGCAATGCCCTGGCCCAGAATACGCGATTCGGATTTGCCGGATTGAGGTCGAGCTAGCCCCGCAATAATCAAACACAAACCTACTACGAACCACAAAAGCAAACTGCGATTCACTCTCTGCATCCAAGTGATGGGCAAGCCCTTCAAACCGGCGATGCTCGAGTACAACGACGCGGGGCGGCTGCTTCTTCGCGAAAAGAACCAAACGAGAATCAAAACCATGGGCACCAGAGCAAACCAATACCACGCGTAGAATCGGAAGGAGTCCATTCGACTACGTCCCCCTTCCCGTTGCGTTCGTGTCGGGGACCAGCGGCTTCATATCGATAAATTCTTTCGCTCGATGGATCGACGAATCAACTTGGCTCGCATCGGGTCGCTGCGCTGCATATTTAACCATGTCGGCAGCTTCCAAAAATTCTTTAAGCCCCTTGGACTGCTCTTTCGAAAAGACCGCTTTTTCACCCATTTCTCGCAAGAACTCTTCCGTCGTCTGCTCGGGGGCGCGTAGGCTCGTCATACCCTCAATGTAATTGCGAACAATACCGGTCAGTCGCAGATAGAAATCCTTGAACATTCCTTGCGACGGGAGATCCTCGGCTAGCAACGATGCCAACTGCGTGTGCGCGATCTCTTCTGGAGTTGGCTGATACACATACGAGGCTTTAACCTTCGTACGGCTTCGTAAAAAGGAAACGGCACATGCAGTCACAATCAACAACACTCCTGCTAGCCACCACCAGGCTGTGGAATCACGGAGAGCAACGGGCGACACCATCGGTTCGAGATTCGAAAGACTCGGTACTTGACCACCAAGCTCCGACGTGATTTTGACCTCGATCGGCTCCGATTCAATCCAAACCGACTCTCCTTTTTGCTCGGAATTCTCACGATTGTCGATAAATTCGATGGCGATGGAACGGATCAAGTGTACGCCAGTAAAAACGGGCTCCAGTTGGTAGTAAAAGTGCCGCCGATTCGGCTTGCTCGTTTCAGCTCCTCTTCTCGGCGTACGTTCGCTATAGTCGCGAACCAAAAAATCACCCACCGCGTCACCAAATGCAGGAGGCATTACCACCACCTGGGCTTCGGCCCCTACCTCAATCTCCAACTCCACCAAGTCGGACAGTCGAGGCTCCTTGGGCCACAATCGAACCTGAAGATCCACTGGCCCCTTTTCGCTTCGAAGAATGATCGAATCAGCTACAGGCCGTTCGACTCTGCCTCGACTACCCCGGTCCGGCACGCAGCCAGCGATTGCAAATACGAACAGGATCGCATACCAGTTCGCACCATTTCGATACGTCGCATAGACTCTTTCCCAACCCCTCGAAATCATCGCTGCTGCTCCCGCATTCGAAAGAAGCGTTGCAAACTCGTTGCGTACGCCTGATCGGTTCGAATTTCCAATCGATCCACATTGGCTTTCCGAAGCAGCTCCTTTAGCTTGGCCTGTCGATCGCTGGCTGCCTTTGCAAACAAAGCTCGCACACGAGGATTGCGAGTATCAAGCTCAATCATTTCGTCCGTCTCTGCATCTCGCAACGTCAGAAAACCAACACTGGGTATCTCAAGCTCGCGTGGGTCTTCTAAAGTGACCGCAATGCAATCGTGCCGTTGGTTGGCGACAGCCAAGGCTCGAGAGCAATCCGGTCCGATAAAATCGCTGAGAACAAACACCACCGCGCGTCGTCGTTGAACACGACCAATGTACTCAAGTGCCTTGGCGATGTTCGTTTCCGATTTGACAGGCTCAGCTCCCAGCATTTCGCGAATCAGTCGCAAAACATTGCCGCGCCCTTTTCGCGGCGGAATGTACTTAACCACGTCGTCTGCGAAGAATAGCAGACCGACTTTGTCGTTATTTTTGAGCGAGGTAAACATGAGAACCGCAGCAACCTCAACCGCCGTTTCCATTTTGCTAATCTTTTGTGAACCGAAAGCCCCCGACGCGGAAATATCTACGGCCAAAAGAATAGTCAGTTCACGCTCTTCGCAAAACGTCTTCACGTATGGGCCATCGGAACGAGCGGTCACGTTCCAATCGATGCTCCGAATCTCATCGCCCGGCACATACTCGCGCACTGTGTCGAATTCCATGCCGCGTCCTTTGAACGCGCTCAAGTACTCACCGGCGAGCAAATCGTTGACTTGCCGTCGAGCCACGATTTGTATGCGGCGAACTTCCTTTAGGACTTCTTCGAGCTCACGTGCAGCCATATTTGCCTAGGGAACCGGTACCGATTCGAGGACCTTGCGTACAATATCATCGGAAGTCTTTTCTTCCGCTTCCGCCTCATACGTCAGAATGATGCGATGCCGAAGCACCTCATAAGCGATATCCTTGACATCCTGCGGCGTAACATAGCCTCGCCCCGCCAAAAAGGCGTTCGCCCTCGCAGCCAAACAAAGATTGATCGAAGCACGCGGGGAGGCGCCGCATTCAATCAGTGGCTTCAACTCCTTGAGCTTGAAATCCTCAGGTTGCCGCGTCGCAGCCACCACATCGAGAACGTAATCCTTGATCTTGTCATCCATATAGATCATTCCAACCGTTTTCTTCATTTCGAAGAGCTGCTCTTTATCCAGCACAGGTTGGACTTCGCGACGATAATCCTCAAGCACACTGTCAACCACTTTTCGCTCGTCTGCCTTGCTCGGATACCCAACCACAACCTTCAACATAAACCGGTCAACCTGTGCCTCCGGAAGCGGGTAGGTACCCTCCTGCTCGATCGGATTCTGAGTCGCCATGACGAGAAAGGGCTCGTCGAGCGGATACGTCGTATCGCCAATCGTAACCTGTCGCTCCTGCATGGCTTCGAGAAGGGCGGATTGCACTTTCGACGGCGCTCGATTGATCTCGTCGGCTAAAACCAAGTTGGCAAAAATGGGCCCTTTCCTTGTACCAAACGAGCCCTCACGAGGATTATAAATCATCGTACCGATCAAGTCTGCGGGCAGTAAGTCCGGCGTAAACTGGATGCGCTGGAACTGGCAATGAATCGCGTTGGCTAACCCCTTGATTGCGGTCGTCTTCGCGAGCCCGGGCAGCCCTTCTAGGAGAACATGACCGCCCGTAAGCAGGGCGATGAGCAATCTCGAAAGCATGTGGTCTTGACCAACCAACACCTTGCGGACCTCGCCCCGTATCTTCTCAAGCTGATCGGTATGCCTGAGAACTTGCTCTTTGATTCGCTGAATATCAACACTCATTTATCATCCGATGCATGTACTCTGAAACGGGAAAATTACCGAAACGAAAAAACGTGGAGGCGCAAGCCGATCTGAGCGACCAAACCCAAAACCAAGCTTTGCAACCATGATTTTCCCTCGTCTCAGGTTTTTCGCAATACCATTCATGGGCTGTCACCCATCGCGCTCACTTTTCCCCCGGAACGCCGCAAGATGACATAAGCACTTCGGCATGAGTCTTCAAGTGAAACAAACCTTTAGCCGTTGGGCGCTAGCCCCGGTTTCCCACTCGACATTCGTCGAGAACCGGGGCTAGCGCCCATCGGCTAATTAATACGAAAAACAAATGCGGATGTACTACCTGGGGTTGCGTTCGCGATGCGAACTTACCCCAGGCTGAAAAATAC
>JAPLNL010000088.1 GCA_026692905.1 Planctomycetota bacterium
CAGGACGAAGCTATCCGCGCGAAGCATACACGCGACGAGCAAAATCCACGCACTTTCAAAAACGAAAAAAACCAGAAAAGACCAATGATTCAGATCCAAAAGCAGCAAAGTGAGTGCCATTGGGCGCTAGCCCCGGTTTTTTAGTTCTCGACATTCGTCGAGAACTGCGGCTAACACCGATCGGCTAGTAGTTGATTTCACTCAAAGTGCTTTGCCGGGACGCTTAGTCATTTATGGTCGCATCCGGCAGATGCGAACCACTTGGGTGCCTAACGTGGGTCGCTCTTGCCGAGAGCGATTCATGCCAAGTTGTCCCATTTGAATTTCAAATCGACCTCGCAAGAAATCGATGTCAAGCTGTGAACCAGGAAATCCATCTTCGATGGCTTCACTGAGCAAATCGCCTCTGCCTGACTCTCGTATGGTCTGGAGGGCAGCCGCAAGATTGGAGCCATCGTGGGCAAGGAACGGAGTATGGGTACCGATTTGTATTTGTCTTGCTGGGGCAGCTGGGTCGGTTCGAAGATAGTCGTAAAACCGCCAGCGAAGCATTTGGTCGCGGAGGATGACCAAATCGGGAGCTCCGATGGGATCAGCATAGCGGGACATTAGCCCTTCGTGGGGTGCGATATTGTTAGTGATCTCAGCCCATTTCCCTTCTCGATTGCGACATTTAACGACTGAGCCATGTCGGTCGGAGCATAGCTTGGGGCCAGTTTGCTTGTCCCCTAACCTTGGTCCATGGGTTCTGGGCTGTATTGCGTTTTGGCTTCGGGGCCGGCCCAAAGAGCTGATGGCAAGCCCCCCTCTGCTGCGATACACCCGATCAATCTGCCGTTGGCGCTTTCGGCCAACAGGCGCAGAGCCCGATAAATATTCGATTTGCCACTGCCGTTTGGACCGGAAATAACATTCAACTGGTCCAGGGGAACAATAAAATTCAGAAGGGATCGGTAACTGGAAATAGCAAGTGTTGTGAGCATGCGAATATTCTACTCCTTGGCGGAGCGAAGGGGGACAATGTCGCTCGTCGCTCCGCGACGATAGCGTAAAACTTGCAAACCCCGCCCAAAGTCATTAATTTTTCAAAAGGCCACTTTTTTAATCGCGCATTTAGCAAAACCGACAACGATCTTGTAGAAGGCTTATCATGATCGGGGAACTATTCGATCCGAAGGCTGACTTATTCATTGAGGAGAGATTGAGGCCCCATTGGTCGCAAGCAGGTGCGATCGTTTACATCACGTTACGCACAATAGACTCGATTCCCAAAGAAGTGCTACTAAGATGGGAACGAGCGAAAAACGAATGGATGCGTGTTCGTGGATATTCTGGGCACTGGTCGGACCTGCTACCGCGTCTATCACGCGCCGATCAAGAACTATTCCATGAGGAGTTTTCCAACACCCGCGATGTCTGTTTGGATGAGTGTCATGGCAGATGCGTACTGAAACAAGATCGTTTGAGCAGAATCGTCGCAGATTCACTTCTTCACTTCGACGGCGATCGATATTCCATGGGTGATTTCGTAATCATGCCAAATCATGTTCATTTGCTAGCTTCGTTTCCCAATGAAGTTCAAATGCGAAAGCAATGCGAATCGTGGACGCATTACACGGCTGTTCAAATCCATCGGATACTTGGCGAGAAGGGCCCCTTTTGGCAAGCGGAGCTGTTTGATCATTTGGTAAGAAGCTTGGAACAGTATGAATACTTGCGGCGATACATTGCCGACAACCCCAAGAAAGCGAACTTGAAACATGGCGAGTACCATTATCGCAGGTATCCATAGTCGCCCGTCGCTCCGCGACGGAAGCGAGAACTAGATCTGTTTTCCAATATGAAAAATGGTTGCTGATAGTAAATTGTTCTAGCCTCACGCTTCCTTCGCGGAGCGAAGGGCGACAATGTCGCTCGTCGCTCCGCGACGATAGCGTATAATGATTGTTTTGAGAAAACATCAATGAAACCCAAGCTCCTCATCATACTATCGTTGCTTGCTTTCCCAAGTTCGCCGCGCGCTGCAGAACACTTGATCCACCCTGGCGATTCTCCGCAGGCCATCTTAGACCGTGCCGCTCCTGGCGACCGTTTGGTCTTTCTTCCTGGGCTGCACCAGCATGGTCTGGGCAAGCATCGTTCGATCCTATACGTCGACAAATCAGTGGAGATTGAACTAAAGGATGGCGCGACGCTGAAGCTCGCGCCGAGAGTGACAAAGCTAGAAGCCGACGGCGAAATCACGACCGATCAGGACGCAGGGAAGAAGTTGGATGATCTCGAGGTGGGTGGACTATTCGATATTACACGGCCTGCCGTGGATGGACCGGAATCGTATGGCGCGACGATCTATTCGATAATCACTGACGGCGTTGGATCAGATGGTAATCCAGATACCTTTGCATGCGTTCCGTGATGGCCTATGGCGAGCATACGGGAAAATTCCTACCGGGCGGCGAGGTTGGTCCCGGCGAATCGTTCGACGCGGAAGAAATCACCATCCAGCGCACTCGTACGATCAATCCCAAGGGAGCCGCTTACCTGTTCGGCCATCCGTCCTTTCGCGGTCATCTCCGAAACGTCCGCTGCAATTTCAACTACATGGAGACCGGCAAGACAGCCATCGAGCCAAACTTCAACCTCGATGGCTACGAAGTCATCGGCAACGTCATCAAAAGCGACGGTCAAGCCATTCACTGCTGGCGACACTCCGCGCATGGCATCATCGCTGAAAACCTTCGCATCCACGACAACTCAGGAAAACCCGTGGTCGTAATCAATGCGCCAGCCGGCTGGCAAGCGCCCGAACCGCCCGTGCTGAGGAACAACCGTAATCATCTCGGCGATGGCCCGGCTAAATGATTGAACGAGCCAATTCTGGATGGACCAAGTCCGTGAATTGGAAAAGAAGACCCCAATCATTGTCGGCCAAAGTGATTGGACCGAATTCTAGGATGCTGCCGGGGCCATTTCGCGTACAATGCGAACGATCCGCTCCCGCCAAACCATGATTTCGAACGACCTGCATTTTATGTTCAAATCCCACCACCTTCCTGTCCTTTGTTTCGTTTTGTTTTCATCGATGACACACGGTCAGGATTCCTCCGTACCGATGGCTGAGCAAGTGCGAGGCGCCATTTCGCGGGCTATTCCGATGCTCGAGGCGGGATCGATTGGTTCTGCGAACAAGCGGCAGTGCTTTACTTGCCACAGCCAGGCCGTGCCTGTGTTCGCGCTCGTCGAGGCGAAGCGACAGGGCTTTGCCGTTGACAATGAGAACATCAAGCGACAATTGAAGCATACGCACGAACATCTGAAACGCGGATTAGAAAACTACCGTCAGGGCAAAGGGCAAGGAGGAGATGTCTTAACGGCAGGCTATGCTCTGTGGACGCTGGACGTTGGCGACTGGCCACACGATGAAGTGACCGATGCCGTAAGTCACTACTTACTGGAGGTTCAGTCCGATCTTCAACACTGGCGACATCGAGGTAGTCGTCCACCGTCGTCAGGCAGTGACTTTACCGCGACCTACGTCGCGCTTCGTGGACTGCAGCATTTTGGATCGCAGGAAGAAAAGTCCAAGGAGATGGAACGGCGTAAGTCCGTAACGGAATGGTTGATCAATCAGTCTCCGGCAGAAACAGAAGACAGCGTCTTTCGATTGAATGCCCTAATGGAGTATACGGACGCTAGCCACGAAGTTATCGAACATGCCATGGCCGATTTGGTTCACAAGCAAAGAGACGATGGCGGCTGGGGGCAAATGGACGAGATGACTAGCGACGCGTATGCGACAGGAACCGCGATCGCGGCGCTAAGCACTTATCACCATGTTTCCGATATTTCGGCCGAAGCGAACAATGCTTCGATGCGCAAAGGCATTGCCTATTTGCTTTCGACTCAGCAAGAAGACGGGACTTGGCATGTAGTCACTCGTGCGAAGCCGGTGCAGGAGTATTTCGAATCGGACTTTCCACATGGAAAGGATCAGTTCATCTCCATCGCTGCAACCGCTTGGTCGACCATCGCGTTGCTCCAGACTCTATCGCCGAACAACAACGAAGATTCGATCTTGGACGAATCCAAGCCGATAGAAGAATCGAAGCCTGTCGTTTCAGACATCTCGGAAGCTGACCGATTGATCGAAGGCTTCTTGGCGAAACACCAAGTCCCAGGTGCCAGTGTTGCGATTACGAACGCCAGCAAGATTCTTTATTCGAAAGGGTTTGGTTTTGCGGATGTCGAATCAAACTCGCAAGTGACCCCATCGAGTCTTTTTCGGATCGCGAGTCTTTCGAAACCGATCACGGCCGTTGCCATTTTGCAATTGGTGGAACTTGGGAAACTGAAGCTGGAGGACAAGGTGTTTTCCATCTTGGGTTTTAGCCCTGAGATAGAAGCTGCTGGGCAGGCGTTCGACGCTCGGCTTCGCGATATCACGATTGAGCAATTACTCCAGCATCGCGGAGGCTGGGATCGCGATAAATCGTTTGATCCGATGTTTCAGTCGGTTCGATTTGCCAAGGAGCAGAGAAAGCCATCGCCGGCTAGTCAGCGGGACGTGATCGTATCAATGCTCAGTCAAAGATTGGATTTCGAGCCAGGAGAGCGGTTTGCCTATTCCAATTTCGGCTACTGTTTGCTCGGCAGAGTCATCGAAAAGTTATCAGACGAAAGTTACGAGCCGTATGTGCAATCGCATGTGCTTAAGCCCCTGGGGGTTACCAAGATGTGTATTGGTGCAACGCGCGTCGAGGGACGAGCGGCAGACGAAGTGCGTTACTATGCGAAGGGCAAATCCAAATCGGTTTTCCAGACTGATTTAGGAGAGGAGGTATTGCCACCGTATGGAGCTTGGAATCTCGAAGCGATGGATTCGCACGGGGGTTGGATTGCATCGGCGGAAGATCTGGTGCGATTTGCGGTAGCCTTTGACGACTGGGACCATTGTCCGATACTGTCTCGCAGCAGCATTGAAAGGATGCATTCCGTACCTTCCGTGTCACCCGGGAAGGATGCCTACTACACCTTCGGCTGGAACAATCGAATGAACGCGAGTGGCAATGCAAATTACTGGCACACAGGTTCCCTGCCGGGTACGCTCGCCATCATGATTCGTCGGAGAGATGGCTCGGATATGGTGGCGCTACTTAACACACGCGACAGTCAATCCTCATCGAAATTGGAGCAAGGACTCGATGAGCTCATGCACAAGGTCGCAGATGCAGTGAAGCAATCAGAACAAGCAAAGTGATGCCTCATTCAACAAAAAAAAGAGGCTCATTCGCAGGCTGCGAACATAACCATAGCCAGTGCTGTCCGGTTCGAGCTCGCCCGACTGGACACCGCTTTGGTGTTCTAAGCACATCCGTATGTGTTTTTCGTATTAATTAGCCGATGGGCGCTAGCCCCGGTTCTCGACGAATGTCGAGTGGAAAACCGGGGCTAGCGCCCATCGGCTAAAGGTTTGTTTCACCTGAAGATTCATGCCGAAGTGCTTAGCACGCAATTTGGTTCGCAAGCTCCACTCATCCCAACCGTGCACCGCCGGAGGCGGTGCACGGTTGGGATGAGAAACGATGAGAGCTGAAACTATCCTAGTGCGCCAAAGCTGCGGACGGTGGGGCGAGCCCCAGCCGTCCTACGAAACTTGTGCACAACGCCATTGGCAACGGAACAAAACCGCTGCATCCAAAAAGCATGTCAATACCGAACCTTTAACAGGCTAGGATAAACCTGATAATTTATCGCTTTGCATAGCCATCCAATCGAGTTACGAGATAGCCGCCGTATTTGACGTGCGAGAATCGTTCGGTCGCATTCCAAAATCGATTCACGAAGGCTTTGCCCAAAAAACCACCTTCGTCAATGACGATCTTGAGCGAATCGCTTTTTTCAAAATAGTCGAGGGCTGCGACGTACGAATCAAGTGAAGGCGTGTTGTTACCGAATCCTACTGGGGCTTCAGATAGACGAATTGAGATGCCTTTGTTGAGGACGATGTAGTCGATCTTTTGGTCCTTAGCAAGAAATTCCCGAAGCGGCTTCTCCACGGCTTCTTGAAATTGGGCATAATCGAGCGTCTCGTTGGCGGCTTCTATTGCCGAGTCCGGGCAACGGATTTGCAATACTTTCTTGACGCCGCGTTTTTCCATGTAGTATTTTGCGATCTGCATGGATGTCGGGCTGTTGGTCTTTTTGATAACCAAGACATGGTCCAAGATCGAATCGGCTACGACGGTCGTCGACGGCTTGGCAACGTTCTCGCCTACCTGCGAGTCCGATGCTTTTTTGCAACCGACCATTGCGAGCCAAGAGAAAAAGAACAACGCTAGTACCGACAACGCACTATGAGGCTGTCTTACTTTGAACCCAACAAAACGCTTGGGTGAAATTGGGGCGAGGCTCCTGCCGAGCCAACTGTCCAAAGGTTCGGCAGGGGCCTCACCCTCCCGAGCAATGAA
>JAPLNL010000089.1 GCA_026692905.1 Planctomycetota bacterium
TGAAACCGGTCGGTGACCTTGGTCAATTGGTCACCTAAATTTTTAAAATCATAAAACTCATCAGGTAATCGACGTTTGCTAATAAACATCAATTCAAAAACTCATCCACCAGATTGTCAAAGATCAGTTCCACCAAACAACCTCTTCGCTGCCTAAGACATCCTGCGATGCCCGAGGCCGCCAAACTATTGTTCAGTAAGGGGTCAACGTTGTAACCGAGAGTATCGGTTGCTGTCAACGGTTTGTCCTCTTTATTCTCCAGTTTGTTGGCTTGACAGCCAATCCGGAAAACTCAACCAACCGAGGCCGGTATCAGCACGTCACCGAGGTGTCTTGCTGTGAGGAGGCGAAAAGATAGTGGCACACCCAAACCCTTGCAAGGGGTTAAAAAGGCTTTTTGGGAAATAGATTTTCGGCCTTGTTGATCACACCTTCACCCCATCTTAGGTCTGTGCGGTTCAGGAGAATTGTGATGGGTCGGTGGGAAATTCATTTCTGCAACCCCCAACAATACCTGGTTGCTGATGCAATTTTTTGCCGATGCGCGGTGAATTCCACCGTTTTTCGATCCTGTTAACTAGGTCGCATGTTCATCATGGCTCCCAATCAAGCAACTCCTAGTTCCGTGTCACCTAATAGCCCACCCGCCAATCCCAGGGTTGGGTCGCACGTTCTTGAAGAGGCGCTCGAACGTATCAATCGATTAGCGTCACAAAGTCCGGTTTCGAGTTCTACGGTCAGGCCCTTCCAGCAACCAAGTGCTGGTCCGCCCCAAACGCCGGCGGCCGCCTCCGCGGCAATCGTCAAAGAAGTTAGCAGCGTCAAACCCTTCTTCAAGCTAACGCACAACGCAAGCGAACCCATTATTCCGCTAGAACCAACGAGCTTGGAAGCAGCTGGTCTTGATGGCCAAATCGTTGAAGAAATCGTAATGCGGTTTTTACTGAATCGCGGCGAAGCCTCGGGTCGCGCCATCGCTGATCAAATTAAGCTCCCCTTTCGCCTTGTCGAACCTACTCTGTCTCGTTTGAAAGCTCAGCAGCTCAGCGGCTATCTCGGGGCGACTGCCATGAACGACTATATCCACACTCTTTCCGATACCGGCAGAGATCGTGCACGTCGCCACTTGCAAAAGACCACCTATTTTGGTTCCGCGCCGATCACTTTAGACCAATACGTGGAATCCATTCGGCTCCAATCTGTCGAACACCAACACCCAAGTCGCGATGACTTGAAAAAAGCGTTCTCCGATTTGCTCGTTTCCCCCCAACTGCTCGCGAAACTGGGGCCAGCAGTCAACAGCGGACGCGGGATGTTCCTTTTCGGCTATCCAGGAAATGGGAAAACTAGCATCGCAGAACGAGTTACTCGCGCCTTCGGTGAATTCATTTGGATTCCAAGAGCAATTCTCGTCGACGGCGACCTTCTTCGAGTCTTCGACCCTCTCAATCACGAGGAATGCCCACACGAAAAAATGGACGGACTCTTGAGTGAAAGCCAAATCGATCATCGCTGGGTGAGAATCAAAAGACCGACGATCGTCGCTGGCGGTGAGCTGACCATGTCTATGCTCGAAGTGACTCGAAACGCGGAAACCAACATCAGCGACTCTCCTTTGCAGCTAAAAAGTAACTGCGGCGTTTTGCTGATCGACGACTTTGGCCGACAACGTATGAGCGTCGACGAATTGCTCAATCGATGGATCGTTCCGCTTGAGAAAAGATACGATTATCTGACCGTGAGCAGTGGGAAGAAGGTCCAGATCCCATTTGACCAATTGGTCATTTTCAGCACCAATCTCGAACCGAAAGACCTCGTGGACGACGCGTTTCTCCGCCGTATCCCGTACAAAATTGAGGTGCAAAACCCAACGGAAGAAGCGTTTCGGAAGCTCTTTGAAATCATGTGCAAAGTCCTCAAGATTCCGCACAAAGCCGAAATGATCGACTATTTGATCGAAAAGCACTACAAGCCGATCGGCCGCCCGATGCGAAATTGCCATCCACGCGATCTGCTTCTCCAAATTCGATCCTATTGCTATTTCAACTCAATGCCGCTGGAACTCAAACGCGAATACTTCGATTTTGCGGTCGAGAACTATTTTTCCATCATGTAAATAAATCCTATTGCAAAGCTGGGGGAGGGCGAGGCCACCGCTGTAAACATCTTTGCAAAGTAAATTTCATTGAAAACCTTAGGGAGGGCGAGGCTCCTGCCGAGCCAACGGTCCAAAGGTTCGGCAGGAGCCTCACCCTCCCGAGCAATGAATGACTTAGGTAAACTCGTTGGAAACATGTTTACAGCGGTGGCCTCACCCTCCCGAGCAATGAATTCGTTGGGGCAATTCGAAGATACTTGTTTAGGCGACCTGCAGAAGGAAAACGACCCTAGCACGACGCGCAAGCTATTGAATTGGATAGTACGTTCACTAGCTTGCGCGTCGTGCTAGGTGTGTTGAAATCTGCCTCTCGCCAGTGCAAGTTGTTAGGTGTTAGCCCCGAATACGGGTATCGCGTTTGTCTCGTTGCGTAAAAACGACGCTTTTCGAACAATGGTACTAGCGGTTGCGTCCTGTTTGAACACAATCCATAGGACTGAAACCAACCTTTTTGCAGTGGAGTATTTCCTAAATGGCGATTTCCGTCCCCCAAACCGTTAAGCCCTACTCTATCAATAGGCTCTATCTTGGGACTATTTTGGTGGTCCATCTCCTCGGACTCATGGCTTTGATCCCCTATTTCTTCTCGTGGGTCGGCTTTATCACCATGCTCATTGGCATTCACGTTTTCGGGCAGGGAATCACGATCGGTTACCACCGACTACTAACGCACCGAAGCTTCA
Organism: Planctomycetota bacterium; assembly: GCA_026692905.1. Classification (GTDB taxonomy): domain Bacteria; phylum Planctomycetota; class Planctomycetia; order Pirellulales; family Pirellulaceae; genus JBKCUI01. The sequence continues at coordinate 2,842 of JAPLNL010000089.1, forward strand.
AAACTCCCGCCTGGGTGGAGCATACGTTTGCCGTTTTAGGGATCTGCTGTCTCGAAGACTCTCCTGCACGTTGGGTTGCCATACATCGTATCCACCACGTCCATTCCGACCATGAACCTGACCCACACTCGCCGCTGGTCAATTTCATCTGGTCGCATTTCGGATGGCTAATGGTTAAAAATCGGGAAACGCACTCGCTGGCTGCCATTGAAAAGTTTTCGAAGGACCTGCTGCGAGACCCTTTCTACATGTACATGGAAAAACGACCGCTGACCAACTTGTACATCGGTCTGTCTCAGTTGCCGATTTTCTTCGTGGCTGGCTATCTGATCGGTTGGATCGGCTGGGGGCAAGCTAGCGCGCTACAACTCGGACTGAGCATGATCGTCTGGGGCGTTTATCTCCGCATCATCGCTGTTTGGCATATCACTTGGTCTGTTAACTCGCTGAGCCATATGTTCGGGTATCGCAACTACGAAACCGGCGAACACAGTCGCAACAATTGGCTTGTTGCCTTGCTCACGGTCGGTGAAGGCTGGCATAACAATCATCACGAAGATCCTTCGTCCGCCAGCGTTCAACACAAATGGTGGGAAATCGATATCAGCTACTATGAAATAAAGCTGCTCGAAAAACTAGGTTTGGCTTCCGACGTAATCGCCCCACGACACACCCGACATCAACAAAAAGCCAAAGCCGCATAACGCAAGTCAATCCAAAGGCGCCCCGGGAAGCTCGGTAAGAGTAAACTAGGTGACATGGCTTCAAAGCAATTCGTAGCAAGTTCGCTAAGAGTTTCTGTCGCGTTGAGGAACGCAGCGAAAAGCCTCAACAACTTTGCTACAAAAAAGCTCTCGCCAAATGACTCAAGGGACGGTTGGCCTATGCGGCCAATCGTCCCTTAAGTTTTCCCCCTACCACTCGTTCACAGCTTTCGCTGTACGCATTTAATTCCTTCGTGAATTACTTCCCCATTGAAACTTGGGGTCTGAGTTATGACTCGCTCGTTTCTCCGGCAACGCTTGTGTTGACGACTCTGGTTTTGCTGGAACCGCTTCTGGTGCTGGTTCTGCGGCTGGTCCACCGGGTGCTAGGCTTGCTGGACGAGCTTGTGCGTTGGCCACTCCGGCGTTCTGATTGTACGCCCCACGGCTGATGACCTTCGGGCGACTGGCACCGTAGTCCATGTTCGTTGCAGCATCTCGTTCTCGAGCATGCAAGTGAGCGTCCCAGTAAGCCTTTTCTCCCCACAAACCCTCTTCGAGTGCAATGTTGTTGTATTCGAGCAGCGACCCTTTGATTGCATGGATTTCCACCAAAGACTTGTTGTATTCGGTGACGGCCCGAGTGTAGTTTTGGCTTGCGGTCGATCGAGTCTGTTGAGCTCGCAACAGATTGTCGATGGCTGCATCTGGATTGCCCGCGAAGTCGCCTGCATCAAACTTTGCCTGCGAGACCTCGACGAGAGTTTGAGCTGCATTCAACGCTTGGAATTGATCCGTCATCTGCTTGTGCAAGCTATCCACTTGTTGCCACAGGGACGACAGCTTGTTGATGGCTGCGATCTCTTTGGCCTCAAGGATTCGGTGCTCTCGTGCAAGCGATAGTTGTTTGTTCTGGACATCGTTCAGAGCTCGGCGAGAGCCAAACGGATTGGGATTGAATTCCGCTCGCACACCACCTTCTTGGTAGTTACCACCAAAGAGTTCCTCGAAGGCACTTGGTCGTCCAGTTGGAAACGGATCATTTCCTCCTTTTTTGTCGATGAGCGAGCTACCAACGCCAACCCAGCGATAGTTCAGTTGCAAATTGACATCCGGCAAAGCTTGGTTTTTGGCGGAGGCGAGTTCGAGTTCACGTTGTTTGATCGCCCACTTCTGTTGACGAAGGTCGATATTGCGGCAGAGTGTCTCGCCGCGAGCGGCTTCCCAGTCAAATTGCGCCAATCCGATCGCAGGTTTGTCGCTAGGTCGAATCAATCGGCCATCGTTGGCTGCCCAACCCATCAACATGCGAAGAATTTGTTCACGCCCAAACAATCCAGGATCGTTGCCTTGCCCACCACCTGCGAGAGCAGAGTCCAATTGAGCTTTGAATTGATGGAACGTCACGCGTGCTTGAGCTTCACCGTTGGCGGCTTGACCTGTCTTGAATCGTGCTTCGGCGATCTTGTAAGCGAGTGCTGCACTTTCTAACGCGGTTCTGGCGGTGTCGACATTGTAGTATGCAGCGAACAAGTCCCAGTAAGCGAATTCGACATCGCGTACCAAATTGCGAACGCGTTCTTCGTATTGGCCGATCGAGATATCTTCGTTGATGCGTGCTAGGACGACAGGAATCCGATTGACCAGAGTACCACGTCCTCGCAACAACGGGTGTTGTACTTGAGCTTCGAAAACTTGAGTGTAGTCGCTTGGAACAGCTCGTCCAAAATTCCCTGCACCTGCGGATTGAGTCGGGATATTGTTGAACGAATAGATCGATTGCGACCGAAGCGTAGCGACGCCACCCGTGGCCGTCCGCTTGGAGATCGCCATCTGTGCAGTTGAATCACGGCCGAAGAACAGTTGAGGATTGAAGACATTGCCTGCACCGACGTTTCGAGCACGGTCGGTTGTGTTGAACGACATGAACGAGCTGTACTGAGCATCAAATTCGCTCAGAGCATCCTCAACGCCGCCTGTTTGATTAGCACGTGCAGCGCCTCGAGGCAAAACACGATTGCCGTTCTGATCGACAACCGCTGGCTGCGAGTTGGTTGTGGTCGAGGTGATGGCAACATCTTGCCCCGTGATCAACTGGCCTGATGGGCTGGACAGAATCGTCGCTGCCATGTCGGCATTTTGGCGTTGCGAACCTTGCAATGCCTGAACCACTTGAGTGTTCACCAAAGCGTAGGCGATGCATTCCTCAAGCGAAAGATCAAGGTGCTCGTAGTTCTGGTTGTTGAGCGAGAACGGCTCCTGCGACTGGCCAGCCTCTGGCAATGGCACCTTGTCCAGATCTGCGTACTCAATTTGCTGAGCGCGATCCAAGTAATGGGCAAGATCACCCCGTTCTCCCAAAAAGAATGGCTGAGTGGGGTGGCAACCGGTCAGCACTACGCAGCCGATTTGCAATCCAGCGAACCATCGATAAAGGTAGCGTTTCATGAGCCAGGAGGTCCCGTCGGTCGACGTGTTTCGAGCCGCGTTGACGAGCATGCGCCCAGGAAATAGGCGGACCTCATCCAATACATTCAACCTGATCGCCACCAAGCGACCAAGAATGCATGCATTCGCTTTTCGATACTTGTGTTAGGTACCCCCCTAACGCACTTATCGTTCACGACAGACCTGACGGTCTGCTTGCAAACTATTAGCACAAGGGTGTTATCGGCAGGGCCGGTGGCAGACTTTAGCGATTAGGTAGAATTTTCCGGATTGTTTTTGCTGGCGATGCTGAAGCGTGTTTGACCACGAAAGACACGAACCACACGAAAAAAGTCACTCTCCCTCTGGGAGAGTCGGCCTTCGGCCGGAGAGGGTGCGCTGCCTTGTACAATTGATGTAGACACTTTACCCTCTTCTCGTTCGACCTTACAGCGAGAGTCTAAGCCCGAAGAGGCTGGAAAAAATGTAGGACGCTCTTTTTGGGGCGTCAAAATTGGCCGTTTTGGCAGTAACGACGTCCGGTTCGGGCTTGCCCGACCGGACACCGCTTTGGTGTTCTAATGGGGCCGCGTGATGAAATGACAACTCTGGATTCGTCGCACCGCCAGGGGCGGTGCGACGAATCCAGAGTTGTACGATCGCGCGACGTGAATCTAAGCACATCCGCATTTGTTTTTCGTATTAGTTAGCCGATGGGGGCAATAGCCCCGGTTCTCGACGAATGTCGAGTGGAAAACCGGGGCTAGCGCCCAACGGCTAAAGGTTTGTTTCACTTGAAGACTCATGCCGAAGTGCTTAGAACACCAAAGCTGCGGACGGTGGGGGCAAGCCGATCATTACTAACTATTGCTTGCCTGCTTTTGCAGCTGCTCCAGTTGCTGAATCGCTTCCATCGGCGTCATGAGAGTGATGTCCAGCGATTTCAACTTTTCCACGACCGCGTTTTCTTGCCATTGGAACAAGGTCATTTGAATGTGGCCCGACTTCTTTTTGGCCGGGGCGATGTGAGGCTGACCGTATTGGTTCAGGTGATTGGATTCCAGTTGACTTAGGATCTCTTTGGCTCGTTCATTCACATCGCGAGGCACCCCGGCCAAACGCGCGACGTGGATCCCGTAACTCTTGTCCGCTCCACCCTGAACGATGCGATGCAGAAAGACCACATTATCGTCCCATTCCTTGACCGCGACGTTCCAGTTGCGAACGCCTGGCAACGATTTTTGCAGATCGATCAACTCGTGGTAGTGGGTCGCAAACATGGTTCTCGCGCGATTGTTGTTGTGCAAGTGTTCTACGATCGCCCAGGCTAGCGACAAGCCATCGTAGGTGCTGGTCCCTCGCCCAATCTCATCGAGAATGACCAACGAACGTTCTGTGGCCGTGTTCAAGATCCGAGCCGTCTCGACCATTTCGACCATAAACGTACTTTGACCGCGAGCCAGCTCATCGCTCGCTCCAACACGAGCAAACAAGCGGTCCGCCACTCCAATCGTGGCCTTGCGAGCGGGCACAAACCCACCGATCTGAGCAAGCACGACGATCAATGCCGTTTGGCGAATGTACGTGCTCTTACCCGCCATGTTCGGGCCGGTGATCAGCAAGACGCTACCATGCTCTGCCCCGATCATCGCGTCGTTCGGTACGAATGTCCCCTTAGGAAGCGTCGAATCCAAAACGGGATGGCGACCTTCGTAAATTTCCAAAATCGATTCGTCGGTCATTATTGGCCGGACATATTGTTGCTTGACTGCAAGTTCGGCCAGCGACGCCAGTACATCCAGCTCTGCCAAGACGCTTGCGTTGATTTGCAATGCTTGGGTGTTGGCATGAATGGCTTCTCGCAACTCCAGGAACAGTTCATACTCCAGCGATTTGGCTTGATCGTCCGCCGACAGGACTTTTTCTTCGTAGTCCTTGAGCTCGGGGGTAATGTAGCGTTCAGCGTTTTTGAGTGTCTGCTTGCGGATGTAGTTGATAGGGACGCGATCGCGATGCGTATTGGTGATTTCCAAGTAATAACCAAAGACGGAGGTGAAGCCGACTTTCAAGCTCGGTATGCCGGTCGTTGCAATCTGGTCGGCTTGATAGCGAGCGATCCATTCTTTGCCACCTGCGGCCAACTGGCGAAAGTCATCGAGTCGCTGATCGTAGCCAGGACGAATGAAGCCGCCATCGCGAGCCAACAATGGGCAGTCATCTTGCAACGCCACATCCAACTGCTCGCGCAAGGTTGGGCAGAGGTCGATTCGTTTTTGAAGCTGCGATAGCCGAACCGAGGAGCGCTCTTCCAAGAGGGCTTTGATCTTGGGGATCTGAACGAGCGAACGGCCCACTTGCTTGAGATCGCGAGGACTTGATCGCCCCGTTGCGACTCGGGCCAACAAACGCTCTATGTCGTACACTTCATCGAGCATCTCACGAACAGAAGCTCTTAAGCGCGTGTCGCGAACGAGTTCATCGACCGCATCGAGTCGCAATTCGATTTGTTCTTTGGAAACGAGGGGCGATGCAAGCCATTGCGAAAGCCGACGCGCACCCATTGATGTGACCGTTCGGTCCAATACCTCGAGCAACGAGCCTTCGCGCGAGGCAGTGCGAATCGTTTGAGTCAGCTCCAAGGAACGACGCGTCGCAGAGTCGATTTCGAGCGAGCGAATGAGACGGGCTGGTTGCAGCTGTTGAATATGATCGAGCGCGGTCTTTTGCGTTTCGCGAAGATAGGCCATCGCCGCGCCGGCCGCACTGATCGCGAGGCAATCCTGTGCGTAAACGCTCGCTGTGTCTTTGGAATCGCCTTGGGTGTCCCAGCCCATACCGGATAGGTCGAGAACTCCAAAGTGTTCGTGTAGAACGCGCTGTGCCTCCTCGATTCCGAATTGCCACGATGGACGTCGTGTGATTGGCCAGCGTTCCAAATCTCCCTTAGAGAGCGTTGAGTCGTCCTCCCGAATCATGACTTCGGCGGGTTCAAGTCGGGCGATTTGATCCATGACCGCTTGTGCGGGATAAGCCCCTGCCTCAAATCGACCCGTCGAGAGTTCGACCCACGCCATACCTAGCCATGAGCTCCGTTCCTGGCCCGCTTTTCCGGGCGACGGATGGTAAATTGCTAGCAAAAGATTTCCCGAGCGAGGGTCCAGAAGAGCGTCATCGGTCAAGGTGCCGGCGGTGACGATGCGTTGGACTTCGCGGCGAACCAGACCTTTGGCAGTTGCAGGATCCTCGACTTGCTCGCAAACCGCGACGCGGAAGCCTTGGCGAACGAGTTTGGCGAGGTAACCCTCCAATTGGTGGTATGGGAAACCGGCCATGGGGATCGGATTTTCCCCCTTGTCACGGCTGGTGAGGGTTAGGCCGAGGACTCGAGCCACGGTTTTCGCGTCTTCGTGAAACAATTCGTAGAAATCGCCCATGCGGAAGAACAAAATTGCGTCTCCGCTGGCGGCTTTGGCCTCTTCGTACTGCTTCATCATGGGTGAAAGATTCATAGCGGAAGATGCTACCAAGCCGAGCCGTTTGCACCAAGTGCCCAATAAATGGTCGGATTTGGGAAACAAAATCGTTCGCTGCGTGTTTTCACTACTAATGGGCTGTCCGCCTAGCTAAAATCATGGAATTGATAGCGATCGAGTTGCCACCCGTGCAAACATCAACGGGATTCAAAATCGATTGAAATCCTTGGCCCAATCGTTCGAAAAACAATGGGAGAGCGAGGCTCCTGCCGAGCTGGCGACGCAATGGCTCGGCAGGAGCCTCGCCCTCCCGAAGATTTTAAGTGGACTTGGCGTCGCAAAGATGTTTGGAGCGGAAACTCACCCGCCCATTTAATGCACTGGTAGATTAAAAGTGAATGTTTGAAACCAAATGAAATACTCAATCATTACCGTGTCGCTCTTTGCTAAGTCGCTTGTCGCTGCCTTTGCATTGGTATCGCTTACCGCTCATGCTCAACCGCCAGGAATGTCGTTTGGAGGCCGGGGTGAGCGCAGTGACCGGGGCGATAGAGGAGACAGGGGCGACCGCGGGGATCGAGGTGACCGTGGTGGTTTTGGAGGCGGTTTCAGCGGTGGTTTTGGTGGGCCTCCCGGTGGAATGCCTGGTGGTGGTTTCGGCGGTCCTCCGGGCGGTGGCTTTGATCCATCTTCGTTTTTGACTCGCATGGATACCAATGGCAATGGGATGTTAGATCCCGAGGAAGCTCAGGGGCCGGCTCGATTCATGCTTGATCGAATGGCTCGCAGCAACCCAAAAATCGATATCACTAAGCCGATTCCAATGTCCGTGTTAACCGAGTCGTTCCAGCAGATGCGAAGCGGTGGGCCGGGTTCCGACGGCCGAGGCTTTGGCGGGTCAGAAGAGGAAATTCCTATTCTCGAAAAGAACACACTCGTCCCAGGCTTTGCTTCACCTGCCAAGGCCGAAAAAACGGGAGTACCTGGCTTTGGTGCCAGCGGCGAAAGGTTTAATGTCCAAATCGAGGAAAAGGACCTCAAGGACGCGGATGAGCGAATTGCTCGCTACGACCGGAACGGCGACAAAAGTCTCGATGAGAATGAATTGAAAGAAGGGCGTTGGTCCGACACGCCTATGCAGTACGACAAGAACCAAGATGGAAAGCTCTCACGACAAGAGCTTGCCGTACGCTTCGCACGACGCCGATTGGCTGGCGCCAGTCAGACCGATCCAAAGAAAGAGGATGCAACCGCAAAGCGAGCCCGAGAAGCTCGTGACATGGCCGATAAAAAGGCTACCCCCAACCCCTTCGAAAAGCGAGCCAGCTACCGACTGACGGACGCAGAAGGCAAAACTCCTGCACCTGCCGGAATGCCTGAATGGTTCACGCGAAACGACATCAACGCAGACAATCAAGTCTCGATGGCCGAGTTCTCCAAAAGATGGTCGACAGAAGCAATCGAAGATTTCGCCCGTTTCGATTCGAATAGCGATGGCTTCATCACGAGCAAGGAATGCTTAGTGGCTGTGAAAAAGGGCTACATCCCGGGTGCAATGAGCAGCTCGCCTAGCGCCGCGACAACCGTCTCCGCACCTGGGCCAGCGAACGCCGCCGCTACCCCAGTGAGCCCTCCCGCGTCCGGAGCACCCGTTAGCAGTTCTGCGAGCTCTACGGACAGCGACATGAAAGCTTGGGCAGCGAAGAAGTTGAAATCAAGCGACAAAGATGGCAACGGATTCCTTTCGCCAAATGAATACTCGGGTGATTTTGCGAAGGTGGACACCAATAAAGACGGAAAGATCGACGTCGACGAGTACGCGGCCGCACGTAGCAAGCGTTAGTGTGCGACTTCGCTATACCTAGCACGACGCGCAAGCTAGTGAAATACCTAGCACGACGCGCAAGCTAGTGAATTGGATATTGGCTTCACTAGCTTGCGCGTTTTGAAGTTGCACACTTTTCGAAAGATGGCCGAGACTGATATTGCATTGAAAGCGAGTTCCCCTGTAGGCGTTTGTTACCAA
>JAPLNL010000090.1 GCA_026692905.1 Planctomycetota bacterium
GGCGAGGCTCCTGCCGAGGTGGGGACGCAATGGTTCGGCAGGAGCCTCACCCTCCCGAGTAACGAATTGGTTGAGTGAACTCGACTTAAACATCTTTGCAAAGTCAATTCCGTTGAAAACCTTAGGGAGGGCGAGGCTCCTGCCGAGCTGGGGACGCAATGGTTCGGCAGGAGCCTCACCCTCCCGAGCAATGAATGACTTAGGTAAACTCGTTGGAAACATGTTTACAGGGGTGGCCTCACCCTCCCAGTTTGTAAATGAATCGGTAACGATCGACGGGAGGCGGAGCCTCCGAGGCAGTGCGTCCCAGGCGAGGGCCTGGAAACGAGCAATCAATAAGCTACGGTTACTTCGCAAGAATGGGAAGCTTCAAGAGGCTTGGGTATTGTTTGGATCGCAATACCGTATGTGTCGCCTTAACGAAGTCTTCCTCTTTCGCCTCAAAGATGTTTGGAACATATTTTTGCGGATTGCGGTCGATGAAAGGGAACCAGGTGCTTTGCACATGGATCATCATTCGATGGCCAGGTTGGAAGGTGTGGAGGATGTCGCTGATTTCCAATTCAACCTGCGTCGGCTTGCCTGGCTCGAAGGGCTTTGGAGTTGCAAAACTTTCGCGAAATCGGCCTCGGATCACGGCAGCGCGCACGAGCTCCTGGCGACCACTGGTCAATGGCGTAGCTTTGTTGGGTGTTCCCACAGACGAGGTTCCGGATGAGACGTCGATAATCTTGACGACCCAGTCCGCATCGCCTTGGTTGGTCGTGACCCACAAGCTCGCTTGAATAGGACCCGCGATGGTCATCGGTTCCTTGAGGACATCGCTTTGATAAACGAGAACGTCGGGCCGCCAAGATGCGAAGCGTTGATCTTCGGTGACGTATTCCTTTGCCCATGCAGTTGTTATTTCGGTCGTGTAGGGAACCGGCTTGCTTGGGTCGCTTACGAAGCTGTCGGACGCTTCGGCTACGTTTGGTGGATTGGAGTCGATGTGACCATGATCGGCAAAGTACCAATTCGTCGGTTTCGAGTCTTTGGGTGGCCATGCGTCGAACTGACGCCAGCGGTTTGCGCCCGTTTCGAAGACGGTGGCTTCGGCAGGTTCGGGAGTTCCCGGTTTGCCCCGAAGATGCGATTCAAAAAACGGGAGCAAGACGTTCTGGTTGTACCAAGTGGCTGTAGCGAAACCGAATTCCGCTTGACCGAGTTTGCGACCATCGTCGTTGCTCCATTGGCCGTGCGACCAAGGCCCCATGACCAAGTGATTTTTGATACGTGGGTTTTGTTTTTCGATCGCAGCATACGTTTTGAGTGGTCCGTACAAATCCTCGGTGTCGTACCAGCCACCGACGGTAAGGACGGCAGCTTTGATGTTCTTCAAATGAGGCAAAAGATTTCTTGCTTGCCAAAAAGCATCATAGTTTGGGTGTGCTTCCATGTCGTTCCAGAAACCGATCTCGTCGTGGAAATGGTATTTGTCGACGTTGCTGAGTGGACCTAGTTCCAGGAAGAATTGATAGCCATCGCGAGTCGCGAACGGAAACGACGGATTGCCTTCGGTGGTTGGGCCGGGGCGAGGTCTCCCGAAAGAATAAAAGAAGTTGAAACCCATAGGCAGGACAAACGCGCCGTTGCGATGGAAGTCATCGAAGAACCAGTCTGCGATGGGGGCTTGCGGGGAGACGGCAAGGAGTGCGGGGTGCGAATCGATGGCGCCGGCAGAGGTGTAAAAGCCGGGGTACGAGATACCCCATTGGCCAACGCGCCCGTTGTTGCGATTGGCATTCTTCACGAGCCATTCGATGGTGTCGTACGTGTCGGTACTCTCATCGAACTGTGTGTTGGCGGTTTTGTTTTCAATGTGGGGGCGCATGTCGACAAACTCGCCGCCGCTCATGTAGCGACCTCGGACATCTTGAAATACAAAGATGTAGCGATTTTTTTCGAAGTCAGCTGTTGGCCCGAGCCGAGTGCGGTATTGAGCTAGTCCATAGGGTCCCACGCTATAGGGCGTTCGCATCATCAAGATTGGATACTGACGAGTTGGATCGGGGTCGTTTGGTTCGTAGATGGAGGTGAACAACTCGACGCCATCGCGCATGGGGATGCGAGCTTCGGTTTTCGTATAGTTTGCGCGGATAAAATCGGCCCGTTCGTCTGGTGGTGTCTGGCCAAGACCGATCTCACACGAGATCAACGAGAAGTATAGGATTGAAATCAGCCAAAGGGGCGAACCCAAAAATCGAGTCATCTGCGTTGGTATCCTCAACTGAGTTAGAGCGGCCGATTCGGAAATGGAGCCGGCCAAAAGTCAGTGCGGATTGTAACGAATTTCAGCTACCGATCCGAGCGGTCGACGGCATTGAAAACTGTTCCAGCATGCGTTGAGTGGATTGGCGAAATCCGATCAGAGATTGGTCTTTCAGCAAGTGGCCTTTATTGGCTTTTAGGATTGCCAAAGCCAAAGACTGCTTCCTTTGCCAGTTTTCAAGGCTCAAATTCCGAATGTCGGTGTAAGGAACTTCAAATTTTGCTGCAATTTTTGGAATGATATGGTAACCATCCGCTGCCCGTACAAACGAATAATGCATTGTAATGTACAATCCCACCACGCCGACTATCAATCCTAACACGAAACTACTAAACCGATTCATCCGCTGGAACTCCGCTTTCGGGAAGGCTGTTTTGGGCTGTGTTTACTGGTTTTCTAGGGTGGATGTCTAGATCAACGAGGGATCGTATGATTCGCAAAACCGTCAAGATACGCTTGCACACAAAGAGTTACTCATGCCAAAACCAGCAATCTCGCAAACCCCAAATTTCATCGAATGGGATTGGAATCTCCCCAAACTGCTGATTCGTCGCTGCCGTGAAAAAGGTGAGCGCATCAAGGTTTCGGATTCCACCGGGGCGCAATTAAGCGGATCGGACTTACTTCTAAAATCGCTCGTCTTGCGTCGTATTTTCGATCGAAATGTTTTCAAAAAGGATGAGAAATTTGTCGGAGTGCTGTTACCACCGACAGTCCCCGGCGCCGTTGCCAACTTGGCGTTGACATTGTCTGGGCGAGTTGCTGTCAATCTCAACTACACCGTGAACAATGCGATTGTGGACAACTGCATTCAGCAAGCCGGAATTCGGAATATTCTTACCAGCCGCAAGGTAATGGAGAAGTTTAATATCCAGCCATCCGCGAACTTGATTTACATCGAGGACATGAAGGAGCATGCGACGGTTGGGGACAAGGGGGTTGCATGGCTCGCTGCGAAATGGCTGCCGCTGTCGATGGTTTACAGTCTGCTCGGGCTGAACAAACTCAAGAGCGATGACTTGCTGACCATTATCTTTACGTCGGGTTCGACGGGGAATCCGAAAGGTGTACCGCTCACCATGATGAATGTTGCCTCGAACATTCAGGGGTTCGATCAAGTCATTCGGGTTCTGGATAGCGACAACTTCTTGGGCGTTTTGCCATTCTTCCATTCGTTCGGATTTACGGTTTGTTTGTGGGGGGCGATGACGCTCCCCTCTTCGGCCTCCTACCACTTTAATCCTTTGGATGCGAGGCAGATCGGCAAGTTGGCTGAAGCGAACAAATCCACGGTGGTCCTGGCGACACCCACGTTCTTGCGTACGTATCTGCGACGTGTTGAGCCAGAGCAGTTTAAAACCGTCGAAGTTGTTATTGTTGGTGCAGAGAAAATGCCGATGGCATTGAGCGACGAATTTGAAAAGAAGTTTGGTGTGCGTCCGACGGAAGGATATGGAACGACGGAGCTAAGCCCGGTCGCAGCGGTCAATTTGCCAACGTCGAGAGCGACGGCAGAGAGCAAGGACGCGGGGCAACGCGATGGCTCTGTCGGTAAGCCGCTGCCAGGGGTGTCGGCGAGGGTTGTGTCGCTGGATGATGCCTCAGTTCTTCAAACCAACGAGTCCGGGATGATTCAAATCTCAGGTCCTAACGTGATGAGCGGCTATTTGAATCAGCCGGAATTGACCGCAAAGGTGCTCAAGGATTCGTGGTACGACACAGGGGATGTCGGCTTTATTGATGACGACGGGTTCGTTTTTATCACGGGGCGTCAAAGTCGGTTTTCGAAGATCGGTGGCGAAATGGTACCGCACATTCAGATCGAAGAGGCCATTAATGAGATCATTGGCGAGAGTGAAGAAGCGCTCAGCGTTGGGGTCACGAGTGTTCCCGATGAGAAGAAAGGGGAGCGCATGATTGTGTTGCACACGAAGCTAAGCAAGACACCGAATGAGATCGTCAAAGGGTTGTCGGCCAAAGGTTTTCCGAATCTTTTCTTGCCCTCCGAAGACAGCTTCATCCAAGTCGATGCGATTCCATTGCTTGGTACCGGCAAGCTTGATCTGCGAGGGCTTCAGCAGCTGGCGAAAGATAAGGTCAACAATTAATTATGCTCAACGCGAAAGGGGATTTGGCGAGCGATACGGGCGAATTGAACGGACCAACATTGCAAAGCAAGTCGAGTAGCATTCTCAATGATCGCTCGTTTTGGGGCCTGACTATCACGCAGTTCTTTGGAGCATTCAATGATAACTTGTACAAACAATTGATGTTGTTGTTGGCAATTCCGGCTATAGGTGCAGACATTAGCCAGGATGCTCAAGGCTGGGCAACGACAGTCTTCAGCTTGCCGTTCGTCTTACTAAGCAGTCTGGCTGGTTACTTGTCGGACAGATACAGCAAGAGTCGGATCATTGTCTATTGCAAGTTCGCGGAGATTGCAATCACGCTTTTGGCTGTTTGCGCTTTTCTGTCGTATGCCAAACTAGGTGATGTTGGCACTTGGACGGTGTTGGTGTTGATGGGGGTTCACAGTACCTTTTTTGGACCTGGAAAGTACGGGATCCTTCCCGAGCTATTTCGCAAAGAGGAACTTCCTCGGGCAAATGGTTTGATTCTGATGTCAACGTTTCTCGCCATCATCCTGGGAGTAGTAACGGCTGGACTTTTAAAGGATTTGTTGGTGATAGAGAATCCCGATGGAACCGCGGACTACCGAAATCTTTGGATTGGTTCATTGGTGTGCACGGGCATTGCAGTCGTTGGTTCGATCACCTCGATGATGATTCGCTATACGCCACCTGCGCAGCCGACGGCCAAGTTGAGCTTTTCGGATCTAGGGCTGCCAGCTCCGATTCGAAGGCTGCTGAGCAATGATAAGCCTTTGGTTTCTGCGATTGTGGTTTCGAGTATGTTTTACGTAGTGGCAGGGATTGTCATGCCAACGGTGAACAGCTTGGGGAAGCTGCAGTTAAAACTAGAAAGCAGCACCAGCATCAGCATTTTGACGGGCGGCTTGGCGATTGGAATCATCATTGGGGCTGTGCTGGCGAATCTTGTTTTCAAGGGGATGCAGCCTGCGAAACAGGTGACGATTGGTATTTGGGTCATGGTCGCTTCGCTGGTGGCTTTAGGCTGCTGGCGATTTGGGGGAGACCATTTGCTTGGGTACTGGGGGGCTTTGATCGGATTGATTGGGACAGGGTTGGCAGCTGCGGTCTTCATTATTCCGTTGCAAGTTTTCTTGCAAAAACGGCCACCAGCGGAATTAAAAGGCCGGATGATTGGAACCATGAACTTTGCGAATTTTATTGGGATTCTGATCGCAGGACCGCTTTATCAAGCGTTTTTGATATTGGCGAGTTCCCTGGGGTGGCCGGTTTCGTCGGTATTTTGGATGTTGGCGGTCTTATTGGTTCCGATCGGGTTGGTTTACCGACTTCCAGCGACCGAAACCTGAACGAGTTGTAGACAATCTCGACTTCGTAACCAATAATGTTGGTTATGCCTGTTGCGGAGCGAAGTATGTATTTTTCGCGTTGTAGATTGCTTTGCGGGCAAGAATTTTTACGGAGACTTGGATGATGAACAAGGCTTTTTCTCTGATCGGGGTTACGGCAGCACTTTTTATTTCCCAGGGATGCTGGGGTAAGAAAAAAGAAGTTGCTTCGGCTTCTGCCCCGGCAGCATCCCAACCAGCGTCTCCGGCAGGTGAGTCAGCCCAACAAGGCAATGATCAGGGGTCCTCATCTGGTCCCGCGGCAGGCGCGACGACAACCATGGCATTGCCGGGTGGAAGTTCTGGCGGAGTGAATTCTGGCGGAGTGAATTCTGGCGGCATGGATTCTGGTGGTGCAGACCCAGGCAGCGAGGAGGGAGTCCAAAACAGTGGTGGAGGTCTTTCGGGTGGGATGGCTCCCAAAGCAGCAGCAGGCATGACTGGTGGAATGCCTCCCAAAGGTGGAAACCGAAACAGTGTGGGGAATCAAGTTGGCGGACAAGAAAATCCGGGTTTCCCAGCTCAAAACAATCAGGCTCGAAATAACGTCGCAAGACCGACGATGAAAGTCGCTCCGCCACCAACCTTGAAAGAGCAATCCGTCTACGCTTTTCAGTCTGGAAACCCAAAACGCGCTTACACTTTGCTTCAGTCGCATGCGTTGACATTATCCGATGAAGATGCGGCGGAGATTCTTCAGCACTACCGGTGGTCGGCCCACAGAAAGCGACTTCAGCTTGGTCTAAACATCGCTGTCGGTGTGACGGTAAAAAACCCGAAGAACGTGGCGGATCTATCGCCGATTGGAACTCAAGGAGCAAATAACGGCGGTGGAGCTAGCGGAGGTATGGGGATGATGGGCAAGCCATCGGGTGGAAGCTCCGGTGGCGGTTTTGGGGGCGGGAATGCGAATTCCAATAAGATCAAGACGTTGGAGGAGACGACAGGTGCGTTCGGGGCAGCATTGGTCGCTGCGTTTAAAAGCAAACATGAGTCGGGAGCTTGGTCTGCCGTTTTTAGCGACTACTCGTTAGGTGTACCATCCAACAACTCTGCTCAGGCAGGGGGCGCTTTCGCGGGTAACTCTTTCGGTGGCGGTCAGCCAGGTTTTGGCAACTCAGCCCAGGGCGGTTTTGGAGAAAGTGAACCAATGGCAGGCGGTATGCCTGGTGGAGCATCCATGAATAGTGGGATGAGTGGCGGTATGCCAGCTAGTAGCGCTCCAGGTGGTAGTAGCGGTGGTCCTATGGACAGCGGTGGTATGGCCAACAGCGGTGGTATGGCCAACAGTGGTGGTATGGGAGCTGGTGTACCGAAAGGTAGTAGCGGTGGTTCGAACAGTGGAGGGGCCGAAGTCAATAGTGGCGGCACGGTGAACAGCGGTGGTGCGGTTCAGTTTCAAGGCAAAGGTGGAATGGGATTGCAAGGGCCAGGGGCGCCGGGCATGGCTGGACCTGGAATGGCCGGCCCAGGTGATCCTGGGATGTCAGCGCCAGGATTGGCCGGCCCTGGAGTACCTGGTATGGCCGGTCCAGGAAATCCAGGAATGGGTATGGCCGGTCCAGGAAACCCAGGAATGGGTATGGCCGGTCCAGGAAATCCAGGAATGGGCAGTCCGGACGAACCCGGCGCAGGCATGGCAGGGCCCGGCATGTTTGGAAACGGAAATGGCTTCGGAAATGCAAACGGCTTCGGAAATGCAAATGGTTTCGGCAACGGAATGGCCAACCGAGGAATGTCAAATCCCGGTCCTTTTGCAATTGGAAAGTTGCCTGCGGGGTCAAGCCCACTTGCTCCTTGCCTGACCTTTATAGGGGTCGACGAGGCCTCGAAACTGATGAAAAAAGCAGTTCAAGAAGGTTACGATGGATTAATGCTTTTTGAAGTCACGATCGGTATGAATAATTTTATCCAGAAGGTGACCAACGATACATTGGTTCGTGTCGTGCAACCAAGTCTAGTTGCGAAGGACGTGAAACGAGTTTACGTTTCTAGCTCGATTAACAATCTTCAATACGCAAAGAGTCAAGCCAAGGGAGATGCCGATGGCTTGGAGGACATTGTTGAGAAAACTGTCAAAATGACGAAAGATGGACTGGCATTGCAGGCTATTCCGACAGCCCTGACTCCTGAGTTGATCGCGAGCAAACGCATTCCATCCTTGGCGAGCGATAACGAGACGTCGGTGATCGACCGATTGAGCGAAGTGAATTTTTATTACTACAAAGGCTTCATCGACGAAAACCAAAAAGCCGATGCGTTTGAACAAATCGCAAGCCAAGTAGGACGATCTCTCGCGATGGGGACAGAGGCCGAAAAGAAAACGGCCATTGAGAAATTGCTCGAGCGGGAATTGAAGCAATAGAAAATTGACCAATATGCAAAAGCCAGGATTAATTACGCAGCTAACGGTTTTGGCAGGTGCATGGGTTTTGTTAGGTGGCGCTCGGCTTTTTTCGCAGGATTCGGCGGAGCTTAGGCAGGAGTATTTCGAGAGGAAAGTGCGGCCTCTCCTCGTTGAACGTTGCCTGGAATGTCACTCGACGGAGACCGAAACCAACGGTGGGCTCTCTCTTGATTCCAAAGTTGGTTGGTCAACGGGCGGGGATTCTGGCCCTGCTATCAACGTTGCCGATTGGCAAAAAAGCCTCCTGTGGATTGCGGTAGACTATCGCAATCTCAAGCTTCAGATGCCCCCCGATTCAAAATTATCGGATGCAGAGAAAGAGGTTATACGGACTTGGCTTAGCACGGGTGCGTTTGACCCACGAGAGCCGTCCAAGTCAGCCACACCCAAAACGTCATTTGCGTTATCGGTCGAGGGCGCACAGAGCCATTGGGCTTATCGTGCTCCGATGCGTGGGACGATTCCACCGCTCGAGAATCACCGTCGCCGCGCATTGGATGCCTTTCTTGGAAAGGCCCAAGCCGATGTCGGAGTGGAACCAAGCGACTCAGCAACATCATCGGTTTTATTCCAACGTTTGTCGGTCGATCTGCATGGCATCCGGCCAGTTGCAAATCAAGCAGATGAGGCGTTTGTAGGTTACGAGGACTTGGTCGACTCCATGCTGGCGTCTCCTCGTTTCGGGGAGCGATTTGCTCGGCATTGGATGGATGCCGTTCGATTTGCGGAGTCGATCACGCTCCGAGGGTTCGTGCTTCCCGATGCGTGGCGATATCGCAATTATTTGATCGAGTCGTTCAATAGCGATAAACCGGTGAATCAGTTCATTCGCGAGCAAGTTGCGGGGGATTTGATGAACGCAGAAAATCTGAAGGAGCGACAGTCGCAATTGGTCGCGACCACTGCGCTGGCGGTCGGAGATACAAACCTGGAGGAGCAGGACAAAAAACAACTGGAGATGGATTATGTAGACGAGCAGCTTGAGCTGATCGGAAAAGTCTTCTTAGCGCAAACCATCGGTTGTGCTCGTTGTCATGATCACAAATTCGATCCCATTCCAACACGTGACTACTACGCCTTAGCTGGTATCATGAAATCTTCGGTCGCGTTAGAGCATTCGAACGTATCGAAATGGATTAGTGTTCCACTTCCATTGGCTAGCGAAGCCGAATCGCGATACAAGGACATGTCCGCTCGACATGTCGTGTTAAAGACGCGGTCGGATCAATTAAAGAAGCAAATCCAAGCGGGCCCGGGAGTGTCGTTGGTCGTCAAAGTGGAAGATCTTATGGGGATTGTGGTTGATGATGTGAATGCAAAGAAGGTAGGTGAATGGGAGTCATCGACGTCGGTAAAGGCATATGTCGGAAACGGATATTTGCATGATAAGAACTCGGGCAAGGGCTCCAAGTCGGTTACTTTTGAGCCAAGCGATTTGAAACCAGGCACCTACAAAGTTCGGCTTGCGTATAACCATTCCGAAAGTAGAACGAAGTCGGCACTGGTTCGGATCTTTAGCGCCGATGGTGAGGACGTCGTTCGCGTTAATCAATCTGAGAAGCCTGTCGATGATGGTTTGTGGCAGACTTTGGGGACCTATCGCTTTGAGCAGGGTGGTCAAGCTTTCGTTATGATCAGCAACGAAGGGACCAAGGGTCATGTGATTGCAGACGCCGTTCAGTTTTTGCCAGACGCACCACCTCAGGCCGCATCTTTGGCAACGGAGTCTTCTTCGTCTGAGGTCAAAGCGCTGCCCAAGCAAACCGAATTGGAATCATTGGAGTCGCTTCGAAAAGAATCGTTAGCCATTGACGAGGAGCTCAAATCTCTGCGTGCTGAGCTCGATGCAAGGCCTATGGTCATGTCGTTCCAACCGTCCGAGTCGCCAGCCGATATCGCCATTCACGTGCGTGGTAGTGTTCATCAACAGGGAACGATCGTTCCTCGCGGTTTTCTTAGTTGTGTTTCAGCGGTGGCAACTCCCGTAACTATCGATCCCAAGTCGAACGGTCGTTTGGAGCTCGCGAATTGGCTTGCCAATGACAGCAACCCACTAACAGCAAGAGTTTATGTGAACCGTGTTTGGAGCTGGCTGATGGGGGATGGACTCGTTCGATCAATCGATAACTTCGGCACAACAGGAGAGCAACCCAGCAATCCCGAATTACTGGATTGGTTGACACTCGAATTCATTCAGCACGATTGGTCCACGAAATGGCTTGTTCGCGAGATTGTGTTATCGGATGCTTATATGCGTTCTAGCAAAGCGACCAAGCTCGCGATGGAGCTCGATCCTGATAATCGACTTTTTGCGAGGAGCAATGTTCGAAGACTGGATGCCGAGACCATTCGTGACACGCTTTTGAGCATCAGCGGAGAGCTGGATTTGGCGGTCCAGATTGAATCGACGATTCCCGACAAGACCAAAGAGGATTATGGCTTTAAGCATGTTGCGAGATATCGGTCCGTGTACGGTCCTTGGTTTCGGAATGCCCTTCCGGAACTATACACCGAGTTTGATGGGGCCAACCCTAGCTTTCCGATCAGCAAACGCAATCGATCCACGATCGCTCCTCAGGCCCTAGCGATGCTCAATAGCGAATGGATTGCCGAGCGTGCGCATCAATTTGGTCTTCGACTTGCTTCGGAAACGGGGCTTTCTGAGGAGCAAAGAGTGAACACCTGTTTTTTGGCCACACTGAGCCGGTTGCCTTCGAGCCGGGAGACCAAGTGGGCAGAAGAACAGATTCGGCAAGCGAGAAAAAGAAACCACTCCCAGGCGACTCTTTGGAGTTCGTTGGTCCATGATTTGATCGCTTCCCTCGATTTTCGTTATATCGAATAGAGCATAAACAAAATGATACACCGACGCTCTTTTCTTCATTCTACCGCATGTGGTTTTGGCTCTTTGGCCACCGCATCGCTTCTCTCACAATGGTCGAACCGTAGCGATGGAGCAACTAGCCAATTCGCAGGAGCAAATGGATTACATTTTCCTGCCAAGGCAAAGCGAGTGATTTTTTTGTTCATGCAAGGGGGGGTGAGCCAAGTCGATTCGTTTGATTACAAACCGTTGTTGGCGAGTCGGGATGGCGAAATGGTTGGCTTCGACGATGCTCGAGAATTTGCGAACAAGGGGACGGTTGGCAGCCAGCAGCGTGTCATGAAATCGCCATGGGGTTTCAATCAGTATGGGCAGTCGGGCCGTTGGGTGTCGGACCTGTTTCCCAATATGGCGGAGCATGTCGATCGCATGGCGATGGTGCATAGCATGCATACCGATGGCGTTGCGCATGGTCCAGCCACCTTGTTTTTGCACTCAGGCTCGCAAAACTTTATCCGGCCGTCCATGGGCTCTTGGATTCAATACGGTATCGGATCGGAAAACGAAAACTTGCCTGGTTTTGTTTCCATTTCGCCTTCGATTGGAAACGGTGGCGCTCGCAACTATGGGAGCGCATTCCTACCTGCGAGGTTTCAGGGGACGCCTATTGGGAAAGCAGGGAACGATGCATTGACAATCGATCACTTGCAATCGATTGGCTTATCGAGTGGAGATTCAAACCGATCGCGATTGGATCAGATTCAAGCGTTGAATCAAATACAGCTTGAGCAACGGGCGTCCGGCGATAGCGAACTCGAGGCGGCGGTTCAGTCGTACGAGATGGCTTGGCGAATGCAAAATGCTGCCCCCGAGTTGCTAGACTTCTCGACCGAAACGGAGGATACAATCAAGCTTTACGGGTTGGATCAAAAAGAGACTCAAGCGTACGGTCGAAAATGCTTGTTGGCGCGGCGACTTTGTGAGTCTGGTGTTCGGTTTGTCCAAGTCAATTACGGAGACAACTCCGCCAATCCTGCTTGGGACCAGCATTCGAATTTGCCGAAGCACGCTGAGCACGCTCGTGCGGTGGACCAGCCGATTGCTGGACTCTTGACTGATTTAGCGCAACGAGGATTGCTCGAAGACACGCTTGTTTGGTGGGGCGGAGAATTCGGTCGAGCTCCCTACGCGGAGAAAAATGGCACGGGGCGGGACCACAATCCAGGCGGGTTCACGATGTGGCTGTCGGGTGGTGGCGTCCAGCCGGGCGTCGCATATGGTCGTACGGACGAATTTGGCCATTTGGCGATCGAAAACAAAGTCCATATGCACGATATGCACGCCACCATTCTGCATTTGTTGGGCATTGACCATGAAAAGCTGACATTTAAACATGCCGGACGTGATTTTAGGTTAACAGATGTGCATGGCAGGGTAGTTCGCGGCATCCTTTCTTAGCCATTGTGCAAGGCTTCAACTATCGGTTTTGGGGTTAGCCGCGTATAGTAGACGCGTGCATTCAACAGCACATTTTCTTCGCGTAAAGCCAATTGCCTTTGGCTTCGCCCCTTATTCGAATGTGTTCTTGGAATGCAAAATACTGACGTCGATCCATTGATGGGCCTTGTGCCGCCGAAAAACTCCGTAATGGGGGTTGTGCACGTAAGCCGGCCAATGCTCCACCCAAACATTTACCGACGCCGTATTATCGAAGTCGAGGGGAATCCAGCTCCTGGTCAATGGGTCGCCGTATATCATCAACAGCTGCCGCTGAGTTCACGGTCGCATGAACCTCAAGAACGAAGCGATTCCCCTTACAAGCCCAGGACGCCCAAAGCTCCCGAGCCAAGTGGAACGCCGCAGCTTTTCGCTTATGGAATCTACAATCCAAAATCGGAAGTTGCCGTACGGCTTTACTCTTGGTGGGGACAATGGCCCGATGAGGCGTTTTGGGAACAGAAAGCCCGAGAGGCCGTCTCCTTGCGGCGTGATGTGCTTCGGCTCGATGAGACTACGGACGCTTATCGCGTTCTCCACGGCGAATCCGATGGGTTTCCGGGACTTGTGGTCGATCGCTACGGCGATTGCTTGAGCGCCGAAGTATTTAGTCTTGGGATGTCCAAGCGGTGCGAGCCGATTTTGGAAATGTTGGCCGAGGAGCTTGGCACCAAGCATTATCTGATTCAAGAGTGCCCTCAGTTTATTAGCCAAGAGGGCTGCACGGTTCCAAACCGATCTTCGGACAATCTGCCACCGGTGGTGACGATCACGGAGAACGGGGTTAAATACAAAGTGCACTTCGGCACTGGTCACAAGACGGGCTTCTTTTGCGATCAACGAGACAACCGCCGCAAATTGGCTGAAATGTGCAAGGGCAAAACCGTTTTGGACCTTTGTTGTTATACGGGTGGCTTCGCTGTCCAAGCGGCTAAAGCTGGTCAAGCGTCCGAAGTCACTGGGGTCGATCTCGATGCCGAGCCGCTGGCGTTCGCCAAGAAGAACGCAGATATCAATCATACTCGCGTTCGCTTTGTTCAATCGGACGCCTTTGCGTTCATGCGAGATATGCAGCGTATTGGTCGGCAATATGATGTTGTTGTGCTTGACCCACCCAAGCTGATTCGATCCCGATTGGAGCTTGAGGAAGGAACGCACAAGCACTTTGACCTCAATCGTTTGGCCATGCAGATGGTCAAGCCAGGTGGGATCTTATTAACATGCTCATGCGCTGGTTTGCTCGATAGCGAAGCGTTCAACGGAGTCGTGCGTTCGGCAGCTAAGGCAACCGGCTTCGATGATCAAGGAAACCCGCATCCACCGCGGACGCTCCAAATCCTGCACTCCAATGGAGCTGCCCCAGACCATCCGGTTGTAGCCCATTGCCCCGAAACGAGTTACCTCAAAAGTATTTGGGCGCGAGTTTTGTAGTCACGCCAAAAGGAAAGGAATCTTACGAGCATGAACCCCTTCGAGCGATTCACACCCTTTGATTTGGACAGTCGCTTCAAGCCCTCCGGCGATCAGCCGCAAGCTATCGCCGAACTTGTTCGCGGATTGAATTCGGGTAAAAAGCATCAAGTTCTCATGGGTGTTACCGGATCTGGCAAGACGTTCACGATGGCAAACGTCATTCAAGCGGTCCAAAAGCCGACGCTCGTATTGAGTCACAATAAGACTCTGGCCGCCCAGCTTTATTCGGAGTTCAAAGAGTTCTTCCCTCGCAACGCGGTTCACTACTTCGTTAGTTATTACGACTACTATCAACCCGAAGCGTACATTCCGCAGCGTGATATCTATATCGAAAAGGATGCGTCGATCAACGAAGAGATCGATCGCTTGAGGTTAGCGTCGACAAGCGCCCTGGTCAGCCGCCGCGATTGCATCATCATCGCCAGCGTCTCATGCATCTACGGTTTGGGGTCCCCAGATGAATACAAACGAAGTGTGGTGCCTATCCGCGTTGGTGAATCGATCAACCGCGAAGATTTGTTGCTCCGTCTGATCGATATCCAATACGAACGCAATGATATTGCTTTTGAACGGAGCAAGTTTCGGATTCGGGGTGATACGATGGAGCTCTGGCCATCGTATGAGGAATTCGCCTATCGAATTGAATGCTGGGGGGACGAGGTTGAGCAGATTTCGATTATTAACCCGACTAGCGGCGAAGTTATTTCGAAGTTAGCCGAAGTCTACATTTATCCGGCTAAGCACTTTGTAACTTCCGAGGAACGGATCACCAATGCGATCAAAGTGATTCGAGCAGAACTGGAGTCACAGCTCGAAAAGTTTAAAGGAGAAGGCAAAATTTTGGAGGCCCAACGTCTCAATGCCCGGACCCGTTTCGACTTGGAAATGTTGCAACAAGTTGGCCATTGCCCGGGTATCGAAAACTACTCGCGTCCTTTATCTGGTAAAGAGCCTGGGGCTACGCCAGACACACTTTACGATTTCTTTCCCAATGATTTTTTGCTGATGGTGGACGAGTCGCACGTCTCGATCCCACAGGTTCGCGCGATGTATGCAGGGGACCGAAGTCGAAAGACTACGCTGGTGGAGCACGGTTTTCGCTTGCCATGCGCGTTGGACAATCGGCCGATGAAGTTCGATGAGTGGGAAGCCAAAATCAATCAAGTGGTTTTCGTGTCTGCGACTCCTAGCGACTATGAGCTCGAGCAAACACAGGGGGAGGTCGTTGAGCAGATCATTCGCCCAACGGGATTGCTTGATCCGATTGTCGAGGTTGTGCCGGCGCGTGGCCAAGTCATGCATTTGCTTGCACAGATCCGTGAACGCATCGCTATGGGGGATCGCACGTTGGTGACTGCGTTGACCAAGCGATTGGCGGAAGATCTATCTAACTTCTTTGTCGAAAACGATCTCAAGTGCCGTTGGTTGCACAGCGAGTTGGACGCATTCGAGAGGGTTGATTTGCTGAGAGAATTGCGAGAGGGGCGTTGTGACGTTTTGGTTGGAGTCAACTTGCTTCGCGAAGGGCTCGATTTGCCGGAGGTTTCTCTTGTCGCCATCTTGGATGCTGACAAAGAAGGGTTTCTGCGGAGCGAGACATCGCTGATTCAGACGATTGGCCGAGCCGCTAGAAACTCGAATTCTAAGGTTATTTTGTATGCTGACCGCATGACGGCTTCGATGCAGACTGCAATTGAGGAAACGCAGCGTCGTCGCAAGCTGCAGGAGGCTTACAATGTGGAGCATGGGATCACACCAGAGACAGTAAAGCGTGGTGTTACGGCCAGCATTCTGCAAGCGGCTGAGAATCGCAAGCGGGCCAGAGACATGGTTCGCGTCGACGCAACCTCGGAACGCATCACGGAAGACTATCTAAAGACGATGGAAGAGGAGATGCTAGCAGCCGCAGAGAATCTCGAATTTGAGAGAGCAGCAGCCTTGCGGGATAAGATAATGCGAATGCGGGAAAAGATCGGTCAGCCGGTTGAATCGGACTCCGACGACGAACGCATGGTAGGTGGCCGTCAGAAAAAGCGATCCTCCAAAGGCTCCGGGTCACGAGTGCCAAGGCCCAAGAGTAAGTAGCTCGGGTCTGTGCTCCCGGTTTGGCTGGTTCCTTGATTTTAAAGTCATGAGTTGACCGGGACGTTCCCCACTTTGAAAACCGTCTCGATGTATCGAAAACCGATCGATTCGTAGAGGCGAATTGCACCTGTGTTGTGAACCGTGACTTCTAAATTTACTTTGATGCATCCGGTTTCTCGAAAGCCTTGAAGTGCCCGCTGAAGCAATTCGCGGCCTATCCCCATTCCACGAAACTGAGGCACAACTCCAATATTTTGAATTGCCCCTTCCGAAGCGTTGAGGCGCAACCCCTGGATGGTCCCTACAGGAACCTCCGGCTTCCCGTCTGGGTCAGCTATCGCAAGCCATGTCGCCTCAGGAACGAAATTGGCTCGCAACGAAATATCTCGCATGAGTTGTCGACAACCGTCTCGATCGCCAAGACACGGGAAAACGTTTGCGTCAATTTCGAGACGAAAGCTATCCCATTTCGCCAAAGCATGTTGCCCTAAGACTTTTTCTGACCATGGCACAAAACGCAGCGTGCTTTCACCAGGCACGTGGGTCTGATCGAAGTGCAGCAGATCGATCTGCATTTTGTATCGCTTGAAATAAACGACTGGCATCTATGTTTGTTTGCCTAGGAGCAGTTGCAAGGTGAATAAGTTTGGAGGCAGCTACGAAGCGATCGCTTTGCCATCGGTTCGAGGGTCAGTGGCTGCGAGCAAGCCGCGGGATATCATTTGGATTCCTTGAGCAATTGCAAGTGAACTCGACACCTTGAGTGGATGTCCCAGTTTGGATAGTTGCTCAGTCACTTCGTTCCGCCCGTTCCCATTTTCGTTTAGGGGCTGGCGCAATCCACCCAAGTTGGGCTCGTGGTAGACAATGTCAGGTCGCCACTGCTGATGGACTCGAGCTGATGCGATCGCAGTATCGATTGGTTGGTTTAGGTCAATGCACCGAACGATATTTTGCAATGTTGCGTTGATAATCTTCGGGCCGCCAGCCGCTCCACAACTCAACCTTGGCGTTCCGTCTTCGCTGAGTACGATTGATGGGCTCATGCTTGACAGCGGACGTTTGTTAGCAGCAATTGCGTTATTGGCGGAGCCAACAAGACCGAAAGCATTGGGGACTCCCGGCGAGATGCTGAAGTCGTCCATTTGGTTATTGAGCATGACGCCGGTGCCTGGAATCATGACCTTACAGCCCCAGGTTGTGTTCACGGTGGAGGTCAACGCGACCCAATTGCCTTTGGCATCAGCCGTTGCCAAGTGTGTTGTGTGCTTTTTGTCGGCGTTGGCTTCCTCGATTCCGTGTGCGATGTTCGAGGAAGCTTTGTCTAAACGAATTTGCCGTGCCAACCTAGCCGCGTACAACGGATCGACGAGGAATTTTGGGACATCGACGAAGTCGCTGTCACCAAGCCAATGCGCTCGGTCTGCAAACGCGCGTTTCATGCATTCCGCAAGCAAATGAAAGAACTCAGCTTTGGAATTCGTATAGATGTTTGCGACGTCAAACGTTTCCAACATGTTCAACATTTGGGCAATATGAATACCGCCGGAGCTAGGGGCAGGAAATCCAATGACTTGATTTCCGCGATAATGGGTTCGGACGGCAGTTCGCTCTATGGCTTTGTAATTTCCAAAGTCTTGCAAGGTTAGGATACCCGAGTATTGATCCAAGTATTCAATGGCGGCTTTGGCAAAGTCACCTGCATAGAACCAGCCCGGGCCATACTTCGCGATATTCTTGAGTGTTTTGGCTAAGTCGGGTTGTCGAAGAACTTCGCCAATTTTCGGTACGCTTCCGTCCGGTTTGAGCAAAACTGCTTTGCTTGCTTCATAGTTGCTCAGGTTCTCCCGTTCCGACGATATAGCGGTATGGGTTGCGATCCCGATTGCATAGCCATTCTCGGCGGCCTCGATAGCAGGTTCGAATAGCGATGCCCATTGTAAGGTACCCAGCTTATCGTGCGCAAGCTTTAGGGCAGCGATTTGACTTGGTACGGCGCAAGCGAGCGAGCCGGTTTGGCTCAACTCAGCAACCGGTTTACCGTTGCGAAGATACATTTTTTCCGAAGCGGCTGCAGGAGCCGTCTCTCGACCGTCAATAGCGTGGATCGCTCCACCCTGGGTTCGAATCAGCATCAAGCATCCACCGCCGAGACCAGAATTGTGGCCATCAACGACCCCTAGGCAAAGGGCGGCTGCGATCGCGGCGTCGACCGCATTGCCGCCGTCTCGGTATGTTTTCCATGCTGCGTTGGATGCAATGGGATGAACCGTCGCTGCAACGTTTGCTCCAATGGCCGTTCGCCGATTCGATTGATCAGACTCGGCATTTTGATTTTCTTCTGCCAGCAGCCTTGTCCCCCCGAGGGTCGATCCGATCAACGACGAGGCGGCTATGGCTTGATTGAAATGTCGCCGGTGAAACGTTTTCGCCATGGTGCAGTGCTTTCGATTTGAAAATTCGACTCAGTGCTATTGGACTATTTTGGGGCTATTGGACTATTTTGGGGCTATTGGACTATTTTGGGTCAACCGCTTCTCCCCGAAGCATGTCGCTGCGCGGCAAATATTTGCACATTCCGATCCCTACGAAGTAGAGTCCGATCAGCGGAATCGCCATTCCCAGCATGCTTCCGACATCGTTCGGCGTTAAGATCATCGATAGGAAAGCGATAATCAGGATGGCCATTCTCCATTGTGTGACGTAAAGCTGAATAGAGAGAATACCGAGTCGTTCCAAAATCAGCATGACTAGAGGCAACTGAAATGAGATTCCAAAGCCTAGTGGCAGCAGTACCGCCATTTCCATGTAATCCGTGACCCGAGGTGAAGCTTCAATGCCGAGCATAGCGTTAAACTCAAGCAAGAAGTCGATCACCATGGTGAAAATAAACAAGAACGCGAGGGCGGCTCCAGACCAAAACAAGAATAGGCTGGTCGGAAGGAAAAAATAAACATAGCGTCGTTCGTGCGGATAAAGTCCTGCGGAAATGAACTGCCAAATATGAAAGAAGATACCTGGACTAGCCACCAGAAAGGCAACCACCAAACCAGCCTTAAACCAGAGCATGAAGGGCTCTTGCAGACCAAGAGCTTCGGCATTTGAATTGATGCCTACATACTGACGGAATGCCACGAGAGCCGTAACCGGCGGAAGTCCAAGACTGTCGGGAGCGGTGACTTCCTTTTCGCCAAGCGTTCCTTCAAGTGCAGCTTTCACGCGTCGCATATCCAAAAAGACAACTTGGCTAATCTTTTTCTCGTCGATCAACCATTTCGAAAGCTCGGGCGAAAGTTCCGCGCCGGCAGAGGCCTTCATCTCCGCTTGATTCTTTTTGTCGAAGTACTTGTTGAGCGAGGTTTGCAGTGGAACCTGCATGAATTTGAGGACCGTCGTTGCGGACGGTAGGCCCACCACCAAACCCACGGCTAGCCAAATGGAAGCCTTGAGCAATGCGCGACGGAGTTCTTCGAGGTGGTCGCCAAAGCTCATCGAGCTTTTCTCAAATAAATCGTCGGCCTTCTTTAGTGCAAGGGCGCTTTTGGCCATCAATCAAGTCTCCAGTACTGTTAGGCGGCAAAATGGAATGCCGACGTGCGTAGTTTGTTTGGGGCGAGTAAAATGAGTTTGGGGTCACCATTTCGTGTCCACCCAGTTTGTTCTTCCTTCTCCTTTTGGCAATCCATGTTTTTACCAGATCAGCCGATTCGTTTTGAGCCGATTTTTCGTTCGTACATTTGGGGAGGTGACCGTTTGGCCTCACAATTGGGTAAAAAACCACCAGGAAACGGCATTTGGGCCGAAAGTTGGGAGATTGTGGATCACCGGGAGGGGGAGTCAATCGTTGCGGAAGGCGCTTTTGCCGGTTGGACGCTTCGACAATTAATTGAGTCTTTTCCTAACGAAATTATCGGTCGTGACGCTCCTAACGAGCGTTTTCCGTTATTGCTGAAGTATTTAGACTGCCAAAGAGTACTCAGCGTTCAAGTTCATCCGGACGATGTGTATGGTGCCAAAATGGTTGTACCAGACCGTGGTAAAACGGAAGCTTGGTATGTCATTGATGCTGAACCGAACTCCAAACTTTATGCGGGGCTCAAATCGGGCATCGACCGACAGTCGCTGTCCGACGCCATCGAAAATGGGAAAACCGAGGAGTGCTTGCATGTTCTTTCCCCTAGGGCAGGTGATTGTGTTTTTATTCCGGCAGGTACCGTCCATGCGTTGGGAGAGGGGCTTTTGGTGGCCGAAATTCAACAAGCCAGCGATTGTACTTTTCGCCTTTTTGACTGGGATCGAGTCGACAAAGATGGCCAGCCACGTCAGCTTCATATCGATCTCGCTTTGGAGGTCATCGATTTTGATCGCGGCCCAGTAGAGTTCGTTGCACCTTTACCCGTTGGTGCCTCAGGAGCGCGGACGATAGTGGAATGCGACAAATTTACGCTTCAAGAATATGCCCAGGCTGGTTCGTATTCATTGCCGACCCCTCAGCTTTCGATCCTCACCGTTCCTAAAGGTACCGCCGTTTTGCGAACCGAAAAAAACGAATTTGTGCTTGAACGTGGCCAATCGATATTGGTGCCGGCCGCGTGCCTTTCAGCGAACTTGGATATCTCAAACGACACGATCCTTCTTTCCTCGACACTGCCGAGTTCCACATGAAGACGAACTTAGAGCCTTCGCGAGTGCAATGGTGGAGTTTGTTGGGGATAAAACCGATGCATAGAGCGTTATTGCGACGCACGGTGGAGCGCGCTGCAATTCCATTAACGGAGGCAGCTGCATCTCGAATCGAGCTCAAGTGGAGCAATTTTGAAGCGACTATGAACCAGTCGCATTTGGAGTGTTTTGATGGATCAAGTATACAGATTATCGATAGGAATATCTTGTTCAAGCGAATCGAAGACCACAAAGGTAATGAGGTAAGCCCTGAAATGGACTGTCAGCGATCGAATGCTCAAATTCGGCTGCTTTGGAATTGGTGCAAGCGGGGTAAGGAAGACTTGATGTGGTGTACAGAATTGTCGTTTGACGGTTGTATTTACGACTTGGCATCGATGCATCGTTGGGTCCGCGTTTGTTTGAAACACGGTAGAATCAGTCAAAGCCAGAACAACTTGATTCTTCGAGATTTACAATTGCCAAAAATTTTGCCAAGCTCATCATCCCTCGTATATCCGATTGGATAACCAATGCAGACCATCCTAGTAACAGGCGCGGCGGGGTTTATTGGCTATCACGTTGCAAAGCGTTGTTTAGATGCGGGCATGCAGGTCGTCGGCATGGACAATCTCAACCAGTATTACGACGTAACGCTCAAGAAAGCAAGGCTTGCGTGTCTTACCGAGTCCTCGAGCTTTGAATTCGTTGAGTTCGATCTGAATGATCGCGATGCGATGGGAAAGCTCTTCGAGGATCGTGCTTTTGACAAGGTCGTTCATCTAGGTGCGCAAGCGGGCGTACGTTATTCCGTAGAGAATCCGCATGTGTACGTGGACTCGAATTTGATGGGGACACTCAACGTTCTCGAAGGCTGCCGCCGCAGCAACGTAACGCATCTCGTTTACGCGAGCAGCTCGAGCGTCTATGGAAGCAACACTTCGCAACCCTTTTCCGTTTCCGATTCAGCGGATCACCCATTGAGTCTGTATGCTGCGACAAAAAAAGCGACTGAAATGATGGCCCATTCGTATTCGCATTTGTACGGGCTGCCAACAACCGGGCTTCGGTTCTTTACTGTGTACGGGCCGTGGGGGAGGCCCGACATGGCCCTTTTTAAATTCACAAAAGCGATTTTAGAGGGGCATGAAATCGAAGTTTACAATGCAGGTAAAATGAGACGAGACTTTACCTATGTGGATGATCTCGCCAAGGTGGTAACTTTAGTTTTGGAGCAGGCACCTTTAGCTGATCCGAATTGGAATAGTCGGCATCCCGATCCGGGTTCCAGTTCTGCTCCCTTTCGCATTTACAACGTGGGCAATCAACAGCCAACGGAATTGATTCGCTTCATCGAAGTGTTAGAAGACACAATCGGTATCAAAGCAAAGAAGAGGATGCTTCCGATTCAAGCGGGAGACGTATTAGATACATTTGCCGATGTGGACTCGTTGGCAGCGGCAATTGGCTTCAGTCCTTCCACCCCTATCGAAATTGGTATTCCGAAGTTTGTTGCATGGTACCGGGAGTACTATCATGTCTAACTCTTTGCGAACTTGTTTGTCCGTCAACGTGAATAAGGTTGCACTGTTGCGCAACACCCGGCACTTAGGAGAACCGAGTGTTGTTCGGGCGTCGCTTATTTGCTTGGAGGCGGGCGCGGACGGCATCACAGTTCATCCAAGACCGGATGAGCGTCATATACGTCGTGCAGATGTGTTTGAAATTGCGGAGCTGCTCAACGAATGGCCAAACGCCGAGTACAACATTGAGGGGAATCCTTTTCACAATTTAATGGAATTCATCCGTGATGTTCGACCCGCACAAGCGACGTTTGTGCCTGATAGCGAATCCCAGAGCACCTCGGACCACGGATGGAACTTGCTCGTGGATGCAGTAAAGCTTGAACCGTTGATTCGCGAGTGCAATGATCTTGGGGTTCGAGTCAGTCTGTTTATGGATCCTGAAGCGGAACAGATGGAGATTGCAAAACAGCTTGGTGCCGAGCGAATTGAGCTCTACACCGAAACTTGGGCAAGTTCATTTTCTACAGCGGCTCGTGAATCGACGCTCATGAAATTTGCAGCAGCGGCAAGGTCTGCCCGAAACGCTGGGCTGGTGATCAACGCCGGTCATGATCTCAATTTGGTCAACCTGACTCCGTTTTTGGTTGGAGTGCCAGGGGTAGCCGAAGTTTCAATCGGCCACGCGTTCATTGGAGACGCGTTGGAAATGGGGTACCGACAAACCGTGCGAGCGTACTTGAATTGCATCCTAGCGTCTTGTGGGCAGTAAAAGCAAAGGCTTCCTAGCACGACGCGTAAGCTAGTGAATGGGGAACGTAGATTGCCTAGCTTCCGCGTCGTGTTAAGCACTTCGGCATGAGTCTTCAAGTGAAACAAACCTTTATCCGTTGGGCGCTAGCTAGCCCCGGTTTTCCACTGGACATTCGTCGAGAACCGGGGCTAGCGCCCAATGGCTAATTGATCCGAAAAACAAATGCGGATGTGCTTGGAATCTATAAATTCAATTCACTAGCTTGCGCGTCGTGCTAGGGACTTTGGCCTACGCGGTTCGCTCTGTAGCGAAACTCGTCAAGAGTTTCGGCCGCATCGACGGGGTCTTTTTAATTGCCAGGTGTTTGAGATGAGGATCGCAGTTTTGCTTCGAAGCGTTGCAGCGCTTTTACGAGATCGGGATGGTGTGGCTTGAGCTCGACCGCTTTGCGTTGTTGCGCCACTGCATCCTGAAATCGATCCATCGCCGCGTAGCAATAGGCAAGTGTATCCAAGTATTCCGCATGTTCGGGGGAAAGGTTGCAAGCCTTTCGACTTAAGAAGATCGCTTCTTCTTTACTCCCCTCGGTGTTGACAATGACCCAAGCGAGTGTGTTGTACTTGTCGGAAAGCCATGCAACTCGGCTTGCCAAATCGCTTGGTTTGGAAAGTTTTAGCTCCTCTTCGAAACCACGAATCTTCGCCCGGAAATCTTGAACTATTTTATTCAGCGTGAGACGGCGTTTTTCTTGGTCTCGCGTCGAAAGAGTTGTTTTGTATAGACCGATAATGGCGTCAACGTTGATAGAAGCTAGGTCGTCTGAAGTGAGATCGAGAGACTTCCAATAATTCTTCGCTGCTTTGTCAAGGTCCCCCTCGATACGTGCGTCATCTGCAAGGTACAAATGGTAGTAAGAGACCAATTGTGGGCCAATGGAGAAGTTTTCGAGCATTTGACGCCTGAACATAGGCTCACTGGTGTAGCGTTCGACGAAAGGTTGCAAGACTTGTGCCGCTTCCCGGTGTTTGGTTTGGGACTGGAGCATTTCCGCGAGCTGGAGCATGATAATCTGAGTGGTCCGTTCGGTCTGTTCGTCACTGATGCCCAACCGATACTCCGCTTCAGCCCATTCGAAACGACCGCGTTCTTGGAGTTTCCTGCCTATGTTCGAACGACGCTCTTGGTCTGAGAAACTACGCCTAGCCGAAAAGTCGATGGGCGGTTTTCCAGGACGTTCCACTTCAAGCTGTTTTTTAGCTTCTCCCAATTCACTGCAAGCGTGTTGGTTTAAAGATTGTTCGGCAACTTTGCTGGCGAGCTCAAGGTTATCTTGCATCAAAAAGCTTTCGGCAAGTAGATAGCCGAACATCATTTCGTTGGCGACGATACCATCTGGAAGCTTGGCGTGCTGTTGTTGAACGAGCTCGGGTAGTTTGTACTTCAATGCCCATTGAGCGAATTCGTTGGCGCGAGTCGATCGGTTTCCGGCCATCGACTCGAGCGTAGGAACGGTTTGGGCGAGGCCGAGTATGGTTCGTCCAAGTTCGAGTGCTTTGTCATGAATGTCCGGCTGATTGAAGATTTGTTCGACGACCCACCGATGTAAGTCGGTTACGATTTCCAAGTTGGTTTCCATGGAGCCCGACTTCAATGTTTCCAATTCTTCGGCAAGTGTCTTTTCCCACCAAACGAGATCAAAGCTGGAATCGGCATTTGCATATTTGGCAATCCAAAGACTAGCCGTACTTTGACCACCGTAGACGTAGTTTCGCAGAGACTCTTTTCGGCTCGCGAGCGACTGCCCTACCGTAGGCTTGCTTCGCATGAGCAAAAGCGCCGCACGTTTAGCGAGCCCGCTTCGGGTTTCGTATCGAGCCAATCGGCAGAGAGCGCCGAAGCCTTCGTCGTGTTCGAGTCGATTCAATTGATCGATGTAGATCGATTTATCCGATTCCGCGCTGTAGTTGGAAAGAATCTGACGAACCCTGACCGGATCTGTTTCCCAGGACCAAGTGAACTGTTGGCTTTGAACGATAAATCGAGCTGTCGAGGCGATTTGTGGATCGGGGTGAAAACTTGCAGTATGCAGTTGGTCCAGCGCCAAGACTCCAATTCTCTGCAGTTCACCCTGCGCGCGGATTCGGCTTGAATAGTTTGAGTCGCCTAATTTTTCGATTTGCAGCGCGATGTGTTCACGAAGTTCGTTCGGTGCAGGTGTTGAGGCTGCGACGGATTGAGCTTGTGCAGAAGAAACAAAAAAGGGGATTGTGGAAAGTCCGATGACTACCAATCCGAGGGGAATCGAGAAGTGACGCGATAAAGGCAGCGTGAGCTTTGCTGATCTTTGTTTCGTGACTCCATTCAGTTCGTGTTGCTTCATAGTGTTTTGCACCGCTGTCCAATCAGTCCATTAAAATTAGAGGATCGAGGATTGATTTGATCATATCCGAATTCCTGCATTCCATCTTGGCGTCTTGGTCGGTTGCCTGCCAAGTGGAGATCCTGGTTCAGTCCGAAAAAAAGACTAGCAAATTGGATTTTGCGGTTTGGGAGCCCCGTTTTGGACTTCAAAGAGAGAGGATTTGGATTATTTTCGCTCTGTTCGCAATGAAAATTTGACAGAGGGTAGTGCGAGGCGATACGATAACGTTTGAGCGAATTCCTGTAACGAACCACGACCGTTGCAAAATTCGCCATACTCATCACACTTACACTACTGCTTTCTGCTCGTCGGTTTTAGCTCGATTCGTTGGTTCGAGGGACTTGGGACGAGGAGGGGTTCGCACGATGGCGAAGAAAATTCAGCATGTTTGGGGCTTGGAAATTGGTCAGAGCGCCCTTAAAGGGTTGCGATGTCATTTAGAGGGAGACCAGGTCGTAACGGACGTGTTCGACTTTGTTGAATATCCCAAGATTCTTAGTCAGCCCGAGGCCGAGCCGGAGCTGCTGATTGCTGATGCGATGCAGCAGTTTCTGTCTCGCAACGATCTTCGTGGAGCCAAAGTTGGTGTTAGCGTTCCTGGTCAAAGTGGTCTTGCTAAGTTTTTCAAGCCGCCACCGGTTGAAGTCAAAAAGATCGGCGACATCGTCAAGTATGAAGCTAAGCAGCAGATACCGTTCGATTTGAACGACGTGATTTGGGACTACC
This sequence comes from Planctomycetota bacterium, assembly GCA_026692905.1. Classification (GTDB taxonomy): domain Bacteria; phylum Planctomycetota; class Planctomycetia; order Pirellulales; family Pirellulaceae; genus JBKCUI01. The sequence continues at coordinate 26,184 of JAPLNL010000090.1, forward strand.
AGCAAATGGAAGGAGCCCAGATCGAGGATGGTTATGCTCTCGAAAGCGAAGTTGGCTTGTTTGCAATGAAGCGGGACGCGGTTTTCCGTTCGCTGAAGCCATATCGCGAAAGTTCCATGGACCTCGACTTGGTTCAATTGGCGCCGATGAGCATTTACAACATGATTGCTCATGACCGCTTTGCGGAGAGAATGGCGAACGAACCTTTCGATCCAGAGAGCCCACAGAAATCGACGGTTGTTCTTTCGATTGGTACCGATGCGAGCGACCTTATCGTGACGAATGGTTTCCGCGTTTGGCAGCGAAGCATTCCGATTGGTGGAAACCACTTCACACGTCAGTTGACCAAGGACCTGAAGCTGACGTTTGCAAAGGCCGAGCATCTCAAGCGTAATGCAATGCAAGCGGATGACCCGAAGTTGGTTTTCCAAGCGATGCGTCCTGTGTTTAATGATATGGTTACTGAAATTCAGCGTTCGCTTAACTTTTTTAAGACGTTGAATAAGAAGAGCGAACTGGAAGCGATGTTGTTGTTGGGCAACACGGCAAAGCTACCAGGGCTACAGCAGTTCTTAAACAAGAACTTAGGTATGGATGTTGATGTGCTCGACAAGTTCCCTAAATTGGAGGGAACCGAGGTGACAGGCGCCCAAGCATTTAAGGAAAACTCGGCGGCGTTTGGGGTTGTATACGGAATCTGTTTGCAATTGCTCAATCGCGGCCCGATGAAGACAAGCTTGCTGCCTCGCGAGATTGTGATCGATCGCGTGGTTCGAATGAAGAAACCGTGGGTGGTTGGTGCACTTTCCCTTTTGCTGGTCGGGATGGTAACCAATCACGCTTTGATGGGACGTGTTTTGAGCGTCGTGGCGGAACCGCGTTGGGATGGAGCACAAAAAGTTGTAGCCAGAGTATCGTCTGAATCGGACAACGAAAAGAAGATTGACTCAGATAAGACCGGCGCGATTGCGTTGCTTTCCAAGGTTGGCAATGAAGTGGGAGTGGGAGCCAAAAAGCGAGTCATGGTTCTTGAGCTTCACAAAGCCATAGAGGCGTCGTTGAACCGCGACCCTACGTTGGCAAACAAAACGGCGGTAGAGCTGCCGTATCCGAAGCGAAAAGACTTTCATATTACACGTGTCGAACAAAAGTTTGAGACCGATCTTACGCGATGGTTCTCCGCTCAATTACTCGAAAGTTACAAGGCAGGTGTTGCGACACGTAGGCAGCTTCTTAAAGCAGCAAATGAGGGCGAGGAAGTACCAGATCCAAGTCCGCTTGTGGGTGGCGGCTGGGTGGTCGAATTGAAGGGGTATCATTACTTTAACGGGTCGACGGGCGAGGAAGGTGAAGCCCACGTGCTTAAATACCTAGTCGAGTTTTTGGAGAAAGGTGGTGTCGAGCTGCCTGATGACGAGGGTAGCAAGCAAGTGATGATGTCGATGACAGGTTTGGGAATTCGGTTGCCGGTGGTGATTCAGTCCAATATTGATGGAAACTATCGCGTCTCGAACCCTGCCCATCTAAAGCGTATGATCGAGTTAGGGATGGCACAACCTATGGCCAGCGGTTCAACCGAGGGTGGTACGTCTAGTTCGGCGAGCACCTCATCCTCCAAGGGCAAAGGCGGGAGCATGGGGATGGGAATGGGAATGGGAATGAGTGGACCGGGTGGGCCGGGTGGGCCAGGCATCGGTGAAGGCTCAAGTGGAGCTAGCGGCGGCGGTCCGGCTGGACAACCGACAGGAAAGCCGATTACAGATGCGGATGGCAAGACGATACCGGCGAGTTTCCCAGCTCCACGTTGTGATTTTGTATTGCAGTTTGCTTGGCAGCCGCGGTTTGATCCCGAAGGTGGAGAAAAAGCGGGAGGACTGTTGCCAAAACCGCCGGAGCCTGAGTCAACTGGAACTGAGGCAGGACAAGACCCGGCAGCTACCTCTGCCGAATCAGCTGGGTAGGCACTTCGTTGTTTGCTGGCGAATACGAATCACATGAATTAGTTTTCTGGAGCGATAAAAATGGATGTCATCAAAAAGAATTTGCTCGTCGTACTCAAATTCCAATTTTGGATACTGTCGGGGCTTGTATTGGTCGGGGCGTCCGTGGTTTTTTTCCTCACCAACTCTAGCCTAAACGCGCTGATTACATCTAGAACCTCTGCGTTAAAGAGCACTTATGACAAGGTGAATACCATCAGCAGTTCAGTGCCATCACACCCGAATGCCTTTTCACATGTGGAGATGGACAAATCGCTAGTTCTACTGGAAAAAGATATCAAGGAAGCTTGGGGGATTCAGTATCGAGGCCAGATCCCATTAATGGAATGGCCACGTAAAGCCTTTTACGAAGACTCAACTCACAAACTATTCGAGTCGCTGCGACCAGTCGAAAAGTTCATTGAATATCCGATACCAGCTACTTTGCCACCTCCCTATAACAAAATTACGTTAAACGATCGAGAAGTTTACAAAAAGTATATTGGGCCGGAGTTTGCTAGTGTTTCGAGCATTATTCGGACAGAGTGGAAGGCAAGGTTGGGTGCGGGAGTTTCTGAGCCGACAAGCAATGTGCCGCCACTTCCTGACGTTGTGAGATGGTCGGCAGAATCTCAGCAGACGATGCTTGGTCAAATCGTTCCATGGTTTGACAAAGGGACAGCTCCTTCGATTCTGGAAATTTATTATACGCAAGAGGACATGTGGTTATTAAAAGGAATTATGGACATCGTTCGACGGGCAAATGGCGATGCTCGCGAAAATTTCCAGACCGTCGTTCGAGAGATTGAGTGGATTCGGATGGGACGATTTGCCAGTCGCAATGCTGGAGTTCTCACCAAGATGGAAATTGCATCCGCTAACGCGGGTGGAGGGATGTCATCGGCAATGATGGGTGGTAAAGAGGGTGGCATGGAGGACGTTATGGGCAGCGTTGGCGCCGGCATGGACAGTGATTCTGGAGGATCAGGCGGTTCTTCCGGAGGGTTTGGGGACGCGTCGGTTGCGACTGATCCGGCCGACAATCGATACATTAGCTTTGCGACAGAATCCCTTTTTCAGCCTCGAAAAGGCGCGGAATTGAGGGAATCGATCAAGAACGCGCCAACTGCATCGAATGCTGTTGATGCTGTGGCAAAGCGTGTTGCGATACGGATGCGACTCAAGGTCGATCCTGCCAATTTGAGCCGATTGATTACGGAATGCGGCAATGCAGGGAACAAAGGGCTATTGCTCGAAGTTTATCAGGTTCGCATCGGAACGGATGCGGCTCCAGCCACAGGTGGTGGAGGTGGCGGTGGAGGCGGTATGGGTATGGGTGGTTCCAAGGGTGCGATGGGAATGAGTGGCGGTGGAATGAGTAGCGGTGGTATGAGCAGTGGTGGAATGAGTAGCGGTGGTATGAGCAGTGGCGGGAGTCTTGACGGCGAAGGCGGATACTCTGGAGTAAGTGCTGCCGTATCGGAAGATTCGGCATCTGAAATTGCGATCGAGATCTTCGGCCTTGTCTACCTGTATAACCCCGAAAATATTGTGACAATTACCAACGAATTGACAGCAGAAAAAACGGAGTCGGTTCCCGCAGTTGCTGGCGCAACGCCATCTGCGGCAGATCAAAAACCAGAAACGCCAGCAGCGGACCCGGCTCCATCGGCGGAGCCAGCAGCGACCACCGAGCCTGTGGCAGTGCCCAAATCGGATCAGCCAACCGCACCGGCTACGCCCGAAGCGGCGACGCCCGAACCGGCTACGCCGGAGCCAGCTACGCCCGAACCAGCTACGCCCGAACCAGCTACGCCCGAACCAGCTACGCCGGAGCCAGCTACGCCGGAGCCCGCGGCAGCGGCGCCAAGCAACCCCAGTGATAACTAAGAGTCGAATCGATACTTTACCAATCTTTGGCCTTTAGGCAAAACAGTTGAAACTAGGAGTCAGGTTATGTCCAAGAAAAAGAAGAGCTCTGGTTCGAAATCGAATTTCAATCCAAAAGAGTTTCTTATTCTCCATGTCGAGAAACTTGTTTTCGGCTTGATCGCGGCGATCGCTTGCTTTGTGATGTACCTTGGCTTCAATACAACGCCGTTTCCTAGCGACAAAACCCCGGAAAAGCTCCAAGCTCAAGCGACGCAGGTTTCCAGCAAGCTGAAGGAAAACCACAATGACGTCATCATGAAGGAAGAGGGGCGAAAGGTTGACCCGATATACGCAAAATCGGCGCTCAATACGCGAGTGATTAAGGACCCGGTAGCACATGCTTCGAACCCGATGGGTGCGAGTAAAACGAACACAAGCACCAAGCGAGGTGACCCATCGCTATTGGCACCAAAATATCTGGAAGCATCTTACTTCTACGGCGCAGTGGCGCGTTTGTCGTCCGTACCAGACCCATTAGACAAGCTGGACGATGCAAAGAAGCCTGAGGAAAAAGTAAAGCCAGAAAATAACAACAATAGTGAAAAGGGATTCGGTAAAGGAAAGGGGGGGAGTTCTTCGGCGGGGTCTTCGAGCAGCGGGGGGGGCTCGGGAGCACCTAGCGGTGGTGGCATGGAAGGCATGGCTGGAAGCGGAATGGGGATGATGGGCAGTGGCGGTGGTGAAGGCGGCGATCCAACTGTGGTCGGGCAACGAAGGCTATCTCCTATGTACGACCTTGGCTACAAGTTCGGCATGCGAACTTTTCCGGAAACGGCAACATCATTAGCTAACGGCGACGGGATAAATTCCACAAAGCCTGAGGCTGCCGTCAAGAAGCCAGTTGCCATAGCACTTGGGCTTGTTTGTGTTACTGCTTTGGCGCCTCATGAAGAAATGGAAGACAGTTACAAGAAGCAGTTTTACGAAGTTGTTGGCTATACGCCTGGTCGGGACACTCCAAACTATGTTGGCTTTGAGGCTCAGCGAGCCGAAATCAGCGCAGCCAATCCAGACAAAGAAATTGCGGAGTCGGATTGGGTTGCGCTTCCAAAAACCAGCCCGGCAATATTCAAGGAGCAATTGAAATTGCTGCAAGGCACGGCAAACGAAGTTCATTTGCCGGATATGGTTGACCCTAATATTTCGATGCCAATTCCCCCAATTTTACTAACGGATTATCGCAAATACGCGACGAATTCGGTGCTGGCAGAACTAGAAGAGAAAGAGAACGGCGGCCTCGGAAGCCCTTCGGCTTCTGGTTTCTCAGGCGGTTCGAGCATGGGCATGAGTTCAGGGGGGAGTGGTGGCTTGGATGGTGGCGACGCGGGCATGGTTGGTAGCGGTGCGCCAGGAGCAGGTTCGATGGGTATGCCCGGCAGTAGCTCGATGGGCATGGCCAAGGGAGGGAAGTCTTCCAGTGGGGGTGGCAGCGGATTCCAAGAAGGCGGAACCGCAGCGAATGTGGTTATGGAAATTCCTAAGCAACTCCCTAGCACCAAGTACAAGCTCGTTCGGTTTTACGACGTCAATCCACCTGTCGGAAAAATATTCAAATACCGTGTTCGATTGTTGATGTATGATTCCAACCATCCTGAATGGGCTATCTTCAAACCAGCAGCAAGTACGCTCAGCAACGAAGCCCTCCAACGCGTTCAGGCACTTGAATTCGATGAAGGAAAAGAGGTTCCAAAGACAGGCGATGCTGCATCAGGGCCAGCAAAGAGGATTTGCCAACGGGAGTCCAATTGGTCCGATCCAACCAAGCCTATTTTGATCTTGAAGCCTGCATCCGTCTTCATCGCCAAGGATAAAGAAAACAAAAGTGAAGCTGCTTTCGAGTCGGTTTTTGTTGATTTCGATAAGGAGCGTGCTATTGATGTGCCAAGAAAGGAAAGCGTTGATGCTGGTCTGGTTTTCGGAACGCCGACAAAGGCCAAAAACAAAGCTCTTGAAATCATTCACCCAATCAAAAAGGTGATCAAGGCATTGAAGGACTTCCGATCCACAAATCTGGTCACGATTGTTAGTTTTGAGAAACCGGTTGCGTTGCAGATGGGAAGCGCGCGCGACCAAATGAAGGCCGGCGCAGAAGTGGTGTCGTTTGATCCCCTGACGGGGCAAATCGTAGTTAGTCGTGAGTTCGACAATTACACGAGTTTCCACTTCCATACACAGCCAGATGTTTCACCCGTTGGACCGTTGGGGGGTGGGCTCGCAGTTGGAGGCTCGGCTGCTTTCGGTGGTGATGGGGGAATGCCCGGTGGTGAGGGTATGGGAATGGGTATGAGTGGTCCCGGAGGTATGGGCGGACCAGGCATGAGCGGACCAGGCATGAGCGGACCAGGCATGAGCGGGTCGGGCATGAGCGGGTCGGGTGGCGGAAAGAAGGGAATGAGCAGTTCCTCAGGAAAATAAATTGCAAGCCGACTTGAGGGAATTCAACAACATGATCGCCAGCGTTATTCGCTGGCGATTTCTATTTCCGCTATGCAGTTCCCGTTCGACTCACAAGCTTTCTGCTTTTCGATTATGATTGGGGTGCCTTCGCGACGACTGATGGTCGCTCCTCTCCACTGCCATTGTCCGTTCTTTTCGGATTGCCCCGAACAGGTTCGTGCATTGAGTGTCCTAAGAACGCATTTTTAGTTTGCTCTCACCACAGTTTCCCAATGTCCATACGCGTTGCCATCCATCACGAAACCAATTACCAGTACGATCGACTTGTTACGCTTGGCCCGCAGGTGGTCCGACTTAGGCCAGCACCGCATTGTCGAACCAAAATCGTAAGTTATTCGATGCGCATTACTCCGGTCGATCACTTTTGCAACTGGCAGCAAGATCCGCAGGGAAACTATCAAGCTAGGATTGTTTTTCCAAAGCCAGCGAGGCGAATGTCCGTTGTCGTTGACCTTGTCGCGGATTTAACGGCGATCAATCCTTTCGATTTTTTTCTAGAAAGCTACGCTGACAATTTTCCGTTCGATTACGACCCGCAGTTGTCTCGAGAGCTTGCCGCTTATCTTGAGACATTGCCGGCGATTCCTCTTGTCGACGCATGGGTCGCGAGTGTGGATCGCACGAAGAAGCCCACGATGGATGCGATAACGAGCTTGAATCAGCGATTGCAGACCGAGATTCGCTATGAGATTCGATTGGAAGCAGGTGTGCAAAGTCCCGAAGAGACATTGACTCTCAAGAGCGGCTCGTGCCGAGATTCCGCATGGTTGCTCGTTCAAATAATGCGGAAGCTAGGACTGGCCGCGAGGTTTGCCTCGGGGTACTTGGTTCAATTGACGGCAGATCAAAAATCACTGGATGGTCCAAGTGGTCCAGATGCAGATTTTACCGACCTGCATGCTTGGGCGGAGGTTTATTTGCCTGGTGCTGGTTGGGTGGGATTGGACCCCACGAGCGGGTTGCTGTGTGGCGAGGGTCATTTGCCTGTCGCATGTACACCTGATCCTTCGAGTGCTGCACCGATATCAGGGATGGTTGACGAGGCCGAGTGTGAGTTTGATTTCTCGATGTCCGTTCAGCGCATGGCCGAGGACCCAAGAACCACGAAGCCTTATTCCGACGAACAATGGAATCGTATCGACGCGTTAGGCAAAAAAGTCGATGCTCAGCTCGAAAAAGATGATGTACGGCTAACGTTTGGTGGAGAGCCGACCTTTGTATCGATCGATGACATGGAGGGGGCAGAATGGAATTCGGATGCCGTAGGGCCAAAGAAACGTGGGCTTTCTGGCCAGTTAATCAAACTGCTGCGGCAGCGTTTTGCTCCGGGGGCGATGCTGCATTATGGTCAAGGCAAGTGGTATCCTGGGGAATCGCTACCTCGCTGGGCGCTAACATGTTTGTGGCGATTGGATGGCCAACCGATTTGGCAGGACGACCGGCTGATTGGCGATGAGAATCGGGACTATGGATTTAACTTCACTCACGCGAGGCGGTTCACAGATGCACTCGCGAAGTACTTGAATGTAGATCCGCGGTGGATGGTTCCGGCTTATGAGGACACGTACTATTATCTTTGGCGTGAGCAAAGATTGCCGATCGACATAAGCCCGTGGGACCCAAAGCTGTCAGACGCTGAAGAGAGAAGTCGGTTAGCTCGAGTTTTCAATCGCGGGCTTAATAAGCCTACGGGGATCGTGCTACCGTTGCGAAGACAATGGTGGCAGGGCAAGGCTAGATGGCAGACGGGCCCCTGGCCGGTTCGACCGGAAAAGTTGTTTTTGTTGCCGGGCGATTCTGCTATTGGACTTCGACTCCCGTTGGATACTTTACCGACGAGTACTCAATCCCAGGGGCAGCCGGTTTATCCGATCGATCCCTTTGCATCGAGGCCGCCGTTGCCGCCTGCTTCGCCCGTTGTTCAACGAAAAAGCGATCTGGTTCCTCCGGCGAACGCGGTTGTTCCTGTTTCCGTTCCTATCAACATGGATGATGATCAGCGATGGGCGGAGGAGTTAGCAAGGCTTCAGGCTGCGGAACGTCGCGATCCGAAAGCAATCGTAAGAACGGCACTCTGCGTTGAGCCAAGAGACGGACGTATCTATGTGTTCATGCCACCTACCGAGACGCTGGAAGACTATTTGGATTTGGTTGTCGGGATCGAACAGACAGCAGCGAACCTGCAAATGCCCATCATTTTGGAAGGTTATCTGCCGCCAAGAGACCATCGAATTCAATTGATCAAGGTGACGCCGGATCCTGGAGTGATCGAGGTAAACGTTCATCCCGCTAAGGACTGGGAAGAGCTTGTTTACAACACGACCATGATTTATTCAGATGCGCGCCAATGTCGGCTCGCGACGGAAAAATTCGATTTGGACGGCAAGCATACGGGGACGGGCGGCGGCAATCACGTTGTCATGGGAGGCCCAACTCCATGGGATAGCCCGTTCCTTCGTCGTCCGGATATCTTAAGGAGCATGATCGCGTTTTGGATCAATCATCCCTCGCTTTCGTATTTCTTTAGCAATCGGTTTATTGGTCCGACGAGTCAAGCTCCTAGAGCTGACGAAGGGCGGCGTGATGCTGTTTACGAATTGCAGACAGCCTTGGAATTGATACCCAAACGTGGGCAGGATTGTCCGCCTTGGTTGGTCGATCGACTGCTGCGGAACTTGCTCGTCGACTTAACGGGAAATACGCATCGATCTGAGTTTTGTATCGACAAGATGTATTCGCCAGATAGTTCGACAGGGCGGCTTGGGTTGGTTGAGTTGAGGGGATTTGAGATGCCTCCTCATGCTCAGATGAGTTTGGCGACGCAATTGTTGGTTCGTTGCATGGTCGCACATTTCTGGCGCAATGAATACACGCAGCCGTTGAAGCGATGGGGTACCGATTTGCATGATCGAATGATGTTGCCGCATTATCTGTGGCGGGACCTGCAAGAGGTGTTGGGGTACTTACAAACAGATGGATGGAATTGGGAGGACAATTGGTTTGCTCCTCACTTCGAGTTTCGTTTTCCGTCGATTGGAAGCGTGGAATACGATGGTGTTTCGATACAATTGCGCAACGCGATTGAACCTTGGTATGTTTTGGGTGAGGAGCCTGCGGGGGGGGCGACAGCCCGTTATGTGGATTCGAGCGTTGAGCGACTCGAGGTAAAAGTGGTGGGAATGGACGCGGAAAAGCACCAGCTGCTTTGCAATGGTATCCGGGTCCCACTGCAGTTTGGTGGCGATCCGAGCACGCAGGTTTCGGGGATACGCTATCGGGCTTGGGCGCCGGTTTCTTGTTTGCATCCGACGTTACCGGTGAACACGCCATTAGTTTTTGATTTGTGGGACATTCGAACGGGGCATTCGGTAGGTGGTTGCACTTACCACGTGTCACACCCAGGCGGTCGAAATTATGCCACGTTTCCCGTGAATGCATTAGAAGCCGAAGGGCGACGGAATGTTCGGTTTCTTCCGTTTGGCCATACGCCAGGTCTGCAAATTCCAAAAATGCCGCGGGCCAATCCTGAATTTCCGTCAACGCTTGATTTGCGTCGGGAGTGGAGAAAATAAAAAAGAGCCCGCTGTCGCCACTTTTTTGGGGTGGCGAAAGCGGGCCCTTTAGACCGTGAAAGATGGGCCGAACCTAGTGCGAATAGGTCTGTCGGTTTTCGTCCGAGGTTGCTCGGTCATTCGACGCCGCTAAGATCACGGTACCTCCTTGTTTAGGGAGCGCCAGTGCAGAACATACTCCGTCAGCACTGTCTCAACTGCAGTTCCACCGCAGTGATCGAGTTGATTGTCCCTCGACGAGTAGACTTACAGCACTTGCCGTGCCAATGAAGCGTCCAATCACGTGAAATCATTTTGTGATGCATTTTTCCATGGAATAGCAACAAAAGTTATTTTCGTTTGGAGTAAGCAGAGACGGTTTTGTAAGATTTTCAAAATGCCAGCATACGAATTTACAATTTTGCAATTACCTTTTCATGGCTGCAAAAAGAGCTTCGATGTCGTCTAGGGAAGCGTTAGCGGATAGATCTTCTTGCGGGGTTGGTGGAGACTGAGCGGTTGTCTTCGTAGCGGGGCTTGTTGGTGCGACGGAAGTCGTTTGATTGGCAGAGTTTGATTGAGCTACGGGTTTAACGGTAGCAAACAATGCCGCGATATCGTCTGCCGAGGCCGTTTCGTTTAATTGCTCGCCTGTTGGGGTAACAGGGGTTACGGGTTTTGGCGTTTTTGTAGGTTGGTTAGGAGCAGGTGTGGCAGGTTTGATCGACGCCAGAAGCGACGCAATATCACCCGGCGTCGCAACTTGGCTAAGTTCTTCGCCCGCCGAAATTGGGCTCTTTGGCGTTGGGGATGACGCGGGTATTGGTTTGGATACCTTCGGTGGTGTTTCGGGGCTTACGGCTGGCTTCACGGTCGCGAAGAGGGCGGCAATATCGTCAGATGTAGCGGGTTCAGCGCGCTCGGCCTGAGAAAGATCAGCTTCTTTCGCGGGAGCGGGCTCGATGCGCGGCTTCGTCGTCGGTTTGACCGTAGCAAAGAGTGCAGCGATGTCGTCGGCGGTTGCCGCTTCGTTAGGAACGATAGCTTCGAGAGGCTTGGCCGTTTCTGATGTTTGCGTTTTGTGAGCGATCGGAGTCGTGGTCGGTGTCGTTGAATGCGAGGCTTGGCTCGTAGGTTTAACGGTAGCGAAGAGCGCAGCGATGTCATCCGCTGTGGCCGCTTCGTTAGGATCAACGTCGAAAACAGGTTTAACGGTTTCGCTTGGTTGCGGTTTGGTCTCAGCAGAGTTTGTAGCGGAGGTGGTTGTTTTCGCTGCCGTTGCCGAAGGCTTGACACTTGCGAAAAGTGCAGCAATATCATCCGCCGATGCGGCTTCGGTTTTATCTAATTGAGCGAGCGTGGGATCTGGTGTTGTTGCCGGAGGGGCGGGAGGCTTTGCGTTGGGCTTAACCGTCGCAAAGAGTGAGGCAATGTCGTCTGCCGTTGCAGCTTCGCTTGCATCTGGAGGAGGATCAATTGTCGCCGCTTTCGGTTCCGTTTTCTTTTCGTTATTGCTAGAAGAGCTTGGGGCGTTCGCTTTGGTATTTGATTTCTGAGTGTTGATTTGGGCAAATAATGCGGCGATATCGTCAGGGCTAGCAACGGCAGAGATGTCGTTTGATGCCGATTGTGCGTCTTCTGTCTCCGATACCTCTGTACTGGAATTGTCGTTGGGCAGTTCCACCACAGGTTCGGCATGAGTCTTTTCGTGTTCGGATGCGCTGGAACCACTTGCATTGGTAGGGAAGGAATGGGGTTGCGAATCGAGTAGGCTCGACTGGTCCTCGGGAGAAGCTTCTTCAAGTCCTACTGGCGTTTCGGTCCAATTGTTGTCTTCATGAGAAACGATTGCTTTGCCTCGTCGTTTCCCTTCGACTACACCTTCCTCAAGCAAGTCCATGGTAGCGTTTAGATCCCGCCCAGCTTCAAGCCCGAGGATGCCAATGTCGCAAGGAAGATGTAGCGGTTCGCCGGCTGTTTTGAAAAAAGCTTTATCCAATGTCCTGTCATGAAAGAGGGACATGGCTCTATGGCATGCCGCAGTGGTCGCGGCAAAGTGCAATACGAGGAAGCGGTCCGGCGAGTATCTTGCTACAAGAGAATCGATGGAGGCATCTGCCGAAAGTTGTTTGCCAATCCGCTGAACAGCTTGTTCTGTAACCATCGCACCATGGGAGCTGATCAGATCAGAATAGTTACTCAAGGTGACCATCGCAACGGACGAAGCACCGCGGTGTTGTCCATCTATTGACAGCCAAGCACTGAGAATTGCATCGAAACCTTGTCGATTGAGCAGGTGCGTGAGTCGATCCTGCCAGGGAGCAGGGATTTTCGAATTGTCGTCGTCTTCAATGACAGGTGGGTGAAACGGTTGTTTTGCAGGACTCGCACGTTGAGATTGGAGTTGATTTCGCCACAGGTTCAGGTAGAGGCCACGGTGTGTCCAGTTTTGCAAAAAGTAAAACTTGACAGGTTCCCAACTGATCGATTCGCTACCTTCCGAGCTGTTATCGTCTTCTGTCCTATTTTTTATGGGCCAAGCGAAAGAGAGCAACAGCAATACAGCTGTTACCTCTGCGGCCAGGCTAAGATTTTCAATCGAAAGCAATTGCATGGATAAACCAGGTCGCTCTTCAAATAGGACCAAACTCAAAACGATCATGGAAACGTACCCCCAGGCTTTTGGCATGCGATGTGCCGATGGAAACCCCAACTTAAATTTCGCTAGCATTTGCTAGGCTTTGACGGTTGTGCCGATTATTCCGAAATGGATCGGCTGGGTACTTGACAGTCCTGCCTCGTACGTAATAAGTTGGGGGAAGTGGGTGATTGAGACTGTAGAACTACCATTGCGGGTTAAACACGACGTTACTTCAGGATGTGCAAATGGCAGTTTGATAACCGAGTTTTCGGAATCGAAGTCTGATTTCCCTTACTTAAGAAACGGGATCACGGCGGTCGACCGAGAAAAAACGAAGGAGCGGGTCAATGATTGATTCAGGGTTTCAAGATGTCTTGGGGCAGGCCAAAAAGTTGTTGAATGAGAGTCCTTTTCATGCGCTGCGGATGCTGCATATCGAGCAGTTGGGCGACAACGTTATGTTGATGGGGCAAGTTGAAAGTTTTTTTTTAAAGCAACTTGCTCAGGAGACGGTACGGTCAGCGACCCGCGGGATTGAGATGATCAATAACGTTGCAGTGCATCAAAGTCCTTAGATGCGACTCGTTTGAGTCCTTTAAACTCTTCTTTCCACATGCATGAATTCCGATGGCCATTCGTTGAATTCGTCTGCAGGAAGGTACGTTCGTTCGATGCATCGAAATTCAGATTCGTTCCATGGTTCGAGTATCGCGTCCCCAGCGATATCGGCGAGGACCTTTGTTACATACAAATTCCTGATTCTAGGCATGGTTAAACGATAAATTTCGGCGCCCCCCACAACAAAACCGATTTTTCCACCTGTTATGAGCGACAAAGCCTCATCGATCGAAGGGGCGATGCAAACTCCGGAAAAGTCCCATTTTTTTTGTCTGGATAGCACAATCGTTTGACGCCCTGGAAGGGGTTTTCCGATCGATTCGAATGTCTTCCGACCCATGATGAGGGCATGCCCCATCGTCAGCCGTTTGAATCGCTGAAGATCGCTTCGAAGTCGCCAGGGTAACGTGTTGTTGCGTCCGATAACGCCGTTTTGGGAAACAGCCACGACTGCGCTAAGTTGGTTGGTGCTCATTACCTTAGACTACGCGGATGGTAGCCGCTTTACCAGCGGATCAAGCTCCCACTTGTTCTGTTTTTTGGCTACATTATGAAGCCGTGGACGGTAAGTTGCCGGCCAGGAGTCTTTTGAAATTTCCCAGGAGGTGGAGTGTATGTCAAATTGTTCTTGCCGTTTTTGTTTTTCCGTAGCTGCGTTTGCGTTGCTGACCATGGTTCTGGCGTCCGTAGGTCAGTCTCAGACTACGGCAACCCCTACCAGCAATTCAAAACCTTTGCCCAAAGGTACAGAAGCACCTGCAACGCAGCCAATTCAAGGATCGATGACGCAGCACGACATCGAGCACGCTGCACTCATGCGCCTGATCGACTCCATTGAGCCATACCACAAGCAAAAGGAGCTCAAGGGGGCAGCAACGCTTTCTGGATCGACGACCATGTTGGCCTTGGGCAGCAAGTGGTCTGAGCGATTCAAAAAATTCCATCAAGAGGTTGTTTTTTCGCGAGGGACCGATGGAACGGAAGCAGGCATCAAGGCGTTGGCTGAGGATCCAACTGTGATCGCGGGTGCAAGCCGCCCTCTGACGGAAAAAGATTTGGCTGATCTAAAGAAAGGAAAATGCAAAGACCCTCTCAGTGTGATAGTGGCCCTGGATCCGCTCGCTCTCTACGTCCATAAAAGCAACCCGATTGCGGGCGTAACACCCGAGCAATTGGAATCGATCTTTCGCGCTCCGGGTGGGAAAGGAAAGCATTTCTCGACGTGGGGTGATTTGGGAGTGACAGGAGAGTTAGCCTCAAAGCCGATCCGAATTCATTCACGCAGTGAAGTGAGCGGAACGACAACTTTTATCAAGCAAATGGTCCTTCGCGGTGAAGAAATGGCCAAAGAAGTCCAATTGCATAAGAGCAACCAAGAGATTTGCACTGCAATCGGTACCGACTTGGGAGGAGTTGGAATCTGCGGGTTTGGCGAAGCGACCGATCAAGTACGGCCAGTTTCATTGATTATGAACGGAGTACGCGTGCCTGCAACGGAACAAAGCTTCCTGTCTGGACAGTATCCGTTTGTCAGGCCATTGTTGCTCATTATCGATAAAGCACAAATGGGCTCCGACGGTGGGTTGAGGGAAGCGGTGCTGCGATATGTATTGAGTCGGGATGGCCAGTTGGAAGCTGTCCGAGAAGGGTTCTTCCCTCTCGATCCTGCTTTCATTCGCAAGCAACTGGACCAGATTAGTGGTCCGCAGATGCGATAGTGTTTGTCACTCCGAAACTACACCGATTTCAACATAGAAGAACTTAAATATGAAACACCTGATTGTATTTTTAATGACTGTCGTAGCCTCCTCTTTGCCGGTGCCTTGCTTGGCGCAATCGAGTTGGCTCGATTTTTCGAGCGCCATTCCGCGAGTGTTGAATGGTGACCCAAGCTTGAACACGCAGGTTCCAGGCTTCCCGTCAACGTCCGGCTTTCCTAGCACCACGGGCGCTCCTGCGAGCGGCGCTCCGATCACGCGCTCCTACGACCCGTCTCTCCCAGGAGCTTCCTATGGTTCGAGTGGGTTCGGAAATTCCGCCTCGATGTATGCCCCTGCTCGAAAGGACTGGAAGCTTGGCGTTTACGTTCAGAACACAGACGCTGGTGCAGTCATCACGCAAATCGCGCCGGGAAGCGCCGCCCAAGCAGCGGGATTGCAACCAAACGATATTATTGTTGCGGTGAGTGGGGCACGCCTTGGGAACTTCGATAATCGAATCATCGAAATAGCGGACGAAATTCGCAAAAGCACCGATGCTTACGGTCGTGTATCGTTGCTCGTTTTCAATTCTCGCCTTCGATCGCTCGCGGCATTAGCTGTGTCGATGAATTCAACCTCAAGTACCTTAACCGGTGTTGTAGCGACTCGCGACCGGGTTTCCCTACCACCCGGTTCCATTCTTAACGTTGAACTAAAAAATGTGTCTAAGCCATATTACGTGATTGCCGGTGGGAAAGCTTCCTCGAGAGCAGAAGGCAATGGGCCCTTTGGCTTCGAAATCAACTTCGACCCACGTTACATTGAACCTAGAGACCAGTATCAATTAACCGCATCGATCTCAGTGGGCAATCAAATTATGTATGTACTGCCACAGCCGATCCGTGTGGATGTGAACAATCTAGGACCGGCATTGAGTCTTGTTTTGGAACAAGCCTCAGGCGGCCTAGCTTTTTCCAATCCAAACAATTCGGCGGGCAATCCAGTTAACGTCGTCAATGTCGGTTATCCCGCTTCATTTGGGCCGGCCCAATTAAATGAACTTTTTATGCAGGTGCTGAATCGCCCACCAAGCCAGCGAGAGGTTGTCGCATGGCAGGAATACCTTAGCCAGGGGAACTCGCCCAATGACCTGAAGGTGAAATTGATCTCGAGCTCGCAGTTTCGCGAACGATTTGGATACAACGATGCAGCCTATATTGACCGTATGATTCAGTTGCTCAAGAATCGGCCGTCCAATCAACAAGAAGTTGCTTATTGGATAACCCGATTGCAACAGACGGGATCGGCCGAGCAAGTTGCGAACGAGATTCTACTGAAAAATCCTTAGAGGCGGAACGACCGGGAGAATGCTTGTGTTATGGGTAATCGGTAGTGACTAGGAAGTGTTTTCGAATTGCGTTGAGTACTCTGCTAATGATTTGAGCTTTCGTTTTCGATAACAAAAGTATCATTAGTCGAACTCAACGCATTCAAGGAATTGTGGCGTCTGTTCGGCACCCACCTTTCCAAAATAAATACATCCAAACAGTTGTTTGGTTCGCCGATGGCCACGGAAGGCTGATTCAGCCACGGCGCTGAGTCAGTCTTTTTGCATTGGCGGCTGACCAACGAAATCAAAAGGTTTCTACGATGCGTTGCCTACCAATACGTTCCGTTTTCCGCGCCGCTCTGTTGGCCGGACTCATTGGATCTAGTCAATTCGCGACCGCTTCCGCGTCGTGGAAGGATTGCATGCCTCCTCGGAATGGATCCTGTTTCATCCACGATCTGCATTGGGAACGGTTCCAACCACAGCCGACCAATGCAGTTTCTTTAGGTAATTCTCCATTGCAGCTCGACGAATCAAATCCCGATGGAACAGACCTCGACCTGAGAACCTGCCTCGCTGCAGCCAAGCGGTTTGAACTTAAGCAACAAGTCGAAGCAATTCAATGTGCGATCGAATCCAACGTCGCGGAAGTTCCAAATTTCTCGAAACAGCTTGCTTCGTCGTTCGCCCGATCCAAAAAGATATTCTACACGTTGATAGAGAATCAGAATTTAAAGCTGGCAAAGTCTGTCGTTTCGGCTGAGACATTGCCCGTTGTTGCAGTGCTTCCCCTAGAAGAGCGTGCGTATGATTGCGATTGGAATTGCGGTGACTGGTGTCAAAGTTACTCTCCGCCATTGACCGTCTCCCTACCGAGCCGCGACGGCGCGAATCTTTTCATCTACACATTTGAGAACTCGACGACCACCGTAATTGAGTCGAGTTACCCTGACACTGTCACTGCGCAAACCGGGATTTCCCAGACCATTGACTCCTGTTCAGTCGCATACTCGGAGTACATCGGCGACAATTTACTGACGGAAGCCGAGATTAGCCAATGGAATACAGCAGTCGACGCGGAATTATCGCATTCTTGGCAGTTAGACGCAGCTCCCGTTCTTCCAGAAGCACAGTCGATTGAAATTGCTAACCATTCCTCGTCGAATTTCGAAAAGAACTCCGTTTGCTGCCCAGTTCATCCTACCGAAGAGGCCGTTGCCAAGGTCGCAAATGTAACTGCGGCGAATGTGGCTGGAGTCGACGTTGCTAGTGTCGACGTTGCTGGTGTCGACGTTGCTGGTGTCGACGTTGCTAGTGTCGACGTTGCTAGTGTCGACGTTGCTAGTGTCGACGTTGCTGGTGTCGACGTTGCTGGTGTCGACGTTGCTGGTGTCGACGTTGCTGGTGTCGA
>JAPLNL010000091.1 GCA_026692905.1 Planctomycetota bacterium
GAAGCAACCCGGCGGAGAGAAGCAACCCGGCGGAGAGAAGCAACCCGGCGGAGAGAAGCAACCCGGCGGAGAGAAGCAACCCGGCGGAGAGAAGCAACCCGGCGGAGAGAAGCAACCCGGCGGTGAGAAGCAACCTGGTGGTGAGAAGCAACCCGTTGGTGAGAAGCAACCCGTTGGTGAGAAGCAGCCTGGCGGTGAGAAGCAGCCTGGTGGGAATGCTGCTGGACCGAATAGCAGTAGCGAAAGTAGCAACACGGGGCGTCAGCAAAATGGCGGGAATCAACCCGCGGAAAAAGCCGATGCAGCTAACAAGGAATATGCCGACAAAGCCACTGACATGGCGTTACAATACTTGAGAGAACAAAAAGATCAGCCGGATCCAGAACTGCTTAAGCGGCTAAAATGGACCGATGCGGATCTCAAGAAATTCTTGGACCGATGGACGAATGCCAAGGAGATGGCCAAAATCGATCCAAACAAAAAGCAGGAAGTTGACGAGACGCTCAAGCGATTCAGCAAGCGTCAGTTTGAGAGCAAAGAGCAAAAAGTAAAAGACCGAGACGATGAGTTAAAGGGATACCTAGAGGAGGGGGCACGTGTGCGTCCACCTGAGACGCTTCGCGGTTGGAAGCAGTTCCAAAAGTCGTCAAGAAATCTCTAGAGGAAAATTTGAAATGAAGAACGAACGCAATGGATTGATTTCTTGCATGGCTGTTGCATCAGTATGCTGGAGCCTCTTCGTTTCGTGTATCGCCTCGGCAGATTCGACCATCGCAGAATTAAGTACCAAAGAGGCCAAATATCGGCAACCGAAAGCCTTGCTATTGGACCGAAGCAACGAACACTTGTTGGTAGCTAATTCGGGGACGGGTGAATTGGAAGTCTATCATACCCAATCCAATCGCAAGCTGAGTTGCGTTCCGTTTGACAGTTCATTGGATTCACTGGTTAGTTTAGGAGGGGATTGGGTTGCAGCTTGTTCGACGAAGTCGCATAAGACACATGTTTTTCGCTGGTTAGGTGAAAAGCTACACCGAGTGGCGACGATATCGAATTCTCATTCTCCGGTTAATCTTCATTGGGACACGCAAACGGAATCCTTGTTTGTGGCCTGTTTGTGGTCGCGAAGAGTTGAGTCGATCGATCTTTCGGAAAAGCTAAAGTTTTGGTCGACCCGTTCTCTCACGGCGGACGTTCAGTCGCTTCAACCGGACAAGGTATGGGATGTGCCGATCGCTCCACGAACTATGGTCGGTTTGGGTGAAGGCCGAGGTTTGGCGGTTGCAGATAACTTTGGAAGAGAACTGTTGATTCTAGATTCCAGGGATGGGCATGTCATAACCAACCATGATTTTTTTGGTACGTCGATTCGGGGATTGTCGGTTTTTGGAAAGGACTTAGTAACGCTGCATGCGATGTTGAATGAATTCTCGCGGACGGATCAAAACGAAATTCATTGGGGGGTATTGATGGCCAATGATATTCGTCTCGTCGACATCGATTTGTTATTAAAGGAGCGCGGAGACAAAATCTACGTTGGCGGCCGAGTCAATCCGGTTGGGGTGCCTGGTAATGGCAGCGCAGAACCCACCAGCATGGCGGTGCATAGTTCGGGTAAGGTCGCGGTATCTGTGGGTGGGACGGATATGTTGGCAATAGGGCAAACGGATGGTTATACGTACAAGTATATTCCCGTCGGTCGCTACCCATCATCCGCCGCCTGGTCTTCGGATGGTTTAACGGTATATGTTGCAAACCAGTTTGACGACACGATTAGCGTTGTTGACGCAAGAGCGGCTGCCGTGGCCAGCGTTATTTCTCAAGGGACCATTCGTTCCTTGTCGGACGCTGAGTTGGGTGAGCAGTTGTTTCACAGCGCGACTTTGTCTCATGATCGATGGTTGACGTGTGCTTCGTGTCATGTGGATGGTCATACGAACGGGCAGCTATCCGATAATTTTGGCGATCGAAGCTACGGTGCGCCGAAACGCGTACCGAGTCTATATGGAGTCAAGGATACGGCGCCCTACACTTGGCTAGGCCACGAGGAGCAGCTCAAGGGGCAGATCGTTTCGTCTATTCGTAAAACGATGCATAGTTATCGAAAATTGGACGAAGACGAGGTGGATCAGATTGCGGAATTCATGGAATCTCTACCGCCGGTTATTTCATTGTCGGAGGCGCGGGTAGTTCATCTGCCGGAATCCGTATCGAGGGGAAAAGAACTGTTCCAAAGCAAAGGGTGTGCGGATTGCCATGCCGGTTCGACCTTTACTTCGCATGATGTTTATGATGTTGGGTTAGTCGACGAGAACAGGCAAAAGCTCTTTAATCCACCTAGCTTGCGTGGGGTGTCGCAGCGTGGTCCCGAACTGTTTCACGATTGCCGAGCTAATGGTATCCGAGGAGTCTTGGTGGACAAGAAGCATCGGCTGGAAGAAAATCTTTCCGAGCAACAAGTTGCAGACTTGATAGTTTTTTTGAACACGCTTTAGATTGAGCGGGCAGGGTACATCTCGACGCGCTAGGCATCCGCAAGCGGAAAACGTTCCTAGCATGACGCGCAAGGTAGTGAATTGAACAGAGAGCGGCCTGAATTTCCTAGCACGACGCGCAAGCTAGTGAATTGAACAGAGAGTAGATTGACATTTCCGGTTTGAATGTGCGCGCTTTCTGTGTTTCCGGGCCAACGGCCCAGCAATTTACATAGTCCATGACAAATCTGGCAGATGCCAACCACTCGATGAAGTTAGGCTTTTGCACATATCTTGATCAGCAATTAACAATTTCTTCTCGGAAACTGAACTGAAACTCTCGACACTTCCATGGCGTTCAGCACGAGCAATGTTTCGCTTCCTTGGAAATTGAAATGAATTCAATGAAAGTTCTTCTAGCCGTCTTCTTTGGGATGGTCATGTTTGGCTGTGGTAAGCCTCCCATGATGTCAGTGAGTGGGTCCGTCAAACTAGATGGGAAGTCAATTCCTGGCTGCAAGGTTGGTTTTTTTCCTGACGCAGACACTTTCGATCCCGATCGTCACGGATTCGGATTTGGAATTACGGATGCAGCTGGCAAGTTTGAGATTCAACATCCACAGGGTGAAAAAGGAATTTGGGCCGGTAAGTACAAAGTGACGTTCGTGGCATGGGTAACGAAAGCTGGCAAGCCAGTTCCTGCGGACTCCAAGCCGAGCGAAGTAGAAGGTGGTGTGACCAATCTATTTCCTGCTTTCTACGAAGAGCCTAGCCTGACGAAAGAGAAAGCTGTCGTTAAGGATGGCGCGAACGTTTTTGATTTCAATATTGTTACTAAGTAGTCTTACTTCATAAGGATTTTATCGTGTTATTCAATAAAAAGCGCAACGCTTTTACCCTAGTGGAACTCCTGGTGGTGATTGCTATTATTGGGATTTTGGTTGGCTTGTTGTTGCCAGCTGTCCAAGCGGCTCGAGAAGCTGCCCGACGAATGTCATGCCAGAACAACTCGAAAAACATTGCGTTGGCATGCCACAATTTTCACGACGCCAACAAAGGCTTTCCGATGGGAGCTGAGTTTGGCGTAGGAACGGCTTGGTCTTCCTTGATTCTTCCATACATGGAACAATCGAGCGCGTACAACATCATGACTTTCCAAGAAGATGGTGCAGGCAACTATCAATGGGCCATTGGATTGCCAGGCATTCCAGGCGACGTAGCGCTCAACAACCCCGCTCTCACTTTTTTTAGAAACATCTATGTTTGTGAGCAAAAACTCGCAACTTTCCGATGTCCATCCTCTGCATTTCCAGATGCTGCAGCAGATATCTCGGGCGACAACTGGATCGTTCAAAAGCGAGCTCCTGCTAACTACTTGGGTTGCGTTTCAAGCACTTTAAAGGACGACCGTAGGATGCGAGTCGTAGCAGCCACGAACGGTCAAGTTGGGCCAGTCGAAGTGATTAGCGATTTAGAAGGGGTTTTCATCCAGAAGGTCAATCACCAACGAATCAAGTACAACGGTTCTTCGAACGGCCTCATCGGCGTCAACATGGCGGGAATTACCGATGGAACATCGAATACGATTGCGATTGGTGAAGCCGAGTCCGATCTTCGAGTTGTAGCGGAGATGGGTATCATTCGTGAGAATAACGCGTCGAACTTTGGCCGCAAGGACCACTGGCCTTTCGGTGGTGACGATGTCGATACGACTAACCAAGGGGACATGTCTGAGCACTTGGGTTCGACAGGAGTACCTATGAACCTCAAGCCAGTTACTCAAGGAACTGCAGCGTTTGCGGCTTACGAGTTTAGCTTTGGAAGTAGACACACTGGCGGTGCAAACTTTGCTTTGGCTGACGGTTCTGTCAGATTCCTTGCAGAAGCAATTGACCCAGTTATTTACAGCAGCCTCGGCTCTCGCAACTTGGGCGAAGTTGCGCAGGTTGAGCAATAGGCTGAGACTAACCTGAGGCGGAGCCTCGAAGGCAGCGCGTTCCAAGGCAGAGCCTTGGAACGAGGGAAAATTCGCTTTCTTTCTGCGATTGCCTTGCAAGTCTTTATTGTGGGCAAATTATTGAGCCGCGGGCGCTCGCCGCAATACGGTTTTCTTGGTGAACACGGTTGTCGCGGCTACCGCCCGCGGCTCGGTTTGGGCAAAGTGAGAGCCATTTGGGCAACGCCTGTCTTAGTGCGAGCGGCAGGATGAAAACTGCCAGTTGTAGTTTGGGACCATTGTCCCGAACAAATAGACGGACGGGACAATGGTCCCATCCTACGGTAGATCCCCATCCTACGGTAGATCTAGGTCTGCCGATCACCTAGGTGCAATCAAGCACTCCTCTACTATTTTTTTCATCGGACTAATCAATTGAACTTGTACTTCGCGGTCTTCTCGTTTGTTTCCACGCTGCTTTGCTTTGCCAGCGTTAGCGTATCTTTTGCTCACGAAGGCCCCGACCCACGGGCTGCTTGGTTGTTCGAATCTGCTTTCCTAGACGGAACCGTTTTGAAATCTCAGGCTGGACCGAATCTAAGCATCGTGGGAAGTGCCTTGTCAGAGAAAGTGGGCAAGCTCAACTGCATACGTCTTGACGGAAACCAGTCGTACTTAGTTGCTGCCGATTCATGGGACAAAGTAGTCGCACAGCTTCCAACCGATGCGATTACCATCTCTGCCTGGGTGAGTGTCGATACGACACTTGACAATGGAGGGATCGTTTCTGCGTTTCAAGACAATGGGAACGCAGAAACGGGTTGGGTTCTTGGTTATAACCAAAGGTCATTTTCCTTTGGGCTTTCGACCGTCGGCGCGGACGATGGTGATGGGAAAATGACTTACTTATCGGGCAAAACACCGATCGAACCGGGCAAGTGGTGTCACGTTTGTGCTGTGTACGACGGGGAAACAATGCAGCTTTGGGTAAACGGCCAATTGGATGCAGAGACAAAAGAGCAGCATGGGAAAATCCTTTACCCAACCAAGGCAAGGCTCGCGGTTGGTGCTTATCTGGATTCAAACGAGTCGTTTCCGATGCAAGGACGACTTGGGCAAGCCACAATCTACGACTTAGCGGCAAAACCCGCTTGGATTGCGCACGACTTTGAGCACCAAAAGCACTGGGTTTCGTTGCCCGCCAAGCTTGATCCGTCCAAGGAATTCGAGTTCTTGGTCAAGCCCTATCTTCAGTTCGCGACCAAAGACAGCATCAAGGTCATGTGCGAAGTGAATCGACCTGCAAAGATTTCCGTCAAGTTTGGGGAAACCAGCAGTTTCACCGACATCGTTGTAGCTGTTAGCGAGGATCGGTTGTTGCACACCGCTTCGCTCACCAGCTTGAAACCTGAAATGGGTTATTACTATCAAGTTATCGTCGAGGAAGAGGGCAAGGAAGACATGATACGTGGTGAGGTTAGCTCGTTTCAGACTGCTTCGTTACCGAGCACTCCATTTGCTTTCGCAATCATGGGTGATACCCAGGGAAATCCTGCCGTGAATGGTAAGCTGTCCGAGTACGCCTGGGCGTTACGTCCGAATTTCCTCGTTATTCCAGGCGATCTTGTCGACGATGGTCCCGTCAAAAATCAGTGGGTCAATGAGTTTTTCGCAAGCATGAATCCGCTGATGAAGAGGGTACCGTTTTACCCGGTACTTGGAAACCATGAACGCAATGCAGATTTCTATTATCGTTACATGGATCTGCCTGCTCCCGAATATTACTATTCGTTCCAATATGGAAACGCTATGTTCTTCATGCTCGATTCGAACAAAAAGGTGGACGAGGAGAGCGAACAGTATCAGTGGCTGGAGAAGCAATTGCAGGCACTCGAAGCGAGAGAGAAAGCGGGCACTTCCGATGTGACCTGGAAGTTTGTGAGTTATCACCACCCTTCGTACTCTTCGGACGAAGACGATTACGGCAATCTTTGGAAGGGGAAAAGTACGTGGGGCGATCTCCGTATACGTCCATTGACGAAGCTTTTCGATCGTTACGCAATGGATGTCGTATGGAATGGCCATATCCATTCTTATGAAAGAACGTGGCCAATTCTCAACGGAAATGTTTCCGAGGAAGCCGGTACCGTTTACATGGTTACGGGTGGTGGCGGCGGCGGGTTGGAGCAAGCTGGGCCGATTCGGCCACCGTTTCAAAATAACGTTCGACGCGGTCACCATTTTGTGTACGTAGCCATCAATGGAAAGACGCTCGAGCTCAAGAGCTTTGACCTCGAAGGAAAGTTGTTTGATACGGTGACACTCAAGAAGTCACCGAGCAAACGGTAGTTTTGCTCTGCTAGCGATTCCCACGCCTTAGAGGCCGACTCACTTTGTTCAGGAGATATGCTTAGCCGTGTAACGCAACGCTGTTTCGCATTTTGTAGCGAAACTCGTCAAGAGTTTCGGTGGTTTACGCAATGCAGCCGAAAGTCTTGACGACTTTCGCTACAGAAAAGCCCAATTTACATTGAGCAGAACGCGAAACAGCGTTGCGTGTAACGGCGACAGTTCGTAGCTGCGGGGCTCGCCCCGCAGACATTTCAAAAATCGAATGCAAGAGCCGTGAAACGGCGTCACCACGCCGTGACGCCGTTTCACGGCTCTCGTAGCCATCGTGCCTAGAGACCGTGGGGCAAGCCCCACGGCTACTAGTTGTCGCCGCTATCGCGGCTAATAAGTAAGCGATCGTCGCTTACCAGAGAATCGGAAGGTCTAAAAGAGAAACGGCCTCTTTGCCCTCCTCTGCGTTGGTGAGAAAGAGTCCAAATCCAAAAGAGTTCCCCCAGAAGCTAGGCTATTTATGCTGCGTAAAAATCTGTTCATTTTGGTTATGCTTTTCAACAGCAGCGCCATTGGCCAATCCCCCAGTTATCGATTACCGTCCGGTAGTGATTTCGCCAAGGTAGCGCCGGGCGGTACAACCGTTCTTCCAAATGGTAGATACTTGACCCCAGTTGGTGAACGACTCTACACCGGTGACGATCTATGGAACGTTGTTCCTAGTCCCGACGGCAAGTTGGTGATTGGATTTTGCGACCCAGGAATCGCAATTTATCCGAGTGATGCAACGACAGCCAAGAGCAACTCGTTTAGAATTCCGTGGCGTAATGCTGCGTTTTGTGGAGTTTTCACCAAGGATGGGACTAAGCTTATCACCTCCAGTGGCGACTCGGGACACGGAATTCAGATCTTCGAAACGAGCACTTGGTACAAACCTGCATCCAAACGTCTCGAAGAACTTGACCAGCAAGCGAGCGTATCGATCCAAGCGAACGCGGAAGCTTACATCAATGATATTGCGGTTTCATCGGACGGTCGGTTCGTGTTCGGAGCCGATGTGGCTAGGCAACGAATTGTTGTATTCGATATAGTCGAAGAGAAAGTTATCGCCGATGTCCCGGCTGGCCGGGAGCCGTTTTCGCTAGCGCTATCGGAGGACGGACAAAGGCTCTATGTTGCTAACATTGGAATCTTTGATTATTCGCGCATTCCGACGGGCGAGGGTGCCAAGCGTGGACTTACGATTCCTGCCTTTGGTTTCCCCTCAAAAGAAGCTGAGGAAGGGGTCTTTCGAGAAGGCAGACAAGTGCCAGGTCTTGGCGATCCTCTGGTGCCAGACGCACATTCGGTTTGGATGTTCGATGTCACCACCCCAGCGCAACCAGTTGTTTCTTCGAAAGTTAAAACGGGGATTCTGATCCATGCGCCTGCTGACAGCGGCAAAGCAGTTGGCGGCAGTTCACCGAATGCGTTGCTCGTATCCAAGGATACGCTCTTTGTCACGAATGCAAACAACGATACGGTACAGTACATCGACGCCAAGACACTTGAGATCCGAAAGACGGTCAAGCTTGCACCCGAGCCAACGCTGGCTACGTTACGCGGGGTGATCCCCTCGGGAATGTGCATTACCAACGATGGCAAAAAACTGTATGTTTGCGCATCGGGCTTAAATGCAGTCGCCGTCATTGATGTCGCGAGCGGAACTGTCGAGAACTGGATTCCAACGGGTTGGTTCCCGACCGCTTGCCGCCTTTCACCGGATCAATCGAAACTCTATGTCGCGACCCAGAAGGGGTTGGGGCTTGGGCCGCGTGGACCTAAGCACCGACGAGCTCAGAGCGATGAACGTTTCGGCTTGCAGGATATGCCAGGAATGATTTGTAAGGTCGATCTTCAGTCCGTGCAACCGGGTTTGGAAACCGTTATCCGAAACAACGGCATGAACCCTATCATGACACCTCAATCACCTCTGCCCAAGGAAATCGAATACGTCGTTTTCATTACCAAGGAGAATCATACTTTCGATGGCATCTTTGGCGGCTTAAAGGGATCGACGAGCGAACCGGAATATGCTGAGTTCGGAATGAACGGCTGGATCAAGGAAAAGGGCAAAGAGGAACGAATGCCAATGATGCCAAACCATGTCCGTCTCGCGGAGCAGTTTAGCATCTCGGATAATTTCTATATGGAGCCGCAAGCGTCGGGGGATGGCCACCGATGGCTGGTCGGAGTGTATCCAAGTCTCTGGACAACGCGAGTTTTTTACTCGGGTTGGGGATTCAAGAAGAGCGAGACAGCTAAGGGACGCGTTGTGTCCATCACGTCCAATGGTTCGCAGATTCCTGAGGACTACTTAGAAAACGGTTCTATGTGGGAACATCTCTCGCGTGGCGGTATCACGTTTCGCAACTATGGCGAAGGTTTTGAGTTTCCGGACAACGACGAGGGGCCGATGACTAACCGAACGGGTGCCTACACTCAGGTCAATTTCCCGATGCCGAAAGTGTTGTACGACAACACCGACTTCGACTACCCTGCGTACAACAATTACATTCCGGACATTGCTCGGGTCGATTGGTTTGTCGAGGACTTGGAGCAGTATCGAGCCGAACATGGTGGAGCCATTCCGAAGTTTCTCAATGTGACTCTTTGCAATGACCACGGAGCCACACCGATTGCCAAAAATGGATTCCCTTATGTAGCCAGCTATATGGCAGACAATGATCTGGCATTGGGGAAAATCGTGGCATATCTGTCATCGCTACCGGAGTGGCGGAAGATGGCGATTTTTGTCACGCAGGACGACTCAGGGGGAGATAACGATTCAATCGACAGGCATCGTTCGTATGTGCTGTGTATTAGCCCTTGGGCCAAGCGTGCCCATGTTTCCCATGCCCACTCATCCATCATGAGCATCATCAAGACGATTTACGGTTTATTCGACCTTGGTCCCAACAATCTTTTTGATGCGACTACAACCGAATTGTCGGACATGTTTTCGAATGTGGCAGATTATACACCGTACAAGTATGTGCCTGTTGATCCACGGGTGTTTAAGCCCGAGGACACCTTTGATCCGACGGACCCGAAGTTTGAGCGGCGTCGCAAAGAAGGGCCGAAGGTCAAGATGGATGATCCAGATTTTGTGGAGTGGTTGCGCAATCGTTAGCTGATGGCAAGGCGAACCGAAGTCTCGATGCCTGGAGTGCTAGACGGCTGATCGAGCGCTGGCCTCCTAGCACACCAAGCATGTTGCGAACATTGGGCACAAGGCCCAAGTTCGCTGCGGCGCACAAGGCCCAAGTTCGCTGCGGCGCACAAGGCCCAAGTTCGCTGCGGCGCACAAGGCCAAAGTTCGCCATGGAGCGTCAGGCCCGAGCTTGGGATAGGCAGCGACTGGTGGGCTCGCCCCACCGAAGTCGCAAATGCTTGGCGTGCTACCGTGACTTGGCGTGCTACAACGTGAGTTGTTTCATTACTTCGTTTGCCCCATCTTGCTCGAGCCAAGCTAGGCCTCGCGAGATCTCGGTATGAAACTTCTGACGTGAGGTTTCTAGCAGCTTCAAGCGAAACGCTGCGTCGTAGTTTACCTCTGGTTTTTTCGCATAACGTTGCATGGTGTTTTCACGAAGATACGCTGCCGAGTCTGCTTCAAGTCCCAAATGAGAAAAGGACTGGCTCAACATTAATTCGGAATGTTCTAGGAAGCGATCGAAGTCGATCCAAAGCGTTCTAGTTGGAAACTGACTTGCGATTTCCGAAAGACATGTCATCTCGGAAAGCCAACTCAGGGCAACGCATTCTCCTGGTGAAAGAGACTCGACGGCCAGTCCTGTCAGGAAGTGGCGGCGTTGAAGTCTTTGGAGTCTGGCTGCAGCTTGGCTGGCGACATCGACCATGGAGCCATCGAGCAAGGCCGACAAAAAAGTTTCGAGTGGCACATACATGAGAATCGCACGTGCATCCGTAACGCGAGTCATCAAGTCCAAACCGATATCGCTTACGAAGCTGGTGGCTTTGATGAGAGCACGCTGGCTCGAGTTGAAGGTCCTCGACCACAGTCCAAGGAACAAATCTAGGCGATCAAGAAGGACTCCTTGACCGAACATTCGCAAGATCGCCGGTTCACGAAGCGAAAAACAGGAGGGGTGTGAGCCTAGAAGTCGTGATAGCAGCGTCGAGCCAGCGTGCGACACATGAAAAATGAAGTCGCATTGAATCGGGAGATTTTGTGCGGCAACAGATAATTCGGCCCATGGGATGTTGGCATAGCGAACGTTCGGCTTGAGCATCCGATTGTCCAGAAAGCTCGCTCCGCGATAATCTGCTTCGGAGAGGTTTACAAACTGGATGGTGTTGCCATTGGGCTCCATGTTAAGTGGAAAGAGCGCTGGTGACACGCGCAAGACATCTCGAAGCGTCGGTTGACTGCCGCTCATGAAGGCCGCCAAGCTGCATTGAAAGCTATCGAAACTCGTTCGCCGTCGAAATCTGTCGGGTGAACGAAATGGTATAGCCAACTCGGAAAGAGAACCATAAGCCCTGGAACAGGTCGAATCAGAACGCGTTGGCCATAGGGCGAGCCGGGGACATCGACCATTTCGGTAAAGTGGCGTGGGTCGTAAAGTTCCAATAGTCCACCCATCGAATTCATCGCGTTTGAATTCGTGCCAAGTCCAGTCACGTAGTAACAACCCGACCATGCGCTATTCGGATGATTGTGCATTCGATGGTAGTTTCCACGACGACTGATGTTTCCCCAAGCACTGATTCGAAAACTGCCCTTGGGCGGAGCGGACCTGCCTGCAACTTCGGGTAGTTGCCCAGTCGCTTGTACCATTTTATTGAGAGCTTCGGATATCCAGTTGCGTAGCGGAGCGATTTCGGGTGTAGGCCATTCGAGCAAGTCTCCGGACGAGTGCCAGCCACCCATATTGGCATAGTCAATTGACGGTGAAGCCGTTTCGCGTTGCAGGAGCATCCGAAGCAAGCCAGCATTAATCTCCTCCGCATTGGAAATCTGGAATCGTCCAATCAACGTCGGAAAAGCAGTTGCGATCTGGTGGCTCATCGCATGTTTTGAATCGTCAGCCATTGATATCACTTCGTTCTCGTGGTTTGGTCCTTGAGTTGGCCATTCTAAGCGATTCGCTTTACGAGGACCACCGTCGACAGCACCCACGAAATTCGTCGAGAACGCCGTGAAGCATTTTGTAGCGAAACTCGTCAGGAGTTTCGGTAGTTTAGGCGATGCTGCCGAAAGTCTTGACGACTTTCGCTACACAAAAGCCTTTATTAAAAGGGAGAAAACCGTTCATGGCGTTGTGCTCTGCATTGGGACGACTGCCGCAACTATTTTTCTGCGTTCGATCTTTCTGCCTACTTTTTGGAAACGCGCATTTGTTGCAGCCCTTTGTCTTTACTTGGCATGAGCCCGCACCAGCTTGGGAATTCACACAACCTTCGCATTTTCTTAACAACCCGCCCGAGGCATGTTGGTAGATTCTGTTGAATAGGCCTGATGGGCAATTTTCCAACTGCATAGTAATCCGCCCAAGGCTTGTTTGTTTTCCTCGCAACACTCCACACAGCACACACGTCGGATGACCACAAGCAAAGAGTACGACTTAAACGGGGTACAAACATGGCCGACCATGTTTTTCACGCGACGATGGGAAGCGATGTCGACAGATGGGCCCAAGGTCATTGCGTATTTGAAGCGACTTAAGGATGAACAGAGCACTACCATAGAAAGCGGAATTGCTACCGGCTCAAAATCGGCAAGCGGGCTTTACGAAAGTGATTTCGACTTGTTCTCCCAGGAGGACGAAAGTCTTCAACGACTTGTGAAGTTCATTGAAACGACGCTCGCATCTGCGATTTGCATTGCGAATTCGCAAGAGGCGAGACCTCACGATTTGCAAATCGAATTCGTGGATAGTTGGTATCACATCACCAACGAAGGTGGCTTTCACGACGCGCATGTGCACCACGGTTGCTCTTGGTGTGGCATTTTCTACTTGGAAATGGGTGAGAGCGAGAGACACGGAAAAAAATCCGCACCAAACGGAGGGAGCCGATTTTATTGTCCGTTCAATGCCGGTGGTGGTTATCGAGACTATGGCAACAAGTATCTTACTGCATCAGTAGACGCTCCGATTGAAAATGGCCTGCTACTGTTGTTTCCTTCTTACTTGTTGCACAGTGGGCTTCCCTATCGAGGCTCAGAGGATCGAGTGGTCGTTGCCTTTAATGCGAAAGCGTTTGTCAAGGCAGGCACGATCTCGTCGGAACGCATAGCAAATCACAAGTGATAGGTCGAACACGGTGAGCAAAAATTAAATTTTGCTTCGCTGATTCTTAACCGTGCTTTCATTACTTCTTCACCGACTCCACATCGAAACCTTCACGATTGTACTGATAATGCTGCCTAAACCGTTTGGTGCAATTAGAGGGTTAGCGTTACGTACCTATCCTTATTCCAAACTGAGCCCAATGATTCATCCTTGCCTAACATTTGGAGATTAGTTGATGTCGTTTTCTAGAAATCAAACATTGAGATCACTTGCAAAATCGGTCTCCACGTACCTTAGAAAGCGAAGGAACAGCCCGGTCCAGCGCAAGAAACAAGCACGTCGACGTTTCCTCGAGCAACTTGAGCCAAGAAACTTGATGGCGCTTAATATTTTGAGCGTAAGCCCAGCGGACGGTGCCATCAACTGGCCCCTTAACACCGACTTGACGATTACCTTTGATGCCAATGTCGTTAAGGGGCAAGGGAGCATACACGTAGTGCGCGACGCAACCGACACATTGGGTGTTGCAGTCGACGTCAATTCTTCAAGCGTAACGATCTCGGGCAGCACGGTTACGGTGGATTTGCCGACCGACTTGCTAGCCGTCGAAGCGTACCATGTGTTTATCGACAACGGTGCGTTCCTTGACACATCTTCCGCGCCGACTACGGCTGCAACGATCCTGACACAAAACTTCGACCTCTTGCCATTGAATCCGTTCCCTGCCGGTGTCCGCGGTGGAGACGGAACTGACTTCACTCTCACTCCGCCTCTTAATTACTCCGTTGATAATGCGCAGATGGCGTCCGGCGGGCTTGAGCCGTACGTGGGTTGGAGCATGATGGGCCAAAACTCTTGGATTGGTCAGGCAGGCGATCAGAACCGCAGCGCCTTCACCAAGGGTAGCGGGACTGTTGCTCTTGGTGATCCAGACCAATTTCACGATGCGGCCAACGGAGGTGCGTTTAACAGTAAGTTGATTTCTCGCCCGATTAAGTTGACTGGAGTTGCGGCGAATTCAGTCGTTCTCGAGTTCGATTCGAGCTTCCGGCCAGAGGATTCGCAGGTTGGGACGCTTGACGTTCGATTCGACGGCGGCGCTTGGACGAACATTCTGACGCTTGACCCAACCAACACCAGCAATGACGCGCCTGGCGATCTGGGTGCTGCTCCGCTTCCACCCATCGCAGCGGTACCTGTCAATATCAATGAGCATTTGGTCTCTGGCGTAAATACTGGGGTGAGTGTAGGCGGTAATGACCGGGGCAAAGGAAATGCCCCTTTTCGAAGCATTCAGAATCCATCGGGCGCTTCCACAATGGAATTGCGTTGGGGGGTCACTGGCAAAAACGACTGGTGGTGGGCTGTTGACAACCTCAAGGTAACCGGTACTGTGACTGGTGTACCGTTTTTGGGAATCAGCGATGCAACCACTTGGAATTTGGATATTCCTCGTTTGACCGTCGGAATCGACAAGGCGTCGATGAGTGAGAATGGCGGCACTGCAGTTGGTACTGTGACAAGAAACGGGTCCGCGGCCAATTGGACTGACCCGCTTGTGGTTACGCTGACGAGTAACGACACAACCGAAGCGACAATACCAGCAACGGTTACCATCCCTGCGAGTCAAGCTTCGGTAACATTTGCGATCACTGCAGTAGATGATACTTTGAGCGATCGCACGCAAACAGTGTCGATCAGCGCTTCGGCACCAACGTTCGCATCAGGTTCCAAGACCATCAATGTTCTTGATGATGAGGGGCCGAAAGTCGTATCTTTGAGCCCTGCTGACAATGCTACAGGAGTTGATTACAAGAGCAACTTAGTGATCACTTCCAATGTGCCGATCAAAAAAGGCAGCGGCTTGATCAACATTGTTCGCACAACGGGTAATGTCGTGGTGGCTAGTTTGGACGTGAACTCTCCTGCAGTTACTATTGCTGGAAGTGTCGTAACGATCGACCCGCCAGTTAATTTGAATGGTCTAACAGATTACTATGTTTTGGTGGACGATGGTGCATTGGTCGATGCCACTCTGCCTGCCTTGCCGTCAGCCTCAATTTTGTTGAAGCAAGGCTTTGATTTGACCGTTCCGGGAACAACTCCGCCGACTGGCTTCAGTGTAACGGGTGGCGGCTGGGATTTTATCGACAAGAGCACATTTGTAGCAATCGGTGGGAATTCTAGTTTTGCAGGTCAAGGGACTGTTGCGGTGACCACTGTTCAGGACTCCTATCTCCGCACCACTCCAATCGATTTGTCGAGCGTTACGGCTGGATCGGTTGTTCTTGAATTTGATGCGTCTTACTCCGGATCGGTTCCGAAGTTCGGTGCCATCCAGCGTTCATTCGATGGCGGATCCAGCTGGGTCGACATCGCACAGTTCGATTCCAGTGTTGGAAACACACACGTGATAATCAATAGCTCGGGTGTTACTGGTGCTACGGCGTTGGGGGCACCATTGAGCAACCCAACTTCTGGCTCAATGATGTTCCGATTTGGACAAATCTTCAATTCCGGCGGTTACCTTGCCATCGACAATTTGAAAATCACTGGCGAGATTCAGGGACTTCCTTTCCAAGGGTTCCAACCTGCAGACGAATGGAATTTTACTACCGCGGTTGCGCCTACTCTGACTGTTACCATCGATAAGACGTCGATGAGTGAGAACGGCGGAACAGCGACTGGCACAGTCACAAGCAATCTGGCTGTCGCCGCACCGCTAACGGTTACGCTTACGAGCAGTGATACAACAGAGGCAACGGTACCAGCCACGGTCGTCATTCCAGTTGGTCCTGCGGGATCGTCTGTGACCTTCACGATTAATGCAGTCGATGACACCTTGGGAGACGGAACGCAAACGGCCATTATTTCCGCAGCAGCAACCGATTATTTCTCGGTTTCCGCTTCTATCAACGTCACTGACGATGACTTCCCAAAGACGACAACTCTCAGCCCAGCAGATAATTCACCTGCTGTTCCAGTTGGTGCAAACTTAGTCGTTACATTTGATCAAAACGTCAAGAAGGGGAATGGATTTGTTCACATCATCCGGAATTCAGACGGCAAGTCGGCGCAGAGCATTGATATTCGCTCGTCTTTAGTAACCATTTCCGGTGCGGTTGTCACGATTAACCCTTCGCAAGATTTGGTTGGACTCACCAACTACTATGTTTCGTTCGAAGAAGGAGCGATCTTGAGTGCAACCAATGCGGTCAAGACTGGCGCGACCTTACTGAGCCAGGACTTTGAACTGATGACGCTCAAGCCTGCTGTATTCGAAACCGTTGGTTTGACAGCAAACGGCAGAGACTTCACAGCCACCCCACCGACGGGTTACAGCGTTGACAATTCCCTAATGCCACCGGGCGGCGTCCCTGAATGGAACGGTTGGACTTTTGCGGCGAAGAGTTTCTGGGCTACCCAGGGTGGGCAATCCCGTGCGAATTTTACGTTGGGGACTAATACGATCGCTGTCGGCGAAACGGATGAATGGGACGATACGGTTACCCTCAATAACAGCTTCAACAGTTTGTTCTTGACTAGCCCTATCAGTCTAGCTGACGTGGTTGCCGGTACAGCCGTGCTCGACTTCGATTCAAGTTTCAGACCAGAAGATAGCCAGATTGGTAAGCTTGATGTGACTTATGATGGTGGTGCGACTTGGGCTAACCTGTTAACGTTGGACCCGTCGAACACATCGAACTCAACTACGTCATCAAACATCAATGAGCATAGAAGCATCGCTTTGCCCGATCAGCCAAATGGCGGAAGCATGCAATTCCGATGGGGAGTGACTGGTGCCAACGATTGGTGGTGGGCGATCGACAACATCAAGGTGATCGGCAACACCAACGGCCTTTCTTATCCTGGAATTGCAAATACCGATGCTACAACCTGGAACTTCACGACTGCTGAAGCATCCACGCTAAGCGTCTCGGTTGCTCCAACAACGATTGCAGAAAATGGCGGGACCGCTGTCGTGACAGTGACTCGCAATCTGGGAACTGCTGGTGATTTAACCGTCAATTTGACGAGCAGTGATCCAGCTAGTGCAACGGTTCCAGCGTCTGTAACCATTCTTGCTGGGCAAGCTTCGGCTACATTCACTGTAACTGCAGTGGATGATTCCATCGCTGACGGTCTCAAGAACGTAACGATTACAGCTTCATCGGCTGGCTTCGTTAACGGAACAAGCATTGTTCCGGTTACGGACAACGAGGTTGTGGATGTAGTCATTTCCGAATTCATGTACAATCCAGGGTCTGGGGCTGGTACTGCGTTTAACAACGCGACGAAGGCGGAATGGATCGAAGTTGTAAATCGTGGCTCCGCTACTGCTGATTTGAGCAATTGGTCGATCGACGACGAAGACGTGACGAATTGGGGCACGATCGCCCCAGGAACGACTCTCGCTCCTGGCCAAGTTGGAGTGCTATACAATCGAGTGGTCAGCGGTGTTTCGCCAGAAACTTTCCGCGCCGCATGGAATGTACCTAGCACAGCCGTTGTAGTAGGTATGTTCTGGGGAGACCTAGCGAACAGTCCGTCCGCCGTTGGAACACTGAATGAGAACATCCTGCTTCGCGACTCGGGTAACGCAACGATCGATCAAGCCAACTATGATGACGATGGAATCATTTGGCCAGCAAACGTTGCCGGTTCGAGTATCTACCTCAAGAGCATCTCGACGGACAATAACGTTGGTACCAACTGGAGGTCTTCTGTTGTCGGAACCGATGGAGTCATTAACCCAGTTCAAGTCGGAACACCTGCAGCCACCGTTTATGCTTTGACTGACAAAGGTTCGCCGGGAACTGTCCCGGCTTCCAACTCGAACCCAGTGGTAGCGGCTAATTCGGCTGCTGTCAGTGGTAACGAGGGTACAACCATTACCAACACCGGTACTTGGTCTGATCCGGACGCGGGCAACGTGGTCACACTGACCACTTCGGTTGGAACGATTGTCAAGAACGCTAACGGAACTTGGGATTGGAGCTTCGCTTCGACCGATCAGGTTGCCGCGACCACGGTTACCATTACGGCCAATGACGGCGTCGGTGGAACGGCTTCGACAACGTTCACTTACACGGTCAACAACGTTGGACCGGTTCTGACGCAAGCCAATGCATCGTTGAATGGTGCTGTCGGAACTACGTTCGCGAATACAGGAACTTATTTTGATGTGCCTGCGGATACGGTAACTCTATCTGCAAGTCTGGGAACGGTGGTCAAGAACAGTGACGGAACTTGGGCGTGGTCTTACACACCAGCTACAATCGTTACCAACCAAGTCGTAACGATTACTGGCACGGACGAAGATGGTGGTAGTTCCTCAGTCTCGTTTACCTTTACCGCATCGGATGTAACGCCACCAACCATCGGTTCATACAAAGTTGCTGGTACGACCTGGGCCGCGGCATATAAGGGATCTGTGGATCCAGTTGACGGTGACAACAGCGATGGAAGCGACGGCGTTGGTTTCCAGATCCCAACGGATACTCAGACGAATCAACTGAAGCCTCTGCCATGGCAGAACCTTAATCAGTTAGTCCTAAGTACATCTGAGGTAGTCCAGGGAAGCGGAACAGCGGGTGCGTTTTTGAATACAGATATTCAGTTGCTGGGGATCAACACAGCGAATTACGCTGGAGCTATCTCCGGCATTGTATACGATGCTTCCAAGGGAGGGATTGTGATCAATTTCAATGCTCCTTTGCCAACCGATAGTTACAGGATAGCTTCGACCCTAGGCGTGGTGAAAGATACTAGCGGCAATAACTTGGCTGCCTTGAATTTCTCATTCAACGTATTGGTTGGGGACTTCAATCAGTCGGGTGCGGTGAATAGTGCCGACTTTATCAATACTCGTAAC